>JBBQRT010000042.1:0-31609 GCA_038214505.1 Phycisphaerales bacterium | reverse complement strand
CGGAGGGCGAGGAGGGCGACGTCCTGGATGTCTTTGTACGAGGCGTGGAAGCGGCCCTGGGTGAGGGCGCGGACCTTGGCGCCGAGGAGGATGGCCTGGGCGGCGCGGGGGCTGGCGCCGCAGCGGACGTACTGGTTGACGGCGTTGGGGGCGTGCTCGCCGCCGGGGTGGGTGGCGAGGACGAGGCGGGCGGCGTATTCCTTGACGTGGGGGGCGACGATGCAGTCGCGGATGAGGGTCTGGGCGTCGAGGATGGCGGGGCCGTCCATCATCTTGCGGACCTCTGGGGTCTTGGTGCCGGTGGTGCGGTCGAGGATGGTCATGAGCTCGTCGAGCTTCGAGTAGCCGACGGTGACTTTGAAAATGAAGCGGTCGAGCTGGGCTTCAGGGAGGGGATACGTGCCTTCCTGCTCGATGGGGTTCTGGGTGGCGAGCACGAAGAAGGGCTTGTCGAGCTTGTAGGTGGTGCCGGCGACGGTGACGCTGCGTTCCTGCATGGCCTCGAGCAGCGCGGACTGGGTTTTGGGTGTTGCGCGGTTGATCTCGTCGGCGAGGACGATCTGAGCGAAGATCGGCCCGCGCTGGAACTCGAAGCCTCGGCGGCCGGTGGTCGCGTCCTCGCTGATAATGTTGGTTCCGATGACGTCGGCGGGCATGAGGTCGGGGGTGAACTGGATGCGGTTGAAGGGGAGGCTGAGCGTGTCGGCGAGGGTGCGGACGAGCAGCGTTTTGCCCAGGCCCGGGACGCCTTCGAGCAGGATGTTGCCGCCGGCGAAGAGGCCGATGAGCGTGGCATCGATGACGTCAATGTGGCCGACGATGACCTTGCCGATCTCGTCGCGGAGGCCCTGGTAGGTGGTGCGGAAGGCCTCGCAGCGGGCCTTGACGGCCTCGGGGGTCTGCTGCTGGGTTTCGATGCTTGCCATGGGCGTCTCCGGTCGGGGCTAGGCGGGCGGGTTGGTGGCGGCTAGAACTGAAGTCACTTGCGGTCGTCGTCCTCGAACTTTTCCTGGGCCCGCTCGCGGGCTTTCTTCAGGCGGGACAGGCCGCCTTCTTCGGGCGGGGCGTCGATACCCTCGGCGGGCTTGGATGCGGCGGGGTCGCGCGCGGAGGGGCGGGCGGGATCGGCGATGGACTGGTTGGCGTTGCCGGCCTTGAGCTCGGCGTCGGTCGCCTCGAACTTGGTGGAAGCGGTCTGCGCGGGGGGCTCGGGCGCTCCGGGGGCAGCGGCGGACTGGCGGGCCCGGCCGCGGGCTTCTTTGAGGGAGCCGAGCTGTTCGCTGCTGCGGGCTTCGCCGCGGCCCAGGCCCCTGCGGACGGCGGCGGCGATGAGGGCGGGGTCGATGCGGACGCGGCGGACGGCGACGTCGAGCAGAAAGACGCCCAGGGCGAGCAGGGCCGTGAGCATCCAGATGGGGCGGAGGTCGGCGGGCATCTTCAGGCCTTCGCGGTCGAAGATGGCGGCGGCCTTGGGGTCGTCGGGGAGGACGCGGCCGCCGGTAAGCTCGGCGATGGTGCGCAGGAGGGCGGCGTTGTCTTCGAGGCTGCGGAACTCGTCGGCGTAGGGGCGGCTGACGGCGGCGAGGATGCTGCCGTCGCGGGCGGGTATGACGACGCCGGAGGCGTCTTCCTGGGCGGGGACGCTGTAGCGGAGGCTCGCGATGTATGCGCCGCTCTTGGCGGATTCGAAGACGCCCTCGTAGCGGCCGGGGCCGGTCTGGCGGAGCTCGACGCCCTCGGTGGCGTTGCCCGGGCCGACGACGCGGCCGGCGAAGCGGACGAAGTTGAGGCGTTCGCCGCGGGGGTCGAGGGCCTCGACGCGGACGCGGGTGCGGTCGCCGAGGTCTTCGGTGGTGACGCGCATGTCGGCGTTGCCGCCCGGGCGCATGGCCCAGCGGATGTGCTGTTCCCAGAACGCGCGGTACTTGTCCCAGGAGGGCCAGGCCTTGGCCCAGCGGACGCTGGCGTCGCTGGTGAAGGCGACGCTCTTTCCGAGGCCGAACTGCCAGTGGGCGAGGACGGGGTCGTTCTCTTTGCCCCTGAGGGTGACGACGCTGAGGCCCTCGCGCTCTGCGGCGACGATGTAGCCGGTGATCTGGGGCATGCTCTCGCGGGTGAGGCCGCGCATGGGCTCGCTGACGGCGTTGGCGATGGCCGGGCTGAAGCCGGGGCCCTCCCAGATGAGGGAGCGTTTGACGACCTGGGCTTCCTTGATGAAGATGGCGGGGAGTCGTGCGAACTCGCCCTCGTCGATGACGGGGTAGAACCGGCCGCCGGTGGTGGTGGCGATGGAGCGCATGGCTTCCCAGTAGGGGCTGCCGGCGGTGCGGTCGTGGGGGAAGACCATGACGGTGGAGATGGTGATGCGGTTTGCGCGGGCCCGCTGGAGGATGGATCGGTCGCCGAGGGTGGCGTCACCGTCGGAGATGATGATGATGTGGCGTGCACCGGCGTCGGCGGCAGCGAGCGAGCCGATGGCCTTGTTGAGGAGCCCGTCGAGGACCTTCATATCGCCGAAGGTGAGGGAGTTGATTGCGCGGGTGACGGCGGCGCGGTTGCCGACCTCGCTGAGGGGGTGGACCCACCAGTCGCCCTTGCCGAAGGAGTATTCGAGGAGGCCGACGAGGTCGAGGCGTGAGAGGTTGTTGATGGCGGCGAGGCAGACCTGCTGGCCCCAGTAGTTGCCGCGGGGCATCTCGCAGGAGTGCATGATGAGGGCGAGCGCGCCGCGGGGCATCTTGCGCTGCTGGGGCGGGTCGAGCTTGATGGGGAGGGCATCGGCGACGGGGGAACCGATCCAGCCGCCGGCGCCGAAGCTCTCGGGCCCGCCGACCATGACCAGACCGCCGCCGAGGTCCTGGACGTAGCTTTTGAGGTCTTCCTGCTGCTGCGGGGTGAATTCGTTGCTTGGGGTGTTGGCCAGTACGACGGCGTCGAAGGCGCCCCAGTCGACCAGGGCCTTGGGAGCCTGGGCGGGGGCGACGACCTCGGCGTTGAGCTTGCTCTGGTTGAGGGCGGCGACGAGCGGGGCGACCTCCTCGCTGCTTGGGGCGACGACGAGCACGCGGCCCTCGCTCTGGACGAAGGTGATGGCGAGGGAGCGGTTGTTCTGGGCGATGGCGTCGTCGGCGGGATTGTCGGGGGTGAAGACGGCCTCGAAGCGCTGCGGGCCGGCCAGGGGCAGGCTCATGGGGATCGGGATGACGTTGGGGCCGGCGTCGAGGGAGACGGGCATGTCCATCGTGCCGGCGCCCCCGGCTCCCGCGTCGCCCAGCCGGACCGGGTCGCCGTTGACCAGGAGCGTGAGGCGGCCGGTGGCGGGCCTGAGGCTGGTGAGCAGGACGCGGAGGTTGATGTTCTGGCCCTTGCGGGCGGTGGCGGGGGCGACGATCTTGTCGACGATGATCTCGGCGGCGTACTTGTAACGGACGGGGCGGACGTCGATCTTGACGCCGGCGGACCTGGCGGCGGCGGCGGCGCTGCGGAGGCTGCCGGCTGTTTCGTTGCCGTCGGAGATGAGAAGGATGCGCTTGGCCGCGGCGCCGCCGGCGCGGTCGATGCCGGGGATGGCGAGGGCCTTGAGGACGGCGTCGGCCAGGTCGGTGGCGTCGGTGTCGCCGGTGGTGATGAGGTCGGGCTTCTCGGCGGGGGCGATGGAGAGGGACTGCACGTAGCTCTTGCGGGCGGCGGTGAGGCGGCTCATGGTGTCGCCGGGGCGTGCGGTCTGGCCGGCCTCGGTGAGCCAAGCCTCGGCGAGCTGGGTCAGGGAGACGGTGGTGCCGTCGGGGGCGCGGCGGGGCTGGCGGACGGAGTCGCTGACGTCGATGATGGCGGCAACGTTAACGTTCTTGCCTTCGCGCCGCCACTGGGGCCTTGCGACGGCGGCGACGACGAGGCCGATGACCAGCAGGCGGACCAGGAGGGCGACGCGGCGCGAGCCGGTGCCCATGCCGCTGAGGGACTGGCGGCCGATCCAGACGGCCAGCAGCCAGAGAACGGGCGCAAGCAGCAGCCAGCGTGGCTGCTCGAACGCGATCCCGTAATCCACCGCCAGCGTCAGCATCCGACCTCGATCAAAGAGGGTGATTCGTTTGGACCTAGCGGCGGAAGCGCACGATCCTGTTGTTGCCCGAGTCGAGCACGAAGACGTCTTTGCCGATGACGGCGGAGTCCCAGGGATTGGCCAGCTCGCCTTCGCCCCGGCCCGGGCGACCCCAGGCGCGGAGGCCGCGGCCGGTGGCGAGGTCGACGAGCTGGACGCGGCAGGCGCCGAACTCGGTGACCAGGGCGGTTGAATCGTTGAGGATGCGGAGGCCCTGCGGGAGGTTAAACTCGCCCAGGGCGTCGCCCATGCCCGAGGCGCTGCCGCCGGGCTTGCCGATCCAGGCGATGAGGCGGCCTTCGAGTGTGAAGCGGCCGAGGCGGTGGTTGCCCAGGTCGAGGACGACGAGCTCCTTGCTGCCGTCGGGGCGGTTCCAGATCTGAACGGCCTGGGGGCGGCTGAACTCGACGAGCGCCGGATCGTGGCCCGGGCCCAGGGTGCCGAACGCGAAGAGGAAGTTCATGTCGCCATCGAAGACGCTGATGCGGTCGTTGCCGCCATACTCGGGAACGTAGATGCGGTGGGCGGCGGAGCCGTCGGGGGTGGGGAGGACGGCGACGTCGGTGGGGAAGTAGAACTGGGCGTCTCCGATGCCGTAGCTCCCGACGACCTTGACTGGCTGGAGCATCTGCTCGGGTGCGCCGGGGGCGGGCGTTGGAAGATCGAAGATCATGACGCGGTGGTAGTGGGTATCGGCGACGTAGATCATGCGGGGCTTCCATGCGCCCGAGGCGTCGCGGCCCGGGGCGATGGCGAGGCCGACGGGCCTGCCGCTGGAGTCTTCGGGCATTCGGAAGAGGGCGAGGCAGGCGCCTGTGCGGGCGTCGATCTGCTGGACGCGTCCGGACTTATCGATGACCCAGAGGGTCTGGCCGTCGGCCTCGATGCAGCGCGGATAGGCGAAGCGTCCGGGGGTGTCGCCCAGGCCGCCGAAGGTGGCGGTGGGGTTGATGGGGGCCGGGGCGTCGTCGTGGGGCGCGTGGTCGCAGGCGGGGAGGGCGATCAGGAGGATCAGGAGGAATGTTATAAACAAGGCCGCGGGAGCGGGTTGTCCGAACCGCGAGCGTTCCCGCGTGGATACTGCCATGCCTTTGGCGCCGCCCTCCGCACCCGCCCCTTGCCGCCCTCGACCGAGCATACCCGGGAGCTGCGTGCGGGGTGCGGGGTTTGAGGGTTGGGGCTGAAAGTGCGGTGGGGAGCAGTGGCTACATGGGGGTCGGGGAGCCACGGCTTTGGAGAGACGCTCCACCACGCGAGCCGTTCCATCGGATGCCGAGGAACGCGGCGGTGAGCAAGGCGCCGACGAGGCCGAGCGCGACGAGGTTGATGCAGGCGGCGCAGAGCTGTTCGTCGCGGGCATAGTGCAGGGCGTTGAGGAGCGTCTGCGCGAGGTTCTGGGGGCCGGGGCGGGCGAGCTGGACGGTGGCTTCGATCTCGTGGATGCTCAGGACGGCGGAGGCGCAGCCGACGGCGGCGATGACGCCCAGGGCCGGGCGAAGGCGGAGGGCGACGAAGCCCGAGAGGGAGTCGCCGGCCTCGAGGCGCCGGACGCCGCGCTCGTCGGGCGATTCCTGGCGGGCGAGGATCAGACCGACGATGGAGGCGACGCAGGCGAAGCGGGTTGCGTGGGCGAGCACGAGTGGCCAGCGGCCCTCGCCGGCATCGCCCAGGATTTGCGTGAGGCTTGCGACGCTCTGGCCGATGAGCACGCCGGGGACGAGGCCGAGGGCAACGGTGGCGGCGGCGGCCCAGACGCACGCGCGGGCGATGAGCGGAGGGGCGCAGGAGCGGACGATGAAGATACCGGCGCAGAGAGCCGCGGCGATGAGCCCGACCCAGAACGCGGTGGCGAGGCTCTCGATGACAGCGCGGGCATTGAGGCGCCAGAACGCCGCCAGCGACGAGACGTTTCGCAGGTTGATGAAGAACAGGGCGAGGGGTGCGGCGACGCTGAGCAGCACGACGACGAGGGCGGCGATCGTGGCGGCTCCGCCGCGGCCGGGCTCGCGAGTTGTGTTGAGGGGTGCGGTCGGGTCGGTGGAGCCGGGGGGGCGGTCGATCCGGCGGGTGATCAGGATCGCGCCGAGCGTTGCGAGAGCCAGCAGGGGCGCGGCGGCGAGCCAGACGGTTTCGGGGCGGCTGGTGAGGCTGAGATACGTCCAGAGACGGATGGCGGCCGTGGGAAGCTGGGCCAGGTGCATGGGGACGGCCGAGCCGATCATGACCAGCGCGACGACGCCGACGGCGGCGGCGATCCAGGCACGCAGGAGGCGGAGGAGCACGAGGGTGCGGCGGGCCGGGCCGGTGGGCTCGAGGGCCAGCATGTCCAGCAGCGCGGCGGGCAGGCGGACGGCGCCGATCGCCAGAACGATGGCGGCCAAAGGCCAGGCCCAGAGGCTCAGCCCGATGACGGCGAGGCCGAGGTCGAACCAGCGGGCGACCCACGCCGGGGCGCGGGCGAGCGCGTCGCCCACGAGGGAGCCGGGGCCGCGGAGCATGCCCCAGCCGGCGTAGGCCAGGTAGGTGGGCATGAGCAGGCCGACACCGGCGACGAGCGCAAAGCGTCGGTCGCGGCGGATGGCCCACGCGGCGGGCCACGCGAGGGCGGTGGCGATGAGGGCGATGAGCAGGGCGACGGCCGCGCTGAGGCCCAGGGATGACCAGGTCCAGGCCCGCTGGGCGGTGGTCTGCTCGAAGCCGGACGGGGCGCTGAGGATGGAGGCGGACACGCCCCCGATTACACCGGCGATCGGGCCGCCGACGAGCGCGAGCAGCAGGCCGGCCAGAGCCAGCACGCACAGCAGGACGCCCGGGGTGGTTTTGGGTCGGCGGCGCTGGGTCACAGGCGATAGAGCGGCTTGAGCTTGGCTTCGAGGTGGCGCATCAGGGGGTCGGCGGTCAGGGGCTTGCCGGTGAGCATCTGGCAGAGTTCGGCGGCTCGGTAGCGTTTGCCGTGGGCGTGGATGTGGGTATTGAGCCAGGCCTTGAGCTTGGTGAAGTCGCCCCTGGCCATGTCGGCGCTGAGGGTGGGGATCTGGGCGTTGATGGTTTCCCAGAGCTGGGCGGCGTAGAGGTTGCCCAGGGTGTAGGTCGGGAAGTAGCCGATGAGGCCGAAGGCCCAGTGGACGTCTTGCAGGCAGCCGCGGCGGTCGTCGGGGATGTTCACGCCGAGGTACTGCTTGTACCGCGCGTTCCACTCGCCGGGCAGGTCTTTGACGGGCAGGTCGCCGGCTATAAGGGCGCGTTCGAGCTCGAAGCGGATCATCACGTGGAGGTTGTATGTTGCCTCGTCGGCCTCGACGCGGATGAGGCTGGGCCTCACGAGATTGACGGCGGCGTAGAGGTGGTCCTCGGAGAACTGGTTGAGGGCCGGGGAGTGGTCCTTGGCGATGGGGGTGAGCCAGCGCCAGAACTCGCGGGAGCGTCCCACGAAGTTCTCCCACATGCGGGACTGGGACTCGTGGATGCCCAGGGAGATGGCGTCGGTCAGGGGCGTGCCGAAGACGGGGCCGAGCTTGGGCAGGCCCTGCTCGTAGAGCCCGTGGCCGCCCTCGTGCAGGGTCGAGTAGAGCGCGTCGGTCCAGTGGCTCTCGCGATAGCGGGTGGTGAGGCGGGTGTCGCCCGGGGCCATGCCGGAGCAGAAGGGGTGGGTGGTGGTGTCGAGGCGGCCGGCGGCGAAGTCGAAGCCCATCGCCTTGAGGATGAGTTGGCCCAGCTCGTGCTGCTTGGCGGGGTCGAAGGTGATCTTCAGCGGCGCGTCAGTCGGGACGTGGGCGGAAGCGCCGATGGCCTTGATGAGGCCGGCGAGGCGGTCGGCGAGGGGGCGGAAGACGGCCTGGATCTCCGACGCCTTCGCCCCGGGCTCGTACTGATCAAGCAGCGCGTCGTAGAGCTCGGGGGTGGAGCTCGTGCTCAGGCACTGGGCCTTGCGTCGGGTCAGGTCCATCATGCGCTCGAGCCAGGGCTGGAAGGCCTTGAAGTCGGAGGCCTCGCGCGCGTGCTTCCAGGCTTCCTGTGCCTGAGAGCCGACCTTGGCCAGCTCGGCGACCAGGTCGGTAGGGAGCTTTATCGCCAGATCGAAGTCGCGGCGGATCTCGCGCAGGTTGGCGGCTTGGGGGGTGGCGGCGTCCTTGAACTCGGGCTGGGACTCCAAGGCGGCGAGCAGGTCGCCGATGCGGGGATCGGTGGCGCGCTCGTGAGCGATGGCCGAGACCTCGGACATCTGGTCGGAGCGGAAGTCGGCGGCCCGCTCGGGCATGTACGTCTCCTGATCCCAGGAGACCAGCGCGCCGACGGACTCGATGACTTTTACCGAGCGGAGACGCTGACAGAGTTCTTGATACGCCGGGTGGAGGGGCGGAGAGATCGGGGAGGTGGGCATGGGCCAGCGTACGCAAGGGGGCGGGGTGGTGGGGAACGCTATAGCGGGCGCTGCTCGAGGCCGTGCGGCGCGTCGATGCTGGCGGTGAATCCCCAGCCGCCGCCGCCTTGGGAGGCTTTGACCAAGAGGACGCTCTCGCCCTTGGGGAGCGTGACGGCGGCGCTGGGCTGGGCGGCGGCGTGGCCGTCGAACGCGTCGAGGGAATAGACCTTCGCGCCGTCGAGGAAGGCTTCGAGCTTGTCGCTGCACTCGAAGTGGATCCGGACCGGCTGGGGGACCGGGGAAAGGATGCGGACGGCTGCGTAGCCCAGGCCGCCGCGGTCGGCCCAGAGCTCGCGGAAGTTGACGGCCCACTTTCCCGAGGATTTGGCGGGCGTCCAGCCGGCTTTGGGAGGGGTGGAGGGCGTTTGCGTGCCCGCGTGGGGATTGACGGTCAACGTCTCGGGGGCGTTGACGCGTTCGGCGATGGACCAGCGCCAGTCCCAGTCGAACGGGCCGGCGCAGGCGAAGGCCGTCAGGGGCGCGAGGTGGGTGTCGAGCACGTGCTCGAAGACGATGGGTGTGCGGCGGATGGAGGCGTGGACGCGAACAAGCCGCGTGGCCCGCAGGCCCAGGGGCGGGGCGGCGAGGGGCGCGGGGGGGAGGATCACGTCGGCGGGGGCGTTCGGGCGGGGTTGGACGGCGTGGCGCGAGAGTGGTGTCTCGTGTGTGCCGACACGGTCGATGACGTGGACATCGACGGGACCGTCGTCGTCGAGCAGGCCAAGCGTGTTGAGCACGCGGAGAATGTGGTCTTGGCTGAAAGCGCCGATGCCGGCGCCGATGCGGAGGATGGCTTCGATGCGAGCGGGGTCGGGGGTCGCCGCGCCCCTCGCCTCCCCCACTGCTCCCATTCGCGGGGCGCAGTGGCGGACGACGGTCTGGACCAGGGTTTCGGGCTTGACGGGCTCGTCGAGGGCGGCGGCGAGATCGGCAGCGCGTTCGGCGAGCGCGAGGGCCGCGGCGTCGGCGGGGCGGAGGGTGAACTCGACGGAGACAAGGCGGGAGATCGGGCGGATGCCCAGATCGATGGTGAATAGGCCGCCGGCGTCGCGGGGGCTCAGGGTGGTGGTGGGCGGTGCGCTCGCGGGCGTGTTGTCGACTTGAACGCCCTGCACTTCGGCCACGGCCGCCACTTCGATCGCGATGCGGCGCTCCGGCTGCTGGCCTTCGAAGATGCCGGTCGTCGGGCCGATGTCTACTCGACAGCAGAGCCGGCCGTCGGGGGCGGGGCGGGTGGACCACTCGACGGTGATGGGCGTTGCGGCGGAGGCGCCCGAGCGATAGGCGAGGCTTGCGCCGTCGTCCTCGTAGAGATTCGTGCTCTCTCGCTGGCCCGGGCGGCCGGGGAACATGCGGACGCGGAGGTCGGTGACGGCGGGGGCTGCCATGCGGAGCGTTGGGCCTTGCATGGCCAAGGGGACGCCGGCGCGGAGGTAGACGGGGGATCGGTCGATGGGGGCCGAGACGATGGCCTCGGCCCCGTCCACCCCCCCCAGCCCTCCGTGCTCGTAGGCGTTGTCGCCGCCGAAGCGGGAGCCGGTGCTGAGGTCGTGCCATGCGGACGGGGGTTTGCCGGGCGCTTCGTCTGCGGGGAACCAGACGTACTGGGTGCCGACGCAGGCCTGGCCCAGGCCGGGCGCGGTGATCGGGGCGCAGAGGAGGTGGTCGCCCAGGGTGTATTGGTGGGGCGTGCGATAAGCGCGGGGGGTGCCGGGGCGGGTGAGGTACATGGAGCGCAGGAGCGGCAGCATCTCCTCGCATTCGCGGGCGGCGGCGTAGATGGTGGGCATCAGGCGGGAGCGGAGCAGAAAGGCCGTACGCATGGCGTTCGAGAAGCGGGGCTCGTAGGTCCAGGGGCGGCGGTCGAGGGAGGCGGTGCGGGCGGAGTGGAGGCGGAGGACGGGGGAGAGTGCGCCGAACTGGACCCAGCGGGCGGTGGTTTCCTCGAAGCGCGGGCCGAAGTGGCCGCCGATGTCGTGGGACCAGAAGAAGCAGCCGACGTTTCCGGCGGTAACGGTGAAGGGGACCTGGAAGGCGAGCATGTCCCAGCCGGTGTGGGCGTCGCCGGAGAAGTGAACGGGGTTGCGGTGGTCGCCGAAGGGCGTGCCCCCGCCCTCGCGGTCGGATTCCCCGTTGCCCCCGCCCCAGCGCGAGAAGCTCAGGGGGCGGAGGCCGGGGTCGGCGGGGCCGAGGGTGCCGGGCTGCCGCTGGGTGTGGTTGGTGTAAAGGTGGTTGAGCCAGCGGAGGTTGGTGAGCCCGGGGATGGAGCGGACGAAGCGGTCCTGCTGCCAGTCGAGCCACCAGAAGTCGATGCCCCCGCCGGCAGCTCCCCCGCCACCCGCCCCGCCGCGAACTCCGGGGCGGCGTTCGGGCTGCTCCAGTGGGCGATGGACCTGCCCGAAGAGGGCCTGCATGTAGTCGCGATCGCCGGCATCGAAGGCGACCGTGGAGCCGTCGGGCGTGCGGCCCAGCGCCCGCATGAACGGGGCGTAGCGGTCTTCGTGAGGGCCGACGCCGTCGGCGGGGTGGAGGTTGAGCGTGACGGCCAGGCTTTGGGCGTGGAGCCACTGCATGAGCGTCTCGGCATCCGGAAGCAGGTCGCGATTCCAGGACCATCCGGTCCAGCCTTCGCGGTGCCAATCCATGTCAAGCACCATGACGTCGAGGGGGAAGCCGTGGCTGGCGTATTCGAGGGCGATGCCGCGGAACTCTTCGGAGGTGTAGGGCCAGTAGCGGCTGAACCAGGAGCCCAGGGCGTACTTGCGGGGCGTGGGGACGACGCCGGCGATGATGGCGAGGGTGCGGAGGGCGGCGGGGAAGTCGTTGCCGTAGGCGAAGAGGTACCAGTCGAGGTTGGCCGCGGCGCCGACGCTCTCTCGCGTGGCGGCCCAGCCGTCGACGAGGACGGCGGTGGCGGAATCGTCGACGAGTTGCCAGCCGTCGCGGCTGAGGAGGCCCTCTGGGAGGGGGGCGGCGGCGCGGAGGCCGTCGAGGGTGGAGAGCGTGCCGCCGAGGTTGAAGCGGTTGCGGGCCCCCGGGGTCCAGAGGACGTGGCCGTCGAGCATGGGCAGGGCCGCGGGGGGGGCGGGGTGGCGGATCAGGGCGTGCATGTTGCCGGGGTGGGGCGGCTGGCCGTCGGGCGTATAGATGAAGCTCAGGCGGTCGGTGGAGACGCGGATCGGTGGAGACCCGGCGGAGGCGGGGGTGGTGTGGACGGCGAGGATGGGGTCGTCGAGAGGGACGTTGCCGGTGGGTCCGTGGATAGCGAAGAGGGAGGGGACGTCGACGAACCGGCCGTCGGGGGCGTATTCGATCCGGATGAGCGTGTGGGCGATGACGGTGACGCGGACGGACGCGGGGGCTGGGAGGGCGGGGGGCATGGGGGGATTATGCCGGGGTGGGGGTGGGAGAAGGGCGGGAACGCGGAGGGATAGAAGGGACCAGAGGAGACCGGAGAAGGCCATTGAGTATGAGTGCGATTTCTGCTCCGGTTCCTTGGGCTGCGCTGGGTGCTCCGGGTTCCGGCCTCTAGCTGGCTTCGTGATCCGGGAGCGCGGGGCTAGGAAGGACGAAGCACAAGGGTTTCGACCGGGTGGATTCTCGGACCGCGGTCGGGTTTGGGTGCCCGAACGGCGACGGGGACTGGTGAGATGGCGGCTGGGCTTCGCCTATTCTTGTTTCTGGCCCGAAACAGGGCACTGTTGCACGGTTCGAGACCGGGTCGTGTCGCGGGGCCTTGGCGCCCGGCGGGCCGGTGCGCACGGAATGTGTTTACCAAGCGCGGAGTGCTTTGCTGATGAACCCGACCAAGATTGTCGCCGCGACCGTTGTGATTGCCTGCGGCTCGACCGCGAGCCTCGGACAGGACTCTGTGTCCCTCACTCCCGGCGGCAACGACGCGCTGTCGGCGTTTGATGCGGCGGGGCAGCGGGTGCGGTATGTGGTTGATGGGGCACCGGCGGTGACGTCGTGGGGCAACCCGATCATCGTGGCGCCGATCGTGAAGGCGTCGCGCGACATCGATCCGATGTTCCGGACGCAGATCCTGGGGTCGGTGGCGATCAGCCCGGATGTGCGCGGGAGCGTGGGGTTCCCGGCGGTTGACTATTCGCGCTGGACCTCGGCCGGGGCGGGCGTGAACGCCGGGGCCAACTCGGCGGGGACGCCGGTAGGCATTTCGGGGTTTGATTCGCAGTTCGGTATCGCGATCTCGGACTTCTCGCTGGCGCCGAGCTCGGTGGTGACGGCGACGGTGGGGCGGCTGAGCTCGGACCTGTCGCGGTTCTATGTCGAGCGGACAGTGGCCGCCAGCAGCCGGGCCTCGGCGGCGGGGCCCGACACGTCGACGCTCTCGCTGGGCGGGGTTGATGCCTCGGGGAACGTTGCGCTGCGGGCCGACGCGTTCACGGCGCTAGCGGGCACGGCGACTCGGCTCTTGGGCGACAACGTGGTCCGCGTCTCGCCTTCGCTCCGCGGGGCGGGCGTGAACGTGCTGACCGGCAGCGGGTCGAGCAACGCGGCGGCGGACGCGGCCGCGACGAGCTTCGTGATTTCCAACGAGGCGACGCCGACGAACACGCCGGCGATTCTGAACCAGGCGGGTGTGGGGCCGTTCGCGGTCGCGTTCGACTTTGCGGGGCGGCTCCGCACGGGCTCGACGACCGGCAACCTGGCGACGACCACGACGCACCTTCCCAGCGGGATCATCGGGCACCGGGGCAACCCGTCGTATGTGCCGCTGACGGCGCTGGGCGGGATCGGCACCGTCGCGGCCTTGGGCGTGGCGGCGGGGGAGGCCCAGCCGAGACGCGTGGTCGTGTTCGGCGTGTCGGGGGGGACGGGCGGGGCGGCCCCGGGCGTTGTGGCGGGCTCGCCGCGGTCGTTCGAGCTCGCGTCGCCGCTGCTTGGGCCCGACGGGTTCAACGTCAATCCGTCGGCGGCGGCGCGGTTTCTGCAGTATGGCTCGCAGCTGCCATTCCGGGGCGGCAACGGGCCGGTGGCGATCGGCGCGGGCGGGGGCGTGCCCGTGCTGCTGGCGGCCACGGCGACGGAACCGACGCTGGGCGAGTTCATTCCGGTGCTTCGGTTCACGCCCGGCAGCGGCTTCGGCTGGGAGGTCGCGGCGCGGGCGGGGCAGAGTGTTTTGAGTTCCGTGAGCGGGCAGAGCGTGGGGACGATTCCCGCGGCGGCGAGGTTCTCTTCGCCCGGGCTCGACGTGGCGGGCAACGTGTTCTTCGTGGCCGACTATCAGCCGCTGGCCGGCCCGGCGACCACCGGCCTGTTCCGCGCGGCGCGGACGTCGGCTGGGTATCGGCTCGAGCTGCTGCTGGCGGCGGGGCAGACGATTACGGGCGTGAACTCGCAGACGCCGTACACGATCGCGTCGCTGACGCTGGGGGATTCTGAATCGGCCGCGTCGGGAACGATGTTCTCGTCGAGCGTGCTGCAGCCGCGGGACCCGGGGGCGTCGTCGACGATCGCGTGGTCGGTGCGGCGCTTCGGGGGCGTGGTGGTGTCGGCGGTTTTGAACTACTCGAACAGCGGCGTGGGCGAGACCTACGACGCGCTGCTGCTGGTCGCTCCCGCGCCGGGGATCGAGTGCGACAGCGACTTTGATCGCAGCGGCACGCGGGACGTGTCGGACATCTTCGCGTTCCTGAGCGCGTGGTTTGCCGGCGACCTGCGGGCCGATTTCGACGGCGATGGCGGTCGGAGCGTGACGGACATCTTTGCGTTCCTCAGCTCGTGGTTCCAGGGCTGCTGAGAGTTGGTGATGCGGGACGAGCGCGGGGGGACGTGCGTGCCCTCGCCTGCATGAGTCTGCGCTTGAGCCCATTCATTTCCCGCGAGCGGGAGATGTGTGGGCTCACTTGGTCCCGAGCTGGTCGGCGATGATGCGGTCCAGAACGACGTCCTGCTGGTCGTCGCTGATCCACTGGCGGACCCAGCGGCCGTTGACGTAGATCTTGGGCATGCGATCGACGCTGATGGACTGGGCGTACATCACCTGGTTCTGAACGCCGACGTCGGCCAGGCCGTTGGCGGCGAAGGCGGCGTCGAACTTCGCGGCGTCCAGGCCCAGCGAGAGCGCGCCGGCGCGGACGCGCTCGGGGCTGACGCCGGCGGCGTTCTCGAAGAGCCAGTCGGACATCTTCCAGAACGCGTCGGGCCCGCCGGCGAGGCCGGCGGCCTCGGCGGAGCGGGCGGCGAGGCAGCCGTTGACGAAGAGGTCTTTCTTGAGCGACGCGAGCGCGGGGTTGCAGGCCATCGCCCCCGGGAAGTGGCGGAAGGAGTAGCTGATGCTCTTGCCCTTGATGGAGTCGCGGATGCGCTGGTGGACCTTGCCGGTGTTGGGCTCGGTGTAGTCGCCGAAGACCACGAGCTTGACTTTGGCGTCGGCTGGGCCGACGGTGCGGTCGGCCAGGGCGGGGATGTCGATGAGCTTCTCCTGGCGCCAGTCCTCGATGTACTTCTCCTTGGCGAGGATCGGGCGGTCGGCCTCGGGGCCGACGGCGGGCGGGTCGGAGGCGAGGAGCGATTCGATGGTGCGGGTGATCGCGCCCGGCTGCTGCCAGCCGCGGAGCTCGACGCCGTTGACGTAGAGCATGGGCGTTTCCTGGAGGCCCAGGGCGATGGCCGACTCGATGTCGGAATGGATGCCCTTGTCGGTGGCGGGGGAGGTCATGACGGTCATGAACTGGGCGGTGTCGGCGAAGCCCAGGCCCGGGAGGGCGGCCGTGAGCTGCTCGGTGGTGAAGCTGCCGCCCTGGCCGAAGAGCCACTGGTGGAGCTTCCAGAACGCGTCGTTGGCGGCCGCGGTGGTGTCCTTGCCTTCGAGGGCGGCCTTGGAGCCGGCGATGGTCGCGCCGGCCTCGGCGGCGCGGGCGGCCCAGCAGGCGTTGGGGTGCATGTTCGTGTTGGCGTGCTTGTTGCAGAGGCTCGACATAGGGAAGTGCATGTGCGAGATCGAGACTTTGCCCGGGTGCTTGGCGGCGAGGGCGAAGAGCTCCTGCTCGATGATGCGGCAGTAGGGGCACTGATAGCTCGAGAAGCCGACGACGCGGACGGCGGCGACGCGGGTGCCATAGATCCAGCGCCCGGTGAACCCGCGGTCGCCCCAGGGGAGCTTGGTCGGGGCTGCGGCGGCCTGAGTCGCGGCCGCGGCGCGATCGGCGTCGGCCTTCGCCTTGAGGGCCTTGGCCGCGTCGTCGGACTGGGCCTGTGAGAGCTTCGCGTCGGCGTCGGCCTTCTGGGATTGCATCATGCCCAAGGCGGCCGTGGCGGCCAGGAACACGCCCATGGCGGCGGCGACGGCGGGGAGGCCCAGATCGCGCCGAGCGGCGGCGGGGCGGGCGTGCGAGGAGCGGGACGGGGCGCGGGAGCTGACGATCATGCCGACCTCCAAGGTAGCCAGCAGCAGCAGGTTGGCCGCGTGCGTGGCGATGCAGTATTGGCAGTATTTCTGCGCGATGACGATGACGGCCAGGTACACGAGCGAGACGAGCAGCCCGAGCCGCGCGACCCAGGGGACGATCACGCCCACGCGGCGTTTTCGGAGGCCGATGACCAGCCACGCGGCGAGCGCGGCGGCGAAGTATGTTGCGCCGAGGAAGCTCACGGGCCACCAGGCCTGCTCGGGGGTGATTTTGTCGAGGCGCTCGCCGCGCTGGCGGGCCTGCCACCACTGGAGCATGCCGCCGAGGCTGCCCAGTGGGTGGGCCTCGAGAGATGCGCACGCGGAGACTGGGGCCGGGGCGACGACGGCCGGGGCGATCATGCTTCCACCACCACCCCCCCCACTGCCCCCGACGCCTGCGCGGCAGCCGGGCAGGGCGTGGCCCGACAGGTGCTGGTAGACGAGCGCGCCCGAGGCCCCCAGGGCGATGACGATCCAGAGCAGCCCGAGGGCGTAGGCCCACACGGGGAGGGCTCGGCCGTGGGATGTGAGGGCGGTGGACACGCGGGGCTCCTGAGAGTGATGAGGGTGCAGGAGTGTACCGAACGGGATCCGGTCGGCGGACGCCGCGGGGCGGTGCAGTTGTTCGCCGCGGGCGTCAGAATGCTCGGGGGTTGGGTGGTTTTCGAGGATGATGGGGGAGCGGTTGGTGGAGGGTGTGTTGGATGTGAGGGGGAAGAAGAGAGGGTGGAAGGACGAACACAGGAGGGCGGCCTGGAGGTGTGGGGTACCGGAAACAGAAACCCGCCCCGGAGGTGCGGGGTACTCACGGCGGGGTACACGGGGCGGGGTAGCCCTAGCATCGGGCCGCTGCCGGGCGGGTAGCTCAGCTGGCTAGAGCATTCGCTTTACATGCGAAGGGTCCGGGGTTCGAGTCCCCGCCTGCCCATTGTGAGTGAAGCACCGGGCACCAGGCATCAGGCACCAGCCGATCCGGGGTGCGGTGTTCTGATAAGTGCCCGGTGCCTTTCCCCCCATGACTCCGCTCGATCTGCTGTACATCCCTCTGGCGGCGGCGACAGCGCCGTGGTGGGCTCGAAAGACCCGCTCGGGGTGGGGGGAGCGGTTTGGCAAGATCGCGCCGCTGCCGGCGAAGGCGGCAGGGGCTTGGCGGGTGCTGCTGCACGCGGTGTCGGTGGGCGAGGTGGCGACGCTGCGGGGTTTGGTGCCGATGCTGAGGGAAGCGGGAGTCGAGGTGGTGGTGTCGGCGTCGACGGACACGGGCCTGGCCCGGGCTAAGGCCTTGTTCGGCGGGCTTGCGGGGGTGTTCGTAGTGCGGTTTGCGCTCGACTTCTCGCCGGCGGTCGCGCGGTTTCTGGAGGCCGTCAAGCCCGATGTGGTTGCGATGGTCGAGCTGGAGGTGTGGCCGAACTTCGTGCGCTCGTGCCGGGCGCGGGGCGTGCCGGTGCTGGTGATCAATGGTCGGCTGTCGGCGCGGTCGTTCCGCGGCTATTCGCGGCTGCGGCCGTTCTTCAGGCGGACGTTCGGCCGGCTGAGCCTCGCCTGCGTGCAGGATGCCGAGTATGCCGAACGGTTTCGCGCCATGGGCGTCGATGCCGCGCGGGTGCGGATCACCGGGTCGATGAAGTGGGACGCGGCGGCGGTGGCTCGGCCGGGGGAAACCGTTGCCGGGGCGGCGGAGCTGGCGGCGGCGCTGGGGATCGACCGGGGCAGGCCGCTGGTCGTGGGCGGCTCGACGGCGCCGATGAGCGGGGCGTCGGGCGAGGGCTCGTGCGAGGAAGCGTTGCTGCACGCTTCGGTGCCGGCAGGGGTTCAGGTGCTCTGTGCGCCGCGGAAGCCCGAGCATGCCGCGACGGCGTATGCGGCGCTCGGGGGCGCGGGGCGGTGCGTTCGTCGGTCGACGGGAGAGCTCATTGCGGGGGCAGATCGGTTTCTGCTGGACACGATCGGCGAACTTCGGCTCGCGTATGCGCTGGCGGATGTGGTCGTGGTGGGGCGGACGTTCGGCGAGCTGGGCGGATCGGACGTGATCGAGCCGGTTTCGCTGTCGCGGCCGACGATCGTCGGGCCGGCGGTGAGCAACTTCGCGTCGGTGGTGGCGACGTTCGACGCCGCGGGGGCGATCGAGCGGTGCACGGCCTCGGAACTGCCCGGCGCGATCCGGGGGCTACTGGCTGATCGTGAAAGGGCCCGCGCGATGGTCGAGCGCGGGCTGTCCTGCATCCATGGCCAGCAGGGGGCGACGGCGCGGCACGCGGCGGCGATCCTGGAATCGCTCGCGAGCGGCGGCGCGGCACGCTGACGATCTAGGAAATCTGCGTGCGCAATAGCCGACCTGCACCTCCCTAACATCATGCACATGCCCGCGTCCAACAACGGCGGCCAGGGTGCCGCAGCGTTTACCAACCCCGATCCATCTGTACCCGGCACGGAGAGCGCCGCGAGCGGCACGGCCGGGCTCCCGGCGTCGAGCAAGTCCCGCTACCGGGCGTATGTGCTCAAGCGGCGTCGGGGCGCGACCGACGCGCCGGCCGACGAGGACCCGAACCACGCCAAGCGGCTAAGGCGGTCGCGGCCGTTCAAGGTGCTGTTCCGCGAGTTCTCCGGGCTGCTGCGCGGCTCGCGGGGCCGGATCGCGGTGTGCC
The DNA here is from genome assembly GCA_038214505.1 of Phycisphaerales bacterium. Taxonomy (GTDB): domain Bacteria; phylum Planctomycetota; class Phycisphaerae; order Phycisphaerales; family UBA1924; genus UBA4658. The sequence goes on along the minus strand of JBBQRT010000042.1, from coordinate 13,022 downwards.
TGGTCACGGTGACGCTGTCGGCGCTGCTTGCGCTGATCACGCCGGCGAGCACGAAGATCGCCATCGACTACATCCTGACGAACAACCCCGGGCCGTCGGGCCTGCCCGAGTGGGTCCCGACGCGGGACCCCAAGCAGCTGCTGTGGTACCTGGGCGTGTCGCTGCTGACCGTCAGCGTGCTGATGGTGGCCAACGGGATGTTCGGCCGGTTCAACATGACGCGGCTGACACACATCCTTAGGGCCCGGATCCGGCGGCGGGTGTTCAACCACGCGGTGCGGCTGCCGCTGCACCGGGTGTACCAGATCAAGTCGGGCGGGGCGGCGAGCATGCTGCGGGAGGACGCGGGGCAGTCGGCCGATCTGCTGTTCAGCCTGATGTACAACCCGTGGCGGGCGATCGTGCAGCTCACGGGGACGCTGTGCATCCTGGCGTATACCGACTGGCGGCTGCTGCTTGGGGCGACGGTGCTGATCCCGCTGGCGTGGTTCAGCCAGAAGGCGTGGATTGCGCGGATCCGGCCGGTGTTCCGGGCCGTGCGGGCCACGCGGACCGGGATCGACGCTCACGCGACGGAGGCTTTCGGCGGCATGCGGGTGGTGCGGGGCTTCTCGCGGGCCCGGGGCGAGGCGGCGCGGTTCATCCGATCCAACCACTTCATGTCGCGGCAGGAGATGCTGGCCTGGAGGTGGAGCCGGGCGGTTGAGGTCGTGTGGATGCTCCTCTTGCCACTGGGCTCGGTGGGCGTGCTTGTGTATGGCGGCGGCCGGGTGCTGGACGGCACGCTGACGATCGGCGACGTGATGATGTTCTCGGCGTATCTGCTCATGCTGCTTGGCCCGCTCGAGTCGCTCAGCGCGAGCGCGACGAGTATCCAGGCGGAGCTGGCGAGCCTGGACCGCGTGCTGGACTTGCTGGCCGAGCCGCGGGAGTTTGAAGCGGTGGCGGCGGGTGGGGCCGCGGCCGGGCCGTTGGCCGCGCGCGTGCCGCTGGATACTTTCCGCGTCGCGGGGCGGATCGGCTTCGAGAACGTCTCGTTCCGTTATCCCGGGTCCGAGAGCGACGTGCTCTCGGGGGTGAGCGTCAACATCCCGGCGGGCTCGACGGTCGCGCTTGTCGGCCCGTCGGGCGCGGGCAAGACGACGCTGACCAACCTGGTGGCCCGCTTCTACGACCCGACGGGCGGGCGGCTCCTGCTCGACGGGACGGACGTGCGGACGCTGGACGTTGAGGACTACCGGTCGCTCCTGGGGATCGTGGAGCAGGACGTGTTTCTGTTCGACGGCACGATCGCCGAGAACATCGGGTATGCCCGGCGGGACGCGAGCCTCGAGGAGATCTACGCCGCGGCGCGGGCGGCCAACGCGCACGAGTTCATCCTGAGGCTCGAGCAGGGCTATTCGACGCTCGTCGGCGAGCGGGGCGTGCGGCTCAGCGGCGGGCAGAAGCAGCGGATCGCGATCGCGCGGGCCCTCTTGGCGGATCCGAAGATCCTGATCCTCGACGAGGCGACGAGCAACCTCGATTCAGAGTCCGAGGCGTTGATACAGCAGTCGCTGCGCTCGCTGATGCGCGGGCGGACGTGCTTCGTCATCGCCCACCGGCTGAGCACGATCCGCTCGGCGGACACGATCCTGGTCGTCGATCACGGCCGGATCGTGGAGCGCGGGACGCACGAGGAGCTCGCGGCCCTGAACGGCCGGTATCGGCAGATGCTCGACCTGCAGAACTCGACGCAGCGGGCCCACGAGGATGAGTGGACGGTGCCGGCGAGGTGAGCTTCGTTGATCATGGACGAAGGTGGTTAGAACACGGAGAAAGGCGGGGAGTGGCACAGAGGGGAGACGCGAGAAGGCGGATGCGGGTGGTGAACTTGGCCTGCTGAACTCGGGCTGCTGAACTCGGCCTGCTGAACTTGGCCTGCTGAACTTGCCCTGCTGAACTTGGCCCGTTGATGTTTCAAGCAATGCCTCCGGCCAGAAGTTCGTGCCTCTGCTCTGTGCTTCTCTGTGCCCCTCCGTGTTTTACATGCTTGGGTCTTCGGCTCGCCGTGGCGACCAATCACCGCGAGACGCGGGAGAGCATCTCCTTGACGGCGGCCTCAAGCTGCGGGTCGCTTCCTTCGGTTCCCGCCACGTCATCGATCGGCGTCAGCTCCACGCGGATGTCGGGTTTGGCCCCGTTGTTCTCGAGGTCGGCCCCGTCGGGCAGGTACCAGCCGCGGAAGGGCATGCGGATGCTGGTGCCGTCGATGAGCGTGAAGCCGCCGGTGGAGATCACCCCGCCGAAGGTCGCCTCGCCGACGACGGTGCCGCGGCCGGTGGTCTTGATTGCGTGGGCGAAGATCTCGGCGTTCGAGAAGGAGTTCTGGTTGATGAGGACGGAAATGGGTCGGGTGTAGCCGTAGATCAGCCGGCGGTCGCGCGGATACGCGTCGCGCGGGACGCTGGCGAGGTCGACGCCTCGTGGGGCGGTGAAGGCGTGGCGGGGGGCGGTGAGGGACGAGAGCAGGATGTCGGCGGTGGAGCCGCCGCCGTTGTCGCGGACGTCGATGATGAGCCCTTCCTTGCCGTGGGCGGCGGCGTAGAGATCCCGCTCGAAGTCGCGGACCTCGGCCTCGCCCATGGCGCGGACGTGCAGGTAGCCGAGCTTGCCGCCCGAGAGCGTCTCGACCTGACGGCGGCGCTGCGCGACCTCCTCGCGGTAACGCAGGCCGGTCCATGTTGCAGAGCTGGTGGGCGTGATGACCAGGAGCGTGGGCTCGGCGTCGGGGGCGGCCCCCTCCGCGCCGCCGGTTCCTCCGGCCCGCCGGATCTCGACGAGCGTTTCGCGGCCGGCCCTGCCGAGCATGGCGGCGTCGAAGTCGATGGTGGGCGCGGCCGCGGGGCCAGTGGCGAAGCGGACGGTGTCGACGGCGAGGATGACATCACCGACGTTGAGCCTTGAGCCCTTGCGGGTCGCGGGGGAATCGGGCGTGACGCTCGTGACCTCGAAGCCGCCCGCGGCGGGGCGCACGCGGACGCCCAAGTAGCCCATGCCGGTGGGCGGAGCGGTGAACTGCGGCCCGCCGCTGGCGCCGGTGTGCGAGGCGTTGAGCTCGTAGAAGAGCGAGCTCGCCAGGCGGTTGAACTCGTCGCTGGTGCGGACGCTCTGGGCGAGCTCGAGATAGCGTCGCGTGAGCGCGGGCCAGTCCAGGCCCTTCATCGTCGGGTGGTAGAAGCGGTCGCCGAAGGTGCGGGCGGCCTCGAGGAACTTCTGGGTCTGCTGGCGCGGGAGGTCGACGACCACGGGCGCGTCGATGGCCCAGGCATCGACCTTGCCGCCGGCCTTGGGCGCGGTGAAGGCCTGGCCGGTGCGGATGAACGCCACGCGGTCGCCGGTGAGCGACATCGACACTCCCGTGACAGCGCCGGCTTGGATGGACTTGCGGTCGGCACCCTTGGGATCGACGCTCACCAGGGCGGGCTCGCCGTCGATGGACATCGAGAACACGATGCGTTCGGCGGCGGGCGTGACGACGAGGCTCGACTTGCTGCCCGGGGCCGTGGTGATGCGGCGGATGCGGAGATACGCGTCGTCGGCGTCGAACGCGAGGGGCTGGGCGGGCTGGGGACGCCCGGCGGAGCGGGTTCCGGGAGCGGCCGCCGCGCCCTCGGCGGGCTTGTCGTCCTTCTTCTCCTCGTCGGCCTTGGCCGGCTCGGGCTTCTCCGGCTCGGGCTCGGGCTTGCTGGGCAGCTTCAGCCCCGCCATGGCCCAGGCAGGGGTTTCGATCGGCTTGCGTTTGCCGGAGATCTCGGCGGCCTTCTTGAAATATTCGTCGCGTTCGTAGGCGGTGAAGGCGTCCATCTCCTTGTCGAGATAGACCTGGTGGACCTCGTAGGTGTCGTCCTGGTTGGCCCGCTCGGACAGGAAGGTGAGGACCTTGCCGTCGGCGCTGAGGCGGGGCGAGACGTCGTTGTCGGGGTGGCGGGTAAGGTTGATGGGCGCGGGGATCTTCGCGCCGTCTTTGAACGCGCCGTCGCCGAGGGTGTCCAGCAGCCAGATGTCGCTGTTGAAGTCCAGATCGCTGACGGAGTAGACGAGGTGGCGCGAGTCTCCGGCCCAGACAACCTCGGCGTCGTCCCAGGAAGATGAGAGCGTGCGGTCGGCGTTGTCCTTGAGGTCCAGGAGCACCGTGTCGCCCAGCCCGCGGGTATAGACCAGCAGCCGCCCGTCGGGCGACGGGACGGCGCGGCGGGCGTCGGCATCGGGCAGGACCACGACGGGCGCGATCGAGAACCGCAGGGCATCCTGCCAGCGCTTACCGAAATCGACCTTCCGCGGGGCCTTGGCGACGCGCGCGGGGGCCGCGGCTTCGGGCTTGGCCGGGTCGTCGGACTTGGGCTCGGCGGCGGTCGGCTCGGCGGTCTTCGGGTCGGCGGTCTTCGGGTCGGCGGCCTTCGGATCGGCAACGGCCGGGTCGGCCGATCCGTCCGCGTCGGGCTTGGGCTCGGCGTTGGGGTCGGGCTTCGGATCGGGGTCTGGCTTGGCCGGGTCGACCTTCGTCGGCTCGGTCTTCGGGTCGGTGGGCTTGGCGGCGGGATCATCCTTCTTGTCGACCGGCCCGGCCGAGGGCCGCTTGGGAGGCGTCACGGTCAGGTCCTCGCGCGACAGGCTCACGCTGGCGGCGTAGATCGCGTATTTGCCCAGGGCGTCGGCCCCGGTTCCCCCGCCTCCGCCTGCGCTCAGGCCCGGGTCGTCGGACGAGAAGTAGAGCACGCGCCCGTCGGGGGACCAAGCCAGGTCACGCTCGCGCCCGGCGGAGGCCGTCACGCGGCGGGTGGGGTAGCCCTCGGTGGTCTGGCGGATGAAGATGTCGCCGCGGGCGACGACGGCGATGGACTTCCCGTCGGGAGAGAGGGCGGTCTCGGAGATCTCGCGATCGACGCTGATCCGCTGCAGGTCGCCGGAGGCCTCGTCGCCAGAGGCGACAACGGTCACGGGCTCGGGCTTGGCATTCGGGGAGGTGAGGTCGAGGCGATAGATGGTGTCCCAGACGCAGAAGACGGCCGTCGAGCCGTCCTGGCTGAGGGCGAGATCGCGGACGCCGTGACCGATGGTGAGCTCGCCGGGCGCGGGCTTGAAGGTGGTGAGCTGCTGGGGCTGTGCGGCGGGGGCACCCGGGACAGCGGCGGCGGGGAGGCGGAAGAGGTTGTTCTGGCCATCGCGCGAGGAGACGAAGACGACCGAGCCGCCGGCGGCCGGCCATGCGTTGTAGTCGCTCGCCGGGTCGATGGTCAGGCGGGAGAAGGTGTTATCGGTGAGCGACAGCCGCCAGAGATCCCACTGGCCCGAGCCGCGATAGGCGGTGCGTTCGGGGGGTGCCGAGCCGCGCTGGAAGATGATGGCCGAGCCGTCGGGCGTGATGCGGGGAAGGGAGCCGAAGGCCTCGGTGAGACGGGCGACGGGGCCACCGGTGGCCCCGCCCGTTCCGGCCGCCGCGGAGCCGCCGGCGATGGGGACACGGAACATTCGGCCCATTCGGAAGATGGTGGTGTCCGAAGCGCCGAAGAGGATGGACTGGGCGTCGGGGGCCCAGGAGGCGAGATTCTGCGGGCGATCGGAGGTGGTGAGTCGGCGGACGGGCCCGCCGAGGAGCTCGGAGCCTTCGCGGCGGAGGGACATGAGATAAAGATTTCGGGCCCCGTCGCGGTCGGACTCGAAGGCGAGGGCCTTGCCGTCTGGCGAGAAGAGTGCGCGGCGCTCGTCGGCGGGATGGACGGTCAATCTGGACGCCGACCCACCCTGAACAGGCACGGACCAGAGGTCACCGGCCCAGGAGAAGACAATGACCTGGTTGTCGGGGCTGATGGCCGGGTACTGCGGAAACGCGACGCGGCGGGCATCGCCATTTCTGGGGGATTCGGCCGTCGTGGTTGCGGGGGGGGTGGCGGGTGGTGCCGGGGGGGCGGGGGGCGTGGCTTGGGCAAGGGCGGCGGACGTGCCGACGAGCAGGAGGAGCAGGCCGGCGGCGGAGTGATTGATCATCATTGATGGACCTCGAATCGGACCCGTGCTGGGAGAGGGGGGCGGCGGGGCCTGGTGAGAACGGAGCCGGACGGTGCGTGGACCGGGTCGTGAGTCTACCGGCAAGCCGGAGCTGCGTGGGACGCGGGGGGCGGGGGGCGGGACGCGGAGGGCTGGGGGGCGGATTGCGCCGGCTTGGGCCCAGAGTTGACACCGCGGGCGGATTCGTGTCGTATGGGCTAGTCTTCCGTTCCTGAAGAGCGTGTAACTCTTTCTTCAGGACTGGGGTACCGGTGCCGGTCGGTGCGGCGATCGTCGCGCTCGGCCGGTGGACCAATCGTTCCCGTTTCCTGCACTCTCGCTCTCGGAGCAGTCGACCCATGCAAGCCAAGCACTCTGGCGTTTCCCGGCGCACCCTCCGCTCCACCTTGAGCCGTGCGAGCCGTCTTGGCGCGGGGGCGGGCCCCGCGCAGCTGGAAGGGCTCGAGCCGCGGGTGATGCTCTCGGGCGTCGTCGGGCCGGAGGTGTCCACGCGGAACCTGGCGCCCACGGCGCTCACGTGGTTCGGCGGCCAGTTCACCAACGTGGTTCAGAACTCGTGGGTGATCACGTTCCGGGGCGAGCAGTCGGGCGTGCAGGCAAGGGCGCGGGCCCAGCAGGTCGCCGACACGCTGGGCGTGGCGGTCAGCAAGATCGAGACGACGGCGCTGGGACGGTTTGCGCGGATACAGACGGCGGGGCGGATCGGCGAGGCCTCTGTGCTGCAGGCCAGGGCCCAGCTGCCGTTCCTTTATAATGTCGAGCCCGAGACGCTGTCGCGGATCCAGGCCATCCCGAACGACGGCGCCTATGGGCAGCAGTGGCCCCACAGCAACACCGGGCTTCCGCTGGGCAACTCGCCGGCGGGCGCGGTGGGCGCCGATATCAGCAGCCAGCGGGCGTGGGACGTCTCGACGGGCTCGCGGCAGGTGGTCGTCGCCGTGCTCGATACGGGCATCGACACCAACCACCCGGACCTGCGGGCCAATCTCTGGCGCAACCCCGGCGAGATCCCGGGCAACAACATCGACGATGATCAGAACGGCTTCATCGACGACATCAACGGCTGGGACTTCGCCGGCGGCGACCAGGGCCAGGGCGACAACAACCCGACCGACCCGGCGACGCAGGGGCACGGGACGTCGGTCGCGGGCGTGATCGGGGCCGTGGGCAACAACGGGATCGGCGTCGCGGGCGTGAACTGGACCAGCTCGCTGATGGCGATGAAGATCTTCCCGGACGAGGGCAACAGCCCGTCGTTTGCGCAGATCGGCGCGTTCGACTACATGACGATGATGCGTCGGCGCGGGGTCAACATCGTGGTCGCCAACGGGTCGTACGGCTCGCTGCAGCCGCAGACTTCCGACCAGTTCGACACGGCGGCGGAGATCGCGATCCAGACCTTCACCGACGCGGGGGCGATCTTCGTTGCCGCGGCGGGCAACGACACCAACGACAACGACTCGATCAACAGCCGGGCGTATCCGGCGTCGTACGTGAACCCGTACATCATCTCGGTAGCGGCGACCAACAACCAAGACCAGCTCGCGAACTTCAGCAACTTCGGCCTCACGACCGTGGACCTGGGCGCGCCGGGCGTGGACACGTACACGACCTCGACGGGCGGCGGATACCAGTTCATCGACGGCACGAGCTTCGCGTCGCCATACACCGCGGGCGTGATCGCGCTCATGGCCGGCGTCAACCGCTTCGCGACCCAGCAGACGCTGCGAGACAACCTGCTGGCCAACCTTGACCCCATCGCCGGGCTCGCGGGCCGGACGGTCACGGGCGGGCGGCTCAACGCGTTCAAGGCTGTTTCGAGCGTGCGGGTGGACGGGCTGTTTGTGACCAACATCTCGCCCGGCACGCAGGCCGCGGGGGTGGAGCGGATCCAGGTCGAGTTCTCGACCGACGTCGACCCGGCGTTCTTCAGCGCCGCGAGCGTGCAGCTCCTGCGGGCCAACGGCTCGTCGACGTTCGGCACCGGCACGGACACGCCCGTGACGCTGGCCCCGGGCTCGGTCACGCTCAGCGGGCGGCTGCTGACCATCGAGCTGGGCGGGGCCCTGCCGCGGGATCTTTACCGGCTGGTTCTCGACGCCGACGGCTTCCGCGACATCGTTTCGGGGCGCCGGCTCAACGGCGACCTAGCGACGGGCAACGACGAGGTGTACGACTTCAATGTCGTGAGCTTCCGCGGGCCGCTGGAGCCCAACGACTCGATCGCGACGGCGACTCCGGTCATCCTGAGCGGCGGCGGCACCGGCGAGTTCACCGACCTGGTCATCGGCGACGGGCTGTTCCCGGCCAGCGACGTGGACATGTTCCGGATCAGCGTCACGCGCCCGTCGCTCATCACCGTCACGGTCAACGCCCGCACCCTGGGCATCTATTCGGCGCTCGACCCGCTGCTGCGGGTCTTCGACGGCACCGGCAACCAGATCGCCAGCAACGACAACTTCGAGGGCCTTGATCCGAAGCTCCAGTTCTTCGTGCCCGGGGCCGGACAGTACTACATCGGCGTCTCGTCGTTCCCCAACACCAACTACCTGCCGGCGACGGCGGGCTCCGGCCGCGCCAGCGGCTCGACGGGCACGTACTCGGTCAACTTCGAGGTCACCGGCGCGGGCAACGAGACGATCGTCCGCACGGCCACGAACACGCCGGTGAACGTGCCGCAGCAGGGCGAGATCGTGTCGACGATCAACGTTACCGACGGTCGGACGATCACCGACCTTACCGTGCGGCTCAACATCGCCCACGCGTTCGTCAGTGATCTGCGGATCACGCTCACCGGCCCGGGCGGGCAGCAGGTGGTGCTCTTCAATCGCCGCGGCTCGACGGGTCAGAACCTGGTCAACACGGTCTTCAGCGACCTCGCCGCGACCCCGATCGCCGCGGGCTCGGCCCCGTTCACCGGGGCGTTCCGCCCCGAGGGGACGCTGGCGACGCTCGCCAACGCCTCGGGGGCCGGAGTGTGGACGCTGCGCGTCTCGGACCTCAAGCCGCTGGACGCGGGCGTGCTGAACTCCTGGGCCATCACCTTCACGACCGTCAACGACATCTCCGGGCCCTTCGAGCTCAACGACTCGACGCTTCTGGCGACGCAGACGGCGATCGACGGCTCGGGCTCCCGCACGTTCCAGGCCTTCATCGGCGACGGTGCGTTCGGGCTGCGCGATGTGGACATGTTCCGCTTCACGGCCGGCTCGGGCACGACGATCACCGCCGCGGTGAGGGTGACCAGCGGGGCCCTGACGACGATCGTCCGGCTGTTCGACGCCACCGGCGCCGAGGTCCGGGCCGACCGGCGGAAGGGTGCCGTCGAGGGCCTGATCACGTTCGTGGTCGCGAACGCCGGGGTGTACTACGTGGGCGTCTCGGGCTCGACCCGCGCGGGCGGGCCCACCGACCTGGGCAACGACACGTACAACCCGGCCAACCCCGGCTCGGGCTCGACCGCCGACGCCACCGGTAACTACACGCTCAACCTCAGCGTGTCGGGCGGGATCTCCGAGGGGGCCCTGCGGCTGTCGGGCAGCCGGCTGGCGCTTGGCATCTCGCCAAACGGCACCATCGGGCTGCCCACCGGCGCCTCGGCCACGGGCCTGTCGCTCGACGGCCTCGACTATCTGCTCTCGGGCTCGAATATCAACAGCTTCTTCGGGGCCACGTTCGATGGCTTCGTGATCCGCAACGCGGCCGACGGCAGCCAGAGCGACCTGCCCGTGAGCGTCAGCAACGAGTCGGACTACGGCAACCGCCGGGCCGTCGCGCAGGGCGTGTTCCGGTCGCTGGGCGTCCGGCGTGCCCTGAGCTTCGGGGTTGATGGGCAGTTCGCCGTCATCGATGTCACGGTCTCCAACCGCTCGACGATCGTGATGAACAACGTCGCGTGGATGGAGGGCCTCCAGGGCGTGCAGGGCCTCAACTCCGGCGCGACCACCAGCGACCTGACCAACAACGTCCGCAACTCGCCGCAGCGCTTGGCCTATTCCACGCTCGGCGGCGGGCGGACCATCGGCATCGCGTCGCCCGCGGGCTCCAACGTGCTCACGAGCTTCCGGGCCGTCGGCTCGACCCGCGACCCCTTGCAGATCATCACTAGCCCGCTGGACCCCGACACCACCGGCGGCGACGCCGGTGCCTTGGGCAGCCTCGACATGACCGTCGCGTACAACCTTGGCTCCCTGGCCCCGGGCCAGAGCGTCAGCGTGCGGTACTTCATCCTGCTGGGCTCGACGCTCGGCGAGGTGAACGCGGCGTTCAGCACCCTCGAGGCCGGCACCGGCTCGGGCCACCTGGTCGCGAGCCCGACGTCGTCGGGCAACGCGGGGGCCGCGATGCCCTTCGCGATCTACTACCCCGAGGGCTACGCCAACAACCGCGCGAGCACCTTCCTGCCCATCATCAACTCCTCGCCGCAGGCCGTCCGCATCGTGGTCATCGCCCGCTACGAGGGCTCGGCGGCGCCCGACGTGCTGTACGACTCGGCGACCGAGGAGGCCGGCGGGGTCATCCCCGCGGGCCAGCGCGCCGGCATCACACTCACGACGCCTGCGCTCTACGCCGCCGGCGATGCCACTCGTGTCAATAGTCAGTACGCCGGCCGCCTGGGCGTCCGCAAGGACACGCCCTATGCCCTGGAGATCCGCTCGAGCGCGCCCGTGGGCGCGACGATGAGCCACTACGACTTCGGCATCACCACCGGGCAGGCGGCCCTGAGCCAGCTCTCCAACACGTGGACCTTCGCCCAGGTGCAGAAGGGCGCGGGGATCAACGACTTCATCGTCTTCTACAACCCCAGCCCCGAGCCCGTGAAGGTCACCTTCACGAGCATCAACGCCGCCGGCGGCACGGGCATCTCGTTCGTCACGACCATCGGGTCCCAGCGCCGCGGCGGGTACTCGATCGCCGCCATCCCCGGGCTGCCCACCGGCACCTTCGGCGTCCGGCTCGATTCGGACCTGCCGATCATCGCCGCCCTGACGCACTTTGATTCCATCCGCGGCGCCGGCTATGGCGCCACCGGCCTGCCCGCCAACGGCTCGACGCAGGGCGGCACGGCCCAGGGCCAGGTCGGGCTCACGGCAACCGACGAGTCGATCGTTGTGCTCAACCCCAACAGCGTTTCGTCGACCGTCACGGTCAACTTCACGTTCGCCAACGCCTCGGCCTACCGCCGCACGATCGTGGTCCAGGCGCAGCGCGTCTCGACGGTCCGCGTCGACCAGCTCCCGGGCTTCCCCCGCGGCCAGCCGTACTCCGTTTCCTACACCTCGACGCAGCCGGTCACCGTCAGCCTGCCGAGCTACACCACCGAGGGCGCCAGCGGCGCGACGCTCACCAACCAGGCGTCCACCCAGTGGCTCTTCGGCGAGGGCTTCTTCCCCGTCGGCTCCTCGGCCGTCAGAGAGTTCCTGCGGCTGTTCAACCCCACGAGCACCGATGTCACCGTCGAGATCCTGCTGAGCTTCAACAACGGCTCGGGCGAGGTCTTCCGCCGCACCATCCCGGCACGCTCGACGGGCAACTTCGACTTCGGCGAGTTCATCACCGGGACCAACCGCACGGTGGGCACGGTGCCCGGCGTGGGCTCGTTCTTCGGCACGCGCGTGGTCTCCTCGACGCCCATCGTGGCGTTCATGGGCCACTTCGACCAGTTCCTGGGCGGCGGCTTCGGCTTCCTCGGGACGCCGCTGGGCACGACGGGCGTCGCGAGCTGAACTGCCGCCGCTGCCGCCGGGCTACACCGGTTCGACTTTCCCCCACTTCTCCCCGCCGGGAGGCGCCAAGCGCCTCCCGGCGTCGTTTTTGACTGCCCGTCAGCGGCGGGTATACTTGCATGTACATGCAAACAACGTCCAAAGGCAAGCCGACCCCCGCCCGCAAGGCCACGACCCCGCGGCAGGCGTCGCGCTCGCGCCGGCCGATCGACGCGATGCTGCACGCGGCGACCTTCAAGGCCCTGGGGGACAAGACCCGCGTCTCGCTGCTGGCCTGCGCGGCCAAGTGCGGGCGGGCGTGCTCGGTGTCGGAGCTGGCCGCGTGCTGCTCGGTGGACCTCTCGGTCGTGTCGCGGCACCTCCGCACGCTGGAGCGGGCCGGCCTCATGCAGAGCCGGCGGCGCGGGCAGAAGATCCTCTACACCGTCCGCTACGCCGACGTCGCGGGCCTGCTCCGCCGGCTGGCCGACGAGCTGGACGCGTGCGCCGCGGCGTGTCCGGCGGGCTGCTCGGGCAAGACGTGCGGCGTCGATACCAAGGAGTGCGGGTGTGGCTGAGACTTCCGACCAGCGATCGGTGATGTTTCTGTGCACGGGCAACTCGTGCCGGAGCCAGATGGCCGAGGGATGGGCCCGGGCCCTGCACGGTTCGCTGCTCACCGTTCATTCGGCGGGCACGCGTCCGGGCACGCTGGACCCGCGGGCCGTGGCGGCGATGGCCGAGCGGGGCGTGGACATCTCGGCGCATCGCTCCAAGCACGTTGACGAGCTCGCAGGCGCGGGGCTTGATCTGGTCGTGACGGTGTGCGACTCGGCCCACGAGGCGTGCCCGGTGTTCCCGGGCGCTGGGCGACAGGTGCATGCTCCGTTCGACGACCCGCCGCGGCTGGCCAGGGGCGCCGCGGACGAGCACGAGGCGATGGCCCATTACCGGCGCGTGCGGGACGAGATCCGGGTGTTTGTCGAGTCGCTTCCGAGTCGGTTGCCCGGTGCCTGAGCGTCCGGGAGAAAGGCCCACAACATGGCCGCCCAGCACGATGTCGGAAACGCGGGAATCCCGGCAGACCAGCCGCGGCGTGGGAGCGCCGCTCTCCGCGAACGCGTGCGGGAGGGCTACGCGACCATCGCCCGCGAGGGGCAGTGGTCGGGCGTTGTGCCCGAGAGCGGCAAGGCCGCCGGCGCGTGCTGCTCGGGCGGCGGATGCTGCGGCCCGGCGACGCTCTCGGCCCGCGACGTGGCCAGGGCGATC
>JBBQRT010000041.1:0-34585 GCA_038214505.1 Phycisphaerales bacterium | reverse complement strand
CGTCGCCACCGCCATCGACCTTGGCACCCTCAACTACGGTGGGGCCCTGAGCGCCTCGGGCATCTCGAACGCCGGCACCACCAACGGTAAGTGGTTCAAGTTCAACCTCTCCGCCGACAACCACGACTTCCTCGATCTCTTCACCGCTGGTTCGAACTTCGATACCGAGATCGGTCTCTACGACAGCCTCGGCAACCTGATCGCCGATAACGACGACGCCCCCAGCAGCCTCACCAGCCTCATTGCACTCGATCCGCCCGCCGTCCCCGCCGCCGGGCAGTACTTCGTGTTCTTGGGCGGCTTCAACACCGCCTTCGCCTCGACCGGCTTCGGCGTCACCCCCGGCTCCGCCGTTGGCACCTATCAGTTGGGCATCATCCCCGCCCCCGGCGCCGCCGCCCTCCTGGGCCTCGGCGGCCTCCTCGCCGCTCGTCGCCGCCGCAACTAACTCCGCTTCCTACGCATCTCACACCTTCCAAGCGCCCGCGCCGCCTCCCAAGGCGGCGCGGGCGTCTCTTTCGTCCCCGCTTCAACCACACTACCCCGGCCCCCACAACAAAAACGCCGCGGCCCCGAGACCTCCTTGGTCCCGGGGCCGCACGCGCGTCGTGTGTTTCGCTCAACCCCCCGTCCCGTCCATCACCGGCGACGCCGACGCGCCGCCAACATCGCCGCACACCCCAGCAGGCCTGCCGCCCCCGGCCCGGGGATCACCGCGATCACCGTCGTGATGCTCGCGCTCGTCCCCGCCGGCACGCTCACATCAAACCGCAGCGCTGCCTGCGGCGACGCCGTTTTTCCGCCCGTCGCGAGCCCTGTCAACGACGTGAGCGAGCTGTTGGCCAGTCCGAACAGAAGCCCCGAGCCCGTGCTGAACGTCTCGGCCTGAAAGTTGTTCGCCGTCGTGCTCAGCCCCGAGCCCGAGAAGTTCACGCTCACCGGCGCGCCGAACGAGTTATTGTTCGTGAACGTGATCGTCCGCTGGCCCGCCCCCGAGCTGGCCACCGACAACGCGTTGCTCGACGAGGTCGTGAGCGCCGCCTGGATCTTGGCCCAGTTGAACAGCGCGATGCTCTGATCCTGCCCGGTCGAGTTGGTCAGCGTGAGCGTCTGCTCCACGCGTCCCTGTCCGCCGCCGATCCCGATCACGCGCTGGCTCAGCGTCGCCAGGAGCGAGCCCCCGCCCGAGCCCGAGTTGCTGAGCGCAAAGTCCCAGCTCGCCGAGTTGCCGCCGACCACCCGGTTGCTCGAACTGGCGAAGTTCCGTTCGCGGAACTCGGCGTTCCCGCTCGTGGTAAAGCGGTAGAACCAGTCGTTCTGGTGGGCATAGTTCGAGAACGAGTTCACACCGATGGGCTGGTCGTTGACCCGCAGCGCGTTGGGCTGGCTGGAGGGTGCCCACGCCGTCGTCCCGACCGCCGCCGTATTGCTAGTCTGCCAGTCGGCCTGGGTCCAGGTGATGTTGTTGTCGGTGATGCTCACACCCGAGCCGGCCTGAGCCAAAACGCATCCTGCGCAGGCACCCATCGCGCCGACCGCCGCCATCAAACCACGCTTGCGCATCGGCACTCTCTCCTCTTCCCTTGGTCGCCGCGATCCCCGAACAAGGGCTCAACGGTCGCCGAGTATACATCCGGATCCGAACGATTCTACGTGCGGGTTCCGGATCCGTTGCTTTTGGTGCGTCATCATTCAAACCCGGAACTTTCCCCTTTCGCCCATCCTCCCCACTCCCGCGCGACTTGCTCATGAACATTCCAGAACTGCTCGAAGCTGTGCGAGATCGACATCGGCGCGATCTTCATATGTCCCGCGAGCCCCATCCGCCGCCGGAGCCCCGCATCCTCGATCAAGCCGAGCATCGCCGCCTCCCAGTCCTTGGGCCGGTCCGCCCGGAGCACCCGCCCCGTCACCCCGTCCTCCACCATTCCGCTCGGCCCACCCCGATCGCTCACCAGCGCTGCCAGCCCAGCGCACTGGGCCTCCATCACCGCCTGCCCGAGCGTATCCGTCGTGCTCGGAAACACGAACAGATCACCCGACGCATACATCGTCGCCAGCTCCTCGTTGTGCCTGAACCCCGCGAACACCGCCCCCGTCCCCATCAGCTCCTGCTCCATCTGCACCCGATACGGCCCATCCCCCACCACCACAAGTTGAACATCCCGCCCCGCCGCCCGGCACACGCCCGCCACCCGCTTCCACACGCCGACCAGCAGCCTCAGATTCTTTTCAACGCTCACCCGCCCGACATACAGCACCTTCACGCTCTCCCGCCTGGCCCCCACCACGGCGTCCCACACCGCCCCGCTCGGGTCCCGCCGCCGGATGTCAAACGCCTCCGTCTCAATCCCCGGCACCAGCCGCACGATCCGATCCTCCCCGATCCCAAGCCCCCCGAGCGTGGCGGCATACTCCTCGCTCCGCGTCAGCACCCGGGCACACGCCCCGTAGAACCGCCGCATCCACTGCCCGGTCACCCACGTCAACACCCGGTCATCCAGCAACTGCTCGACATATGCCGGGAAGTCCGTGTGGTAAGTCCCCACCAGCGGCAGGCCCCGCTTGAGCGCCCACCGCCGCCCCGCCATCCCCACCGGCCCCGGCGTCGAGACATGCACCACATCCGGCCGCAGCCGCTCGGCCAGCCGCCCGAGGGCCCCCGCATCGGGCCACACGACCTCCAGCGTCGGATACGCCGGCATCGCCCGGGCACACCGGGGCTGGACGTTGTGCACGTTTGCCCGCTCCGGACACGCAAACCTTGTGCTGGTCAGGACATGCAGTTCAAGCCCGCGCCCGAGAGCCTGCTCGGCGATGGTCCGGATAAACCGCGACACGCCGTTGATGTCGCCCAGCGTGTCGGTGAACAGCGCCATCCGCATCGGCCGCGACGCACCGCCAAGGGGAAGCTTATAGAATATTGACCTAGGGTTCACCTTGGCTCCGCATCCCGCTCCGCCTAGCATCGCCAGCTTGGGGTGGGTCAAGGTGCCGGTCGGGTCCCTCGCCGACGGCGGGGCGTGGACACAGTCAGACAGCCTAGTTGACACCACACCTTCCGGTCTGTTCAGGGAGGATCAAAGATGGACGACGATGCAAGTTCGCGGGGGGCCGGGGTGATCCGAGGTGGGTGGTCGGGCCGAAGACGCGTGGCACGGCTTGTCCGGGCCAAGGTCTCCCGCCGAAGACTCCCCGCCCGGGCCGCGGCCCGAAGCCTGGGATGGGTTCTGGCCTGCAACTTCGGCGTTGCCGCCGCCTTGGTGGTCTCAACCGCCGCGGGCCAGCAGCTTCCGACGGCCAGCGAGACCGAACGGCTCGACGGCCAGTGGTACCGGATCGTCCGTTGCTCGGCCGACCCGGAGAGTGTCATGGTCCAGCCCACCGACGCCCCCCAAGGCCCGTCGGTCGTCTATGTCGGCCGCGACGTGATCAACCACACCGGCTTCTTCGCCCCCGTCCGCCAGACTCACCGCGTCTGGATCGCCGATCCGCAGGGCGAGCTCAAGCTCCCCGCCATCCGCGCCGCCGTCCGAGGTTCGCTCCACGCCGCCGCCGAAACCGCCCCCTGGGTCCGCGTCTTCGACGCGCCCGGCGGCACCATCACCCGCCCGGTCTGGTGGGGCTTGGCCATCTACGGCGCGGCGTTTGTCGTTCCCCTCGCCCTCGCCGCGTCCGCCTTGGCGTTCTACGCCCAGCGTGCCGGCGAGCTCCTAGGCCGCTGGCGGCTTGCCCGCGCCAACCGCTGCACTCGCTGCGGCTACTCGCTGGCCTGCCTCGACCACGACGACGCCCCCCGCTGCCCCGAGTGCGGCACCCCCCGCCATCGGCCCCAAGCCGGGCTTCATGCCGGGCTCGAGCAACCCGTCGTCCAACCTTGTTGATGCCGATAGCTAGCCCCGGTCCGACGACCGGGCGAGCGTGACCCGCCTCATCGCCCGGATTGTTTCCTCCGATACATGGTGCTCGATGCCTTCGGCATCGATCTCCGCCTGTTTCGCGCTCACACCGATCCCGCGCAGGAACGCCAGCACTGCCTCATGACGCCGCCGGGCCTTGAGCGCCAGCGCCGTTCCCGCGCGCGTCAGCCGCACCGGCTTGCCCCTGCTTGTTGTCACCAGCCCCGCCCGCGCCAGCCGCGAGACCGTTCGCACCACCGTCACGTGGCTCACCCCCATCAGCGTCGCCAGGTCCATGACCCGCGCCCCGCCTTCCGCGTTACCCACGCCCCCTTCCCTCGCAAGCTGCTGAATCGCCTCGACATAGTCCTCTCGCGTCTCGGAGCGATGGGCCCGCCGCGTCCGGTCAAACCGCGCCGCGGCCTTCTTGCCCGCCACCGTCTTGTCGTCGCTGGGTCGCCGGGTGTTCACTACGCCGTCCTCGCTCGCGCCGCCCACCACACACCCCAGCATAACCCCCCAACCCCCTATCCATCACGGCCAGCGTCCCAGCACCTGCTCCCGACTCACCCCGCGCACCCGCACCACCTTCTCCGCCGACGCCCCGCCGCGCACCAGCTCCACCGTCCGCTCCTCGACCCCAAGCTCCGCCGCCAGAAGCGCCAGAATCGCCCGGTTCGCCTTCCCGCCCTCCGCCGGCTGGCTCACTCGCACCTTCAGCCGGTCGCCCAGCCACCCCGCCACGGCCTCGCGCCGCGCCCCCGGTACGGCCTTGACCGCAAACACTACCGCTCCATCCTCCGCCTTCACCCGCTCGTCCTCGCGCATGCCGCCACGGTATCAACCTCCCAGGGCGGCCTGATCCACGAGCCGCCACCCCATGGCCAGCACCGACCACTCCCGCCCGCCCCGGGTCCGGATAAAACCGCAAACCCGCATCACAATCTCGCCGCGCCCCAACCTCTCCCCTCGTTAGGCCCGAAAAGATGGTGTAGGTTTGCTCTTGTCCCCAGAGTCCTTCGCCCCACCCGCGGCGCCCCGACGCGCCGGAGCCCCCATGCGGACACCCGTCGCCATCCTTGCCGCCGCTTCAGCGGCCACACTCACCGCCGCGGCAACCGCCCAGCTCCGCCCGAGCCAGGTGCTGGTCGTCTACGACTCTCGCCTAGGCGACTCCGCCGCCGTCGCCCGCCATTACGCCGGCTCGGCGAGCGTCCCCGGCGGCTCCACGTTCATCGCCGCCGCCCGCCCGGGCGTCCGCGTTCTCGACCTCTCGACCATCGCCGGCGCGGGCTTCGACACCGTCGTCAGCGATATCACCTACCCGACCTTCGTCGCCCGCCTCCGCGATCCCATCCGCGTTCATCTCGCCGCGCAGGGCCTCACCCGCACCGTCCGCTGCCTCGTGCTCGCCCGCGGCCTGCCCCACCGCATCCTGCATACGCCCAACCTCGTCGACTCTAACCAGTTCGCCCTGCTGGGCGACAACCCCGGCTTCTTCGGCACCGTGCTCTGCTCGCCTTCAAGCTCCGGCAACCTCAACTTCGCCTCCGTCGACTCCGAGCTCACGCTCCTGCAGCAGAACCTCTCGGCCAACGAGGCCGGCGTCAACGCCGACTCGTTCTCCGACGGCATGATCATCAATCCGTACTGGAAGTCCGCCCAGCCCATCGGCGCTTTCCAATCCGCCGGCATCACGATCCCCAAAGCCTTCTCCCTCCCCGGCACGGGCTTCCAGTGCTCCGCCGGCGGGCCCATCATCTCCTTCAACGGCGTCTACTGGACCAACACCAGCGGCCTTCCCGCCTCCCTCACGCCCGGCGACATCTATCTCGTCACGCGCCTGGATGCCGCGTCGCTCGCCGCCACCCTGGCCATGATCGACCGGGCCCGGGCCCCGATCGCCAGCACACCCCAGGCCACCTTCATTCTCGACAAGGACTCGCAAGCCTTCGACGCCTCGGCCCCCCCAGCGCTCTCATCGGGCACCGACTACGACCTGACGCAGACCCTGCTGTTCACGACGAGCCGCCGCTTCCCCACGCCGAACATTCGCTTTAACGCCGCCAACAACTGGTCCGGCTTCCTGGTGGGCCCGAACGTGTCGTTCTCGCCCCAGACGCCCGTGGTCATCTCGAACCCCATCATCCTCGTCGCCAGCTACGGCGCCAACCACTCCGCGACCTCGGGCTCTCGCATCGATTCGACCCCCGCGGCGGGAGCCTGGGGCACGGGCTTCAACTACGCCCCCGGCGCGGTCTTCACCTCCGTCGAGTCCTACAGCGCCCGCGCGTTCAACGGCCTTGGCCAGAACCCCTTCGTCGTCCAGCAGCAGACCGCCGACGTCCTCGCCGCGGGCGCGACGTTCGCCATCGGCCACGCCTGGGAGCCGCTGAGCTGGACCATCGCCGACAACCAGTTCATCGTGCAGAACTTCCACCTCGGCACGCTCTCCTGGGCCGAGGCCGCGTGGAGCTCGATCCCCGTGCTCAGCTGGCAGCACGTCGTCCTGGGCGACCCGCTCGCCCGACTGGGCCGCTCCAGCGAGGACCTCAACGCCGACGGCCGGGTCGACATCGAAGACCTCTACGCCTGGCGTGCCGCCCCCGTCGACCTCAACTTCTCGGGCGCCGCCGACGACACCGACTTCCGCATTCTGGAAACCATCGTCCGCCGCGCCGAACTCACGAACCTGAAGGCCGATCAGCGATAGCGCCGAACCGCTCGGGCCCGAAACCCAACCTCTCTCCGCCCAGCATCTCCGCCACCCCAAGCCTGGCCGTTCGGAACCCCATCGACATCCCGTGCCCCGTGCACGCGCAGATCATCCACACCCTGGGCCCAAGCCGCGGCCCGATCGGCCCCGCGATCGGCAGCCCGTCGGGTGTGAACGCCATGATCCCCGCCCACCGGGCCCGCACTCGCACCACGCCGCCGAGCATTCGGGCCGCGAAGCTCTCGAGCGCGCCCTGCACAGACGCCGTCGTCGCGTCCTCCGTCCCCACCTCCTGCTCCGCGAAGTACGTCCGGCACCCGCCGACCACGATCGTCCGTTCATCCGCCTGCCGAAAATACTCGCTCCCGTGATTCGCGTAGTACGCCCGGTCCAGCCTCCGGCTTTCGGCCTCCATCGCCAGCATCTGCCCCCGCCGCGGCGTCAGCAGCCCGGAAAGCTCGGGCACAAGCGCCGGCCCGTACGCGTTGGTGCACAGCACCGCGTGGCTCGCCCGCACCAGCATGCTCCCCGTCGCCACTTCCACGCCGCGATCATCACCAGCGATCGAGCACACCTCCGCCCCCTCATGAATCGCCGCGCCTGCCGCCCGCAGCTTCTCGGCGAGCATCCCGATCAGTTCCGCCGGCTGCACAGCCGCGTCCCCCGCGTTCACCAGCCCGCCCGCCGCCACGCCCGACGCGAACACGGCGTCGCCGCCCGCACCAGGATCGCCCGGCTCGATCCACGCCGACCCCAGCCCGTCGGCCACCATCATCTCGTGCGCCCCGCGCAGCTCCCGGGCCTGCCCCGCGTCGAGCGCCAGGAGGCACGACGGCGTGGCCCGATACCCGGGCAGGCCTTCCACGCCCTCACGCCGCAGGTCCGCCAGATTCTCCTCCGTGAACGCCCAGAGCGCCCGGGCCCGCTCGCGCCCATAGAGCCGGGCCGCGTCGGCGTAATGATCCGCGCACCCGCGCATGAGGAAGCCCGCGTTCCGCGTGCTGGCCCCGCAGCCGATCGTGCCGCGCTCCAGCAGATGCACGCGCATGCCCCGCCTCGCCAGCTCGAGCGCCGCGCTGAGCCCCACGATCCCGCCCCCGACAACCACCGCGTCGGCGTCGTGGCGCTCAAGACTCGTCGATCGCCGCCAGAAGGGAACCGTCATGACGCAGCCTCCGTGTCCCGCGGCCGCCCGCGACCCGCGCAATCAATACCGCTGCCCGCAGCCGCACGAAGCCGCGAGTGTACTTCCCCGACTCGCCCCGGCGGGCCGGGGCCAGCCCCGACCATCGTTGCAACGACCATCGGCACGCCTATAGTTGGGTATGGCCAAGACTGCCAAAGCCGTCACGGCGACGCTGGCTACAGAGGGCCTCGCCCGCGAGCTGGGCAAGAAGCGCCCCTTCGAGTCCGCCGCGCAGGAGGCCGTGCTCAACATCATCCGCACCGCCGGCCTCCTTGGGTGCCAGGCCGTCCGGTTCTTCAAGGCTCACGATCTGTCCGAGTCGGGCTACAACGTTCTCCGCATCCTCCGCGGCCACCACCCCTCGGGCGTCCCCTCCCAGTCCATCGCCCAGATGCTCGTGGCCCAGGTCCCCGACGTCACCCGCCTAGTCGACCGGCTCGTCAAGCAGGGCTTGGCCCGCCGCGAGGGCCACCCCGACGACCGCCGCGTCGTCATCGTCGAGATCACCCGGCCCGGCCTCGACCTGCTCAGCAAGCTCGATGCCCCGCTGCTGGCCCTCCACGACCGCCAGCTCGGCCACCTCTCCCGCGCCGAGCTCAAGGAGCTCAGCCGCCTGCTCACCAAGGCCCGGGCCGCGCAGGCCTGAACTTTCACTCCGTCCGCCCCGCGAGTTTCCGCGAACCCGGCGGCCCTGCCCGGCGTATCTACTTGTTAGCACAACTATCGTTCGAACATATTACCCGGAGTTTCCCCATGATCACGCTCCGCCCCCCGGCCCGCGTCGCCGCCGCGGAACATTCCTCGAAGCGAACAGCAGCAATCAGAAACGAGCCGCCGCCCGCCCCATAGGGGACGGGCGGCGGCTCTGTCATCTCGCCGGGATATCACTTGGCGGTGTACTGGCCGCGACCCACCCGCTTGAACTTGCCGCTGTTGATCAGCGTCTGGTTCACGATCGTGCGGAAGTTGGGAGACGAGGTCTGGTACCCGGCCCGCTGCACGGCCTCGGCAACATCCGTCACGGACATGGTCTTGTCGTTGAGCACAGCGCCCAAGGCCTCGACCAGGTTGCTCTCGTTCTTGGGACGCTTGCGGACGTTCACGTCGCCGTTCGACCCGCCCGCCACCCGGCCGCCCAGCTCGCCGATCGCCGCGTCGAGCTGGCGAACCTTCTCGATCAGTCGATCCCGCTTCTTGACGATCGCGCCGACCGTCCGCTGACGCCGGACAAGCTCGCGACGAAGATCAAGGACGGAAATCGCAGACAGTCCCCCGCCGGTTCCACGCTTGGCCATGACAGTCTCCTGGTGCTCGCCGCCGATGGCGGCCGGTAGTTGAGGTTCGCCCGGTCGCCATGGACCGACGCAACCCATTGATCCATCTTATATCGATACAATGGGCGCTCCGCCATGTCATGCGACAGGCAATCCACAAATTTGTACATATTCATCTGGAAGTTTGGGATCTAGTCGGATGTCGATTGCACAGTTCTGTGCCGTGTTCACCGAGGCGTGAAGCCGAGCTTCTGCATCAGGCCGTCGAAGTGGTCCAGGTCGTAGAACTTGAGAACCAGCGAGCCACGCTTGCCGCCGGCGCTGGCCCGCACCTTGACATTGGTGCCAAGGTGCTCGCTGAGCTGCCGCTCAAGGTCCTTGAGCGCCGCCGCCTTCGAGAGCGCCGCCTCGCTCATCTTCAAAGCGCCAATGCTCCCCCCGCCGCTTCCAAGCTGGGCCACGCGGCCCATGGCTTGTTCCAGCCGCCGCACGCTCCACCCCTGGCCCGCGGCGTTCTTCGCCAGCGAAACGCGCGACGCCCCGGGGGCCGCCCCCAGCAGCGCCTTGCCGTGCCCGGCCCCGAGCTCGCCGGATTCCAGCAGTGTCTGCACCTCCGGCTCGAGCTCCGTCAGCCGCATGAGATTCGCGGCGGTCGAACGATCGATCCCGAGCCGCTGCGCGACCTCCGCGTGCGTAAGAGCGAACTTCTCGCACAGCCCGCGGATCGCCCACGCACGCTCCATCGCCGTCAGATCCGTTCGCTGCAGGTTCTCAATGAGCCCCCATTCCGCGGCACGCTCGTCGGACAGGTCACTCACCACCGCTGGCACCCGCGTAAGCCCGGCGATCTTGCTCGCCCGCCACCGCCGCTCGCCCGCGATGAGCTCGAAACGCTGGGAGTCCCCGGGCTTGGGCCGCACAAGAATCGGCTGCACAACGCCCGCGCTCTTGATCGACTCGGCGAGTTCGCGCAGCTGCGCCTCATCAAACGACTTGCGGGGCTGATAGCGCCCGGGCTCGATGTGCGAAGGGTCCAGGAGCCGCACCCGGGCCCCGAACTCCTCGGGCGGATCACGGTCCGCCCCAAGCCGCCCCGCCGGGCCGGGATTGCCGGGCATCTCCACGGCCTGCCGCGCCGGCTCCCCCCGCTCCGCCGGCCCGCCCGGCAGCGTGATCGCCACCGGCTCGCCCAACAACGCGCTCAGCCCGCGGCCAAGCTTCCGGGGCTTGATCTCGATCTTCGACGTCGCTTGAGCGGGTTTTGTTTGGTTCTTGGACATTGCTGGATCCTCGAGGTGGACTACAGATAGATGTTGTACCACACTCTGGCCCATCATACAGTGGGTCAGAGGAATTTATGGCCAAAAAGACTATGGCGTCGCGTCGGACCACATCCACCAAGCCCGCGCGTTCCACGAGGAACACGCCGAGCTCCAAACCGTCGCGGCGTGCCGCCGACAAACCCAAGGCCGCCGCTGCAAAGCCGGCGAAGGTTGGAAAGGACGTCGAGACGCCCCATATCGAGTGTATCGCCCGCGGCGTGCTGATCGCCGGTTCTCGCGTGCTGCTCTGCCGGAACCTTAAGCACGGCTACCTCTACCTCCCGGGTGGACATGTCGAGTTCGGAGAATCGGCGGCCCAAGCCCTCGCGCGTGAGTTTCTCGAGGAGGCGAATCTCGCCGTGCGGGTCGGAAGCCTGGCGCTCGTTAGCGAAGGAACGTTCGGGACTAGGAAGCGCATGCACCATGAGATCAACCTGGTGTTCCACGTGGAACACGACGGCGCCCGCCGCAGGCCGCCGGTCGTCGAGAGCCAAGAAGCGGACCTGGGCTTCGACTGGCTCGACTTCGCGGCGATTCCCGAGACCGACATCCGCCCCGAGGCCGCCAAGGCGTTCCTCCTCACGCTTGGGGCCGAGGCCGCCGGCGTGATCGAGTTCATCTCCGAGATCCAGCCATAGTCGTTTCGGGCGCCGCCTGAACCTACCTGTTCCACGTGGAACACGCCACCTCGAGGTAACCCCGCCGGTCCCCGGCGGCGGCTTGGGTGTTCCACGTGGAACAGACCTATCCCCGGTGCCGGCCGGTCAACGCGCAGACCAGCAAGGCCCGCCGGCGACGGTCGGGGTATCCCAGAGATATGAACACTGGCCGCGGACCTTCGGGGTACGCGAACGCCGCATGTTCCACGTGGAACACACACCGCCTCGGGTCCGATCACACACGCCCGATCTACCCAGATTGACCACGCCATCCAGATCGACTGCGGCCGAGGCGATTTCGCTGGCCCCCGCCCCCAACCTCGCGAGGTCGAGGTGCAAGCAACCGATACCGGAATCGTCGTCGCCGCTAACGGGCGTGTGGTGTGTTCTGCCCTCTGTGTCCCGGGGTCCCTTGCCATGCCGCGAGCGCGTTCAGCCAGGCCGGTCGGCGGGATCGCCAAGTCGCCCGGCGGCACGGGCCGCGGTGCGCATCGCACACCCAGCGAGCCGATCGACAGTCGCGAGCTGCTCGACGAACTCTCTCGCCTGCGGGATCAACTGGATCAGGTCACGAGCCAGCTCGAGCACACCGAGCGTCTGGCCACGCTGGGAACCATCGCGGGCCTGATCGCCCACGAGTTCAACAATATCCTCACGCCCGTCATGTCGTATGCCCAGATGGCCCTGGCCGACCAGAACGACTCGCAACTGGCCCAGAAGGCCCTGAGCAGGGCCCTGTCGGGCTCCGAGCGGGCCAGCAAGATCGCCTCGGCGATCCTCGACTTTGCCCGCGACGAGGGCCCGACAACCCGGACTCCCGGGCGCCTGTTCCACGTGGAACAGCCCGGCACCGCCGACGCCGTCTGCCGCGTGGCCCAGATCGTCGACGACACCATCGCATGCCTGGGCCGCCACCCGGCCCGCGACGGCATCACGCTCGAGCTCGACATCCCCGCCGACCTGAACGTTGCCATGCGGCCGGTGGCCCTCCAGCACGTGCTGCTCAACCTGGTGCTCAACAGCCGCAACGCCATGATCCCCGGCGGCGGAACGCTCGTCATCACGGCCCGGGCTTCTGCCGGGGCTGATCCGGGCACCGTCGAACTGACGATCCAGGACACCGGCAAGGGCATAAGCCCCGAGCAGCTTCAGACCCTGTTTGTGCCCTTTGCCGCCGGGCGTCGCGGCGTCGAGGCCGCAGCGGGCGACGGGCTGACAGAACATAAAAGCACCGGCCTGGGCATGACGATCTGCAAGCGCCTCGTCGAGGACGCCGGCGGCGGGATCACGGTCGTTTCACAGGTCGGCGATGGCACATGCGTCCGGCTCCGCCTGCCTATGCACACCTAACTTTTACCGATCATGTAGTCTGAGTCGCGCGGCCGGTTACTGCGGCTCAGGGTGGCCGCATTCGCAGGAATGCAGGAGCCTGCCGGCAAGGGCGATTCGGGGAGCGGATCGCCGCAGGCGATGCGCTGGCCGATGGCGGCGGGGCCGAGCCGGCAAGCAATGCGGTGTGAATACAAACCGTCGCTCTCCCCAGTGCAGCTTAGATGGTCAAGAAGATCACGCCGGCGTGGACGTCATCGCTTTGACGGAAGTTGATCACGAACGGATGGGCCATCGCGATCGTGTACCAGATCGCGGAGCGAGAGCATGTCCAGTTCGAGCATCGCGAGCGCTGGCACGGCGGCCAGCACGAACGCGAACATCTTCCTCGAGGGTCACGCGTCTCGAGCGTTCCGCGTGCAATTCTGCGGCGTGAAACGAATCAAACGTGAACCTTGGGCAAACAATCGATAGCTCAGCAAAGCAGGGGCACCCCGCCGATTACCGGCGGGGTGCCCAAGACGCCCGCGTTTCATCGTGGATTCGTATTACTGCGCAACCGCCGACGCACCACCGATGCCAGTGAGCCGGCCGTGGGCGGGGAGGCGGACGGGGCCGGACTCGCCGGCGGCGAAGCGGTGGATGCGCTCCACTTTCGGGCTGATGCGGGTAAGCGTTTCGTGCGTGATACTTCCCGCGGCGTGGGCCATGCTCGGCAGGAAGTTGGGCGCACCCCGCACGCGGCCAAGGAGCTCGACCTCGGGGCCGACCCAATCGGTGTTCACCTTGGTGAACTTCAGGTACTGCTCGGGCACATCCGTCACGTCGATGGTGATCTGGTCCATGCTCACGCGGCCCACGACCGGGGCGTACACCGTGGGCAGCATCGCGCCCGAGTCGGTGGTCGCCCGGCCGGCATCCTCGCTCTCGCCCGAGCCGCGGCGCTCGAAGGTGCGGGCCGTGAAGCCGACCATGCCGGGCCCGTCGTTGCCCTTGCCGCCGAGCGGGCGGGGATAGCCATCGGCGTAGCCCACCGGGATCAGGGCGATTTTGGTCTTGCGTCCGTCGGGGCGGAGCGGGGCCTTCCAGGTGCCGCCGTAGCCCACGGGCCAGCCTGCGGGGATCTCCTGAAGGTGGACGATGGGGGCGATCCATCGGACGGCGGGCTCGAGCTGGTCGAAGGCACCCCGGAACTCGAAAGATTGGTTCTCGCCAACTTCTTCGCAGCCGTAGCCCAGGAGGGACTGGCCGACGCGGACCATCGTGCCGTGGTACGCACGGGAGCGGAAGGTGGCGCAAGAGTTGGCGGCGTGCAGGGCCATCTGGTCGAGCCGACTTGCGCCCTTGGAACCTTGGGCGAGGCCGGCCTTGAGGATGGGGGCGACGTCCTGGACGAAGTCGCGGAACATGCGGGCCTGTTCGCGGGTGAAGGCGTCGTCGCAGCAGGGCGCGGAGAAGTGGGTCATGAGGCCCGCAAGGCGGAGCTTCTGGCTCTTGACGATGGTTTCGACGAGCGGGCGGGCCTGCTCGGGCATGACCCCGCCGCGGGAGAGGCCGGTATCGATCTGGACGTGCAGCGGGAGAGCCGCGCCGATGCGGGCGGCGGTCTCGGTGATGGCGGCGAGCTGGTCTGGGCCATGGAGGACCAGGTGGATCCGGCCGCCGGCGGCGTGGCGGTATAGAGGATCGGAGCGGTCGAGCCCCGAGACGGGCATGAGGACGAGGATGGGGATGGTGGGGACGGCTTCGGCGACGGCGCGGGCCTCGTCGAGGCTGTAGACGGCGATGGCGTCGGCACCCGAGGCGGCGAGGCGTTTAGCGACGCGGGCCGCGCCGCAGCCGTACGCATCTTGCTTGAGGACGGCGCAGATGCCCACGCCTTGGGGTTTGCCCTGAGCGGGCGTGGGGAGGGTGGAGGGTGGCGACGTGATCGCGCGGATCGCGGCGAGGTTGCGATCGATGGCGGACAGATCGACTTCAAGACGGCTGTGGGCCACGCACGCTCCAGCAGGGCAAAGGGAAAGAACCGATACGCCGGACGGGGCGGGGGGGGCAGGGGGGGAGCGGGCACCGGGGGGCGGGATCGCCCGAGAGAGGGGACCGTCTTGTATCGACGCGGCGCGTCCACTACGATGAGATTCATGGATTCGGGCGCGTAGGGCCCGGATCAGAGCGGAAGACCGAGCGCCCAGGACATGCGGGCGACGGCATATGTCCAAAGGCGCAGACGCACGATGACCTCACGTTCCCGCGGCAAGGGCGATTCCTCAGGCAACAAGCCGAGCGGGGATGGCTCGAAGAAGACGACCACGCGCAAGAAGACTTCATCGCGCTCCGGGCAGGCGAGCAAGCGGCCCCCACGGGTGAGCCGGCCGCCGGCGATGGGCGAGGCACGCCCTCTGCCTGCGAAGAAGCCCGCGGTGAAAGCGCCGGCGGCGAAGCCCGCCGCGCGGGCGGCTGCGCCGGCGAAGCCGGTGGCGACGCGACCGGCAGCGGCATCACGACCGGCAGCGGCGTCGCGGCCGGCGGCGAAGCCTCCAGCGGCCGCGGCGAAGGGGCGCGGGACTGGCCGTGCATCGACGACGGCTGCGCCGGCGACGCCTGCGCGCTCGGCGCGGAGTGGAGTTGCGCCTGTTGCTCCGGCGACGCGGCCCGCGGCCGCAACTCGGTCGGCGCCGGTGCAGCCGATGGCTCGGCCTGCGCCCACAACTCGGCCTGCACCGGCGGCTGGTGCGGGAAGGCCGGCGGCGCCGGCTGGACGCGGGACGGATGATGCGCGCGGGGCGGGCCGTGGGCCGGTGCCTGCGCCGCGGGCGGCGGCTGCGCCTCAGCAGGATGTTCGTCGCGGTGCGGGGCAAGGTGGCCAGAGCGAAACAGGTGGACAGGCGGGACAGGGCGGGCAGGGCGGGTCGGGGCGGCCGGCACTTGGGCCGCAGGGACGGCCGCAGACGGGCGGGGCAATGCCGGCGCGTACGCCGATGGCACCTCAGACTTCGCGCGGGCCGGGGCAGACGGGGCCGATGGGCGTCGCGGGGAGTGGGCAAGGTGGTGGCGGTCGGCCGCCGACGATGAACAGTGGCGGGCGGCCGATGGGACAGCAGTCGCCGCAGGGGCAGCAGGGTGGGGCGCGCGGGTCGATGGGGCCTGGGCAGGGGCAGTCTGCGCCGCGCTCGGGCGGTGGGGCGGGCGGGGCGGGGATGTCGCCGCCGATGGGGCCTCGTGGGCAGGAGCCTTCGCGTGGGGGCGGGCTGGGGCCGCGGCCTCAGGGCCAGATGCCGCGCGACGGACAGATGCCGCGTGGTCCGGTGCCTCAGGGGCCGCAGGGGCGGACCGGGCAGGGGCCGGGCGGGTCTAACGGGTTTGGGGGACAGGGGCGTGGGGAGCAGTCTCGGCAGGAGCCGCGGCGTGACGATCGGCCGCGCGACGATCAGCGGCGCGACGAGCCGCGGCGGGATGACCGGCCTCGGGATGACCGGCCTCGGGATGATCGGCCTCGGGATGACCGGCCGCGGGATGATCGGCCACGCGATGATCAGCGGCGCGACGAGCCGCGGCGGGATGATCGGCCTCGGGACGACCGGCCGCGCGAGGATCAACGTCGCGATGAGCCGCGGCGCGACGATCGGCGTCGCGACGAACGGCCGCGGGATGAGCAGGCCCGGCACGAGCAGCGTGGGCCTTCGCAGCAGCAGCAGATGCCGCGTGGGCCGGTGACCCCGGCACCGCGGGAGCAGATGCCGCGGGAGCAAATGCAGCGGGAGCAGTCGCTGCGTGCGCCGATGCCGGGGCATGGTGGGCAGGGCGGTCAGCGGCCGGCGAGTGGGGGCACTAGCGGCGGCGATCGGGCTGGTTCGGGCGACGGTCGTGGGCCGCGGGGGCAGGGGCGCGGGCCGGACGGGTCGCGCGGACCGGACCGGGGTCGGCCGCCGGAGCAGGCGCGTCGGCCGGAGGCGGCTCGCGGACCGGTGGACGAGGAAGACGACGAGGGTGTGCCGGCGGCGGCGGTTGTCGCGGCGCCGGTGACGGGTGTGCCGCGGGGCGCGCGGGTGGTGGCCGGGCCGCCGAGCGCGGAGTTCAACAAGCAGGCGTACGAGGAAACGTTTGATCGCAACGTGCGGTTTGCTGATCTCGGGCTGAGCGAGTCGGTCCTGGCGGGCATCACGGAGATCGGGTTCGAGCACCCAACGATGATCCAAGCGCGGCTAATCCCGGCGATCATGGGCGGGGGCGATCTGCTCGGGCAGGCCAAGACCGGCACGGGCAAGACGGCGAGCTTCGCGTTGCCGATGATGAGCAAAGTCGCGCGGGGCGAGGCGTTCGCGGGGCTGGTGCTGGTGCCGACGCGCGAGCTTGCGCTGCAGGTGGCGTCGGACTTTCGCGAGCTTGGCAAGCACACGGGCCTTCGCGTCCTGCCCGTGTACGGCGGGCAGAGCATCAACACGCAGGCCGATGCGCTGCGGAAGGGCCCGGAGATCATTGTCGCGACGCCCGGGCGCATCATGGACATGGTGCAGCGCGGATACCTGCACTACTCGAACATCAAGATGGTGGTGCTCGACGAGGTGGACCGGATGCTCGACATCGGCTTCCGCGACGACATCAAGCGGATCCTGGGGGCTTGCCCGAAGGACCGGCAGACGGTGTTCGTGTCGGCGACGCTGTCGCCGGAGATCGAGAGCCTGGCCCGGGGCTATGCGCGGGACTGCGAGAAGATCATCGCGACCTCGGGCGCGCTGACGGTGGCGCTGGTCAAGCAGCTCTACCTCGCGGTCGAGCCGTGGGACAAGAAGCACCTGCTCAAGCACCTGCTCACGCACGAGCAGCCGGCGCTGACGCTGGTGTTCTGCCGGACCAAGAAGACCGTGGACAATCTGACCGAGTATCTTAATCGCGGCGGGATCGAGGCCCACGCGATCCACGGCGACATGTACCAGGCCAAGCGGAACAAGGTCATCGAGCAGCTTCGGGGCGGGAAGCTCAGCGTGCTGATCGCCAGCGACCTGGCATCGCGCGGGCTAGATGTCGAGGGGATCACGCACGTGATCAACTACGACCTGCCCGAGGACCCGGATCTCTACGTGCACCGCATCGGGCGCACGGCCCGGGCGGGGCGCGACGGGGTGGCGTGGAGCCTGGTGACGCCGGAGCAGGGCGAGCTGCTGACCCAGATCGAGCTGCTCATCAACGCCGAGATTCCGAAGCTCGACTATCCGGACTTCAAGGCCGGGCCGGTGCCGGCGAGCGTGGCGGCGAGCAAGGCGGCCTCGGCGCGGAAGACCGAGGTGGCGCGGAGCTTCAACCGGTTTGCGCAGACGCTGCCGCCGGGCGGCGGGGCGGCTCCGGCGGGCGGGAACTCGTCGGGCGGCTCCGCTGGGCGTGCGTCGGGCGGGTCGGGCGGCGGATCGCCGGGCGGATCGGGCAGCGGCTCGGCGAGTGGGTCGGCGAGCGGGTCGGCGAGCAGGGCCCCGATGGAAGCGGACCCGGCGAGGTTCCCCGGGGGCATTGTGCCCAGCAAGCTGCCGCCGCGGCTGATGTATGGGAAGGTGCGGACGCGCGGAGCGCACAAGCAGGTGATGGCGCAGTCGTTCAAGCCCGACGCTGCGGCTCCGGGCGTGCAGCCGCCGGCGAAGCCGGGCGGGGCCGAGAACCTCGACTGATGCTTTCGGCGGGGGGAGGGGGCGGACGGGGCCGGCGTGGTTGAGGCCGGTCGGTGTGGCCGTGCGCCGGTGCCGCTCGGGGGTGACGGCGGCAAGCTGGGCAACCTCCGGTGAAAAGCACTGGAAGTTGTCCGGATTTCAGTCGCGGGCTGGACGCCGGGCCGGGCGTGCATCATCCTCAAAGGCAAGGTTGGGGGTCGGGGCACCGAAGGGGGCGGGGGTAGGGCTGCGCTTGCCGAGGTGGGGCGCTAGACCGATGCGCGAGTGTCTTGGCTTGGATATCCACAATCACTGATCTGTTGCC
The DNA here is from genome assembly GCA_038214505.1 of Phycisphaerales bacterium. Taxonomy (GTDB): domain Bacteria; phylum Planctomycetota; class Phycisphaerae; order Phycisphaerales; family UBA1924; genus UBA4658. The sequence continues at coordinate 16,239 of JBBQRT010000041.1, read as the reverse complement.
GGCGACGACCAGGAGCGGGTGCATGAACGATCGAGCGGGCGTGTGGGGCGGGCTGTGTCGGCTTCTGGTGCTGGCGGTGGTCGCGCTCGGCGCGGCGGCGACGTCGGCGCGGGCCCAGAACGGTTCGTGCTGCAACCAGTTCGGCGGGTGCACGAGCACGACTCAGCCGGCGTGCGCGGCGCCGGGCGTGTGGACGGCCGGGCAGAGCTGCTCGCCCAACCCGTGCGTTCAGCCGCCCAGCGGCTCGTGCTGCAATCTGACGAGCGGAGTGTGCGTGGTGGTGGCGCAGTTCCAGTGTCCCACGGGGACCAACGCGTGGACGGCGGGGCAAGTGTGCACGCCGAATCCCTGCCCGCAGCCGGTGTTCGGCTCGTGCTGCTCGCCGAGCACCGGGGCGTGCACGAATGTAACGCAGCCGGCATGCCCGGCTTCGAGCACGTGGACGGCGAACGTGGCGTGCTCGCCCAACCCTTGCCCGCAGCCGCCGAGCGGGACGTGCTGCGTGCCGAGCACGGGTGCGTGCTCGGCGACGATCCAGATCAACTGCGGCGGGGCCAGCACGTGGACTGGCGGGGCGGCGTGCACGCCGACGAATCCGTGCCCGCAGCCGCCGCAGGGTGCGTGCTGCAACCCGGACACGGGCGGGTGTACGACGACGGCGCAGGTGAGCTGCGCGAGCCCGAGCACGTGGAGCGCGGCGGCGGTGTGCGGGGCGGGCAACCCCTGCGTGCAGCCGGTGCTGGGAACGTGCTGCTCGGTGAGCAACGGCTCGTGCACGGCGATTCGGCTGGTGGCGTGCGCCGCGCCGAACGTCTGGACGGAGGGTGCTTCGTGCACGCCGACGAATCCTTGTCCGCAGCCGCCCCTGGGTGCCTGCTGCAACACGGTGACGGGCGTGTGCACGAGCGTGCTGTTTGTGAACTGCGCGGCGGGGAACACGTGGACGGGGAATGCGGTGTGCGACACGACGCTGTGTCCCTTGCCGCAGATCGGCGCGTGCTGCTTCCGAGACGGGACGTGCGCCTCGATCGACTCGCGGCAGTGCCCGGGGACGTTCGCTGGTTCGGGCGTGCTGTGCTCGGCGGCGAGCTGCCCGCCGGCGACGGGGGCGTGCTGCGCGGCTTCGGGCGCGTGCAGCATCCTGTCGCGGGCGGCGTGCACGACGGCGGCGGGGACGTACCGGGGCAACGACGTGGACTGCCTGCCCCAGCCGTGCCCGCAGCCGACGGGCAACTGCTGCCGCGGGAGCACGTGCGCGCTGCTGACGCAGGTGCTGTGCACGGGCCCGAACAGCCGGTGGACTTTGCCGACGGGCACGGCGGTGTGCAACGCGGCGGGCAACGGGATCACGCCGTGCTGCCACGCGGACTTCAACAAGGTTGGCGGCGCGCAGGTGGACGACGTGTTCGCGTACTTGAGCGCGTGGTTCGCCGGTTCATCGATGGCGGTGGTCGGCGGGGGCGGCGCGACGGGCGCACCGACGGTGAACGACATCTTCGCATTCCTGGCGTTCTGGTTCGCGGGCGGGTGCGTGTGATGAGGATTGCCGGGGGGCAGGGACGGATCTAGCTGCCGTGAGCATCTGAGAGAGAACGACATCCGGGAACCCTCGGCCTGCGGGCGGGGTACAGGGTGTCTCTGCCGGTCGGTGATGGCGGGCTGGGGGCCGGGGCAGGGCAGGGGCAGGGCAGGGTCGGGGCGGGGCTGGGCTGGGCTGGGGGGGGCGGGAACTTGTCCGGGTTGTGGACTCACTGAAGAGGTGTGCGATGAGCGTCCGGTGTGTACGTGCGTACGTTGCAGCAATGGCGGGGCTTGGGGGCGTGCTGGCGTGCGCGGCGGGGGCGTTGGCCCAGCCGAGCAACGACACGTGCGCGCAGGCGCAGGTGGTGCCGCTGGCGGACCCATACGTGCAGGTGTTCGGGGATACGTTCGCGGCGACCAGCGACATCGCGACGGGCGGGTGCGCGGGCGGCGACGCGACGGACGTGTGGTACACGTTCACGGCGGCGCGGGCGGGGAGCTACGGGATCACGACGATCGGGACGAATCCGCCGCCGGGCTTCGGGTTTGATACGTCGATCGCGGTGTACGCCTCGTGCGGAAACCTGACGGTCGCGGGACGGCTTGGGTGCAACGACGACATCTCGGTGGTGCCCGAGTGGCTGGACGCCCGGGTGAGCGTCACTCTGGCGGCGGGACAAGCGGTGCTCGTGCGGGTCGCCGGGGTGGGCGGCGCGACGGTGCAGGGGGCGTTCACGCTGACGATCGGGCCGCCGGCGCTCAACGACTTGTGCGCGAACGCGGAGACGATTGTGCTGGATCAGCCGGCGGCGGGGACGAACATTGGGGCGACCGACTCGTTCCGGCTCTTGAACCCGTCGTCCTTGTGCGGGAACGGGGCATCGGGGAGCTGGGGTCGGAAGGACGTGTTCTACGCGTTCACGCCGACTCTCGCGGGGCCCAACCCGTACCGGATCTCGCTGTGCCCGAGCAACCCGGACTTCGGGTTTGATTCGAACCTGGCGGTGCTGACGGCGTGCCCGGCGGGTACGACGGTTGGCTCGCCGACGGTGATCGCGTGCAACGAGGACGTGCTGCCTGGGGCGACGTGCTTCGACCCGAGCAACTTTGTGTGGACGCCGGAGATCCAGACAGTGAGCCTGACGGGCGGGGTGCGGTATCTGATCCGGGTGGCGGGGTACGACTACTGCGCGTTCTTAAACCCGGCCTTGTGCGGGACGAACCCCAACGAGGGGCTCTTTACGTTGTTTGTGACTTCGGCCGCGGCGCCGCCGGCGGCGCCGGCGAACGACACGTGCGCGACCGCCGCGGTGGTATCGACGCTGCCGTATTCGAGCGGGGCCATCGCGATCGGCGGAGCCGGGGATGATGTCGATGTGGCGTGCAACGCGCCGGCGTCGACGACGACGCGCGGGGGCGTGTGGTTCTCGTACACGCCGGCCGCGGCGTGCACACTGTCGATCACGCAGAGCGATCCGACGACGGCGGCGGTGATCGCCGTGTTCACCGGGCCCTGCGCGTCGCCGACGCAGGTTCTGTGCGCGGGCAACGGGTTTGTCAACGAGAATCCGACGCTGAGCGTGCAGGCGGGCGTGACGTACCGGATCCTGGTGGGGCGCTACGAGGCTTCGACGGCGAGCCCGGCGGATCAGGTGAATGTCGGGATCGACTGCGTGACGCCGGTGGCCAACGACGCGTGTGCGCAGGCCGAGACGATCGTGGTCGATCAGACGGTCTTCGGCACGACGGCGCCGGCGACGAGCGTGGGCGATGGGCCGGGCGGGACGTGCGGCAGCACGTCGGTGAGCGTGGGCAAGGCCGTGTGGTACCGGTTCACGCCATCAAGCGGCGGGCTGTACACGTTCGACGGGTGCTCGTCGGCGAGCAACATCGACCTGCAGCTATTCACGATCGGCTCGTGCGCAGACTCGGCGACGTGGAGCCAGGTCGCGTGCGACTTGGACTCGTGCGGGCAGCCGGGGCTGGGCGGGCGGATCCAGGATGTCGCGCTGAGCGCGGGCGTGTCGTATGTGCTGCGGGTCGGGGCGTTCCGGCCGGCGCTCTTGACGACTCCCAATGGCGGGGCGTTTCAGATCACGCTCACGGGGACGGCGGGCTCGACGGCGGTGTGCTGCCGCGGGGCGACGTGCGCCGTGGTCGCGAACGCTGGTGACTGCACGGCGCCGGCGGGGGTGGGCGTGCGGGTGCTGGATGTATCGGTCGGAAGCTGCGACGGGCAGGCGGCGGTCAACAGCGGGTGCTGCTATGCCGATTTCAATAAGAGCGGCGTGAAGGATGTCGCGGACATCTTCGCGTATCTGAGCGCGTGGTTTGCGAACTCGCCGTTCGCGGATGTCGGTGGTGACGGGACGGGGACGCGGGATGTCAGCGATATCTTCCAGTTCCTGTCGGCGTGGTTTGTCGGGTGCAGCTGAGGCGGTTGAGTGGTCGCGGAAGAGCGGCCGTCTTTGAAGAGGAGTTGTTGCCGCCCTGGCTCCCCGGAGCCGGGGCGGCGTTGTTTTGAATGAAACTCAAGATGTGCAAGGGGAATGGCCAGGCTTGGCCGTCGGGAGACCCGAGCGAAGAGCAGTTGTCCAGATCTGGCCAGGATGAACGATAACGTGATGATTCTGGTTGCCGAGTGGGCGGAGTTACGGCAGGCTGGGATGGCTGTTCGCGTATGTCGAGCGGCCGAGGTCTGGTGGGGACAGGCGGGGGCCGGGCCGGGTGTGGCTGCGACGGGCCGACCGCGCAAGAAGGAGTGCATCGCATGAAGAGGCTTTTCTCGGGATTGGTGATGGGCAGCGCTGCTGCGCTGTGTTGTCTTGGCCTGTTCACGGCGGGGGCGTCGGCCCAGCCGGCGCCGGGGACCACCGGCGCGTGCTGCGCGACGACGCTTAACGGGGCGTTCTGCCAGACCGTGACCGAGGCGCAGTGCGCCTCGGCGCAGGGGCGGTGGCTTGGGCTGGGTTCGGTGTGCACCTCGACGTCGTGCGCGGCTCCGGCCCCGACCGGGGCGTGCTGCATCGGGGGCTTCAATCCTTCGGCACCGGCGTGCCAGATCCTGACGCAGGCGCAGTGCTCGCAGGCCTCGGGCGGGTCGACGTGGCGGGGCGCGGGCACGGTGTGCTCGACGACGAGTTGCCCGGTGCCGGCCCTTACGGGGGCGTGCTGCATCGGGGGCTTCAATCCTTCGGCGCCGGCGTGCCGGGTGCTGACGCAGGCGCAGTGCTTCCAGACTTCGGGCGGGACGACGTGGCTCGGCGCGGGCACGGTGTGCTCGAACACGAGTTGCCCGGTGGCGGTTCCCAGCGGGGCGTGCTGCCACGCTCGCCTGAGCACGAACCTTACTTGCACAATCCGCACCCAGCGCGAGTGCGTGGACGCGGGCGGGACATATCAGGGCAATGCGAGCGTGTGTACCGCCACGTTGTGCCCGGTGCCGGCGCCGACGGGCGCGTGCTGCATCAATAGCACCTGCTCGGTGCGGACGCAGGCGAGCTGCACGGCCGACGGCGGCGTGTATCGCGGGAACGCGACGACGTGCCGGAACGACACGTGCGTGGTGCGCGGGGCCTGCTGCATCAGCGGGAACGTCTCGAGCACGGGCGCGATTGGGTGTGTGATCACGACCGCGGCGAACTGCGCCGCGCGCGGCGGGGTGTACAAGGGCAACAACAGTGTGTGCAGCGCGACCAGCTGCCCGCCGCCGGTGCGCGGGGCGTGCTGCCTGCCGGTGGCGACGGCGACGGGGCTGCCAGCGTGCGTGATTCTGAGCCCGGCGGACTGCGCGGCCCGTCGGGGCGCGTACCGCGGGGACGGCGCGGCGTGCACGGCGACGACCTGCCCGCGTCCGACGCCGCGGGGCGCGTGCTGCTTGGCGACGGCCGCCTCGCTGGCAGGATGCGCTGTGCTGACAGAGGCCGATTGCACGGCGGCGCAGGGCGTCTATCGCGGGAACGGGACGACGTGCCAGAGCGTGGACGTCTGCGCGGCTCGCGGGGCGTGCTGCAACCCGATCCTGAGCACGGCGGCCCTGGCGTGCCTCGATACGACGCGGCGCGGCTGCGACAAGATCGGCGGGACCTGGACGTCGGGCGCGGCGTGCCAGGCGACGGTCTGCCCGCCGCCGACGGCCCGCGGGGCGTGCTGCCGGGCGAGCGCCATCGGCACGTTCTGCTCGGTGACGACGCAGGCGGCGTGCGCCACGGCCCAGGGCACCTACAAGGGCGACGCGACGACGTGCTCGACGTTCACATGCGTGGGCGCGTGCCGCTGCGACGTGACGGGCGACGGACGGCTGACGTCCGAGGACATCTACCGGTTCATCAACGGCTGGCTGGCCGGGGTCGGCGACTTCAACAACGACGGGACGACGGACCCGACGGACGTGACGGACTTCCTGTCGTGCTATCAGAGCCCGGCGGGTGCGTGCGTGCGGCCGACGCCGGTTCCATGAGCAAGAGATCCGACCAAAGACCGGACATTTCAGGATCGGTCGGCGGAAGGATCGAGAAAGTCACTGCGAATGTGAAAATGAGCCCGCTCCGATATGGGGCGGGCTTTCTCTTTGTGGGGTTGGGGGAACACTTGACAGGAACTACCCGGACAGAATGGACGATTCCGGGCTGGGTCCGGGGGTCGCGGCGGGGTTCGCGTCGGAGTCGGCGGTGCGGGGCCGGGCGGAAGAGCTGAGCTGGACAGAACGGAGCAGGACACATGCGTTACGGCGTAGGCCGCGTGGTCGCGGCGATGGTCGGGTGTTGCGGCGTGCTGGCGGGCGCAGCGCAAGGGCAGGTCAAAGTCAGCCAGGTATACACGGGCGTGGATACCAGCAGCGATGGTCCGGCGGCGGACTTCATCGAGCTCTACAACGCTTCGGACCTGGCGGTGAGCGTGGCGGGGTGGTCGGTGCAGTTCACCTCGGGCTCGCCGGGGGCGAGCAACCCGTGGAAGCGGGCATCGCTCTCGGGCGTCATCCCGGCGCGGGGCTTCTATCTCGTGCAGATCACGACGGCGGCGGGCGGGATCGGCGTCGGCACGACGCTGGTGCCGATGCCCAACGCGCTGGCAAGCCCGCTGGACAACCCGTCGACGGCCGGGCTTCGCAACACGGGCGCGGTGGCTGTGCTCAACACCACCACGCTGACGGCGGCGGGCGTTTGCCCGGCGGGGGCGATCGACTTGGTGGGGTGGCGGTTTGGCGCGAACACGACGTGCTCGGAGGGATCGCCGGTGGGGAGCCCGAGCGCGACGACAACTCCGCCGCAGGTGGTGCGGCGGAGGTGCGGGGGGCTGACAGACTCGGGGAGCAATGTTGATGACTTCGAGCTGGTGGGCTTCACGGCCCTGAGGAACACCGCGTCGGCGTTGTTCAACGGGATCACCGTCGCGGTCTCGACCCCGGCGGGTGGCAGCGTTGGCGCGCCCGCGGGCGGTTCGGTAACGTTCACGATCAGCGGCGCGGACTGCTCGAACGTCGCGGCGGGAACCTCGGCGACGGCGAACCTGTCGGCGATCGGCGGGGGCTCGTTGGTCGCGATGACGCCCACGGGCACGCCGGGAGAGTTCACGATCACGACGACGGTGGGGGCCGCGGTGACGGCGGGCGACAAGACGGTGACGCTCCGGATCGCAGGTCCCGGCGGGACCTACGGCTCGGCGGTGGTGCGCGTGACGGTGACGACGCCCAACGACGAGTGCGCCGGCGCGACCTTGATCAGCGGGCCCGGGCCGTTCGCGTTCAATACTTCCGGCGCGACTACGAGCGTTGACGCACAGTCGTTCATGGGGTGCGACAACGGTTCGAGCCTGGGCGGGCCGATCCAGCGCGACGTGTTCCTGCGGTGGGTTGCGCCGTCGAGCGGCGCCGTGGCGTTCTCGACTTCGGGAACGACGCCTCTGGGCTTTGATGCGCGGCTGGCGGTGTATGCCGGGTCGTGCCCGCCGGGAACGGCGCCGATCGCGTGCAACGACAACGACGGCGTGACGACCGGCACGGCAACGGTGTGGTTCTCGGCGAGCGCCGGGGCGACGTACTACCTGCAGGTGGGCGCGACGGGGAACACGGCGACTTCGACGGGCTCGCTGAGCCTGTCGACGAGCGTGACCGGGGCGTGCTGCCCGGCGAACTTCGGGGCCTGCGCGGTCGTGGCGGCCGACGCGTGCGTGAACGGCGGGGGCGTGTTCCGGGGCGTCGGGACGGCGTGCGCGAGCTTGAGCCCGTGCGCATCGGGGCCTTCGGGGGCGTGCTGCAGCGCGACGGCGGGGTGCTCGGTGGTGTCGGAGGCGGATTGTGCGAATGCGATTCTGACGCCGCAGCCGACGACGTGGCTGGGGGCGGGCGCGGTGTGCCAGGCCGGGGCGTGCCCGGCGGGGGGCTCGTGCTGCGTGGGAACGTCGTGCTCGTACCGCACGCAGGCGTCGTGCGCAGCGCTTGGCGGCGTGTGGACGGAGAACGCCGACGCGCTGGTGTGCTCGAGCACGAACGTGGCGCCCTGCCTGCCCAGGGGCCGATGCTGCTTCGCGAACGGCTCGTGCTTGTTCGAGAGCCTGGAGGCCAACTGCACGAACGCGGGCGGCACGTGGACGGCCGACACCCGGACGGGCCCGTGCGACTTCGCCAGCGCGTGCGCGGCGTCGAGCACGCTGGTGTGCTGCCGCGGGGCGACGTGCGCCGTGGTGGCAACGGCGGGGGACTGCACCGCGCCGGCGGGGGTGGGCGTGCGGGTGCTGCCGATCGCGATCGGCTCGTGCGCGGGCCAGTCGGCGGTGAACAGCGGGTGCTGCTACGCGGACTTCAACAAGAGCGGGACCAAGGATGTGGCCGACATCTTCGCGTTCCTGAGCGCGTGGTTCGCCAACTCGCCGTTCAGCGATGTCGGCGGCGACGGCACCGGGACGCGTGACGTGTCGGACATCTTCCAGTTTCTGTCGGCGTGGTTTGTCGGCTGCACCTGAGCCCGGGCTAAATCTTAGGAATCCCCAAGGCGGACCGGTCAAGCGACCGGTCCGCTGGCATTCTGGGCGGTCGGCGATCGGCAATCGGGGGGGCGCGGGGCGGGGGGCGGGGGAGCCCACCTATCGGGTGCTGCCAGGAGACGCCATGAGACCGCTTACATCCGTTCCTTTGACGCCGTTGCGGAGCAATCCAAGGGGTCGGAAGCTCGACACGGGGCGTTCGACCCGTCCCTGGTTTCGTGGTATTTGCTTGGCGCAGACAGGTTCTGGCAGTAATCTGTTCTTGCATATGTCGTGTAGGCACCGTTTGCCATCGGCTCGGCTCTCGTTCATGAACGGAGATCGGTATGAAGCGGAACTCGTTTAGTCGCAAAGCCCTGCGTGCGGGCGTGGGCCTTTTGGCTGCGCTCGCGGGCCTGTGTCTGGCTCAATCAGCCTCGGGCCAGGTCGTCATCAGTCAGTTGTGGATGGGCGGATCCTCGGGGACGCCCAACGTCACTACGTCAGATACTGTCGAGTTGTACAATGCGGGCGTTGCGCCGGTCGACCTGACCGACTGGTCAATCCACGTGTCCGCAGCGACCGCGGTCGTCTGGACTCGGATCCCGCTCGCGGGCAGCATGCCCGCTGGCGGATTCCTGCTTGTCCGCACGGGTAGCGGCACTCCGACCTCGGCCAACGGCGTGAACTACGACATCGCGGTCGCGGGGAGCGACAGTCCGGTCTCTTCTGGCGGCAAGGTCGCTCTCGTGAACGCAAGCAACACGAGCTCGATAACGGTCGCCTGCCCGATCGGAACCTCCGGGGCATACAACCCGCCGGTGAACGGGATTGTGGACTTTGTCGGCTACGGCTCGGCCGACTGCCGCGAGGTCTCCACGCTTCCGGGCGCGACATCAAGCAACGCCATCGCCAACAACCTGACCGGCGCGGTCGCCACGCGTCGCAGGAACACCTGCACCGACACGAACGATAACGCTGCCGACTTCGAGGCCTCGGCGTCGCCTGCTGCCTGGCGCAACTCGGGCTCTTCGCCCCTCATCGGCGGCGTGGCCTTGAATGCCAGCGCGGCCCCCAGCCCGGTGAACGCCGGGCTTTCTACCACGCTCACCGTCAGCTTCGCAAGCTGCGGGGCCCCTTTGCCCACCATCACCAGCGTGACAGGCGATCTCACCGCCTTCGGGCTCAGCAACGCGGAAACTTTCACCGGCGGCCCGCCCAGCTGGACCTACTCCCTCTTGGTTCCGATCAGCCAAGGCAGCGCGGTCTATTCGATCCCACTCTCCGCGACCGACGGCACGACGACGTACACGGGCTCGGCCAGCCTCCGCGTTATCGGCCCGCCCCCAAGCAACGACCTCTGCACCGCGGCCCGGGTGCTGTCCACCTTCCCCGAGTCCATCAACGAGGACAACTCGACCGCCACCGCGGATGCCGACCCGGGCGCGTGCAACACCGGAACCCAGGGCAACTTCGGGGTGTGGTATGTCTTCACCCCCGCCACGACCGGCGCTGTGGTGCTCAATGAGACGTCCACCCAGTTCGCCGCCTGGGGCGTGTGGTCGGTCCCGATCGGCTCCTCGCAGGTCGACGACTGTAACAACTTTTCATTCGCCGCCGCGAACGTTCGGTGCACGACCTTGGCCAACTGGGGCTTCATCGCCGTCCCGGGCAACCGCTACTACATCCAGCTCGGCAGTTCGAGCATGACCGCTCCGACGGTTCCCCTCGCCGGCACGATCGATTTCATCACCGCCACTCCCGCCAACGATGTGTGCGAGAGCGCGACGGACATCTCCGCGTCGACGTTCCCGCTGCCATTCTCTGTCGACAACCGCTTCGCGACCGACGACGTCGACCCGGGCACCTGCACTACCGCGACCGTGGGTCAGCAGGGCGTGTGGTATCGCTACACCGCCAGCACCTCGGGCGCGCTGCAGTTCACCGAGACAGGCGCTCAGGACATCGTCTGGGGCGTCTGGGTCGTCCCGAGCTCGACGCCCAATCCCGCCACGGACTGCGCCGGCTTCTTGAGCACCAGCAGCGCCCTGTGCACGGGCACGGACGCGGGCCAGCTTATCGCGTTTGTGCCCGGCAATACCTACTACATCCTGCTGAGCAACGCGAGCACCACCTCCACGCCCTTGACCGCGGCGGTCGGCTCGTTCAACATCGTTCAGGCCCCGGCAAACGACCTGTGCACCGGCGCGACGCTGATCCCCGCCGCCGTGGCGACCACGCCCCAGCAGTTCGTGCTCGACAACTCCGTCGCCACCGCCGATCCGATCGACGTGGGCACCTGCAACCTGTCGACGCTCACCAGCGCCACCAGCGGCGTGTGGTACGTCTACAGCCACACCGGCTCGCCGGCGACGCTGCTGCTGAGCGAGGTATCCGCCCAAAACATCGTCACCGGCGTGTGGGAGGTCGACACCGCGTCGGCCGCTTGCCCGTCCGCCGGCCCGGCGACCATCTGCAACGCACTCGAGGCGTTCACCTTCCCCGTGCTTCCCGGCAAGACCTACTACCTCCTCATCAGCACCGACTCCGCGACCGTTTCCACCATACCAATCGACGTGACGTTCTCAACGCTTCTGCCCCCTGCCAACGACGATTGCCCGACGGCGACGACGCTCTCGTCGCTCCCGGCCTCCTTTGTCGTGGGGAACGCCGGAGCCGTTTCTTCCGCGCTCGACCCGGGCACCTGCAACACCGGCTTGGTTGCCAACTTCGACGTGTGGTACCGCTACGACGCGACAAGCGGCGGCGTCCTTCAGCTCGCCGAGACGTCTTCTCAGGACATCGTCACCGCGACCTGGACCTCTCCCACCGCCGCGGCCGTCTGCCCGACAAGCGGGCTCCCGACGCTCGCCTGCGTTACCGGCGACGTCCACAACATCGTCGTCGCCGCCGGCACGACCTACTTCATCCAGATCAGCCAGAGCGGCACCGCGATCCCGGCCGTGCCCATCGCGGTGCGGTTCTCGTTCTTCCCGACCCCCCCGAGCAACGACGAGTGCGTCGCCGCAACCAACCTCACCGGTACCGGCGTGTTTTCGCTCGCCAACGTCGGTGCAACCACCGGCACGACCAACACGCCGATCGCTTGCCCGACCACCTCTCTGGCCATGAACAACGACGCGTGGTACCGCTGGGTCGCGCCGTCGTCCGGCTCGCTCGCGCTCAACACACGCACCATACCCTCCGCCTTCAGCGGTCGCTACGCCCTCTACGACGGCTCCTCCTTCCCCGGCACCTGCCCCACCAGCGGCGGGCCCCTGGGTTGCAACCTCTTCACCTCCAGCAGCTCGACCGCCGCGCTCTCCGCGACCGTCGTCGGCGGCAACGTCTATTACCTCCAGATCGCCAGCACGACCATCGGCACCACCGGCGTGGTAGACGTCGAGCTCGTCCTTGATCCGACCGACGCCCAGCGCTGCTGCCTGGGCTCGTCCTGCACGCTCGTGTCCGCCGCCTTCTGCTCGCAGCTCTCCGGCACCGCCGGCGGCCCGGGAAGCGTTTGCGCCGCGACCACGGCCACCGTCAGTTCCTACACCGGTGCTGGCGGTGCCATTCCCGACGGCTCCAGCGGCATCTCTCAGGGCTCGCTGTCGTCCACCATCGATGTGCCCGATGCCTTCGTCGTCGAAACCGTCGAGCTCGACCTCGTACTGGCCCATACTCACGCCGGCGACATCATCATCGAGCTCTCCAAGGGGCCCGACACGATCGTCCTGAGCAATCGCGGGCGACGCAACGCAACCCCGGCCGGGCTAGTCAGCCCGGACTTCGTCAACACCGGAACCTACTCCTTCACCGATACCGCGACGCAGTCTGTCTTCGACCAGATCGGCCTCATGACCGTCAATCCGATCGCCCCCGGCACCTATCGCCCCGCGAGCATTCTGGGTGTCAGCCCGTCGCTCCGCGAGGCCTTCAACGGAAAGGCCGCCGCTGGCGCGTGGACGCTCCGCATCCTGGATCAGGTGAGTGCCGATACCGGCTCCCTGACATCCTGGACGCTCCGTCTCACACGCGGTACCAATCAGTGTGCGCCCGCCACCGTCGTCTGCTGCCGCGGCGTGACGTGCGCCGTGATCGCGGCCGTTGACTGCACCGCCCCCCCGGGCATCGGCACCAGCACCGTCACCGGCACGACCTGCGCCGGCCAGTCGGCCATCTTCGCCGGCTGCTGCTATGCCGACTTCAATAAGTCGGGCGTGAAGGACGTCGCCGACATCTTCGCCTTCCTCTCGGCCTGGTTCGCCAACTCGCCGTTCTCTGACGTCGGCGGCGACGGCACGGGCACCCGCGACGTGTCGGACATCTTCCAGTTTCTGTCGGCGTGGTTTGTCGGCTGCGTCTGAGTCCGCGTGGATCGACACTGCACGATTCGCACGACGGCCCCGCTCGACGAGCGGGGCCGATCTGTTCTCGAACCTGCCCGGACCAATCGTCGCAGATCTCTAGAGAAAGTGTCGCTGCTTACGCTGATCGAAGGGGGCATCGAGACTGCAACTCGGACGACGACTTCCGGTCCGCGGCCGCTGGTGACCCCCAGCCGCGGTCCGGAGCCGCCGATCTCGGTCGCTTTAGTCCAATTTGCTCCGGAAGATCTCTTGCGGAACCAGCCGGTTTCGGTTACACTCTGTCCAGAGCCCCGTCCGGACGCAAAGTATGCCGTTTCAGCACATGCCGAGGGCGGCAGCGACGGCGTTCCTTTGACATTTCCGCAGGGTCGTGATCCCCGGCTCGTCACGAGTTCCTGCGGCCAAGAAGGAGTTGTACCGATGAGGATGAAGACCAGAACGGCCGCGATCGCGGCGTGCTGCGGACTGATCGCCGCGTTGAGCGGCGCGGCACAGGCACAGACGAACTATCCGGAGATCGAGGCCAACGACACCAAGGCCGCGGCGAACCCCGTCGGCGGCGCGGGCGGCATGGTCGCCGGCGACACCATCACGGGCAACACCACCGGCACCTCGACGACCGTCGCCGGGGCTGCCAGCTCGGACAACTTCCTGCTGAAGACCGCGGCGGCCCCGCTGGGCATCTACCGCTATGACCTGGCGCTGACGACGGCCGGCACCGCGGGCCATGCCGGCACCCTGCGTGGTCTGACCGTCGCCACCGGCGGCGTCGTGACTCCGGGCAGCGACGCCGTCTTGCAGACGTCGACGACCACGTCCGTCCCGGCCCGCCTCAACCGCTGGTTCGGCTTCGGCAAGCAGGAGGAGGTCTATTACCGCGTGACCGGCACGGCGAGCACGACGGCGGCGTACGTCGCGACGCTCTCCCGCACGGCCATCACGCCGATCGCCATCCCCGGCGTGATCCCGCCCGGGTCGATCACGATCGTCCCCAACGCGGCGACGGAGCTGGCGTATGACACCGACTTCTTCGTCTACGACTCGAACTTCAACGTCATCGGCGGCGCGGACGACCCCGACACCGTCGGCGTCACGCTCAACCTGACCCCGGGCGTCTATTACGTCGCGGCGGGCAACTTCAACACGGCGACGGACTTCACCGCGGTGGCCGGCACCTTCCTGACCGGGGCCGTGACCGACTTCCCGAACATCCTGGTGAGCAGCTCGGGCACCGGCAGCGCGACGGTCTGGGGCCTCGAGCTCCGGTCCGGCAGCGTCACGGGCTCGGTCCTGGCGACGGGCGCCGGCACGGCCCGCACGACGGCCGCACCCTTCACTCCGGACTGGTTCACGTTCACCGTCGCGGTCCCCGTGGGCCCCTTCCCCAGCTCGTGCGTCGCGTCGCCCAACCAGGTGCCCTTTAGCGGCGGCAGCGTCACGCTGACCACGACCGTGGCGCCCGGCACCGGCTCGCCGACGATCACGTCGGTCACGGCCGACCTGTCGGCTTTCGGCCTGAGCGCGACGACCCCGCTGTCCAACGGCGGCTTCGGCCAGGACTACTCCGCGACCTTCGCGGTCCCCAACGGCCAGGCCGCTGGGGCGTATTCGATCCTGATCACCGCGACCGATGCCGCCGCCGGCACCGGGCAGTGCAACGCCTCGCTGACGATCACGCCCCCGCCCCCGAGCAACGACGACTGCGCCGGGGCCCTCAACATCGCGGCCCTGCCCTACACCTCGCCGACGATCAACCTGTTCCAGGCCACCGATGACCTCGACGTGACCTGCAACGCGACGACGGCCGTCGGCACGCAGAAGGGCGTGTGGTTCACCTACACCCCCGCGGTCAACACCGGCCTGGCCCTGAGCAACCCGACCGGCCCGGACACCGTGACGGCCATCTTCACGGGCGGCTGCTCGGGCCTGACGCAGGTCGCCTGCTCCGACCCCTCCGCGTTCAACTTCTCCGCCACCGGCGGCACGACCTACCACATCCTCGTGGGCCTGTGGTCGGGCACGGCCTCGACCGTCAACCCCAACAACCTGGTCTTCGCCCTGAACGAGATCGTCCTCGGCGCCTGCTGCAACAACACGACGGGCGCGTGCACCACGACCACGCCCGCGGCCTGCTCGACGACCACCAGCACCTTCCAGGGCAACAACACGGTCTGCACCCCGAACCCCTGCCCGCCCTCGGGCTCGTGCTGCACCGACGCGACCGGCGCCTGCCTGGTGCGGGTCGCATCCCAGTGCGTCGCCACCGGCCAGACGTTCACCCCCGGCGGCGTCTGCACGCCCAACCCCTGCCCGCTGCCCCCGCCCCCGGCCAACGACCTCTGCGCCGGCGCGATCAACATCACCGCCGTCCCCTACGCCTCGCCGACGATCAACCTCTTCACGGCCACCGACGACATCGACGTGACGTGCAACTCGACCACCGCCGTCGCGACCCAGAAGGGCGTGTGGTTCACCTACACCCCCGCGGCCAACACCAGCCTGGCCCTCAACAACACCACGGGCCCGGACACGGTCACGGCCATCTTCACGGGTGACTGCAACAGCCTGACGCAGGTCGCCTGCTCCGACCCCTCCTCGTTCAACTTCCCCGGCGCGACCGGCGGCACGACCTACTACATCCTCGTGGGCCTGTGGTCGGACACGGCCTCGACCACCAACCCCAACAACCTCGTCTTCACGCTCAACGAGGTCGTCCTGGGCGCCTGCTGCAACAACACGACGGGCGCGTGCACCACGACCTCATCCGCGGCGTGCTCGACGACCACCAGCACCTTCCAGGGCGCCAACACGGTCTGCACCCCGAACCCCTGCCCCACGCCGTCGGCCTGCTGCTTCGGCACGGGCGTGTGCACGGTGACCTTCGCCTCCAACTGCGTGTCCTTCGGCGGCACCGTCAATGCGGCGGCGACCTGCTCGCCCAACCCCTGCGGCGTCGCGATCAACAACCAGTCCTGCGCGACGGCTCAGCCGCTCTCGCTGAACAACTGGGTCCTGGGCAACAACAACCTCGCGACCGGCGGCGCGACCTCGCCGGCCGATACCTGCCAGGCCTCCTCGTCGAAGGAGCTCTGGTACACCTTCACCCCCGCGACAAGCGACCTGTTCGACTTCTCGACCTGCGGCTCGCCCGTGGACACGGTGGTCTCGGTCTACACCGGGCTCAACTGCAACTCGCTCACGTCCTTCGCCTGCGATGACGACACGTGTGTGGGCAGCGAGCCCTCGCTGATTCCGGGCGCGACCGCTTCGGGCCTCGGCTCGTTCATCGGTCAGAGGAGCCTGACGGCCGGCACGATCTACTACATCCGACTCTCGTCCTTCGGCACGGCGGCCGTGGGCGGCAACTTCCAGCTCCGCGTCGCCGGCA
>JBBQRT010000040.1:0-34914 GCA_038214505.1 Phycisphaerales bacterium | reverse complement strand
ACCGTCAGATCACCGGCAGCCACCTGAGCCCAAGGACTGCTGCATCCGCTGCCGCACTCTGTTCAGTTGAGGAAATCCTCACGCGGAGCGACCTGTGCCCGGTTGCCTTGGAGGTGGACGCCTGCATCCGATCTGAACTCGTTGATCGCTTTGGAGTCGCACTCGTCCGGCTCGGGCAGGAAGAAACGGAGTCATTGGCACTCCGATGGTGTACCAGTCGCCGGACACCCGTGAACAGTGCACCGTTACATGAATTTGATGATGAGCCGAACGGTGCGGCATTGGAGCGACGAATCTGGGATCATCTGCAGACCGCCGCAAATGGTCAGCTACGAGCGTGGGTCCATCCGCAGGCCTCGATCGGGTCTTTACTCGGGACCATCGATGATCGGCGTGTCGACTACGTTCTTTGTCCACCTTGGACAGAACCACTTGTCTGGGAGGCGCACGGGATCTTTGACCCACACGATCAACTAAAGAGCAGTGAGTTGCGGCGGGCGCCTTGGGCGGTCTTCGATCAGATTGCCGGCAAGACGTCGAGGACCGCCGTTGAGGATGTCATCAAAGGTCTGCTTCCCAAGACTGAAACTGCGGCGCTCGAGCCATATGAGCAGTTTCTTGTCGATGCACCATGGGTTGCATCTCAAGTAGATCAGGTCTTGTTCTGGCTTCTTGCCACCGGACGATGGAGCACCTCCAATCCGTTGGTTCAAATTCAGGCCGATCCGATCTTTGTGCCAGTTGTCGAGGCAGCGATCGCCAGTTGGCGTGTGCTGATCCGCGCGCTGGAGTCCGTCTGGAATCTCGCGCCTTCTGATCGACTCTTCGCTGACGGGATGTCAGCAGTTACCGCGTGCGAAGGAATCGCCAACATAAGCGTCGCAATCGACTCTGCTGCACCGGCATACCTTAAAGCCGATGAATTGCG
Source organism: Phycisphaerales bacterium (assembly GCA_038214505.1). Lineage (GTDB taxonomy): Bacteria > Planctomycetota > Phycisphaerae > Phycisphaerales > UBA1924 > UBA4658. The sequence goes on along the minus strand of JBBQRT010000040.1, from coordinate 33,986 downwards.
GCGAGAATACACGTACGAAATCCGACGTGCGTGCTTTCCTGTTGATATCGAAATTTCCGCCACGTCGCACTTGCAAGGGTCCGACATAAGCGTCCGCCCGACTGCCCTTCCAACCGAGGAGGCGCTGCTCGTGGTGATGCAACGCGTCTTCGCCAAGCCCGCCTTTCGCCCAGGGCAGGCCAAGGCAATTCAGCATGCAGTGACGAATACTGATGCCCTCATCTTGTTTCCCACAGGCTATGGCAAGTCACTTGTGTTTCAGATGGCATCTCTGCTGCTGCCAGGGGTCACGCTGGTCATTGAGCCATTCAGAGCATTGCTCGATGACCAGGAGAGAAACCTGCAAGACAACGGTGTTGGCAGAGTAGCGAGTATCCATTCGGGCAAGCCCTTGCACGGCAGCGCACTGCAGAAAAAGTTGAAATCGGCGTGTCTGGTGTATGTCACCGCGGAGCGCATGCACGTGTCCGAGTTCATCGCTCTGATCGTCGAGATAGTCCGGCTGAAGGGTCTCGACCTGTTCATCGTCGATGAGGCACATACAGTCTCTCAATTTGGACACTCGTTTCGTCCAGCATATCTCGATCTGGTTGAACGGGTCACCGCGATCTGTGCACTTGCAGGCCGGGCGCGTCCGACCACGCTCGCACTCACCGCGACCGCGGCGCAGCGGGTCATTCACGACATCCAAGCATTGCTTCAGATATGCGGCGATCCGATTAGCCTGGACGACTTCAAGAAGAATTCCTTCGTGCGAGAGAACCTTAAGGATGTGATTGTTGACGTAAACATCGATCCCAAGGACCCTCCAGAGGAGTCCCGCGACGCCGCCGACGAGCGTCGCAAAGCCACTGTTCGCGAGCAGCTTGCCAGTATCTTGCAGAATACTCCAGACGGTCAAGGCATCGTCTTCTGCCCAACAAAGAGAGACTTCAAGCCGAAAAGCTGGCTTAAGCGCACCGCCAATGACAAGACGCAGACTGGAGCTCAGTGGATCGTGGGCCCACCGCTGTTTGGAGCACGTGGGATACGGGACCAAATAGGCCTGGTAAAGGGTCCTGGAGAGCCGATTGGGCTCTACACAGGTAGCAGCGACGACGACAATGACAACACGCTTGGGCAAATGGCCAAGGACGCGAGCGAGTTCAGTCGGGGGCACCTGAGCATCATGGTTGCGACTTCTGCCTTTGGTACGGGAGTCGACCTTCAGGGAGTGCGCTGGACCCTCCATGTAGGAATGCCCGGCGGCCTTGAAGCCTACTACCAGGAGAGCGGTCGTGCGGGACGAGACGGCTCCGAAGCTCGCAGCGTGCTGCTTGTCGACTGGGACAGCGAGGACCTGCTTGACGCGATGACGATCGACGCCTCGGAGGAGGATCCCATCGCAGTACTTCAGGAGCGTTTGGGCAAGGTTCAACATCGGGGAAGCCTTGCTAGACAGCTCGGACTGTTGATTGGGGATGCGCCGCCCAAGAGTGATGTACTGGACTTGCGTGATCCAGTTCTTCTGCGTTACGACGACGAGAAGGTGCTCACGACCAAGAATGGGCAACCAAAGGCGGCCTTCAAGCCTTCCTTTCCTGGCTGGCGATGGGAGATCAAGAGCGTCGACGAGCCGCTCCACCGCGCCGTGTTGGCCGCGGACCGTGGCAGGCCAATCGAGTTCTGGTGCCACACATGGTGGGAGGATCTGGTCTGGAAGGCGATCTATCGCCTCGCGGTGCTGGGAGTCATCCGGCATGGCTTCAAGCACTCGTTGCGCCGAGCTGATGCTCGTACGGCGTTTATTTTGGAACGGTGTGACGACGAAGCTTCGCTCGCGCCAGACGTGTTGGTTGGCCACGTTGAGAGAGAGGTCGGCCGCCTCACGAGCATCGAACGAGCGCGTGCGGCTCGGGAGCTTCTGCACAAGCACTTGGCCCCTGCGGATCCGGCTCGCCGATTGACGCTAAGTGCCGCAATGCTATTGAAGACGGTGTACCGGGTGGTGTATGAGACCCGGATCGAATCGCTGCGGTCGCTCGTACGCTACGCGAAGCAGCCGGCGCTCCAAAAGCGCCGCGATATTATCGAGGACTACTTCGCTCCTAGCGATCTGAAACGCCAGGTGTTTGCGCTTTGCGAACGTCCGGCGACGGTCAACGTGCTCTCTGATGCCCTGTCGATTGCTGAGGCGCAGCCGCGATGGCGGTCCGCGGTCTTCGAGGTGGCTGCTTCGGAGTACCCCGGCTCACTCGTGCCCCCATTGCTACTCGCCATTGGCGGAGTAAAGACTGATGATCCGAAGGAGGGTGCGCGATACCTGTTTGCCGTGCTCTCGAACGAGACTGTGTCGCTCGATGTGCGATCATGGTGCTATGCGCAGGTCTCCACCCGTGCCCGAAAGACAGGCATGTTGGCACCGATGCTCGACGCAGTAGCGAGGCTGATGCGTGACGCACCATCGCTCAGCACGCTGGAGGCACTTGTGGCTCAGATGGAAAACGACGATGGGCGTACGGAGTTTGGTCACTTGCTGGTTGCCGAGTTTTTTGGCACGGCTTTGGAGATGCGATCATGAGCCAACCTGGCAATGCATTCCAGAAGGCCGCTGAGGCACTTGGAGAAGTCCGGACGTTGGTCTTGAGTGGTGAGAAACTGCAAGAGGATCTTGGGAAGCTCGTCGCGCAGGCAGCTGCCTCCATGAAGCGAGTGGAGCAAGCCTTAAAGGTGGAAACGACCGCGATGTCCCGGTCGGCACAAGAGGTACTTGGGCAATACCGGACTGCTTCCGAGGAGATTACTGGGGGGGTTCAGACGGCCAACGCGCAGTTGGAGGCAACAACTGCTCAGATCAAGGCGACCGCAATCGACGCGGTTACAGGGCTCAAGGAGAAGGCCGAGACGGCAATCAAACGTGTCACGGCTGAAGTGACCATCGCCCACGATCGCTTTGACAAATCAGCCAAAGCGGTCGAAGCTGCGACGGGAAACGCTTCGGATCGGATCATTGAAGCCAGCCAGCGCGTCGATCGTGGCACGACCCTCCACAGCGATCGTCTCGAGCAGGTGTCGCGTCGCATAGGAGGAGTTCTCACAGCGTTCGAGGAAGGTGCCAAAGCCATTTCGAGTGCTGAGCAGTACATTCGGGCCGCCAAACAAGAGACAATGGCGGCTCGGCTGGAGACCACGAGGGCTAAGGACGAAGTAGTATCGCTCCGCGAGAGCATGCGCAGGCAGGTGCGATTTCTGACGTTTGCGGTCATGCTGCTGTTCTTGACGGCCCTTGGTGCAGTGGCTTGGACCTACCTGAGAACGCGCGGCGTATGAGTGAGACAAGGCCCCATCCAGCGCTTTCGCGTTGAATCGGCAACGACCATGCTGATTATCGAGACAGGTCGGCTTGTGCAGCTGCAGCGATGAGTTCGCCAAACGCGACGTGGACGTGAACGGAGGTCCGCCAGATGACCAAGCCATCGAGGGACCCGGGCCAGATGGGCATCATGTGCCGCTTTCGCCCGATTCGCCAGATCGAAACTGCGTTCGCATCGGGCCCCCGTTTTGAACGCCCCTGTTCACTGGGAGCCCGAAGACGGGCCGAGAGCGAGAGAGTTTGGGGTGGCCGAGCCCGGAATTCGGGGCGTTCCGGTCCGGACCCCGCTCTCAGGATCGAAACCGAGAGCGTCGAACGCCCGCCATGGCGTGCCAGAGGGGGCGGTTTGGCCGCCCAGTGTGTAAACGATAAGGCCCCCGTCACCTTTGACGAGGGCCTTGAACTCCCCGACTAGGACTCGAACCTAGAACCTACCGGTTAACAGCCGGTCGCTCTACCATTGAGCTATCAGGGAATCGACAAACTGTTGCCCGCCCGGGCCTCTCGCCCGTTCTGGACCCAAAACTGTATCACAGCTCCATCATCGGTCAAGTCCGGGCCTTGGCTCAGTCGTTCGCGCGCCTATCCTTGTCCCCACGATTCTTTGGCCCCGCCGACCTCTTCTACCCGCGGCAGGCCGCAGAGTCCTTATCCTTCAGGTCCGTGAACACGCCCGGTCGCACGTCCTCCCCCTTCCCCTCGCGAACACGCTGCCCCGCGGATCCCCGCGTCCGGTCTCCCGCTTTCGGGTTTGGTCCCTTCCGACTAGCGCCTTGCCGGTCTGCATCTACCCCTCCGCCCGCCTGTCCCGCCCGTCTCAACCGCATCTAGATCACCCGATTCGCCCACTCACCCGCTCCCGCTCACCAGCTCCCGCTCCCACGCCCTCGCTCACCTGCCCCGTCCACGGGCCCAGCCGCCAGGAACGATTGCCATGAAGAAGGACATCCACCCCAAGTTCTACCCCTGCAAGGTCTATCACAACGGCGAGCTGGTGTTCACCACCGGCGCCACCGTTCCCGAGCAGCACGTCGAAGTCTGGTCCGGCTCCCACCCCTTCTTCACCGGCAAGCAGACCTTTGTCGACACGGCCGGCCGCGTCGAGAAGTTCACCAAGAAGTTCGGCGGCAACTACTTCGCCCCCAAGAAGAAGTGATCCGCCGACCGGCCGACCGGCCGGTCGCTTCGCGGTCACCCGATCGTCCCACCCGACCGCCGCACTCCGGCGGTCCTGTCCTTTTTTGCCGACTCGGCCCGATCCGTTCGCGGCGATGTCGATCGCTCGCTGTGGCTACGCACCGCTCCGCCCCACCAACCGGCCGTGTATAGCCGATCTTGGCCGATCCTGAGCGCTGCGCGCACGCGGCAGTTCTCGCGGCAAGCCACGATGCCGTTGCTGAAGTGCCCGCTCTCAACCAAGATCTCAGGAGCCAGCCGTGACCACCTCGTTCGCCCGACATCGGGGAGTGCACCGTCGGAATCTTCCGCTGATTCTCGTCGCATTGGCGTTGGCGGCGTTTGGCCTTCCGGTCGGTCCGACCCCCGCGAATGCCCAGTCGCCTGCGACGCCGCGGCCCCCCCTCGCCCTTGAGCTCATCGCAACGCTCGGTCCCGGCGCCGGGAAGGAAATCTCGGGCATCGTCCGCAGCCGCCGCGACCCGGGGGTGTTCTGGACGCTCAACGATTCGGGCGATGAGCCTCGGGTCTACCCCGTCACCGCCGATGGAAGGGTTGTGCCCAGTGTCCGATATCCAGACATTCCCGGCACGCTTATCGGCGGCGCTATCAACTCTGATTGGGAGGACATCGCGCTCGACGCCTCCGGCCGCCTGATCGTCGCCGACTTCGGCAACAACTCCAACGACCGCCGCGACCTCTGCCTTTACCTTCTCCCCGAGCCCGAGCCGACCGAGGGCCGCACGACGTTCTCGGAGAAGGTGTTCATCGAGTACCCGGACCAGCGGGCCTGGCCTGCGCCGCGCGACGACCGCAACTTCGACGCCGAAGCGATCTTCACCGTCGGCGACGACATTTACATCCTCAGCAAGCACCGCTCCGACACGCTCACAAAGCTCTACCGCCTCGACGACCGAGCTCAGGGCGAAGTGAACACGCTCACGCTCTTGGGCCGCTACGACATCAAGGGCCAAGCCACCGGCGCCGACGCCTCGCCCGACGGCCTGCGCCTCGCGGTGCTCACCTACGATTGGGTCTGGCTCTTCGAGCGCCCGAGTATTCGCACCCCGTTCTTCGCTGGCCGCGTCAGCGTCCGCGAATACCGCGTGCCCGGCGAATCCGGCGGCACAGAGTCGATTTGCTTCGAGTCAGAGACCTCGCTGCTCATCGCCGATGAGCCCACCGGCCGGCTCTTCCGTCTGCCGATCGCCGAGCTTGATCCGGCCTCGGCGGACACCCCCGCGGGCCCGCTCGATGGCCCTCGCACGAGCGTGATGTCGTTCAATATTCGGTATGCCGGCGGCGACCGCGGCCCCAACGCATGGACCCGCCGTGCCGACATGGTTCGAGACTCGATCCGCACGGCCGATCCTGATCTCCTGGGCCTGCAAGAGGTCGAGGCCGTGCAGGCCGACTGGCTGCTGGCAAACTTCCCCGACCATAGTTTCGTCGGTGTCGGCCGCCTCGACGGCAAGCGAGCCGGCGAGTTCGCCCCGATCCTCTTCCGGACCGATCGCTACACGCTCTTGGCCTCCGGCCACTTCTGGCTCAGCCCCTCGCCCGACGTCCCCGGCTCCCGCGGCTGGGACGCCGCCTGCGAACGCCTCGCCACGTGGGCCCGCCTCCGCGATAGCGTCTCGGGCCGCACGGTCTTGATTGTGAATACCCACCTGGATCATGTCGGGCAACAGGCACGACTGAACAGCGCACGACTCATTCGGCGCCAAATCGACCTGCTCCGCGACGGTGCCGATGTCATCGTCACCGGCGACTTCAACACCGCCCCGGAGGGCCCAGATGGCAAACCCAGCCCGGTCCAGGCCGCCCTCACCGCCCCGGGCGATCTGAGCGACAGCTATCGCCGCCTGTTCCCTACGCCCGACAAGCTGGAAGCCACGTTCTGCGAATGGGACCGCCGGATGATGGGCGACCGCATCGATTGGATTCTGGCATCTCCCGAACTCGCCGTCGAAGCCGCCGCGATCGAGCGCCGCATGCACCAGCGGCGAACGCCGTCCGATCACTTCCCCGTAACGGCTGTTCTGGTCGATACTCGCCCGCGAACACCCCCCACTGCTGTCCGGCCGAACCTCCCTCCCGCTGGACCCCTGCCCACACCGCCCTAGCATCCATCCACATATCCGGATATACGGATGCTTGCACGAGGTTCCGAAATGCCCAGCCCGTTCGCCGCCGCCCTGTCTAGCCGCGTCCTGCTCTTCGACGGCGGGATGGGCACCCAGATCTACTCCCGCAGCCTCTCTGTCGAGCACGACTATTGCGGCTGCGAGAACTGCACCGACATCCTCGTCAAGACTCGGCCCGACGTCATTCAGGACATCCACGAGCTCTACCTCCAGGCCGGCTCGGACGTTGTTGAAACCGACTCCTTCGGTGCCAACAAGCTCGTGCTCGCCGAGTTCGACCTCACCGACCAGTGCTTCGACCTGGCCAAGCGATCCGCCGACGTCGCCCGCGCCGCCTGCAAGCGCCACACGACCAAGGACAAGCCTCGCTTCGTCGCTGGCTCCATGGGCCCGGGCACCAAGCTGATCACCCTGGGCAACACCACTTGGCCCGAGATGTTCGACTCCTACCGCGAGCAGGCCCGAGGCATGCTCGCCGGCGAGCCGGGCCTGGGCAAAGCTGGGATCGATGTATTCATCATCGAGACCTGCCAGGACATCCTCCAGGTCAAGTGCGCCATCAACGCCTGCATCGCCGCCCTCGCCGAACGCAATCTCACAACCGACGACGTGCCCATCATGGTCTCGGTCACCATCGAGACCACCGGCACCATGCTTGTGGGCAGCTCCATCGAGGCCGCCGCAATCGCCCTCAGCCCATATCCCATCCTCTCCCTCGGGCTCAACTGCGCCACCGGCCCTACGGAGATGGCCGAGCACGTCCACTGGCTCGGCAAGCACTTCGGCGGCCCCGGCGCCGCGGGCGGGCGGCGCATCAGCGTCATGCCCAACGCCGGACTCCCGGTCCTGGTCGACGGCCGCACCGAGTATCCGCTCAAGCCCCGCCCCTTCGTCGACGCGCTGCTCAGGTTCGTCGACGAGTCCGGTGTCGATCTCGTCGGCGGCTGCTGCGGCACAACGCCCGAACACATCGCGCTCCTGGCCAAGGAGCTCGACGCCCTCCCCGCCGCCCGCGACCGCAGCCGCGTCCCCGCCAAGCCCCGCCCCGCGTCCGGCGTCACCAGCCTCTACCAGCCCACCGACTACCGCCAGGACAACTCGTTCCTGATCGTCGGCGAGCGCATGAACGCCTCGGGCTCCAGGAAGTTCAAGCAGCTTCTGGAGGCCGAGGACTTCGACGGCATCATCGCCCTCGCCCGCGAGCAGATGCGCCACGACGGGGCCCACGTCCTTGACCTCAACGTGGACTACGCCGGCCGCGACAACGCCCGCGACATGGCCGAGATCGTCAAGCGCGTCGTCCGACAGGTCGACGCACCGCTCATGCTCGACTCCACTCAGTTCAAGACCCTCGAGGCCGGCCTCATGCACGCCCCGGGCAAATGCATCATCAACTCCGCCAACTTCGAGGACGGCGAGCACAAGTTCGATCAGGCCTGCGCCATGGCCAAGACCTACGGCGCCGGCCTGGTCATCGGCTCCATCGACGAGGACAAGGAAGCCTCGATGGCCCGCACGGCCGACCGCAAGCTCGCCATCGCCCGCCGCGCCTTCGACCGCGCCACCACCCTCCACGGCCTCAGCCCCGCGGACCTCGTCTTCGACCCCCTCGTGCTCCCGATCTCCACCGGCATGGCCAGCGACCGCCGCTCCGCGCTCGAGACCATCGAGGGCGTCCGCGCCATCGCCAAGGCCATGCCCGAGTCGCAGACCACCGTGGGCCTCTCCAACGTCTCCTTCGGCCTCAAGCCCCAGGCCCGCGTTGTGCTCAACAGCGTCTTCCTCAGCGAGCTCCGCGACGCCGGCCTGACGGGCGCGATCCTCCACATGAGCAAGATCCTGCCGCGAAATAAGATCCTCCAGCAGCACTGGGACGCGGCGCTCGACCTGATCTACGACCGTCGCCCGCTCGCTGCCGGCGGCACGGGCGTCCCGCCGCTGCTCCTGGGCGGCGCTCCGGCCCCGGAGAGCTACGACCCCCTCCAGGCTTTCGTCGAGCTCTTCAAGGACGCCCAGTCCGAGTCCGCCGACGCCGCCCGCAAGCAGCAGAAGTCCACCCAAACCCTCGAAGAGCGTCTCCGGGCCCACATCATCGACGGCGACAAGCAGGGCATCGTCGACACCCTCGAGCTCGCCCGCCAGACCTACACCCCACTGGCCATCATCAACGATCACTTGCTCGATGGCATGAAGACCGTCGGCGAGCTCTTCGGCTCGGGCCAGATGCAGCTTCCCTTCGTGCTCCAGTCCGCCGAGGTCATGAAGATGGCCGTCGCCCACCTCGAGCAGTACATGGAGAAGGCCGAGGGCCAGACCAAGGGCAAGATCGTCCTCGCCACCGTCAAGGGCGACGTCCACGATATCGGCAAGAACCTCGTCGACATCATCCTGACCAACAACGGCTACACCGTCTACAACATCGGCATCAAGCAGCCCATCTCGGCCATCGTCGAGAAGTTCAAGCAGACCCAGGCCGACGCCATCGGCATGTCCGGACTCCTGGTCAAGTCCGTCAATGTCATGCAGGAGAACCTCGAGGAGATGAACGCCCTGGGCGTGAACGTCCCCGTCCTGCTCGGCGGCGCCGCCCTCACTCGCCACTACTGCGAGGGCACGCTCCGCACCATCTACAAGGGCGAGGTCTTCTACGGCAAGGACGCCTTCGAGGGCCTCTCGACCATGGACCAGATCGTCTCGGGCCGCACCGACACGCTCATCAGCGATATCAACACCCGCCAGGGCAAGCGTTCCAAGGCCGAGGAAACCATCGCCCGCTCTCGCGCCGAGCAGGGCCGACGGCAGGACGAGTTCGAGAAGTCCAAACTCGTCTCTTCTGATGGATCTGTTGTCGCCGGTGGCACAGGCATCCCGCCCGTGAGCGTGATCGATCGCCCCCGCTCCGGCGTCGAGCTTCTCCCCGCGGCCAGCGTTCCCACGCCGCCCTTCTTCGGCTCGCGCGTCGTCACCGGCATCGACCTCAACCAGCTCTACCCCTTCATCAACCCCGTCGCTCTCTTCCGCGGCCAGTGGCAGGTCAAGAAAGGCGCCCTCTCCGACGCCGACTACGACAACCTGATCGACGACAAGATTACTCCGATCTTCGAAGCACTCAAGACCAAGTGCCGCGATGAACAGATCCTCCAGCCCGCCGTCGTCTACGGCTACTTCCCCGTCAGCGCCGACGGCGATGACCTGATCGTCTGGGACCCCGCCTCCCTCCCGAACTCCCCCACTCCGTCGCTCAACATCCATCCCGCCGACCTCCGCGAGCTCGAACGCTTCCGCTTCCCGCGCCAGGCCGACAAGAAGCGCCTCTGCATCGCCGACTACTTCGCCCCCGTTGATTCGCGCCGCATCGATGTGCTCGGCCTGCATTGCGTCACCATGGGCAAACGAGCCAGCGAGGCCGCCCAGAAGCTCTTCGCCGCCAACGACTACGTCAACTACCTCTACCTCCACGGCCTTGGCGTCGAGACCGCCGAGGCCCTCGCCGAGTTCTGGCACAAGCGCATGCGCCAGGAGCTGGGCATCGCCGCCGCCGACTCCCCCCGCACCCGCGAGCTCTTCACCCAGCACTACCGCGGCTCCCGATACAGCTTCGGCTACCCCGCCTGCCCCGACATGTCCGACCAGGACAAGCTCTGGAAGCTGCTGGACCCCACACGCATCGGCTGCGTGCTCACCGAGAACTGGCAGATCGACCCCGAGCAGAGCACTTCGGCCATCATCGTCCACCATCCCGACGCGAAGTACTTCAACGTGTGAACCGATCGCCTCGCCAACGAGCCCGGCGCGCCAGCGAGGACGAATCGGGCCGGCGCTCAGAGGCGTCGCGTCGCCAGCAGTGACAGTTCACTCCGGAGACACCATGCATCAAACCGGGTCGACCGCAGGCACGCCCAGTTCATCCCCGCGGGCCCTATACAGCCGGCAGGCGTCGGACGGCGGAACTCCGAACTCTCGCCCGCGAGTTTCCGTGATTCGGTGAGAAGTCATGCTCACGATCCCTCCCCACGAGGGCTCCAGTCCGACTCGTGATCCGTAATCAAACGCCATTCGGCATCGACCCCGAGGCGCTGGGACCAGCGCTCCACGTACTCGCGGTCGATAGAGTCGCCACTTATTCGCAGCATCCCGGCGACGTCACGCAGATGCTTGTCCGACCCGCCCTCGCGGTACGAGATCAACTTCTTGAGAACGACGTCCTCGGGGGCCGAGATCCACACTTCCAAGCCGGCGACTCACCCGCGACGCCGCCGCTTCATCCGAAGCCCGTCGAACCCCTCGTCACCGACAATCATGAGGTCGATCTTGAACCCCACTCTGGCATCGATGACGTTAAACTGTGTGCCACTTCGGACAGCTTCGGCGCAGGCCTGGTCATCCGCGAAGTACCCGCGAGCAGCCATCTTCCGGCACAACCGCTCGGCGTCGCGCACCGCGATGTCGGTCACCGCGCCCGCGTCCTGGGTCATGCGAGGCTCACCGTAGTACGAAGACGCGAGCGACCCCGAGACGAAGTATGGCACCGAGTGCTCCTCGAGGTGCAGAATCACGGCCTCGAAGACTTCAGGCCGAAGCACGCGCAAGCCTCTCGGTGACCAACCGAGCCACCTCGGGCGCGGAAGCTCGCGGGTGCAGATCTCGCACCGCAGATTCAGCAACGCCGCGAGCAAACTCAAACATCTCGAAATACCGGTTGGCCCGCTGCTCCGGCGTCATCCGCCGATACACGCCGGCCGTCTGCTCATCGACCACTTCGACGCACGGCGGCCATCTTCGGGAGGGGAACTGCTTCATGCAACAGAGTATCGACCGTCCGGCGTCATTGGGCAGCCGGCGGCTGCGCCGCTCCGGCCCGCCGCCGCACCGGAATCTGCACCTCGCCCCAGAGGTCGGCCGTCCGAACGTCCGGGCCGTTGTAGTACAGCCCCCGGATATCGCCCGCCGCCTCCCAGTCGGTCTGGCCCGCAAGCCACTCTTCGAGCTTAACGGCCTCACGCCGAACGCGGGCCCAGCTCTGCGACCCGCGGATCCCGGCTGAAAGCACGGTCACCGCCGGCGCATCGACCACGCGGACCTGCTTACGGTCCGGATCCTGCCCCGTGGGCCCAAGCTCGGCCGTCCGGTAGAGGAAGCTCATCTTCCAGCCCTCGGGCCGCGCGGGCGGGTCCGTCGGAGTCTTGGGCTCGTCCACGCCGGAATACTCCATCTCGACCGGCGAGGTCATCGCGATCTTCCGGCTTTTGATGTGGTTGAACAGCGGGAAGAACGCCATGTTCATCCCGAGGTCGGGCGTCATCGACCCACTCACCTCGGCCCGGCGCACCGCCGGGTACCGCTTGATCTCTACCGCACCCGGGGGCGTCGGTGCCGGATACCCCGCCGGCAGCGGCGTCGTGATCGAGCACGGCCCGGAGTAAAAGTTCCCGTCCTGGAACTCCACCCTCGCGTCCATGTCCCCGCCCACGCGCACGGCCTTCCCCTCCGCCGGCTCAACGACCGCCGGTGTCGGGGACACGACGGGCGCAGACGCCGCGGGCACGTCCGAGGGCGCCGTCGGGCTCGCGCCCGCCGGCGAAGTCGGCTTCCCCGCCCCATCATCCGCCGACACGCACGCCGCCATCTGAGCCATCGCGATCAAGGCCATGCCGATCCGGTACATGAGAGCGCCCTCCGGCGCCACGCGGAGTGCGCGGCGAACATCCCGTATTTCGGCCGATATCGCCCCAGGGATTCACCCCGGCGGATGCACCGCCGGGCGTGCCCCAAGCCTCTTACTTCTTCACTTTGGTCTTGAACGCCTGCCGCAGGCCCGCTGGGTCAAACTCGCTAGGGATCGTCCCCGTTGACGCATACTCGTACGTCGCCGCCAGCACGATCCCCTTTAGCGCGCTGCTCACCAGCGAGATCGCCAGAATCGCCAAGACCGTCACCGCCCCGCCAATCAGCACCGGCCAGACGATCCCCATCCCGACCGAAACTGCCCCACCGGCGACTAACGGCAGCAGCCCGACCATCGCCAAAAGCCCGCTCACCGCCCCGATCCCCAGGTTCACCGCCAGAGATTCGCCCCACGTCTTCCGCAGCACCGTCACCGACCGCTTCACGGCCTCGATCGGCCCGACCCGCTCCACCACCAGCACCGGCACCACGAAGAACGTCGCAACCGCCCACGCCATCCCGATCAGCCGGATCACGAACGTTCCGATCAGCCCCGCCCGCTCCTCAATGGCTTTCAGGATCACGCCAACGCTCGCCGCCACAAGCGACCACGCCAGGATCTGCGGCAGAAGCGACACCGCCGCCCGCACTCCCGTCGCCAGCCGCGCGTCCCCGCCGCGGAACTTGCTGATCGCGCAGCTGACCAGCCCGACGTTGAAGAACGTGATGACGAAGAAGTTCACGAAGTAGAACGCCCCGAGCACCGCGTAGTGCCAGAGCTCAAGCCGCACGTTCGCTCGAGCGCTCGACCCCGAACTCTCCATCTGCCGACTCAGCGACGCCCAATCGACCAGCACCGCCATCGGCACCGCGAAAGTCAGAAGCACCAGCAGCAGCGCCGCCGAGCTCAAGAGGGGGAATAGCAAGAGTTGCTTGTCGTTCCACAGCACCGACCAGCTCTGCCGGAACAAGCCCCAACCAGACTGCAATTTCGCCAGCATCGTTCAACCTCCCACAAGCGGTCGAGACACTACGCCCGCCCCCTTTACCGACGCCCAATCAGAATACCACACGCTCCCCTTCTTCCGCCCAGACACCCTCCGATTTCACACCTTCCTGGCCCCACTGCCCCCTCCCGCGAGCGCCTAAACTCGCCTCCCGCCGGATTCCCCGGCCGCCCGGAGCCCCGCCTTGGCCAAGAACGCGTTCCGCTGCAAGCTCGTCACTCCCGACGCCCAAGTGCTCGACAACTCGGTGACCCAGGTCATCCTCCCCGCGTGGGACGGCAAGCTCGGCGTCCTCCCGGGTCGCGCCCCGATGGTCATGGAGCTCGGCACCGGCGAACTGCGCGTCGATTTTCCCGACGACGGCCAGGCTCGGGGCGGCTCCCGCTATTTTTTCATTGATAGCGGCTTTGTTCAGATGGTCAACGACGAGCTGACGATCCTCGCCGCCTACGCCGCCCCGGCCGACAAGCTCTCCGAATCCGAGGCCCAGGCCGAGGTCAACTCCCTGAGCGCCCGCCGAACCGAGGGCCTCAGCGAGGCCGACCGCAAGATTCTCGCCAAAGACAAGGCCCGCGCCGAGGGCAAGCTCCGGGCCGCTCGCGCCTTCAAAGCTGCCGGCGCGTACTAAGCGACTCCCCGCTTTGGGGTAGCTTGGGCAGCGAGCTCTTCGGACCACGATCAAGTTCGATCGTCAGCACGCCGATGCTCCTCCCACGGCCGGCCCGATTATCGGGCCGCCGGTCGGAGCCCGGCATGTCCACGCACACCACTGCGTCCACCGTCCTGATCCTCCCCGGCGACGAGCACCCCGCCGCGCTCTACGCCGACGCCATCGCAACGCACTGCGCCGGCGTGCTCCCCGTGCGCGTCCCCGCTGGGCCGCCCGATCAACTGCGCACGCTGGCCGCCGGCGCTTCCCTTGCCGTCGTTGCCTGCACCGCCAAGCCCGCCGCGCGTTTCGAGCCGTTGGCCCGTCTCCGCATGTCCTGCGGCGACATTCCCGTGCTCGCCCTTCTCCCCGCCGACCAGCCCGCCGCCGCCAACCTGGCCCTGAGCATCGGTGCCGACGACGTTCTGCTGACCGCCCCGGGCTATCTCGAACAGCTTCCCCTCCGCGTCAGGGCCAACCTCCGCCGCGCCGCGGCATCCGCCAGCGACGCCGCCCGGACCGCGACCCTCGCGGCCAACCTCCGCGCGGCCGAGCGTCTCAACCGCGAGCTGGCGGCCCGTGTGGACCGCCTGGAAGACCTCGCCGCCGCCGACCCGCTCACGAGCCTCGCCAACCGCCGGGCCTTCGACCAGCAGCTTGCCCAGGCCCTAAGCGCGGCGAAGCGGCACGACCTGCCACTGACGCTCCTCATGCTGGATATCGACGGCCTGAAGCCCTGCAACGACGCCCTCGGACACGCGGCCGGCGACCAGGTGCTCCGGGCCCTCGCCGACGTGCTCCGCGCCGAGAGCCGCGGCTCGGACCTGCCCGCACGCCTGGGCGGCGACGAGTTCGCCGTGCTTCTGCCGCACACCGATCCCGGCCGTGCGATGATCGTTGCCTCCCGCATTCTGGCGGCCTTCAACGCCCGTGTGGCCGACATGCAGCGCCGGCTCGCCGCCGCATCCCCCGCCATCCGGGTCATCACCCGGGGGCGTACCCGCACGGCCCAGACGGCAGCGCCACTTCCGAACATCAGCATCGGATTGGCCGACCGTCCCAAGGGTTCGACGATCCAGCCCGCCGTCTTGCTCGAGGCGGCAGATCAGGCGCTCTATCGCGCCAAGGCCAAGGGAAAGGGACGGATCGAACCACCCCGCAGCAGCGTGCAGGTGGTGACGCGGACCTCGCCGCTGGCGGCCTGATGCAACCGCTTACAGCTTCTTGGACATCGCCCGCGCGATGTCGCGCTGGGCGTCGCGCTTGGTGATCGACTCACGCTTGTCGCTGCGGGTATTGCTCTTACCGATGCCGACAAGCAACTTGGCCTTGCCGTTCTTGAAGAAGATCTTCAGGGGCACAAGCGTGAACCCCTTGACGCTCACCTCGCGGGCCAGCCGCTCGAGCTCGCGTCGGTGGCAGAGGAGCGTGCGGACGCGGGTGGGTTTGTGCTGCCCGGCGCTGCCGGTGGGGCCGGCCGGGGCATACTCGGCGATGGTGGCCGCGTGGAGGTACAGGCCCGGCTCCACGCGCCGGCGAAACGTCGGGGCCGCGCCCTTTTTGGCCCCCGCGGCGATGTCCTCGGCCTTCACGTTGCCCCGCAGAGCCCCCAGCTCAACACGGACGTAGCCCTCCGCAATCGATGCCTGGCCATCTCGGACACTTTTGACCTCTGAGCCGCGGAGCACCATCCCGCACTCGAGCGTTTCGGAAATCGCGAAGTCGTATCGCGCGCGACGGTTCTCGATGACGGCGTCTTTGCTCTCAGCTGACTTCTTTTTCCCAGAACCCTTCGCCATCTTGATTTTTTCTCAATTCTGTGCGACACTGTGCAGGACCGGGCACCTTGACCGATTCAAACGTGCTCTTCGAGATCTCTGCCTTCGCCAGCTTGCTTCGTCAAAACACATCGCTGTAAACGCTTACAATCGTTCAATCCGCAAGCCGTCCCACCCGATCCGCCGACGCCATGCTCAGACTCACCGATCTCCGCAAATCCTACGGCAGCGAGCCCGCGGTCGACGGGCTCACGCTGGACATCCCGCGCGGGTCGATCTTCGGGTTTCTGGGTCCCAACGGCGCGGGCAAGACGACCACGATCAATCTCTGCGTGGGGCTCCTGCGTCCGACCTCGGGCACCATCGACCTCGACGGGCTGGGTTCGCCCGACGAACCCGCGGTACGGATGCAGATCGGCGTTGCGCCGCAGGCGATCGCCCTCTACGACACGCTGACGGCTTTGGAGAACCTGAACGTCTTCGGCAAGCTCTACGGGCTCTCGCCGGCGATCATCAGCGAGCGGTCGGCAGAGCTGCTTGACAGCGTGGGGCTTTCGGATCGGGCCCGCGATCGGGTCGGCACCTTCTCGGGGGGGATGAAGCGCCGCCTGAATCTCGCCGCGGCGCTGATTCATGATCCGCCTCTAGTCATGCTCGACGAGCCAACGGCGGGGGTGGATCCGCAGAGCCGCAACGCGATCCTGGAAACGGTGCGGTCGCTGAGGGATCGCGGGAAGACGATTGTGTATACCACCCACTACATGGAGGAGGCCCAGCGCCTCTGCGACCAGGTCGCGATCATCGATCGCGGCCGGCTGCTGGCCAAGGACACGGTCGACAACCTGATTGTCTCTCATGGCGGAAAATCGGTCGTCACGGTCCAGTCCAGCACCGGCGAGACTCGCATCCAGACCTCTGAACCGGTGAGGGAACTGGTCAGACGGCTCAAGACCGACGACGTGCTCAACGTTCGAGTCGACCGACCCGACCTTGAGTCGGTATTCTTGAACCTCACAGGCCGGAGCCTGCGGGACTGATCTTGATATGGGCCAACAAGTGTGAGGTTGTCTGGGCGCGCTGTGGGCGATCGCGATGAAGGACGTCCGCCTGCTCCTTCGGGATCGCGCGGGGTTCTTCTTCACCCTCGTGTTCCCGCTGGTGGTCGCGGTGTTCTTCGGGATGATCTTCGCTTCGGGCTCCGCGCCCGGGAAGATCACGCTGGGAGTCGTCGATCTGGACCGCACCCGGGGCTCAACGGAGTTCATCCGTCAACTCGAGCAAGGGGGCGACTTTAGCGTGACGGCCATTGCACCCGGCGAGCCGGGCGCAACCAGCACCGCGCGAGATGCGGGGATCGACGCCGTGCGGTCGGGGACGATTGCCGCGTGCCTCGTGATCCGCCCGGGGTTCGGGGCGGCCCGCGAGGCACCGTTTGCCGGGGCGACGATGGGCGTGGAGCTGGCCGTCGATCCTTCTCGCAAAGCGACGGGGGGGATGATCGAGGGGCTGCTCACGAAGTACGGTTTTCAACAGCTCGCGGCGGGCTTCGCCGAGCCGCAGAAGATGCGGGATCAGGCGAAGCGTTCGCTCGACATGCTGCGGCTGGCGAGCAACCTGCAGCCTAAGCGCAGGGCCGAGTTCGAGACGTTCTTCGGTAACCTCGACAAGACGCTCGCTTCGGTGCCCGGCGACGACGACAACCCGGCTGGCGCGGAAGGACCGGGCGGCGAGGGGATTAACGCACTCGGTCCGGCGGCGGCCTTCAGCCCGCTGGAGATCAGCAGGATCCCCGTGACGCAGCCGCGGAAGGGGCCCGCAAACTCCTATGAGATCTCCTTCCCGCAGGGCGTGATCTGGGGGATTCTCGGCTGCGCCCTTGGCTTCTCGATCAGCCTGGTCACCGAGCGGACCCGCGGCACGATGGTCCGTCTGCGGTGCGCACCGATCTCGGCGTGGCAGATCCTGGGGGGCAAGGGTCTGGCCTGCTTCATGGTCACGCTGTGCGTCTCGACGGTGCTGCTCACCATCGGCGTGCTGGTGTTCAAGATTCGGCCCACTTCGTACCTCAAGCTGGGCGCGGGCGTGGTCGCCGCGGGGGCGTGCTTCGTGGGGGTCATGATGCTGCTGGCGACGTTCTCGGGCAGCGAGCGGGGCGGCAGCGGGCTTGGGTGGGGTGTGTTGATGGTGCTGTCGATGATCGGCGGGGGCATGATCCCGCTGGAGTTCCTGCCCGCGTGGCTCCTTCCCATCAGCAATATCTCCCCGGTCAAGTGGTCGATCCTGGCGATCGAGGGCGGGCTGTGGCGGAGCCTAGGCTGGTCGCAGATGGCGCTGCCGCTGGGCGTGCTGCTGGGCATCGGGGGCGTGGGCTTCGGGGTCGGCTTGATGGTGCTGGGCGACGCCGAGCGGGCGTAGACGGAAATGGGCTCGCGGGCTCGGCGGCCGGAGGTCCGCGTCCGCCCGCCCGGTTCAGCGCTCGGCACGGACCCGGTTGATAAGCACGCCCAGCCCGTCGATCTCGATGCTGATCTCGTCGCCGTCCTTGAGCCACACCGGCGGCGTGCGGGCTATGCCCACGCCGCTGGGCGTGCCGGTGAGGATGATCGTGCCCGGGAGCAGCGTCAGTCCACGGCTGAGCTCGCTGATGAGCGTGGGGACGTCGAAAATCATGTCGGAGGTCGAGCCGTCCTGCATGGTCTGGCCGTTGACCTTGGTGACGAGACGGAGATTCTGAGGATTTTTCACCTCCGCGGCGGGCGTGAGGCGTGGGCCCAGGGGGCAGAAGGTGTCGAAGGACTTGCCGCGCCAGAACTGGCCCCCGCCGCCGGTCTTCTGCCACCAGCGGGCGGAGACGTCGTTGGCGACGCAATAGCCCAGGACATGGGCCATGGCGTCCGCCTTGGGGACGTCTCGCACGGCGGAGCCGATGACGACGGCAAGCTCGCCCTCGAAATCGACCTGCTCGCCGCCGCGGGCGGGGTCTTGGCAGGCCTTGGGAATGATGATCTCGTCGCCGCCGAGGCAGGCGGAGGCGGCGTTTTTGGCGAAGACCATCGGCCACTCGGGGATGGCGGCGCCCTGCTCGCGGGCGTGCTCGGCGTAGTTGCGGCCGATGCCGAGGATCTGTGTGAAGGGCAGGACGTGGGCCGAGGGGAGGGCGACGCCGACGCCGGTGGACGTGCGGAGGAGGTTCATGGGGCGAGGGTAGCGACGCCCGCGCAGTCCGATCAGGGCTGCGGCGTGCCGGCAGGCGGCGGCGCGGGCTCGCGTTGGGGCTCGACGACCGCCGGAGGCACACTTCCGTCTGTCGTGCGCGGCGATCCCGGCGTGTCACCCAGCCACTGCTTCTCACTCATGGCAAGCACGTCGTACCAAGGCTGGCCGCCGACGACGCCGGGAGGGAGCGCCACGAACACCAGAGGGCGTCCGGTGGTTGGGTCCGTGGGCAACCGAGCAAGTTCGCCGGGCACCAGGTCCTGAGCGCGGGCGGGCGGCGCGCCGGTGCGCTGCTCGTAGTGACGGATCGCCAGCAGCAGCGCGATGTGGCGGCGTTGGAGGAGCAACTGGTCGTCTCCCGCGACTACTTGGACGTACGCGGGTGCGAGTGCCTCGAGCAGCGGCGGCAACTCCGTGCCCGCGCTGGGGGGGCTGGGCGGGCGCTGCCAGGGTTCGGCGGCGGCGTAGGCCGACCAGCCCGCGGTGAAATTGTCGAGCGTAGAAAGATTGCTCTGGTAACGGCCGAGGTCGAAGATCGGCCGCGCGACGGGACTCTGGCCGAGCCAACTGCCGGTGATGGCCGAGATGTCGCCCAGAAGCACGGCACGCCGCACAGTGCCGGGCTTTGAGAAGAACCAGGCGAGCGTTTCCCTCGTGAGGACGCTCTCGCCGCGGATGGCGTGATCGAGTCCGAGGCGCTGGGCCCGCTGCGCGAGCACTTCGCGGACGCTCAGGGTCCACGCCGCGTCGGAAAAGTTGGCAATCTGGTCGGTAACTGTCCCGAGCATGAGGGCCTCGACGGCGTTGCCGACCCGCCGATCCATAAGCGTCGACTGGGCATCCAGAATGCGAGCGAGGGCCAGTCCGGTGTCGAGCGCGTCGACATATTCGGCGCGGTCGCCGGCGAGCAGTGCCAAGTGCATCCGGGTCGCCGAAAGGCGGGCGGCCTGGCGGAATCCCGCCAAGTGCATAGTGTCGATCTCGTTCACCAGCGGCCGGACGATCCCGTCTGGATCCTTGACCTCGACGACCGGACGCATGACCACCGCCAGGTTCCGAACACGAGAGAGCCGCTCGAACATCCCGGCCTCGCGGAGCTGGGTGAAAACGGTCATCGCCAACTCCCGCTCGACGCGAGCGTCATGCTCGTCGGCTTGAGGCGTCGAGACGCGGCGGGGCTTGGATGTAGCGGCGGGCGGGATGATCGCCGTGAAGTCGACCCACGGCACGGAGCCGTGGAGGCGACGCAACTTGTTCCCGGCCTCCGCTCCCAACTCTCGCGTCCGGCGTTCCATTTCCTCGAGCAGCGTCTGCAACTCGGGCCATCCGTTGATCGCGGCCAAGTCTTGTCCGGGGGCGGGGATGAAGACGGGTGTCGCGCCCGGGATCGGCTGGGCGTCGCGGATCACCTGTCGCCAGACCCTGGCACCGCTGCGATCGGCGCGGGCCTGGGCGGCGTCTTTGGTCAGGATGATCGACCAGACGCCGTAAGAGAGCGCGAGCACGCCGCCGAGGGTCGCGGCGGCGGAAGCGGCGGCGAGTGCAAAGCCGCGCCGCCGGCGGCGGCCTCGCTGGTCGTCGCGCGGGCGGACGGGGGTGAATGTCCGCTTACCGCCGGCACCGGGGGCAAGCTCGCCCATGGCCGCATCGACGACAGTGACGTTACCGCACTCGGGGCAGGTCGCTCTCAGGTCGTCGGTGACGGGTGTGCCGAGCAGGCGATAGCCGCAGTGGGCGCAGCCGCCGTGATCGCGGATCACACGTCGGATGCGGCGGCGGAGGAGCCAGTCGCGGGCGACGAGGGCGGCGAGAAAACCGGCCGCGAGAACGATGGTCACCGTCGTCCCCACGAGGGCCATCTGCACCGGCGTGTTCAGCCTTCGGGCCGGTGGCGCATCCGCCGTGAGCTGCGCGGCGAGAAGCGCGACTGCGAGCGTGGCCAGGACGATTCCGCCGAGCACGAGCACGCGGAGGCCCTTGGCCCGCCAGCTCGCCGTTGCAACACGCACGAAGGCGCGGCACAGTTCGTCGTCGATCGTGTCGAGCTCCGGGAACGCTCGCCAAAGCTTGCGGCGGATGAGTCGCATCGGGCCTCCGACTCGGGTTTACCCGGCCCGTCGCCACCGGCTGCACCGTGTCGGCGACGCTCGACGGAACTCAGACCCTGGGCGGGTACTCGAACACTCCGCGTCCCGACTTGTCGCCGAGCCGGCCCGCCGTGACCAGCTGCTTGAGCAGCGGGCAGGCCCGGTAGCGGTCGCTGTTGAGCCCATCGGCGAGGACGCTCATGATGTGGACGCAGGTGTCCAGACCGATGAAGTCGGCCAGGCGGAGGGGGCCCATGGGGAAGTTGCAGCCAAGCTTCATGATGCCGTCGATGGCCTCGGGCTCGGCGACGCCCTCCATCCAGGCGTAAAAGGCCTCGTTGATCATCGGCATAAGCACGCGGTTCGAGATGAAGCCGGCACGGTCGCTGGCCCTCAGCGGCGTCTTGCCCATCGCCGTCGCGAGGGCGATGGTGCGGGCGGTGACCTCGGGGCTCGTCTGGAGGCCGGGGATGACCTCGACAAGCTGCATGAGGGGCACGGGGTTGAAGAAGTGCATGCCCACGACGCGGTGGGCCGTGCTGCCGGTGCCGGTGCCGCAGGCGGTGGCGATCTCGGTGATGCTGATGCTGCTGGTGTTGCTGGCCAGCACAACGGCTGGGTCGGGGTACATGGCGGCGAGCTTGGCGAAGAGGTCTTTCTTGACCTTCACGTCCTCAACGACGGCCTCGATCACCCAGTCGCAGCCGGTGAGCTCATCGAGCTTGTTCACAAACTTGATCCGGGCCATCGCGGCGTCGGCGGCCTCTTGAGCGATCTTCTGCTTCTCGACGAGCTTGGACAGGCTCTTCTTGTGGACTGCCCGACACTTCTCGATCGTGCCGGGGAATGCATCGAACACGACCACGGCGTGGCCGCCGACGGCGGCGACCTGCGCGATCCCGCCGCCCATCTGTCCCGCGCCCAGAACGCCGATCGTCTTGATGGTCATGGAGAAGCCCTAAACTCACCCCGATCCCGGCCCCGGATCTCGCGGGCGTGACCATAGCGTGACCCTTTCTTCCTGTCCCCCCATTCCCTCCCCTCGTCTCGGCCGGCCTAAACCATGCCCGAAACTTCCGATCGTCTTGGCAAGCTTCTGAAGATCCTCGCGGCCGATCCGGGCGACGCGTTCACGCACTATGGCGTGGCCCAGGAATATGCCAAGGCGGGCGACGTGGCGCGGGCCGTCGAGCACTACGACCTGTGCCTGAAGGCCGACCCGACGTACGCGTATGCCTGCTATCACAAGGCCAAAGTGCTCGGCGAGCACGATCGCGTGGCGGACGCGGTCGCGGCGATCAACGAGGGGATCGGCATCGCCCGCGCCGCTCGCGATACCAAGGCGCTCTCGGAGCTGCAAACCCTGCTCGACTCGCTGACGTAGAAGGGGTTGACGCCATGGCCAAGCGATTCGACAAAGCCCAGCCCGCGCCCCCCCCCGAGGGCTCGGTCATCTCGTCGCTGGGCCCGTCGGCGGGCGACGAGAGGGTGATCGCGGTTCGGATCGGGCGGCGGACGTATGCGAAGATCCGGGCCGAGGACGTGCCGCCGCTGGGGCTGTTTGTCGGCCAGCCCGTGACGCCGAAGCTGCTGGAAGACATCCACCAGGCGGCGATCAAGGCCCGTGGTCGGCGGTACGCCATCAACGCGCTCTCGACCCGCGGCATGTCGGCCCGGACACTGACGACCAAGCTCAAACGCAAGGGCGTGAGCGAGGCTTCGGCCCGGCACATCGCCGAGGACCTGGCCGACAAGGGCGTCCTTGACGAGTCCGGCTACGCCCGGGCCGTCGCCGAGAGCGAGCTGAACCGCAAGCCCGCGGGCAAGATGCTGCTGCTGATCAAGCTGCGGCAGCGGGGCGTGACGGACGCGAACGCGAAGAAGGCCGTCGAGCGCGTGCTGGAATCGACCAACCACGATCCGAAGCAGCTCGCGCTCGAACTGGCGAGGAAGAAGCTCCGGCTGCTGTCGCGCGTAAAGGACCCGGCGGCGGTTCGGCGGCGGCTCTACGGGCAACTGGCACGCCGCGGGTTTGATTCGGATACCTGCCGGTGGGCGATGCAGCAGGTGTTCAAGGCCGATGCCGACGATTGAGGGGATGGGGTCGGCGGGCGGGCGGGCGGTGGCTTACTCGAGCCCGGCGCGGTTCCGCTTGACCTGGTCGGGGCGTTCCCATTCCAGCCGCGGGGCATCGGCCCAGAGCATCTCAAGGTCGTAGTGGGCCCGGGTGTTGGGCTCGAAGACGTGGACGACGACATCGACGAAATCGACGACGATCCAGGTCGTGCGGTCGTCGTCGTGGCGGCGGAAGGTCTTCCAGCCGTGCCGCACGCCCACATCCTCCATGTCGTCGGCCGAGGAGGACATCTGGCGGTCGGAGGTGCCCGAGGCGATGATGATGTAGTCGCTGACCTGGCTGATGCCCGAGACGTGCAGGAGCTGCACGTCCTCGCACTTGTCGTCGCTGAGGGTCCGGGCGGCGTCGAGCGCAAAGGCCTTGATGGCCTTGGGGTCGCTGAGACTCGTGGAGGCGAAGAGGCGGTGCTCGCCGATGCCCGGGTCCTCGCCGCGGGCGATGATCGAAGGCTTGGAGCGGCGAGGAGCGCGGGGCGACGCGGGCTCGCCGGCGGCATCGGGCTTGGACGCCGGACCGGCCTTGAGGGGGGCCTTGAGGGGGGCCTTGGCAGGGGCCTTGACGGGGGCCTTAATGGGAGATTTCGTGGGGGCCTTGGCCACCTTCTTGCGGGCGGGCTTCGAGGCGGACCCGGAGGCGGGCTTGGGGGATGCGGCGGACGAGCGTTTGGCCATGGGCCAAGAGCGTAGGGGCCTCTCTCCGCTTCATCCCGGCGGCTTGAGCCCTTCGAGCATGTCCAACACGGCCCCGCCCGGGTCCGGGCCGAGTTGGCGGAGGGCGCGGGCACGGGCGGCTTCCCCGATCGTCGCCCAGCCGTCGCGCCAGGACCAGAGCCGGTCGAGGGCCGCGCCGACCTCCTGGACCGAGCACCTGGCCGCCACGGCCCCCTCGCGGGCGTCGCTCACCCAGCCGGCGCACCCGCCCACGTCGCACACCAGCACGGGCCGGCCGAGCACCATCGCCTCGACCATCGCCAGGGGCGTGCCCTCGGCCCGCGAGGGCAGGAGGAGCGCATGGTGCTCGGCCCAGACCGCCCGGATGTCGTCGGTGTGCCCGCGGAAATGCACGCGGCTTGCGATGCCCAGCGAGCGGGCCAGGTCGCCGAGCATCGCCTCGTCCTTTCCCTGGCCATAGAGCGAGAGCGACCACTCGCGGGCAAGCCACGCCGGACGGGCGAGCGCCGCGAAGAGGACGTCCTGGGCCTTGGTCCGGCAGTCGATCCGTGCCACTATCGCGAATCGCACGGGCGCGGGCGGGCCGGGCGGGGCCGGAATCGACGAGAGATCGGCGAGGTTCACCGGGTTGACGACCACCCGCGAGCGCGGAATAGACATCCCCAGCCGCTCGGAAGCGATGTCGGCGTTCTCCTGGGCGACAAACGCGTTGCACGCGGCCCGCTGATAGAGCCACCGGGCCCGCGCGGCGGCGGCCGTGCCAAGGCCGGCATCTCGCGAGTTGAACTGGATCAGATTCATCACGCCCACCCCCGCGCCGCCCGCTGGCCCGGATCCGCCCAGCCACTTGAGGAGCGGGCCCATCGAGCGGTGGCCGGCGCACTCGTACGCCCCGCCCTGGCTGATGCACATGGTTTCGGGACCGAACACACGCAGGTCGCGCATCCACCGCGGCGTGATTGGCAGAAGCCGGGCGAGACGCGACGTCCGCCGCGGGCGGAGCGAAGCGGTTGCGCCTCGCTCGATAAGCGCCGCGAGCCTGGGGGGCGTCTGGTCCCACTGATAACGGCTGATCATGACGCGGTGGCCGCGGTCGAGCGCGCGGTTCGCCGCGGCGGTCCACAGCTCTTCGCTGCCGCCCCACGCCGAGCCCTTGAGTGTCGAGACAAACGCGATGTTCATGGGGCCAACGGGTCCTTGGGCGGGTTAACGGGCTTGCCGAGCACGGCGAAGTTCGCGAGATAGACCTCGCCGCGGAGCTCGATGAGGCGAGAGCGGGCGACCCGCTGGGCGATGCGGAAGGCGAGCTTACAAAGCGGACGGAGCGCCGCGGCCGCCAAGGCCGCCGTCGGCCCGGGCCGCCGCGGCACCGGCGACGACGCGCCGAGCAGCGTCGCGATCGCCTCGCCCGCCGAGCCAAGCCGCTCCAGAGCGAGCACCTCGAGCCCGGCCCGCTCTGCGTGCGCCCGGAGTGCGTGCGAAGTCGGCCGGAAGAAGTCGAAGGGCTGCTCGTGCAGCGGATAGACGAACGGGCAGGTGACGATCAGTCGGCCGCCGGGGCGGAGCAGGCACGCGAGATTGGCCCAGGCGGCTGGCCAATCGGCGACGTGTTCGAGCACCTCGGTGCAGATGATTAGGTCGAACGCGCCCTCCCAGCCGATGTCGCTCGGGAGCCGGCCGTCGATCGCGGCCAGGGCGTCCACCGGTCGGCCGGGCTGGGCCTGGGTGTCGATCGCGGCGTAGGCCATGCCCGACGCTTCGAGCAGTGCGCGGAAAGGTTGGCCGCCGCAGCCGACATCGAGGGCTCGCCCGCCATTAACGGCGTGATCGCCGATCGCCCGTTCGACCGCGGCGGCGATGAGCGGGACGATAAACCGCTCCTGACGCGAACGCGGGGCGTAGGTCCGCCGCTCGTCGAGCGCCGGACGCATCGGACAAGGCGTGGCCGGGTCGTGTTCAGCGGGGGGCTGGAGGGGCATTACGGGAGTCATGCGGAGGGAGTGGCGATGGTAGCGGCGGGGGCGGGTTCTGCGGGCGTTTGAATCGACCAGCCGATGCAAGGTGCATGGCCGACACACCAACATGCGAGGCGACACCGACGACCCCGAGCGCGGCCGCGACCCAATCGGCGTGGGCCGAGGCCGCGCGGGCCCACGGCATCGGCCGGGGCGAGTACGCGGCGCTGGTGTTCTCCGGCCCGCTGTCGGCGATGGGCGATGTCGCCGGGCACCTCACGTGGAACACGGCCCGGAAGTTCTCGCTGGCCGACCCCCGCTGCGAGGCCGACGGCGACCTGGCCCGCTGTGAATCGGCGCCGCTGCCGGAGTGGCCCGCCGGGACGCCGCGGCCGACGCCGGGCGTGTGCTTCGTGCTCTCCGACAAGGGCCACCCCGGCCGGGCCGCGCTCGAGCGTGGCGGCGGCGTTGAGTTCGAGGACTTTGTCACGCTCGACCGCCTGAGCCCCGAGCGATTGATGCTCGCGCGGGTGCGGCGGTTTCTGGGCAAGGCCGACGGGCGGCCGGTCGCCGTGCTCGGGCTGGGCGATCAGGGGCAGCGGCTGCTGGCGGCGCTCCGCGAAGCCGGCGGGCCGGGGCTTGAACTGCTTGCGGTGGACGCCGATGCGGCCCGTCACGCGGCGGCGGCCCGAGGGGGAGCAGGCGTCGTGAACATCGACGCTCCCGAACTACGGGGCTGTGCACTCGTCTCGTCGCCGCTGTCGAGGCCGCGGGCGTTTGCTGGAGTGCTCGCCGAGGCACGCGACTCGGGCCGGGCCGTGCTGGACAACAGTCTGGGGTTCGATGACGCGGGCGAGTTTCGCACGCATGCACCGGCGCATCTGACGGCGGCGGCGCACCGCGTGCTGAGCGTCCGCGGTTCTGCCCTGGTCCTGCGGCCCGGGGCCGCGGGTGCCGGGGTGAACATCGCTCGGGTCGATACCCGGCTCATTGCCGGCCAACGCATCGCCCACATCCAGAGCGGCCAGCGCGGCGCGGTCGGCGAGCGGGCGTTTGATGCTCTAGACCTGGCTGTGCCCCCGAGGACGGACCGACTTGCCCGATTCTTCGCCGGGTTCGAGGAGGCGTTCGTCGGCCTGGATGGCCAGAGCAACCAGCACGATGCGGCCTTGGGCCTCTTCGCCGCCCGGGCGTTTCTATCGCGGTTCTGGCCCGAGGCCGTCGCGGCGGTGCTCCCGAGCCGGACGCGCACGGCGCTCGGCGCCACCGCACTCGAACGGCAACTGACAACCTCCATCACCGGGCGGACGCTCGGGGCTCCGTATCTCACCAGCGTCGAGCAGGCCGCGCTCGGCGTATTGGCGCGGGCATACGCGCTTGGCAGCCCGATCGTCGAGATCGGCTCGGCCCTTGGCGGCTCGGCCGTGCTCATGGGTGCGGCGACAGATGCCGGCGGCAACGGCCCCCCGCTGCTGTGCATCGATCCGGACGCGGACACGCGACCGGCCATGCGGGCCGTTGTCGAGCATGCCGAGCTGGGCGACCGCGTCCGCATGATCGAGCGGACCAGCGACGAGGCAAGCCGGGAGGCCGAGGCGATCGTCGCGCCACTGGGCGGCGCGGGCCTGATCTTCATCGACGGCATGCACACGCTCGAGCAGTCACGCCGCGACTACGAGGCGTACCTGCCGATGCTCCGCGTGGGCGGGGCGATGCTCTTCCACGACATGGATGCTCGGTTCAGCGGGGTGGTTCGGATGACTCTCGACGGGCCGTGCCGAGACCCGCGTCTGCGGCTGGTGGCGATCGCCGAGACGATCGCCGTCTTCGAGCGGGTGGGATGACCCGGCGACGAATGGGGCCGGCTGGATTCGAACCAGCGCACTACGAATTATGAGTTCGCTGCTCTACCGCTGAGCTACGGCCCCGCTTTGGCCGCATGGTACTCGCCGGTCAATCGGCCCGCCGGGCGGCCGGCGCGGCGAAGCTCGCCGGACCGCCCAAAATCACCGGATTGCATACGCTTTGCCCGGGCGAGCGCGGATCCTGCAACCAACGACCCCCGGCCGCCAATACCCACTCGAACACGCCATCACTTTCGGAGACCGACCACCATGTCGCGAAGCCGTTCCGCGTCCTCCCCTGCCAGTCCGCTGCGTCTCTCGCTGATCGCCGGACTGGCGCTCGCGTCGAGCGTGCTTCTGGCCCCGTCGCTTGCGCAGGCCAAGCCCGCCAAGGCCCAAGGGGCCGCCGAGAAGGCCGAGAAGGGCGAAACGGCCAGCACGGGCGTCGGGCTCATCGAGATCCACGGCACGCCCAGCGAGGAGCCCAAGCCCCTGGCCTGGCTCCTTGGCTCCGACGAGCACCCGACGCTGCGGCAGATCATCGAGCTGTTCAAGGACGCGCAGGAGGACAAGAACCTCAAGGCCTTCGTCGTCCGCCTCCGCGACGCGACCCTGAGCCGGACCCAGGCCGAGGAGATCGGTCAGGCCATGCAGCGGCTCCGCGACGCGGGCAAGAAGGTCCACCTGTTCGCCGACAACTACGAGGCGACCGAGCTCGTCCTAGGCACATCCGCCGACGAGATCATCATCCAGGCCGGCGGCGGGGTCAGCCTCCCGGGCATGCACATGGAAGAGATGTTCCTGGCCGACACCATGGCGTGGGCCGGCGTGGTGCCGCAGATGGTGCAGGTGGGCGACTACAAGGGCGCCAACGAGCAGTACATGCGATCGGCCCCGAGCCCGGCTTGGGACCAGAACATCAACGGGCTCCTCGACTCGCTGTACGGCAACATGCGTGACCGTCTGAAGAACGGGCGCAAGCTCGACGACGCGCGGCTCGACGAGGCCATGCGGCAGAACTGGATGGCCCTGGCCGAGACGGGCAGGAAGACCGGCCTAATCGACGCCGTCGTCGACCTGCCCGCGCTGACCGAGCACCTCAAAGCGGCGTACGCGACGGACATCTCCTGGAGCAACTACGAGGTCGCCTCGACCAAGGGCAAGCTCGACGGCAACCCGCTGACCATGTTCTCCAAGCTCATGAGCCGGCCCAGCAACACGCCCACGCGCGAGGCAGTCGCGATCGTCCACGTCAACGGCCCGATCATCGACGGCGAGAGCGAGAGCGGCGGCTTCATGAGCGGGTCATCCGTCGGCTCGGCCACCATCCGCCGCGCGCTCGAAGAGATCCTCGACGAGGACCTTGTCAAGGGCGTCATCATCCGCATCGATTCGCCCGGCGGATCGGCCATCGCCAGCGAGGTCATGTGGCAGGGCGTCCAGCGCGTCCGCAAGAACAAGCCGGTGTGGGTCAGCGTCGGCTCCATGGCGGCCAGCGGCGGGTATTACACCGCCGTCGCCGCCGAGAAGATCTATGTCAACCCCTCGAGCATCGTCGGATCCATCGGCGTGGTGGGCGGGAAGATCGCGATGGGCGGGCTCTACGACAAGGCCAAGGTGCACGTCACCGAGCGCTCCCGCGGGCCGCTGGGCGACATGTTCTCGTCCACCAAGCCCTGGAGCGAGCAGCAGCAGCAGATGGTGCGGGAGAAGATGACCGAGACCTACAACCTCTTCGCGTCGCGCGTCAGCGCGGGCCGCGGCGGCATCGACCTCTCCAAGACGGCCGAGGGGCGGCTCTTCACCGGCGAGCAGGCCGTCAAGAACAACATGGCCGACAAGGTCGGCGGGCTCGACGACTGCATCACCGATCTGGCGCTGAGCCTCGAGCTCGAGGACGGCGAGTACCAGATCATCGAGTACCCCGGCCCCAAGGCCCTGAGCGATGTCCTCGGCGGGATGCTCGGCGGCTCGGCGGCGGCCCCGAACCTCACCGGCCCGGGTGGGCTGGCGGAGAAGGCCGGGCCGGCGATGCTCCGCGGTGTGGTGAAGGAGATGGTCGGCGAGCGGCACGCTTCGCAGCTTGCCGACCAGATGGAGGCGTTTATGCAGCTCCGGAACGAGCCGGTGATCCTGGCGCTGCCGCGGGCGGTGATTGTCAGGTGAGGGGTGAAGTGACGGAGTGACCGGGTGACGGAGTGACAAAGTCCAGAAGAGCCTCCAGCGTCGCGGGAGGCTCTTCTTCATTGGATTTCGGAGCCTCTCGCGTAAGCGAGAGCCGTGCTGCGATGTGTCAATCGTCGGAGCCCTTTGTGTGACCAGGAGCGTCGTCCGCCCCGCACGGGCAAGAGTCAGTAGCCGGGGGCAGAGCGAGGCTCTGCGAGCGCCGCCCCCGGTCGCGCGGCTCCGGTTAGACCCCGCCCTGTAAGGTCGGAACCTATCGACCAGTGCAGAAACGATCAGGCGAACTCGATCCTGCGCTTTAAGTCCACCAACTCTCCGGGGGTGAGGTGAACGGGGCCCACGAAGAGTCTCACCTTGTCGACGGGCACCCGAAGCTCCGCTATGACCTGCCGGATGGCGGCTTCGGCGTCAACCACCCACGCCCGCACGCTGACGTACTAGGATGGCCGCTTAAGTCCGTAGTAGCGTTTTGGCACCCCGGCCTCGATAGCCCCCCCTCCGATCGCTCTAAGTCGCGGCTTGATAAGCGCAACTTCCAGTTCGGCCGCTTCGATACGTCGCGTTTCGGGCACGACGACCAGAATGTCAAACCCGGCCTCGACCCCGACATACCCGACCACGAGCACGACACACACCGCCAACATGACCTTGGCGATTCTCGGCGTCTAGGCCCGGCCACGGCGCGGTTTGTGCCCGTCGAGTGGTTTGTTTGTGGCATCGCTCATGCTTGCGCGTCCTGCTTAGCCTGTATCGGCACGCTCGGTTCGAGCCGCCCCGCACGCCTCAAGCTCGCTGCGCTCCACACGCACAGCGCCGACCCGATCGTCGCCGCGATGAACGCGCCCAGGACGAGCACTGCCGGCCCCATCAGCTCGCACCCGCAGACGTCATTCATCACCACCAGCCGGTGGGTCACGCCGACAAGCCCGCGGGCACCGTCGGTGACGACCACCCGCACTTGATACTCGCGCGGCGGCGATCCCGGCAGCCGGGCCAGCGTTCGTCCATCCGGCCCCGAGGCGAATGAGTTGTTCACCAGGAGCCGAACGCCGGTCGTGGACTCGAACGGTGCTCGGTCCAGCCCGGCAACCCCTTGAAGTCCCTTGAGCCACGGAGCGGGCTCGTACTCGATCTCTGGCCGCGGCGGGCCGGGGACCAGCAGCTTCAGCCCGTGCCCGTAACGGTAGTCGACCCGCACGGGAAGGACGTGCTCGCCCGCCTCGCTCAGGTCGCAGTCGAGCTCCGCGAGCACCCGGTCCCGCTCCCGCTCGAAGACCCGCTTCGCCCGCACATTCTCGACAATCGCGAGCGGAGCCAGGGAAGCCAGCGCCAGGCCGGCAACACCCAGACCGACGGCCACGACGGATCTTGTCTTGGAGGCCACACTGACCTCTTCGCGACTCGGATCGGCACGGTTGCCCTCGACCACCGTCCAGGACGTCGCGGGATGTCGCCCGACCGACGCTGGTGCACCCCCGACCTCCCGCTCACGCGCGCGGCTCCGACGGAGGCGGCGTTCACGCCATCGGCACATCCACCTTGAGCCGCTTCGCGCACGCCGCCGCGTCCTCGTACCCCGCGTCGACATGCCGGAAGACGCCCATCATCGGGTCGTTGCTGAGCACGCGTTTGAGGCGCTCGGCGGCGGCCGGTGTGCCGTCGGCGACGATGACCTGACCGGCGTGCTGGCTGAAGCCGATGCCCACGCCGCCGCCATGGTGGAAGCTGACCCAGCTTGCGCCCGAGGCGATGTTGACCATGGCGTTGAGGATGGCCCAGTCGCTGATGGCGTCGGAACCATCCTTCATCGCTTCGGTCTCGCGGTTGGGGCTGGCGACCGAGCCGCAGTCAAGGTGGTCGCGGCCGATGACGATCGGGGCCTTGACCTTGCCGGTACGCACGAGGTCATTGAACGCCAGCCCGGCCTTGTCGCGCTGGCCGAGCCCGAGCCAGCAGATCCTCGCCGGCAGGCCCTGGAACGCAAACCTCGGCTCGCACTTGTCGAAGTCGCCCGCGAGCAGGGCCTCGGGGTGCTTGTGGCAGCCGAGGATCCAATCGTGCATCCGGCTTGAATACTCGCTCTCCGAGCGTGCGAAGAGCCTGAGCATCTCGGAGTCGGTCGCGTAGATGTCGCGGGGATCGCCCGAGAGGGCGACCCAGCGGAACGGCCCGCGGCCGAGACAGAACTGGGGCCGGATGTACGCGGGCACGAAGCCGGGGAACTTGAACGCGTCCTTGAATCCGTGATCGAGCGCCCGCTGCCGGATGTTGTTGCCGTAGTCGAAGACGACCGCGCCCCGGGACTGCAGCCGGACCATCGCCCGCACGTGGTGCTCCATGCTCGCTGTCGAGAGCTCGACGTACCGCCCCGGGTCCGCGGCCCGCTCCGCCGCCGCCTGCTGGTGGGTCATGCCCACGGGCACATAGCCCGTCAGCGGGTCGTGCGACGACGTCTGGTCGGTGAGCACATCGGGCGTGATGTTCCGTTCGAGCAGCCGCTCGAGCAGATCCACCGCGTTGGCGTTGACGCCAACGGACAGGTTCTTGCCGGCCTTGGCAAACTCGACGCCCCGGTCGATCGCCGCGTCGATCGCGCCCCAGCCGGGCACAAGCTCGTCGAGGTACTTATCGCGGAAGCGCCGCTCCAGCCGCGACAGGTCGGTATCGGCGATCAGGCAGGTGCCGCCGGCGAGGGTGATGGCCAGGGGCTGGGCCCCGCCCATGCCGCCGCAGCCGCCGGTGACGCACAGGCGGCCCTTGAGCGTGCCCCCCCCGCCACCGGTCTGCGCGAAGTGGGTTCGCCCGCACTCGGCGAAGGTCTCGAACGTGCCTTGCAGGATGCCCTGGGTGCCGATATAGATCCACGAGCCAGCCGTCATCTGGCCGTACATGATGAGACCCTTGGTTGCCAGCTCGTCGAAGACTTCCTGGGTGGCCCAGTGCGGCACCAGGTTCGAGTTGGCGATCAGCACCCGCGGCGAATCCTCCGTCGTCGTCACAACACCCACCGGCTTGCCCGACTGCACCAGCAGCGTCTGATCGGGCTTGAGCCGCCTGAGCGTGTCGATGATCGCGTCGAGCGACGGCCAGTCCCGCGCCGCCTGCCCGCGGCCGCCGTAGACAATGAGCTTGTCGGGATGCTCCGCGACCTCGGGATCGAGGTTGTTCATGAGCATCCGCATCGCCGCCTCGGCCTGCCACGTCGCGCAGGTCTTCACCAGCGCCTCGGCCCCCCGCGGGGCGCGCAGCGTGCGGGAGCCGTGGGCGGCGGCGGTGCTGGCGACTGACGACGACGCGGACGCTACGGCTGGGTTCATACCCCCAGTTTATCGCCCGGGCGTCGATCGCGGATTCCGCGATGCCAGCGGTTCCGGCACGGGCTTCTCGGCCCGGGCTTGGCGGGACGCTGGAGCCCAGCCGTATGCAATGCGGCGGGCACGGCCTTCCCGGCCCGTGCCCGCCGCGAATACTCCTCTTGCGGCACCGTTCGAGCCTTCGCTCAGAACGGCTGATAGGCGAACTTTTGTCCGCCCACCGACGCCTCGAACATCAGCCCCGCCTCGTCCATCGTGAAGACGGCGACGTTGTTTTCGTACCGGGCGTTGGACCCGGCCCCCGACCGCAGCGCGACGGCCGTCGCTTGGGCGGCGAAGGCGAAGTTCCCGCTCTTGAAGTGGTCGACGGCGTTTGGCGTCTCGAACGCGATGATCTCCGTGTACGCCTGGCCGCCGAGCTGGAAGCCCAGCGAGCCCTGCGACAGGTCGCAGTAGCCCACCTGCCGACCGCCTTCGTACAGGACGCCCCGCCCGTACGCGCCGCCCACGCCCACGGCCCCCTTGCCGACGGTCGGGAACACCGCATATCCCGCAGCGCGAGAAAGGAAGTCGCCGAAGCTCGGATCGGCTCGGCGGGCCTTGGAAAGTGCTGCCTCGGCGTCGGCGCGGATGTCGGCCCGGGCCGACTCGGTCCTCGGGGCCGTGGAGCACGCCCCGACGCCCAGGGACGCGAGGCAGATGGACGCGGTAAACAGGGTCGCAACGATCGATCGCATATCAGGTCCTTTCACGAGTGCGGGGCCCACGCGGCGGACGCCGCCCTTTTTCCCTTCGTCCCCCGGAA
>JBBQRT010000039.1:0-35393 GCA_038214505.1 Phycisphaerales bacterium | reverse complement strand
CCCACCTCCGGCCAGCTCCCCGTACGCCACCCCGCCGGGCTCCGCCTGCCCATCAGCGTCGTCATCCTGACCTACAACGAAGAGTCCAACATCCGCGACTGCATCGCCAGCTGCGACTGGTGCGACGACGTGCACGTCCTGGACTCGGGCTCCAAAGACCAGACCGTTGCCATCGCCCTGGCTCAGGGCGCAACCGTCCACCAGAACAAGTTCAAGTCCTTCGGCGACCAGCGCAACTGGGCCATCGACAACATCCCCTGCAAGCACCCTTGGCACTTCCACCTCGACGCCGACGAGCGCTTTTCCCCCGCCCTGCTCGAAGAGATGCTCGACCTGATCGGGCCCGACGGCCGCAAGAGTGCCTGCGCAGCGTTCCAGTGCCCCAGCAAGATGATCTTCATGGGCCGGTGGCTCAAGTGGTCCGGCGGCTACCCCACCTACCAGGTCCGCCTCTTCAAGCACGGCCAGTGCCGCTTCGTTGACTTCGGCCACGGCCAGCGCGAAGACACCACCGGCCAGGTCGGCGTGCTCGCAACCCCCTACATCCACTACAACTTCTCCAAGGGCCTCCTCGAGTGGTTCTACAAGCACAACGACTACTCAACACGCGAGGCCAACGAGGCCCTGCTCATCCGCCGCGGCGGCCGCCCCACCCTGGGCCAGCTCGTCTCCGGCGAGGCTGTAGCCAAGCGCCGCGCCTGGAAGAACATGAGCTACTTCCTTAAGGGCCGCGCCATCTGGCGTTTCCTCTACAACTACATCCTCCGGCTGGGCCTTCTGGACGGCTGGTCCGGCCTCCGCTACTGCGCCATGCTCGGCTCCTACGAATACTGGACCGAGCTCAAAATCAAGGAACAGGCCGACGCCTGGGGCCCCACCACCGCCGCCCTGGTCGAGAAGATGCTCGCCGAACCCGCCACCATCTCCTCCCCGCGCCCCGCGACAAACACCGGGGACGCCCGCCCATGAGCGACACCCCAGTCCCCTTCAACCCCCGCGGCCCCCACAACCCCGCCGGCCTCCTCAACACCTCCCGCGGCCAGGTCGAGGTGCTCATCCCCACCTTCAACGAGGCCGCCGTCATCCGCGACACAGTCCAGAACGCCCTCGCCATCGGCCCGGTTTTCGTGCTGGATTCCTGCTCAACCGACGGCACCCAGCAGATCGCAAAGGACGCTGGCGCCACCGTCGTCGAGCAGCCCTTCCTTGGCTACGCCCGCCAGAAGAACTGGGGCCTCGAGAACCTCCCATTCGCCGGCAAGTGGGTCTTCATCCTCGATGCCGACGAACGCATCACCCCGCAGCTCCGCGCCGAGATCCTCCGCGCCGCAAACGACCCCGGCTCCGCAGACGGCTACTTCGTCAACCGCGTCGTGATCTTCATGGGCAGCCCCATCCGCCACGGCGGCCTCTATCCCTCCTGGAACCTGCGCTTCTTCAAACGCGGGATGTGCCGATACGAAGACCGCTCCGTCCACGAGCACATGGTCTGCGACGGGCCCACCGCGTTCCTCCGCCACGAGATGCTCCACATCCGCGGCGAGAGCGTCCACGAGTGGGTCCGCAAGCACATCCGCTACGCCGACCTTGAGTCCGACGAGTGGGTCAAGCTCAAGTTCGGCCAAGAGGCCGGCGCCAGCGCCGAACGCCTGTTTACCAAGACCCTCAAGTACCGCCAGTATCTCCGCCGCGAGGTCTGGCCACGCACACCCCTCAAGCCTCTGCTCCGGTTCTTCTACATGTACGTTGTTCGCATGGGCGTACTCGACGGCCGGGCCGGCCTCCACATGGCCACCATGATGAGCGTCTACGAGTACATCATCGAGCTGCTCTACCGCGACAAGCTCGACCGAATCCGCACCGGCGTCCTCAAACGCCCCTGAGCCCGACCCCGCGCCGCACGCCGCACGCCAACGATCCACCCGTGCGCGCCCTGCTGATCACCCTCGGCTCCCACGGCGATATCCATCCCTTCTTCGCCCTCGCGCGCGCCCTTCAAACCCGCGGCCACGACGCCACCGTCCTCACCAATCCCCACTTCGCCAAGCAGGCCAAGGCCGCCGGCGTCACCCTCGTCCCGCTCTCCGACGCCATCGACATCAAGGCCCTCATGCAGACCCCGGGCGCGATGCACCCGCTGCACGGGCCGCGCGTCGTGCTCAAGAAGATGCTCCTCCCGGAGGTGCCCCGCATCTTCGAGCGCACGCAGGAAGTCATCAAGCGCCTCAAGCCCGACGTTCTCGTCGCCCACCCGATCTGCATGGGTGCGCCCTGGGCCGCCCAGCTCGCCGGCATCCCCGTCGTCTCCGTCGCGCTGGCCCCCATCTCCTGGATGAACCCCGCCGACACCATCGTCTTCGGCCCGTGGCGCTCGGGCGACCCCTCGCCCCGATCCGTTGCCTTTGATCTCTGGCTGGGCCGCCACGCCATGAGCCTGCTGCTGGACCCAGGTCTCAACCGCCTCCGCCGATCCCTTGGCCTGCCCAAGGCCCGCAACCAGCTCATCGCCGAGTTCGTCCGACCGGGCCTCAACCTGGGCCTCTGGTCCCCCCACTTCCGCCCGCCCCTGCCCGGCGACCCCGCCGGCGGCGTGATCTGCGGCTTCCCGTGGTTCGACGCCCACCACGACCACACCGACGACCACCACCGCCTCGACGCCTTCCTCGACACCGGCGATCCGCCCATCGTCTTTTCGCTGGGCACCGCCGCCGTCCACGCCCCGGGCGAGTTCTTCCAAGCCGCTATCCGCGCCTGCCTCAATCTTTCCCGTCGCGGCCTGCTCCTGGTCGGGCGCGACGAATACCGCCCCGCCGGCCTCCCCGCGTCTGTCGCCGCCTTCACCTACGCCCCGTTTTCCAGCCTGCTCCCCCGGGCCGCCCTCACCGTCCACCACGGCGGGATCGGCACCACCGCCCAGGCCCTCGGATCGGGCCGCCCAACGCTCATCGCCCCGCTCTCTCACGACCAGTTCGACAATGCCGCCCGGGCCCGCCGCCTGGGAGTTTCCCACACGCTCCCGCACCGCGCGCTCACCGAACGCACCCTGACCGCCGCCCTCGACCGCCTGCTCGCCGACCCCGATGCTTGCGTCAAGGCCCGAACCCTCGGCCCCGCGATCGCCCGGCACGACGGCGCCCCCGTGGCCACCGCCGCTCTGGAAGGGTTTTTATCGAGCTCGCCCCCTCCATCAACGCTTTGACCCGGTCATTTCCGCGCTCCCGACGGTGCCAAGTGGGGATGAACCCTTGCGATGCGTCAAAACTGTGCTAACTTGATTCTCGGCCAGCCGGATCCCCGGTTCCGTTTCATATACTTTCCAGGCCTCGTCCCGGATTTCGATTTTCACGGTGAACGTCGCGGCACAAGGGGGTGCAACGACGCGCATCGATCCAGACTTTCAGGCTCGCGGGGTGTCCCGCGAGTCCGAACACGACAGGAAGTTGGTCGGCAGACGTTCTGCCGGCCTTCTTCCTTTTTGCCGTCGGCCATCTCCCCGCGTTCCCGCCCCCCCCACCCGCCCAAAGTCCCCGCACGCCCGAATCTCCGATCCGTCGATACTCTTGGCTCCGTCGGTCTACTCGTCTTCAGGCCACCATAGAGATCCGCTCGATGTCCCACACCCCCACCGACGATCCCAACCGTCCCTCCAACAACCCCGTCGAGTTCCGCGGCGTCTATACCGCCCTGACCACCCCCTTCACGCCCGACGGCTCGGCCATCGACTTCGCCGCCCTCGAGCGCCAGATCGCCTTTCAAGCCCAGGGCGGAGTCGCCGGCATCGTCGCCTCCGGCACCACCGGCGAGTCGCCCACTCTTGAGCACGACGAGTACCAGCGACTGATCGAAGCCGCCGTCCGCATCGGCCGGCTCCACGGCCTGCAAGTCGTCGCCGGCGCGGGCAGCAACTCGACCCGCCACGCCGTCGAGATGCAGCGCTTCGCCGCCGCCGCGGGCGCCCACGCAACGCTCAGCGTCAACCCGTACTACAACAAACCCACGCAGGAGGGTCTGTACCGCCACTTCATGGCCATCGCGGATTCCGCCGACCTGCCGGTGATCGTCTACAACATCCCGAGCCGCTCGGCCGGGGGCCTGACGCTCGAAACGATCAAGCGTCTGAGCAGCCACCCGAACATCCGCGCCATCAAGGACGCCGTCGGCAACGTCGACTTCACCGCCGAGACCTGCGCCCAGTGCCCCGGGCTGGCCGTGCTCTCGGGCGACGACCCGCTGACACTCCCGATGATCGGCGTAGGGGCAGTGGGCGTCGTGAGCGTCGTGAGCAACCTCGTCCCCGCCCAGGTCGTCGCCATGGTCGCCGCCGCCTTGGGCGACGACGTTCCTTCCGGCGCCACCCCCGGCACGGCCCTGGAACTCCACCGCGAGCTGCTGCCGCTCATCAAAGCCCTGTTCACCGAGACCAACCCGATCCCCCTCAAGGCCGCCATGAGGCTGCTGGGCCGCGATTCCGGATCGCTCCGTCTGCCGATGACGCCCGCCTCGCCCGCCTGCATCGAGCGCCTACGGCACGTGCTGACATCGATGGAACTGCTGCGTCAGACCGCCGGCGTCTGAGCCCGCCGCGATCGGCGTCCGCCCGGTCGCCCTTCCCGACCTGCGCGTCCGGTTGGCCCGCCTCTCGTTGGCCCGTCCCCTCCCTCCGGCTACGCTGGAGCCGTGCCGGCGTACTTTGCGGAGGCGCGCGTGATTCCAGAATCGACGGGCAAGGGCAACATGTCCTCGGCGACCACCGGCGCTCCGATCGGCATCCCCGTTCCCCCTCCCGCCGCCGACGCCGGCCCAGCCGCCCACGGCCCGGCCCAGCGGTTCCCCGCGTACGCCGACGTCCTCAAGTGGCTCGACCAGCGCGTCGACGTCGAACGCCTCCGCCCCTCCCGCCAGGTCGCCGACGCCCTCAAGCTCGAACGCATGAAGGCCCTCTGCGCCGCCCTTGGCCACCCCGAGCGCGGTTTCCGCTCGGTCCACGTCGCCGGCACCAAGGGCAAGGGTTCCACCTGCGCCATGACCGCCGCCGCCCTCCGCGGCTGCGGCCTGACCGTCGGCCTCTACACCTCGCCCCACCTGGTCGACCTCCGCGAACGCGTCCAGATCAACGAGCGTTGCATCTCCGAGCCCGACCTGCTCCACATCGCCCGGAAGGTTGCCGACGTTGCCGACGCCATCGAGCCCGAGCACGGGCCCGCAACCTTCTTCGAGCTCATCACCGCCATCGCCTTCGTCCACTTCGCCGAGCAGGCCGTCGACATCGGCGTCATCGAGGTCGGCCTCGGCGGCCGGCTGGACTCGACCAACGTCATCACCCCCGAGGTCAGCGTCGTCACCAGCATCTCCTGGGACCACTGGCAGATTCTGGGCGACAGCCTTCCCAAGATCGCCCGCGAGAAGGCCGGTATCTTCAAGCCCGGCGTCATCGCCCTGGCCATCGACCAGAAGCCCGAGGTCGTCGAGACCTTCCGCCAGGTCGCTGCCGAGGTCGGCGCTCCCCTCCGCGTCGTGGGCAAGGAGATCGAGTACTCCGTCCGCTTCGAGGCCTCCCCGGCCCTCGGGCCCCACATGCGGGTCAGCGTCACCGGCATGCGGCACAGTTACGAGCACGTCGCCGTCCCCCTCCGCGGCGAGCACCAGGCCGGCAACTGCGCTCTCGCGCTCGCCGTCATGGACGCCCTGGGCGAACGCGGCTTCCGCACCCCCGAGGACCGCGTTATCGAGGGCCTCGCCCGCACCCGCTTCCCCGGACGCATGGAGCTCATCAAGACCAAGCCCCGCATCCTCCTCGACGGTGCCCACAACGCCGACAGCATGAAGATGCTCATGAAGTCCATCGGGCTCCAGATCCAGTCCGACTCGATGGTCGTCATCTTCGGCTGCGCTGCCGACAAGGACATCGACGGCATGCTCAAAGAGCTCGCCAGCGGCGCCGACAAGGTGATCTTCACCCGCACGAGCCACGCCCGCGCCGCCGACCCGCGCGAGCTGGCCCGCAGATTTACCGAGACCAGCGGCAAGATGTGCCAGACCGCCCCCTCCTTCGAGGCCGCCGTCGAGCTCGCCAAACGCGCCGTGGGCCGAGAGGACGTCATCTGCGTCACCGGCTCGCTCTATCTCGTGGGCGAGGCCACCCGCTTCCTTCGCGAACGCGGCCTGGCCTGATCTGGCCGGGCGCGACGCCCCACACCCTTCTGGGTGTCCCTCGGACCTCATTGTCCGTAAATAACGATTCTCGCCGGTTTCCCCTGCGCCGCTCTTGAGCTTTCTGGTAGTTTGGGCAGCCCGCAGCGAAACCCCTTGCGGGATAGGAGCTCGCATGGCGTACTCAAGCGTTCGAATCCGGCTCGCGACAACGTTCATCATGCTCGTCGGCCTTGCCGCCCACGCCGCACCGGCGCTCGCCGCCGCGGCGGCCCGCAGCCCCCGCGAAGATCAGAGCAACTGCCCCGCCTATCCCTGCAAGGCCGCCGGCAACCGCGCCGGACCCTTCAGCGCCGCCACGCACATCGAGGTCCGATTCAACACGGGCCTGATGGTCCGCGAGCGCAACGCCCAGCTCTCCGACCTCGGCTCCGGCGACCTCATGGCCCCCGACGCTCAGGCCGTGCTCACCAAGTACGCCCTCGCCGGATGTACCTGGATGCGCGTCCATAACGGCGTCCCGGAAGCAACCCTCGACCAGATGCACCTGACGGCCGAGCAGAACCTCGCCAAGCCCGTCGCCAACCTCAACCAAGCCTTCTTCC
Source organism: Phycisphaerales bacterium (assembly GCA_038214505.1). Lineage (GTDB taxonomy): Bacteria > Planctomycetota > Phycisphaerae > Phycisphaerales > UBA1924 > UBA4658. The sequence goes on along the minus strand of JBBQRT010000039.1, from coordinate 28,638 downwards.
TGTACTTCCCGAATCCCCTCGACGCGGCCGGAATCAATGCCGCCATCGACGACTTCAACGCGCTGGCCATTGTCGAGATGGCCGAGCCCGCCCTCATCGCCGAGCAGCCCCCGCTCAGCGTCAGCTACCGCGCCGAACAGCAGTACCTCTACCCCACAACCCAGGGCGTGAACGCCTTCGGCGTCCGCCTCTTCCCGGGCGGCTTCGGCCAGGGCGTCCGCGTCGCCGATCTCGAGTATTCCTGGAACCTCAGCCATCAGGACCTCCCGCCCATCACGACCCTCGGCGGCGCAAACGCCGTCGACCCCTTCGCCAGCACCAACCACGGCACCGCCGTCATCGGCCAGCTCTTCGCCCGCGACAACGGCTTCGGCATCACCGGCGCCGTCCCATCCTGCATCCCGTATGTCGCGCCCGTCAACTTTACCACCGGCTACAACCCCGCCGCCGCCATCAGCACCACCACCGCCGCCTTCGGCCCCGCCGACGTCATCGTCATCGAGCAGCAGCTCTCGGGCCCCAACCGCACCAACCCCAACTCCGACGTCGGCTATATCCCCGTCGAGTGGAACCGCGGGATCTACAACGCCGTCGTCACCGCCATCGGCAACGGCGTCCACGTCGTCGAGGCCGCCGGCAACGGATTCCAGAACCTTGATGCCGCCGTCTATGGCACGGGCAACGGCGGCCACTTCCCCTTCCAGGCCGCCAACGACTCCGGCTCCATCATCGTCGGCGCCGGCGGCGCCGCCGTCAATGGCTCCGTCACGCCGCGCTCACGCCTCGACTTCTCCAACTACGGTTCCCGCGTCAACCTCCAGGGCTGGGGCGAGAGCGTCGTCACCCTCGGCTACGGCGGCCGCTATAACGCCGAGGGCATGAACCTCTGGTACACCAGCACGTTCAACGGCACCTCCAGCGCCACCCCCATCGTCGCCGGCGCCGTCGCCGTGTACCACTCCGTCCTCCGCGCTTACAACGGCGCGACGCCCACCCCCAGCTTCACACGGTCCTTCCTCATCAGCTTCGGCGCGCCGCAGACCAGCGGCGCGTTCCCCAGCAGCCAGAAGATCGGGCCGCTTCCGGACGTCCTGGCCACGCTCAACGGCACCATCCTCTTCGCCCCCGCCAACAACGCCTGCGCAAGCGCCACCGTCCTCGCCGCGCCCGGCTACGGCTACACCACCGGCCGCCTCTCGGGCGCCACACTCGACGGCTCCGCCACCTGCACCGGCTCCACCACCAACGTCGCCGACGTCTGGTTTCGCTACACCGCCCAGTCCTACCCCGGCATCCTCTGGCTCAGCACCTGCGGCACCAACGACGCCGGCGAAGTCGATACCGGCATCGACACCGTCATGTCCGTCTTCACGTCCTGCGGCGGGACCGAACTCGGCTGCAACGACGACGACCTCGCCAACCCCACCGGCTGCGGCTCCAACACGGGCCTGAACCGCGACTCCGCCTTGGCCCTCCCCCTCAGCGCCGGACAGTCGGTCGTCATCCGCGTCGCCAACTACGCGAGTACGCCCAAGGGCGCTTTCGCCATGAACTGGCTGTTCATCCCCGCCAACGACCTCTGCTCCACGGCCATGGATATCTCCACCATCGGCCCCACCGCCACGACCTTCACCGGCTCGCTGATCAATGCCCGCGCCACCGGCACGTCCAGCTGCGGAACCGCCGCCGGCAATGGTGCCATCTGGTACACCCACACCGCCTGTAGCGCCGGCACGCTCACCATCACCACCTGCGGCACCCACGACCTCGGCGGCACCGACGCCGGAATCGACACCGTCCTCACAGCGTTCGCCGGCTGCGGCGGTGCCGAGATCGCCTGCAACGACGACTCGCCCAGCGCCTCCATCTGCTCCACGCTCGACCAGGGAAACACGCGCGACTCGTACCTCTCGATCCCCGTTACCGCCGGTCAGCAGGTCGTCCTCCGTGTCAGCCGCTTCAGCAGCTCCCCCCTCGCCTCGGGCACCGTCCGGGTCAACGCCTCCTTCTCCGTCGCCAACGACTGCCTGTTTAGCCCCATCGCCGCCATCACCGGAGCAAACCCCTTCTGCAACCGGGGCACCCCCAGCACCTACTTCGGACTCACCGAAGCGGTGTGCGCGCCGGCCAACCCGAATCTCTTCAACGCCGCCTGGTTCCGCTGGGTCGCCCCAGCCACCGGTGCCGCCATCTTCGACACCTGCGGCTCGGCGTTCGACACCAAGATCGCCATCTACCAGGGAGGCTGCCCGATCTTCAGCAACCAGGCCATCGCCTGCAACGACGACGCGCCCGGCTGCCCATCGTCCAATCTCGCCTCCCGTATCGCCCTGAACGTGACCGGCGGCACAGCCTACTTCATCCGTGCCGGTGCGTTCTCCACCTTCGGCTTCGGGAACGCCACGCTCAACATCGCCCTCACCCCCGACTCCGCCGCCTGCTGCATCGGCGCTGTCTGCTCGCTGGTCCCCCAGAGCGACTGCGTGGCCCCCGCGGGCTCCAGCGCCGGAGCCTTCTGGAGCGGCGGCGCCGCGTGCAATGCCTCCGGCGACGTCCAGACCCCCTGCTGCTACGCCGACTTCAACAAGGACAATACCCGTACCGTCACCGACATCTTCGCCTTTCTCAGCGCCTGGTTCAACCAGAGCCCCTACGCCTCCGTCGGCGGCGACGGCGTCCAAGCCCCCGCCGTGACCGACATCTTCCTGTTCCTCAGCGCCTGGTTCGCTGGCTGCTGACCAAACGCCCATACGGCTGGACCCGGGCAAGCGCCCGGGTCCGCCCATTCGCCCCCCGTCCCGCCCCGTGGACACCTTCCCGCGCCCTACCATCGCCCTCCATGCCCAAGATCACCATCAACGGCCACGAGTGCGAGTTCAAGCCGGGTCAGATGATCCTGCAGGTCGCCAACGAGAACGCCCAGGCCATCCCGCAATACTGCTATCACGACGGGCTCTCCATCGTGGCCTCGTGCCGCATCTGCCTGGCCGAGGTCTGGCAGCCCAACCCGCGCAACGACAACGCGCTCGAGGCCATCCCCAAGCTCGTCCCCACGTGCCAGACGGCCTGCTCCGAGGGCATGGTCGTCTACACCGACTCCCCCAAGGCCATCGCGAACCAGAAGGCCGTGATGGAGTATCTGCTCATCAACCACCCGCTCGACTGCCCTGTCTGCGACCAGTCCGGCGAGTGCTTCCTTCAGGACTATTCGTACGAGTACGGCCGAAGCGCCTCCCGCTTCGAGGAAGCCAAGGTCAAGAACCCCAAGAAGGACCTCGGGCCCCACGTCTACCTCTACGCCGACCGCTGCATCATGTGTACCCGCTGCGTCCGCTTCACACGCGAAGTCACCGAGACCGCCGAGCTCACCATCCTCGGCCGCGGCAACAAGAACGAGATCGACATCTTCCCTGGCCTCGCGCTCGACAACGAGCTCTCCGCCAACGTCGTCGACCTCTGCCCCGTCGGCGCGCTCCTCGACAAGGATTTCCTCTTCGCCCAGCGCGTCTGGTTCCTCAAAGGAACTCCTTCGATCGACGGGATTACCGCCAGCGGCGACAACCTCCGCGTCGACTCGAACGACGGCAAGGTCTACCGCCTCAAGCCCCGCACCAACATGAGCGTCAACAAGTGGTGGATCTCCGACGAGGTTCGCTACGGCTGGAAGCACGTCCACTCCGAGCAGCGCCTCGCCGCACCGATCCGTCGCGCCTTCGGGCTCCAGCAGCCCGGCGACTGGAACCGCGCGTACAACGAGGCCGCCGCCGGTCTGACCGCCGCCGTCCGAAGCGGCGGCCGCCTGGGCGTTGTGGTCAGCCCAATGCTCTCTTGCGAAGACGCCTTCGAGCTCGCTCGCCTCGCCATTCAGATCGACCCGCGAACCATGTTCTTCCTGGGCCCCGTCCCCGTCATGGGCCAGGACAAGACCTTCCCCCCCGCCGACCCCGCCGGATTCAAGGTCTACGCCGAGAAGGCCCCCAACGCCCGCGGCGTCCGCCGCGTCCTCTCGGCCCTGTGCGCCTCAACCGGCAACGTTGCCTCCCTCGCCGAGTTCAACCAGCTCCTGAGCGCCCCCGTCGCCGCCCTCCTCCTCACGGGCAACTACCCGACCGACTGGACCACCGGCGACCTGCTCCGCCTCCTCCGCAGCGGCGCGAGCCCCGGCGGCAAGAAGCCCTTCGTCGTCCTCATCGACACCCTCGCGGGCCCGCTGGCCGAAGCCGCCGATGTCGTGCTCCCCTCGTGCACCTGGCTCGAGAAGGCCGGCAGTTTCCAGAACGCCCGCGACCAGCTCCAGGCCTTCGAGCAGGCGATCCCGCCCGTCCACAGCGCTAAGAGCGAGGGCCAGATCGCACTTGACCTCGCCGCCATCCTCGCCGGCTCCCTCGCCGTCGTCGAGGGCGAGACGGTCGTCATCACGCCCGACAAGGCCGGCCAGGTTCCCGACGCCACACGCCTGGCCACCGCGATCGGCGAGCAGTTCAACGCCGCCGGCACCCGGGCCCGCATGGCCGCCGTCGCTGGCCTTGAGGTCTTCGCGGGCGGCGTGGCCATGCCGGTCCCCGAAGTGACGCAGGAACCCGACGTGCAGATGGTCGAGATCTGATCCGCACGCTCTCGCCCGCCGGCACGGAGGCACGCCGATGGAATGGTTCATCGCCATCTCGGGCCTTGCCATCCTGATCTTCGGGAGCTGGGTCGCCCTCTGGTGGTGGCGGCTCTCCCGCCGCATCGCCCCCTACAAGGACGAGCTCGAGCGAGAAAAAGCCCGCGCCGGACAGGCTACGGACGACGACCGCGTCATCATCATTCCCCCGATGAGCCCCGGCCCGAACATACCGCCTGGACAATTTCGGCCCCCGAGCCCCTCCTGATCTGGGCCGCCGCGACACCTCCGCTCACGCCCGCTCGAACACGCCCCGCAGCCGTCGCACCGGCGGCCGGCCATCGTCCTCAAAGTCATCTACCGCGCTCACCGGGCTGAACCCCGACCCCGCCATCAGCCCCAAGAGCTCCCCCGCCGTCAGCGGCCAGGGCGGCCCATCCCCATCGGCCCCCGGCTCACCCCGCCCCGCCGTCACGATCACCACCAGCCCCCGCGGCCCGCACAAGCCCCCGATGGCCCCCGCCATCGCCGATCGACCCCGGGGCTCGACGCTCTGCAGCGTGTCGCAGCTCACCACCAGCTCGAAGCGGTGCCGATACCGGCTCGGCACGCTCAGCACGTCGCACACGCTCATCGCGTGGGCCATTTCCGGGAACCGCCGCCGCCCCCACTCGATCGCGGCGGCCGAAACGTCGACCCCGATCGCGTCGTATCCGCGCTGATTCAACTCGGCGACATCATCCCCGAGCCCACACCCGACGGCAATCGCCCTCGACCCCGGCCGCACACGTCCGGGCGCTTCGCTATTCAGCCACGACACCAGGCATGGATGGGCCCGCCCCGCCCAGGGAACCTTGCTCAGATCCCCGCCCGCCTCGCGATACACCCGGTCGCACCAACCCCCGGCTCCCCCGCCGCCGGCGGCCCCCGCTGCCGCAACGTCCACCACCACCGGCGTCGCCGGCGTGAGCGGGAACAGACCGACCAGCCCGGTGTGTGAGCCTGGGTCCATTCTCAGAGTCTAACTCAAACCCGCGTCTATGCGCTAAAAAATGTCGCCCGGCCGCAGGATTCGTCGCCCGACTGACCCCTTCGGGGTGGCACCGCCGCCCCTCCGCCCCACGCCCCGAACCCCGATACCCTCAACCACCATGGCCTCAGTCGTCTTCTACTTCCAAGTCCACCAGCCCTTCCGCCTCAAACGCTACACCGTGTTCGACAACTCGCCGTTCTACTTCGACACCCAGAAGAACGGCGACATCATGCGCAAGGTGGCAGACAAGTGCTACCGCCCCGCCACCAGCCTCATCCTGGATCTGGTCAAGCGCCACAAGGGCCGCTTCCGCGTCGCCTACGCCATCACCGGCGTCTGCCTCGACCAGATGCAGGAGTTCTGCCCCGACGTCATCGACCTCTTCAAACGCCTCGCCGAGACCGGCGCTGTCGAGTTCGTGGGCGAGACCTACAACCACTCCCTGAGCTTCCTCTACTCCCGCCAGGAGTTCACCGCCCAGGTCGACGCTCACACCAAGAAGATGCAGGAGCTCTTCGGCCAGACCCCCAAGGTCTTCCGCAACACCGAGCTCATCTATAACAACGACCTGGCCCACTTCCTCAACGGCATGACCGACGCATCCGGCAAGAAGCGCTGGCTCGGCGGCATCTGCGAGGGCGTCGACCACCTTCTGGGCTTCCGCTCGCCAAACTACGTCTACCGCCCGCCCTCCACCGCCGAGGGACCCACCGGCAAGCCCTTCAAGATGCTCCTCAAGAACTACCGCCTCAGCGACGACATCGCCTTCCGCTTCTCCAATCGCGGCTGGGCCGAATGGCCCCTGAGCGCCGAGAAGTTCGCTTCCTGGGTCAACCTCATCAATGGCGACGGCTATCTCTGCAACCTCTTCATGGACTACGAGACTTTCGGCGAGCACCAGTGGGCCGACACGGGCATCTTCAAGTTCCTCGAAGCGCTCCCCGAGAAGGTCTTCGACGTCAACCCGGGCCAGAACCACTTCAACACCCCCAGCGAGGCCATGGAGCAGTTCGAGCCCGTGGGCGTCTACGACGTGCCCCACATGATCTCCTGGGCCGACACCGAGCGCGACCTCACCGCTTGGCTCGGCAACGCAATGCAGTCCAACGCTCTTCTCGAAACCTACAAGCTCGAGAAGCCCATCAAGGAACGCCTCGCCGCCGCCCTGGCCGGCTCCGACCAGCGCGAACAAAAAGACGCGGCATTCCTCCTCGAAGACTGGCGCAAGCTCACCACCAGCGACCACTTCTACTACATGTGCACCAAGTACTGGTCCGACGGCGACGTCCACAAGTACTTCAGCCCCTACGACTCCCCCTACGACAGCTACATCAACTTCATGAACGTGCTCGATAACGTCCGCACCCGCGCCACCGCCGCCACCGCCGTCACCGCCTAAGCCCCCGTGCCACGGTCACCGTGCCACGACCTTGGCTGCTCTGAACCAAGGTCGTGACGGCCTGCCAACCCCGATCTCAAGCTCAACGCTAACGACCTTTCCTGCAACCAGGAAAGGTCGTTGTCCATCATCGCCCGGTCTTTGACGCGCTACGCCGCCGCCCGCGCCCCCGCATCTTCTCCGAGCACCGCCTCTTTCCCCGCCACCGCCCACGGCATGAGCACCCGCGGGTCCGCCGCCAGCAGCTCCGCCGCATCAAGCATCGGTCCGGGCGATAGCGTCGCGATCACCAGCGTCTCCGCGTCCGCCGGGTCCGCCACGATCCGCACCCCAAGCTCCTCCAGACACTCTCGCACCACGTGATCGTTCTTCCCCGGCGCGACCAGCGCCGCCGTATCGAACCGCTGGGCCGACCACGCCGCCAGCAGCCCGCGTCGGCAGGCGGCTTTGCCGATGAACCGGTCCCACAGCCTCGCGCCAAGCTCCCGCCGCGGCTGGCCCCGCATCGTCCGCAGCATGTCCAGCCGCCCCATCGCGTAGCCGATCTCCGCGTGTTCCTTCGCCGCGATCGAGCGGTACCGCTTCACTGCCCGCGAGATCTCCGCCCGCCGCACACCCTCGGGCGCATATCGCTGCATGACCCACGCGTTGTTCCGCACCAGCCGCCGGACGATCGTGTCCATGCTCCGGTTGGCCGACGTCTTCTCGTGCAGCACGCTGAACCGCCGATCCATCAGGATCCGCCCGCCCGCGAGCATCAGCCGCGCCGCGAGGTCGTACTCCTCGGCGTAGAAGTGGAAGCTCGGGTCGTATCCCCCCGCCGCCAGCATCGCCCCCCGCCGCACCGCCACGCCGCAGCCGATAAACACCTCGGGCAGGCCCCCCGACTCGCGCCGCCGTCGATGCGCCGGCGCGCCCGGCTCGGTCGGCAGAAGGATCTCCGCCGCCACCGCGAGAACGTCCGACGGCTGCGAGGCCAGCGCAGGCAGGTGCCCGAGGTCACGCGGGTGCGAGTCGTCGTCGAGCATGACTAGCCACTCGCACGCCGGATCCGCCGCACGAACCCCCGCGTTCCGCGCCGCCGCGCCCTCGTTCTCCGCCCGCATCACCAGCGTCACCGGCAGCCCGTTCTCAAGCCGCACCGGCGGGCAGCTCGGCGGCGACGACGCGTTGTCCACAACGATCACCTCCGCGTCGTGCGCCGGCAGGGCCCCGAGCGCCGTAAGCGTCCGCGAGAGCACCGCCGACCGGTTGTGCGTTGGCAACACGTATGCGATCATGCCGGCACGCCTCCGCCCATCACCGCCGGCACGCCCGTGGCCGCGATCCCGATCGACCGGGCCCCGGTCCGCACACTGCTCCGGCTCTCGACGATGTCCGCCGGCGCGTAGGTCAGCTGCGCCGTGTGCAACCGGGCCGCCCCGTGCCGCAGATCCGTCGCGCTCACCACCGTGTTCCCCAATCGCTGCACCTGCACCGCCGCCGCCACGGCCCCCAGGAACGACGCCGACAGCGACGACGCCCCGGCGCAGAGCGCCAGCGTCGCCGCCGAGATGAGCGCATCCCCGCACCCAAGCGGGTCCACCGCCATCCCCGCAAGCGCCGGGACATGCTCGGCCTCGAGCTGGCTGCCCCACTGGGCCCGCGGATCATCGAACGACGCCGACCGCTCGAACGCCACCAGCCCCTCGGGCCCGAGCGTCACGATCGCGCGCTTCGACCGCGTTTCCTGCAAGAGCCGGTACACAACCGACGACAGGCTCTCGTCGTACTGCCGATACGCGTCCCGCAGCTCGCTCTCGCTCGGGCACAAAAGATCAAACTCCTTCATCGACGGCAGGTGCGACCGCCGCCCCGACACATCGCCCGCCACAACCCCCGACTTGCCCCGCAGCACCGGCCCGATCTCCTCGAGCAGCCCGCGGCCGACCAGCCCGAGCCCGAAGTCCGCGATGATCGCCCCGTCGGCCCCGAACGCCCCGCCCTCGGTCAGTGTGTCGGCGATCAACCCCGCAAGCTCGCGCTGCTTCGCCGCGTCCGGCTCGACGCGCTCCACAAGGTCCAGCTTCATCACCTTCTGCTGGCCCACCAGAAACCGCTGCTTCTCCGGCGTCCGCCGCTGCGTGTAAACGCTCCGCAGCTCGACCCCCTCGGCCAGCAGCCGCTGCCGGAGCAGACGCGAGTCGTCCGAATCATCCAGCGCCGTCACCAGCACCGGCAGCGCCCCCATGGCCGCCAGGTGCCGCGAGATTATCGCCGCCCCACCGTCGTAGCTCCGCCGCTCAACCGGCCGCAGCGTCATGATCGGGCTCTCGCCCGCCACGTCCGGCCGGTCGCACAGCACATACGTGTCCTGGATCACCTCTCCGAACACCAGCACCCGCTTGCCCCGGAACGCCGACACCGTGCGGCTCAGCTCCTCGCCCGAGAGCTCCGCCGTCCCGAGGAGGCCCCGCAGCCGCGCGTGATAGGGGTCCACGCTCTGCTCGAGCGCCGCGATCAGCGCCGTCGACGAGAACACCACATCCCCCGACGAGAACACCACGCGCCCCCCGTGGCGCATCACGATCTCCTGCTCGGCCTTGAACCGCGGGTCCTGGTTCCGCTCGTACTCCCGCCCCTTCACATATACGTCCGGGCGAACCTCGCCGAGCAGATCCGCCGCCGTCGGCCTGGGCTCGATGTACACAAGATCCACGCAGTCGAGCGCCGCCAGGTTCTCCGCCCGCAGCTCCTGCGGGATCAGCGGCCGCCCGGTCCCCTTGGAAATCATGCTGTCCCCGGTGATCGTCACCAGCAGCATGTCCCCCTGGGCCCGCGCATACCGCAGATGCCGCAGGTGCCCCGGGTGCACGATGTCGAAGCACCCGTGACACTGCACCAGCTTCCGCCCCTGGGCCCGCGCCAGGGCCCGCCGCGCAAGCAGCTGCTCGTGGCTGACCACCTTTGACGCCGCCGACGCCGGGGCCGATGCCTCCACCCGGTGGCCCCCAACCGCTCCTTCACCAGGCCCCCGCCCGTCGGGCAGGTCGCCAGCGCCGACCAGCTGCAGGATCGTCCGCTTGGGTGGCCGTGGTGGCGTGCTGGAGCTCATCGTTGGGTTCTTATCGGCCCAAGCCCCCGCCAATCGCCACGCAGACCGCTTTCTACCCCCCCCCCCCACCCCAACCCCACCCCACCCCCAACCAACCCCGCGCACTTCATGCGCTCGCCGATTCGCCCCCGCCCCCGTCAACGTCCGATATCCCGCCGTGGCCCCGCTCGCCCCCACCCCCACCCCACCCCACCCGCCGACACCGACGCAACGCCTCTCCCGGGCCCAGATCGTCGCCATCGGCCAGGCCGGCCCCGCCCCGGCCTTCATCCCCGTCGCCCACGCCGCCCTTGCCCAGCAACCCCCCGACCACGAGGTCCGCTTCCTCCTCGCCGCCGCCTATGCCCGGCTCATGCTCAAAACCCCGGCCGCCGAGCAGCTCGCCCTTCTGGGTCCCGCGGCTCAATCCGAGCCCAGCGTCAAGGCCTTGGCCGACCTCCTCCCAAGCCTCCCCGACGATCGCGTCCCCCTCGCCCGCCTCGTCGCCACCCTCGCGGCCAACCTTGAAGCCCTCGCCGCCCGCACCATCGAGCCCGTCGATCTCCGCCCCCGCCTCAACGCCTGGAAACTCGTCAACACTCCGGTCGACTGGTTCCAGACCCGCTCCGGCTCCCTCGCCCGCCGCAAGCGGGCCGACCCAGCCGCCTGGCTCCAGCTCGACGACCAGGCCGAGCAGGCCCGCGCCTTCGTCCCTCCCCACCTCGCGAGCGGCCAAGCCCCGCCCCCGCCCTACATCATCGAAGGTGCCGACCCACCTTGGCTCTTGAAGCGCCTCTACGACGCTTCCCCCCTCCAGCCCGCCGGCCACGCACCCCTCATCACGCTCCTCCAGGCCGACGAATCCGAGCTGCTCACGGGCCTCGCGCAGTGCGACCTCACCCGCGAGCTGGCCGACCCGCGGGTCCGCGTCTTCGCCGGCCCCCACGCCCTCCGCCGCTGGGTCGAGTGGATGACCCAGCGCGCCCTCGCGGGCGTCGCCATCAACGGCCCGTGCCTCTCCCTGCCCACGCTCCGCACCCGCATCAGCCCCACGCCCGAGCAGCTGCTCACCAGCCTCATCTCTCGCCAGCAGCACGAGTATCACCGCCTCGACGCCGCCGCCCGGGCCCGCTGGGGCCAGATCGACCGCCCCGCCCTCGCCGCCCGCTTCGCCGCCTGCGCTCCCGGCTCCGCGCCGCCTGCCGGCCCCTCCGGCGAACCCCTCCGCGTCCTCATCCCCACCTATCGCCATTCCACCTTCATCAAGCACGCCGCCGCCGATCTCGCCGCCGCCTTGACCAGCTTGGGCTGCCAGACCCGAGTGCTCATGGAGCCCGACGACCACTCCGCCATCACCAACCTCGCGCACCTCAAAGCCCTCGACGAGTTCCGCCCCGACTTGGTCGTCCAGATCAACTACACCCGCAAGAACATGGGCGCGCTCTGCCCTCCCGGCATCGTCTTCGCCACCTGGATCCAGGACGCCATGGGCCACCTCTTCGACAAGGCCGTCGGCGAGTCCCAAGGCCCCACCGACTTTCTCATCGGCGCCACCCGCGACGACCTCTTCCAGTTCTTCGCGTATCCCCGGGCCCGCGCCATGTTCTGGCCCATGGTCGCCTCGGCCTGCAAGTTCCACAGCGCCCCCGCTGAGCCTGATGCCCGCCGGCGATTCGAATGCGAGATCGCCTATGTCTCGCACCACGGCGAGACCCCCGAGGCCCTGCACGCCCAGCGTCTCGCCATGGCCGCCGCCGAAACTCCCGCGCTCGTCCCCGTCTTCCAGGCCCTCTTCCCGCAGCTCAAGGCTTTCATCGACTCCCCCGCGCTCATGGACCCCCGCATGAGCTTCCGCCTGCGCGAGCTCACCGCCAGCGTCCTCGCCGCCGCCAGCATCCGCGGCGACCACGCCGTCACCCAGGTCCTCAACGCCTACACCCTCCAGATCGTCGACCGCCTGCTCCGCCACCAGACCCTCGCCTGGGCCGCCGATATCGCCCGCCGCCGCAACTGGCGCTTCCACATCTACGGCAAGGGCTGGTCCACCCATCCCACCCTCGCCCCCTTCGCCAAGGGCGAGCTCGCCCACGGCGACGACCTCCGCGCCGCCTATCAGCTCGCCCGCGCACACCTCCAGATCTCCGCCCACACCGTCATTCACCAGCGCGTCGCCGAGTGCGCCCTCTCCGGCGGCTTGGCCCTCTGCCGCCTCCAGGGCGACGACCTGGGCACCCTCGAGTTTCAGGCCGCCGCCGAAGCCATCATCGCGGGCCATGCCCCCGTCGCGTCCGACCCCTTTCTCCGCCTCGAACTCGATCACCGCATGCTCGCCTATCGAGCCGCCGACCACCCCGCCACGCGCGACCACGCCGAGCTCTGCCGCCGCCTTGGCCTGAACCGCCCCAACCTTCTCTGGATGAACAGTGTTCAGATCGAGCGTCTTGAGCGCCGCAAGACCTATCCCGGCCGGGAGCTTCCCGCCCGCGCCCTCCTGGGTGATCCCGCCGCCGTCCTCTTCGCCTCAAGCGCGGCCCTCGAGGTCGCCCTAAAGAACGCCATCTCCGACGACCCCTGGCGCTCCGCCGCTCGGGTGTCCGTCGCCGAGTCCGCCTCGCGCTGGCTCACGTACGACGCCCTCGCCGCACGAACCCTCGACTTCATCGCCGCTTCCCTGGCCGCCCCGGATACCTCCGACGCCCAGGAGTGGTACGACGGCCGCCCACGCCCGGGCTAAACACGTCCGAACTGACCTCGTCGGCCACGCCCCGCGGCTCAACTCGCCCCCATCGACCGCCGATAACCCACCCATGACCGCGCTCGCCACTCCCGCCATCCCGATAAAGGCCGCCACGCCCGAGCCCGAGCCGCCCCAGGCCCTCAAGGCCATCCTCGACACCTTCGACCTGGCCTACCAGACCTCGTGGCCCGCCGAGCCCGGCCAGTTCTGGGCCGACCGCTACCCCGCCTTCGCCGCCCCGTACGCAAACCTCGTCCACGCCCGCAACCGCCGTGTCCGCGAGCTCTGCAATCCGGGGCGCACACTCCTGGATATCGGCTGTGGCTACGCCGACCTGCTCTACCTCCTGCGCGACAAGTACCCCGTCCTCCGCGGCATCGACCCCTCCAAAACCTGCTGCGCCATGGCCACCTACAACCTCGCACTCCGTGAAGTCCCCAACGACTACGCCTGCACTCCCGGCCTCGCCGAGGCCCTCCCCCTCCCCGATCGCAGCGTCGACACCGCCATCATGCTCGACACCTTCGAGCACATCGAGCCGGCCCAGCGCCACGCCGCACTCCTCGAGGCCCGCCGCGTCCTTGACCCCGCGGGCCAGCTCATCCTCGCTACGCCCTCTCGCTTCTGGCTCCGCGCCTTGACCGTGCTCGACAGCCTGCTGACCCTCAAGGCCCAGCTCTACATGCGTAAGCGCCACGGCACGCCCCTCAATCTCTGGCGCTTCCCCAGGAAAGACTACTGCGAGTCCTTCTGCTCCAAGCGCGAGCTCCACCGCCAGCTCCGCGCCGCAGGCTTCACCATCCAGCGCCACCAGCGCGTCAGCTTCTACCCCGCCCCCGAACGCGGCGGCTTCTTCTACAGGTTTTTCGAACGCTGGCCCGAAGGCGACCCGCGCCACGCCCGCGCCATGCGCATCATCAATACCTTCGAACGCCTCGGCTGGTTCAACCAGAAGATGCTCGTCGTCGCCACCCCAGCGCCGAGGGCCACCTCATGACCACGCTGACCACGCTGACCACGCCCGCCACCGCCCACCCCCACGCCGCGAGCGACCCGCCCGAACGCAAAGCCCCCCCGCGCGTTCCGCCGCCCGAAGACTTCTTCCTCCCCAAGGGCTATTCCCAGCAGACCGACGCCTTCACCCGCGACGACGCACGCCCGATCGAGGGCGACGACGCCTACTGGAACCCCGAACGCATCGCCGCCAGCCGCAAGTGGCAACGCCACGTCTACGCCTGGGCCGCACACCTCGTCCAGCGTCACGGCCTCGCCAGCGTGCTCGACGTGGGCTGCGGCCCGGGCACCAAGCTCGCCGAGCTCGTCGCCCCCGTCTGCCCCGATATCGAAGGCATCGATCAGCCCTCCGCCATCGCCGCCGCCCGCCGCCTCAACATCCCCGGCACCTTCCGCCCCGTCGACCTCGAACGCCCCGAGTCGATCACTCCCTGGCGCACCTTCGACCTCATCATCTTCTCCGACGTCATCGAGCACCTGCTCGACCCCGGCCCCAGCCTCGACCTCATCCGCCGTTTCTGCCACCCCGGCTCGCTCGTGCTTGTCTCCACGCCCGATCGGGCCCGCCTCCGCGGCCGCTCGTGCATGGCCTCCGAAAAACCCGAGCACATCCGCGAGTGGTCCGCGCCCGAACTCCGCCGCTATCTCCAGTCCCAGCGCCTCAACGTCCGCGCCCTCCGCGCACTCCCCGCCGACGACGCCCCAGCCTCCCGCGGCCTGCCCCGCGAGCTCGCCTGGCGACTCCGCCTCGCCCCCACCTCGCCCCACCGCTGCCTCGCCGCCCTCTGCCGACCCCGCGTCACCGCCTGACGGAGCCGACCCCATGTGCGGCCTGGGCGTCATCGCCCGAGCCCGTCCGCTCCACCCCTCATCCGACCTCGACGATCGACTCCGCACCTGCGAATCCCTCCTCGCCCGTCGCGGCCCCGACGCCGGCCGCACCCAGCACCTCGCCCCAGGCCGCGCCACGCTCATCCACCGCCGCCTCGCGATCCAGGACCCCTCTCACGCCGCCGACCAGCCTCTCCACGCCGACCTCCCCGACGGCGGCACGCTCTGGCTCGTCTACAACGGCGAGATCTACAACGCCCCAAGCCTCCGCGCCCGCCTGGAATCCCTGGGGGCACGCTTCACCACGCACTCCGACACCGAGGTCGTCCTCCACGCCGTTCGCCTTCTGGGTTTCCTCCCCGCGCTCGACCTCTTCCGCGGCATGTTCGCCCTCGTCTGCCTCACCATCGCCCCCGATGGCGATCTCGAGCTCGACGCCGCGGTCGACCACGCGGGCATGAAGCCCCTGGCCTTCCACTTCTCCACTGCACCCGCTCCCACCCTCACCCTCGCCTCCGATTGCGATGCCCTCCGGGCCCTCCTGCCCGAGAAGCCCGAACTCGACCAAGCCGCCCTTCTCCGCGTTCTCACCCTCGGCTACTCGCCCGCCCCCAACACCATGTGGGCCGGCATCCGCAAGCTCGGCCCGGGCCAGCGCCTCCAGTGGTCCACCCGCCAGCCGGCCCCGATCGTCGCTACCTGGTGGTCCCCGCCCGAAGCACTCAACATCTCTTCCAGGCCCGACCACGCGCGCGACGCAGAAGACCTCCTGACCACCGTGTGCGCCGATCACCTCATCGGCGATGTCCCCGTCGCCATGTTCCTCTCCGCCGGCATCGACTCCGCCGCTGTCGCGCTCTCGCTCAAGCGCTCCGGCGCGGACATGTCCCGCATCACCGCACTCACCCTCTCCACCGCCGACACCACCGACGGCGGCGACGAATCCGCCGACGCCGCCGACCTCGCCCGCCGCCTGGGCATGCCCCACCGCATCATCCCCTTCGCCGCCGCCGACCTCGCCGACAACCTCCGCCTCGCCGCCCGCCTCTACGACGAGCCCCAGGGCTACACCGCGCTGCTCACCGCCGCACGCATCGCTGCCGCCACGCGCGCCGCCGTCCCCGACGCCAAGGTTGTCCTCACCGGCGACGGCGGCGACGAGGCCTTCGCCGGCTATCCCTGGCACGCCCTCTCCAGCCACCCTCTCGCCCTCGACGCATCGCTCACGCCCGACGCCGCCGAGCACGACCGTCTCGCCGCCCTCGTCTTTACCCCCGACGCCCGCGGCCGCGACCGCATCGCCGCGAATCTCGCCTGGAGCCATCGCTCGATCGCTCATCGCTACGCCCGCCGCCTCTTCGACGGTTTCCACCCCGCCGAGGCCGCCGCCCTGATCGGCGCCCCGCCCACCACGCTCGACAACGATCTTGAAACTTGGCTCGCCAATGCCGACCGGCCCGCGCTCCCCTGGCCCCGCCGGGCCCAGCGGCTCGACATCCTGGGCTTCTGCGCCGGATCCATCACGCCCAAGCTCGACCGCGCCGCCATGGGCGTGGGACTGGAGCTTCGCTGCCCACTGCTCGACCGCCGCGTGCTCGATTGGTCCCTCGCCCTCCCCATCGACCCGCGCGAGAGACCGCCGGGCGCAAGCAAGCCCCCGCTCCGCGACTTTCTCCGCCAGGGCGTCGCCGACGGCCTCGTCCCCGACTCGCTCCTCACCCGCCCCAAGCGCGGCTTCTCCCTCCGCCTCCCCGATCCCGCGGCCTTCGAGTCCCTCGTCCCCATCATCGACGCCTCCGCCCTCGTCGCCTCCGGCCGTCTCCGCGCCGACTACCAGCGCTTCATCCCGGCCGACCCCGAAACCCGCCGCGCGCGCATCGCCCTTTTGGCCAACCTCGCCGCTTGGTTCGAGCATCGCGCCGGCTTATAGAACAGCCGCCCCCAGCACCCACGCCCGGAGTACCCCGCCCTGGGTACCCCGCCGGTCCCCGGCGGTCCGCGGCGGCCCTCGCCTGAGGCCACCCAATCCCTCTCACCGCTCGGGCGATTTCCCATCGATCGTCAGCGTCACCCGCTTCTGCGTCTTCTTCGCCTTCGCCCGCCGGCTCAAAATCGGGATCGGCAGCACGTTCCGCGTCAGCCACGCCAGCGCGAGCGCGGCGATCGCTGTAACGACCCAGAACTGCCAGTCCTGGATCGGGAACGAGAAACCAAGGCACACAGGCACAAACGCGAATACGCACAAAGGAGAAGACCGAAGCACGACTTCGCGCTGGCTCAAGCACTCTGTGCCTAGATCCCTCTGTGCCTTTGTCCCTTCACTCTTCACGCCATCACCGCATAGGCCAGCGCCGCCGCCCCGTACGCGACACCCGTCATCCACACCAGCTGCAAGAGCGCCCACTTCATGCTCCCCGCCTCCCGCGCCGTCACGGCCAGTGTCGGCAGGCACTGCATCGCGAGCACAAAGAACACCAGCAGGCTCCAGCTCGTCGCCGGCGTGAAGATCGGCGTCGCCCCGTCCGATCGCGTCGCGTCGTGCAGCCGGGTCATCAGCCGCTCGTCCCCCGCCGCGTCGTCGCTCTCCTGCCCCGCGATCACCACCGTCATCGTCGAGACGAACACCTCGCGCGCCGCGAAGCTCGCCATCACCCCGACCGTCAGCTGCCAGTCGAAGCCCAGCGGCGCGAACACCGGCTGCACCGTCCGCCCGATTATCCCCATGAAGCTCTCCGCCTTGGCGTGCCGGAGTTCCATCTCAACCGCCGTCACGCTCAGCTCCTCCGCCCGCTCTGGCTGGCTGTCCACCAGCGCTGATGCCTGCTCCCGCAGCGCCGTCGCCTCCTTGGGCGGGGCCACGTGCGGATACGCCCCGAGCCACCACAGCACGATGCAGATCAGCAGGATGTTCACGCCCGCGTTCTTCAGGAACGTCCAGCCCCGGTCCCGCGTGGTCACCATCGCGTTCCGCACGCTCGGCCACTTGTACGTCGGCAGCTCCATCGCCATCGGCCGGCTCTTGCCCTTCAGGATCGTCCGCCGGGCGATCAGCGCGGTCCCGACACCCGCGAATATCCCGAGCCCATAGCACCCGACAAACGCCAGCGCCGCCAGCGCCGGCCGGTCCCTGAACAGGAGCGTCGTGAGCAGCACATACACCGGCAGCCGCGCCGAGCACGTCATGAACGGCGCCACAAGTATCGTCGCCAGCCGCTCCTTCATGTCCGGGATCGCCCGCGCCGCCATGATCCCCGGCAACGCGCACGCGTGGCTCGACAGCAGCGGCACAAACGCGTGCCCCGGCAGCCCGAACGGCCGCAGCAGCCGGTCCATCAGAAAAGCGCCCCGCGCCAGGTACCCCGTATCCTCCAGCAGGCTGATCAGGAAAAACAACAGACAGATCTGCGGCAGAAATATCACCGTCGACCCGACACCCGCAACCACCCCCTGCGACAGCAGATCCCGCACGACCCCCTCGGGCATCGCGGCCTCAATCGCCCCCGTCAGCCCCGAGCCCGCCAGCGTCGCCAGCCACCCAGGCATCCACGACCCCACCCACGCCGCGTTCCCGTTGAACAGCGCGTCGATCCACCCCATCGGATAGTGCGCCAGCACGAACAGCGTGTAGAACAGCCCCGTCATCACCCCCGCGAACACCAGGAGCCCCAGCGCCGGATTCAGCAGCACCCGGTCCACCCGGTCGCTCCTGGTCTCGTCGAGAATGTCCCGATGCGGCCCCTCGCTCCCGGCCGCCACGCCGTGGTCGGCGACCTCGTCCGCCCACTCCCGCAGCCCCTCGTCCGACCCCGGCACCGCGTGCTCGGGCGTCGGGATCCGCGCGTCCCGGATCGCCCGCCGAACCCCATCAACCCCATGCCCCGACCGCGCGTTGGTCACCACCACCACGCACCCGAGCGCCGCCCCCAGCCGGGCCGGATCAATGTCGATCCCCTTCGCCCGCGCCACATCCATCATGTTCAGCACCACCGCCATCGGCAGCCGCCGCCGCATCACCTCGCCCACCAGCATCAGGTTCCGCGCCAGGTTCGCCGCATCGACCACCACCACTGCGCACTCCGGCGGCACCGCCCGCTCGCCGATCGGCGCCGAAGTTCCCGCCAGAACCTCCCGGCACACCCGGCTCTCGAGCTGATCAAGCTCGAGCGAATAGATCCCCGGCAGATCGATCAGCACCCCGTCCCGCCCTCCCTCGCTGCCCGCGCGCACAAACGTCCGCCGCGCCTCAAGCGTCGTGCCCGGGAAGTTGCTCGTCTTGGCCTTCAGCCCGCTGAGCTGATTGAACAGCGTCGTCTTGCCCGTGTTGGGATTGCCCAGGAGCGCGATCCGACGGATCTCCCCGTCGTCCCGGCTTCCCGAAGTTCCACCACTCGGCCGCCCGACCGGCGCGCTCGTGACTGCATCGCTCACGCCAAGTCCCTCCTCAGCCCTTGAGCTCGACATACACCCCGCCCGCCAGCGCCCGCGCAAGCCCGACCCGGCACATCCCGCCGCACTTGCAAGGCTTCACCCCGCCAACCGCCACCACGCACGGCGACCCCACCCGGAACACCCGCAGCGTCGCGTTCACGCACAGCCCCATGGCACGCAAAAGCGCAGCGTCGTCCGCCTCAAGCCGGATTTCACGGATTACTGCCACCTGCCCGGGCCGAAGCGCCGTCAAAGCGGCGTGCTCAACGCCCGACAGCGTCCCCGTCGCTCCGCCGCCCGTCTGTGCTGGACTCGCCATCATGAACTTGCTCACATTCACACTGCTCACACCGCCCACACCCGCCCGACTTCCGCTGCCCCGCCGGCTCAACCGCAAGCACCCTCAGCCCAACCACCCGGGCTTCACCAGAGTGCTGGGAAGATTGCTCGGCCAAAGGAATGCTAGGAGCGTTGCGACTCATTCTCAATAACCCCAGAAGAGAGAAGTAAATACTGGATCAGTCTATCCGGTATTTCGCCCGTGTTCAACCGCCTTTTTCCCCGCCCCGGCCGCCACTCAGCCCGTCGGGATGCCCCGACCCGCCACCGCAAACGAGTACAGCGGCCGCTGCCGGTCGTCCGAGAAAATCGTCACCACCGCCCGCCGCTGGCCCGACTCGGACGGATTGAACACGATCCGGAACGTCGCCGACATGCCCGCCCCGATCGTCTCGGGCGGCTGGACCACCACCGCAAAGTCCGACGCGTTCACCCCGGTGATCTGCACCCGCACCGTCCCAAGCGCCAACACCCCCGGCCCGATGTTGGTCATCCGGAAGTTCCGCAGGCTCGTCGCGTTCCCCTCCGCCGCCACCGCCACGAACCGCGTCCCGTCCGCGAACGCCGGCGCAAGGTCGTTGTGGATGATCGGTAGCCACGGCCTCGCCGGCCCCCCTCGCCCCCCAACATCCAGGGTGCCCGTGAGCACCCCCGTCCCTCGCATGACCGCCTGGAACAAACCCACCGCCACCGCGTCGGTCCTCAGCTGAAACCGGGCAAACTTCGTTCCCGTCGCCGACGGATCAAAGCTCACCACAAAGCTCGTGCTCTGCCCGGGCTGCACCACTCCCGCCGGCTGCTGCACTACCCGATACTGCCGCGGGTTCGCGCCCGCGAGCCACACCCGCAGCCCCGCCGCGTTGGGCAACAGCGTCAGCGGCGCCCCGCCCGTGTTGGTGATCGTGAACGTCCGCGTGACCACCTCGCCGTTGACATCCCGATTGCCAAACGCGGTGCCCTTGGCCCCGTCGGGCAGGTTCCCTGAGTCGAGCATCAGATCGCTGTACTTCACCGACGCCAGCCCCATCGCCGCCACCAGCGACGAGCCCGTGATCCCAAGCTCCAGCCGCATAGACGAGATGTCCGTGTCGAAGATCTGCACGCTGCGGCTATAGCTCAGCCCGACGATCCCGATCCCCGTCGCCAAGTACCACACCTCGGTCTCGCTGGTCGTCTGCCCGTCGGCCTCCTGCAGCGCCCCGGTCCGCGTGATCATGTACACGCTCAGCGACCCCAGCGCCGTCGCGTACGCCCGCGGCCCGTCCACACGCACGTTCGCGCTCAGCATCGCCTGCACCGGATCGCTGAACGCGTCGTCGGTCACCGTCGTGCTCACCGAGAAGCTCGACATCGTCCCGCCCGTCAGCACCGACGGGATCAGCACCACCGGTGCCGCCGGCGTCCGCGTGAACCACCCCAGCACGTCGCCGGTCGTCTCCGCACCGATCACGAGCCCCTGCGCCGTCATCCGCACCGCGCGATCAAGCCCCAAGAGCAGCGTGTCCGTATCGCTGAGATCCGCCACCGACAGCCGCAGACCTGTGTAGTCCTGCCCGCCCACGCTCCGGGTCGACGACGACATCGCCCCCGCGACATTGAACGGATCCAGATCGTCTTCGACCACCGTCCCGCGATAGTCCCACGTCGAGCCCGCCGAGAGCGGGAACCGCTCCGACAGGGCCGCCGCCATCAGTGTCCGTGGCTCCAGCGCCTCGAGCGTCAAGCCCGCCCCGCCTCGGTCGATCCTTGTCGCGCGTCGGGTCCGGACCATCGGCATGGAGTTCACCCTCGACCCGCCGATGGCGGCCGCGGCGCACGTCCCGACGGCACCGACAACCGCTCCTGGCGAGCAGGGGTCCTATCGACCTTGAAGCAGCTCTCCCCAAGCTCATCCCACCCACCATCGGGTGCGCGCTGGCAGCCGCTGCCGCCTGCGCCGCCATCACCCGATAAAAGCCGCGTGCAGGGCCCGGACCGCGCCCGGCCCGTCCTTCTCGGACACCACGAAGCTGATCGACAGCTCGCTGGACCCCTGCGCGATCGCGATCACGTTTATCCCAGCCGCCGCCGCCGCCGAGAACACCCGCGCCGCGATCCCCAGCGCCCCGTGCATCCCGCTCCCGACCGTCGCGACCACCGCCACGTGCTCCAGCAGCCCCACCCCGCGCGCCACCCCCGGGCGCATCAGGGCCCGCTCCAGAACGGCCTTGGCCCGCTCCGCCTGCTCCCGCGACACCACCAGGCTGATCCCCGCCTCGCTCACGCCCTGGCTGATCATCACGATGTTCACGCCCGCCTGCGCCAAGGCCGAGAACACCGCCGCCGCTGTCCCCGGCCGCCCGATCATCGCCGCCCCGCTCACGTTCAGCAGCGCCGCGCTCTTGAGCATCAACACGCACTTCACCGCACTCGCCCCACCACCCGCCGTATTCTCATCCACCGTTCCCATCGGTGCCTCGGGCACAATCCGCGTCCCCGGCGAGTCCAGGTTGAACGTGTTGCGGAAACGCACCGGGATCCCGTGCTCCGCCGCCGGCTCGAGCGCCAACGGGTGCATGCTCTTGGCCCCGAACTGCCCCATCTCGATCGCCTCGGCGAACGTCACGCTCGACAGCAGCCGGGCCGCCGGCACCGTCCGCGGATCGGCCGACATGAGCCCATCCACGTCCGACCAGATCCAGACTTCCTTCGCCTCTAGCGCCGCCCCCAGGATGCACGCCGTGTAATCGCTCCCACCCCGTCCGAGCGTCGTCGTCACCCCGTGCTGCGTCGCCGCGATGAACCCCGACACCACCGCCCGCTCCCCCCGCTCCAGCACCGGCCCGAGCGTCTGGGCGATCTGATACAGGCTCACCTCCATCAGCGGCTCGGCCTTGCCGAACTGCTCGCTGGTCACCAGCCCGACCTCCTGCCCCGTCATCGCCACGCAAGACATCGCGCAGCCCATCAGCGCCGTCGACAGCTTCTCGCCAAACGCCACCACCGCGTCCTTGCTCCGGGGCGTCAGCTCCCCCACCGCGTTGATCCCGTCCACAAGCCGCTCGAGCTTGTCGAGGAGCGCGTGGACCTTGTCCGTCGCCCCGTTGCCCACGCCCCGCGCCGCCGTCTCGTGCTTCTCGCGAAGCCTGGCCATCAACGCGTACACGCACGCCCGGTTGTCCCCCGCCGCCGCCTCGCCAAGGTCCAGCAGCAGCTCCGTCACCTGGTCCATCGCGCTGACGACCACCACGACCCCGTGCCCCGCCCCGGCCGTGGTCGCGATCTGCGCCGACCGCTGGATCGTCGCCGCGTCCTTCATGGACGTGCCGCCGAACTTCATGACGACGGTGGGGAGTGTGGGCATGAGGTGTGTCGAGTCTCGGGTGAGCGCCGCCGCGCAGTGCGCCACCCACCCCCGCCCATTTCGCGCACCAGTTGTATCGGACACTCCCCCGCCCCGCTTCGCCCCAAGCCCCGCACCCGCCGCCTCAATCAAGCGTCTCGCTCTCGATGCTCGCCCTCTCCCCGGCGGTCTTCTTCTCGAGGTACTTCTTCATCCACGTCTCGAAGCTCTTGCCCGCCGCCGGGTCCCGGTCCGAAAACTCCACGTGCCGGATCTGCCCATACCCCACCTTCACCGGCTCTTCCGACCCCGGGCACAGCAGCTTGACCACCGAATCCTCCAGCCCCTTGCCCTTCCGGCGATCAAACAGATACCCCTCCACCGCCCGCCCGTCCCCCAACGTCAACTTCACGTCCCCGCGGTAGTCAAACGCCTTCTCCAGCACGTCCATCGCCATCGTCGGGTCCGAGAGCGCCACGCTCCACCCCGCCGGGCTCGCGCTCCCCACTCCGGCCTCCGGACCACTAGACATCGACTTGGTTTCTTGCGGCATGCGCCAAGGCTAGGTCCCACTTCCATTTAACACCAAAACAAGACCCCCGCGGCTGGGGAGGCATTCCAGCCGCGGGGTCCATCAAACACCATCTCACGCGCCCCGGGCTCATCACCCAAGACGCCCCTACACCATCCAATTCCTGCCGCCGAAAGTCCACCCCAACGCCTCCATTCCCCATCAACCCCTGCCGGTCCTGCCGCCTAGGCAACCTTCCCCCACTCGCCAACCCACTTCTTGCAGCCCCCGCCCCCACCCTCCCGATACACCCCCTGCGACCGGTGGAGCCGGCGCTCACCAGGCAGGAGGCCGCCGTGTTCACACGCCCTGTTCGCTCGTCCAAGTCGAGGCCCCGCCTCTATCGCCCCCTGACCGCCGCCGCGCTGCTCGTCAGCCTTGGCCTGGCCGTCTCCATCGCCTCCTGCGGCGTCCTGGGCCTGGGCACCGCGAATAGCGCCGACCCCGACTACGCCCCCCCGGTCGCCGGCAAGCTCGCCCCGACACCCAAAGCCCAGCCAATCGTCCCCTCCGCCAAAGCGGTCCTAAATCCCGCGCTCGCCAAGGTCCCCAAGCGCCGCCCCACCGGCCCAGCCCCCGACCGCCCCGAGGGCGACCCCGCCCTCGCCTCCGCCGCCGGCAGCATCCAAGACATGTTCGACCAGATCCAACGGGCCACCGCCCAAGCTCAGTCCCCAACCCCCGAGCCCGCCGCCTCCCTCGACGCCCTCGGCTCCCAGCCCGCCGTCGAGAAGCCCCTGCTCGGTTCTCTCCGCCCGATCCAGCGTCCCGGCCGCGCCGCCATCATGGCCCCCACCATCGACCCCGACGCTACCGCCGCCATCGACCGCCCCGCTCCCCCCGCTCCTTCCGCCCCTTCCGCCCCCGCTCCGCTCGCCGCATCCACCACTGCGTCCCCCGGTCCCCGCCCCGAGCCCACACCCGCCCAGAGGAAAGCCGACGCCATCGCCGAGCTTTCCCGACAGTTCAAGCCCGATGTTTCCGCCGTCGCCCGCCCCCTCGCTGCGGCCGTCCCCCTCATCGCCCTGGACACCCTCGCCCCGGGCACTTCCCGCTCCGACCTCGACGCCCTCGCCGCCGCCACCCCCCAGGCCCAAGCCACATCCATCGCCGCCATGCGCGAGCTGGTCAAGTCCGCCGCCAATGACCCCGCCCTGGCCGACCCCAAACTCCTCGCCAAGCTTTTCCGCGATCAGGCCGATCGCCTCTCCGGCGGCATCCCCGCCACCGAATCCCTCACTCTGGGCTCCGTCGCCCTCTGCCAGCGCGTCGATGGCTTCGGCCGCTTTACCCCCCTGCCCACCACCACCTTCCAGGCCGGCCGCCCCGCCAGCATGATCCTCTATACCGAGGTCCTGAACTTCTCCCAGCGGCCCGCCGCCTCCCTCGCCAGCGCCGAGCCCGCCGACCTCTCCGCACTCCCCGATTCGCAGTGGGCTGTCGAAGTCGGGCAGGAACTCCAGCTCATCCTCGACGCCGACGGCTCAACCCAGTGGCGCTCCCCCGAAGGCCTCGTCCGCGATATCAGCCGCTCGCGCCGCAACGACTACTACCTCGTCCAGCGCGTCGACCTGCCCAAGAACCTCAGCGTCGGCAAGTACACACTCAAGGTGATCGTCCGCGATAAGGCCGCCGGTGCCGAGACCGAGACCAATATCCCGGTCCAAATCCTTGCCGATCCCGCCAGCGCCCGCTAATCACGCGTCCCCGCCCGACCCAGTTTCAGTGCGCAAACCCCCAACTCCGGTGTCCCGCTCTGCCATTCTGACATTCGCTTGGCAACGCCGCCCGCATCGGCCCCCGCTGAGGGTCCGAAACAGCACAAAAAACCACTAGATTAGGGGAAGCCATCTTCCCCTGTTCGTGCACTTCGGCCAATCCGTAGCTCGGCACGCTCTGTGCTACCGATCTTCGGTGCACGCCGCGTGTCAAGGATCGTGCCGATCGAGCGTCGTTCGGCATCCCGCCGCCTCCACGTGCGAAACACATCTGTCGGGAACACAGACATTTGTGTCCACCCCGGCCGATGAACCCCTGCTTCATGTGCCGATCATCAGGACGGCCGGGTGGGCGGGAATCTTGGAAGAACGTCGCGTTCTGTCGGGGCGTATAGACCTGTCTCCGTCACCCCGAAGGACGCACTAGACACGGGAAGGGCCCGCCCAAAGCGTGCCCCACCCCGTAGGAAGGCAAGAGATGTTCGAGCGCTTTACCGATCGAGCCCGCAAAGTCATGGCCTTGGCCAACCAGGAGGCCCAGCGCTTTAACCACGAGTACATCGGGACCGAGCACATCCTGCTCGGCCTGGTCAAAGAGGGTTCCGGCGTCGGCGCCAACGTCCTCAAAAACCTCGACGTCGACCTCCGCAAGGTCCGTCTCGAGGTCGAGAAGCTCGTCAAGAGCGGGCCCGACATGGTCACCATGGGCAAGCTCCCCCAGACGCCCCGCGCCAAAAAGGTCATCGAGTACGCCATCGAGGAGGCCCGGAACCTCAACCACAACTACGTCGGCACCGAGCACCTGCTCCTGGGCCTGCTCCGCGAACACGACGGCGTCGCCGCACAGGTCCTCATGAACCTGGGCCTCAAGCTCGAGGAGGTCCGCGAGGAGGTCCTCAACCTTCTCGGTGCCAGCAACGAGAACGACGAGTCCGGCTCCGTCGGGCCTTCCGCCTCGGCGCCCGAGCCCTCCTCGGGCCCCGCCGGTGCATCGGGCTCCTCCGGATCCTCCGCCGCCGGCGAACGCGCCGCCAAGGGCAAGAGCCGAACCCCAGCCCTCGACTCCTTCGGCCGCGACCTGACCGAACTGGCCAAGGAAAACCAGCTCGACCCCGTCATCGGCCGCGCCAACGAGATCGAGCGCCTCGTCCAGATCCTCTGCCGCCGAACCAAGAACAACCCCGTCCTGCTGGGCGAGGCCGGCGTCGGCAAGACCGCCATCGTCGAGGGCATGGCCCAGCGCATCATCGCCGGCGACGTGCCCGACATCCTCCACGAGAAGCGCCTGGTCGTCCTCGACCTGGCCATGATGGTCGCCGGCACCAAGTACCGCGGCCAGTTCGAGGAGCGCATCAAGGCCGTCATGAACGAGGTCCGCAAGGCCGGCAACGTCATCCTCTTCATCGACGAGCTGCACACCCTCGTCGGCGCCGGCGGCGCCGAGGGCGCCATCGACGCCTCCAACGTCCTCAAGCCCGCCTTGGCCCGCGGCGAGATTCAGTGCATCGGCGCCACCACCTTCGACGAGTACCGCAAGTACATCGAGAAGGACGCCGCCCTCGCACGCCGCTTCCAGGCCATCCCCGTCGATCCGCCCTCCGAAGAGCAGACCGTCGCAATCATCAAGGGCCTGCGCGACCGCTACGAGCAGCACCACCGCGTCCAGATCACCGACGGGGCCATCAAGTCCGCCGTCGAGCTCTCGGGCCGCTACATCTCCGGCCGCGTCCAGCCCGACAAGTCCATCGACGTCATCGACGAGGCCGGCGCCCGCATCCGCATCCGCTCCATGACCAAGCCGCCCAACCTCGCCGACGTCGAGGGCGAGATCGAACGCCTCACCATCGAGAAGGACGAGGCCGTCAAGGCCGCCGACTACGAGAAGGCCGCCGAGCTCCGCGATAAGGCCGAGCAGATGCGCCGCGAGAAGGAGAAGATGCAGCGCGAGTGGCGCGACAAGACCAAGGAGGTCTCCGGCATCGTCGACGAGGAGGTCGTCGCCGAGGTCATCTCCAAGATGACCGGCGTCCCCCTCAAGCGCATGGACAAGGACGAGGCCAAGCGTCTGCTCGACCTCGAGAACGAGCTGCACAAGCGCGTCATCTCCCAGGACGACGCCATCAAGGCCATCTCGCGGTCCATCCGCCGCGCACGCGCGGGCCTCAAGGACCCCAAGCGCCCCATGGGCTCGTTCATCTTCTGCGGCCCCTCGGGCGTCGGCAAAACCCTCGTCGCCAAGACCCTCGCCGAGTTCATCTTCGGCGACGAAGAGGCCCTCATCACCCTCGACATGTCCGAGTACATGGAGAAGCACAACGTCTCCCGCCTCGTCGGCGCTCCCCCCGGCTACGTCGGCTACGAAGAGGGCGGCCAGCTCACCGAGCGCGTCCGCCGCCGCCCCTACTCGGTCATCCTCCTCGACGAGGTCGAGAAGGGCCACCCCGACGTCTTCAACATGCTGCTGCAGATCATGGAAGAGGGCCGCCTCACCGACTCCTTCGGCCGCCACGTCGACTTCCGCAACTGCATCCTCATCATGACCTCCAACATCGGTGCCGACCTCATCAAGGGCGGCGGCGGCTTCGGCTTCTCCAAGCGCACCGAGTCGTCGGACTTCGAGAACGTCAAGGGCATCCTGATGAAGGAGATCGAGCGGTTCTTCCGCCCCGAGTTCATCAACCGCCTCGACGACGTCATCGTCTTCCGCCCCCTCACCAAGGACAACCTCAACCAGATCGTCGAGCTCGAAGTCGCCAAGGTCGCTAACCGCCTCGCCCAGCAGGGCATCCACCTCTCGATGGACGTCAAGGCCAAGGACTTCCTCATCGACAAGGGCTACAACCCCGACTTCGGCGCTCGCCCCCTTCGCCGCGCCGTCGGCCAGTTCATCGAGGACCCCATGTCCGAGATGCTCCTCCAGGGCGACATCAAGTCACCCTGCAACATCACCGTAACCCGCAAGGACGGGCCCGACGGCAAGCCCGCCGACAATCTCTACTTCGACTCCCAACCCGCTCCGACCGAGCCCAGCCCCTCGGCCAAGCCCGCCGGCAAGGTCTGAGCCCGCAAGACCAGACCGAGCAACCACTTACACCTTCCCTCCAGCGACCCGGGACCCTATCCCGGGTCGCTGTCTTTCCCGCTTTGCCCATCTTCACGAGCAACCGTCCCCGGCCACGCCACGGGCCTTGAACAACTCTGCAAATCACACGCGCTCTCCCCCGGTTCCGCTGGACAAACATAAAGATTGTGGCATCCTGTATAGGTCAATCCCCGGGTGTTCGCCCGGGGGTCCTGGTGGAGAGAGATACCCACCATGTCGTTCGTCGGTCGTCCGAGCGTCTCGGGCGGCCTCCCTGCGCCGCGCCCCGGCCCCTCGGGTCCGTCGCGTCGCAGGACCCGTTTCGCCCGGCGCCCCGACACTTTCGTCAAGCGTCCGAGGCCCGTCTGTCCGCCCGCGCTCCGCGTGGGCCTATCGAGGAGAGGTGTTTCCATGCGTACCCGTTCGTCCCTGCTCGCCGCCGCCGCCGGCCTTGCCCTAGCCGGCTCGGCCATGGCCCAGTACAC
>JBBQRT010000038.1:0-35833 GCA_038214505.1 Phycisphaerales bacterium | reverse complement strand
GCTGAGTTTCTCGGCAGCACGACGTCATTGAGAACACTCCGCAGGCCGCCCGCTCACCGCGGGCGGCCTGTTTCTTTTGTCCTGGCGTCGATGAAGGGGTGCTGACTATATCGACGGTCATGGATATGCTCCGGACATGCTCAGCACCGAGGTTCTCAAGCGTGCGTTTGATTCGGGCCTGGAATATCGCGGGTATGTCGATGCGGGGAAGCCGGCGGAGGTCGAGAACTGGAGCGCCTTTGCCGCGCGGGTGCGGCTGAGCACGCCGCAGCGGCACCTGCTCTCGGGCTTCACGCGGGCGATGCCGGTGCTGTGCCTGTCGGGGACCTGGTGCGGCGACTGCGTGCAGCAGGTGCCGATGTTCGACGAGATCCAGCGGGCGGCGGGGGGGAAGGTGCGGGTTCGATATCTGGAGCGGGACGCGCACAAGGACATCGCCGAGGCGCTGAAGATCTGCGGCGGGCAGCGCGTCCCGGTGGTGGTGTTCATGAACGAGGACTTCGAGTTCGTCGGCCTCGCGGGCGACCGGACGCTCAGCCGCTACCGGGCCCTGGCCGCGAGGATGCTGGGCGCGAACTGCCCCCTGCCGGGCGCGCCGGTGCCCGAGGACGAGATCGCCGCCACGCTGCAGGACTGGGTGGAGGAGTTCGAGCGGGCCCAGTTGCTGCTGCGGCTGAGCGGGAAGCTGCGGCAGCGTCACGGCGACTGAGCGGCTTGGCGGGCACACGGGCAAGCGGCGCGGTACGATCGCGGCCATGCCCAGCCCACACGTTCCCACTGGCCCGCGCGGGGCCGATCCGCGGCGGGGGTTTACCGCCCTGACGCTCGATGACCTGACGCAGGATCTGGTCTGGCCGCGGCTCTTGCGGGCCGGGCCGCTGGCGCTGCGGCCGGCGCGGCTTGGGCTTGCAGCGGTGTATCTCTTGCTGGCGCTGGCGGCGGTGCTCGTGGCCCGGGCGATCGCGGGTTCGGAGGGGGCGGAGCGGGCCGGGGTGGTGCTGGCTTCGGCCGGGCTGACACTTGGGTCGCTGGTCGAGGCGCTGGTGGCGCTCAAGCCCGGTGCGGCGGCGCGCGAGCTGCACACGCTCGGGGTGGTCACGCCGGGGCAGCTGCTGCGGGCCGCGCCGTTGGGGTCGATCGTGGGGGCGGGAGTGCTGCTGTTTCTGACGGTGGTGTTCGGCGGGGCGATCAGCCGGACGGCGGCGACGGAGAGCGCCCAAGGCGTGAGCCTTGCGTGGCCCAAGGCCCTGGGCTTTGCGCTCTCTCGGTGGACGTCGCTGGTGGGCGCGGTGCTGATCCCGCTGGCGATCATCTGGGGCGTCGCGCTCGGGCTGCACATCGCGGGGGCGGCGCTGTTCACCTGGGGCGTGGGGTCGGTGGTGGGGGGGCTGCTGTGGCCGGTGCTGATGCTCGCGGGGATGGTGGGGGCGGTGGTGCTGCTGGCGTTCGCGCTCGGGCACCCGCTGCTGGTTTCGAGCGTGGCGTGCGAGGGGACCGACGCGATCGACGCGGTGCAGCACGCGTACTCGATGGTGTTCGCCCGGCCGGTGCGGCTGGCGGGATACCTGCTTCTGCTGGTTGTTCAGGGTGTGGCGATGGGGATGCTGGTGTGGGTGGTGGTGCTGCTGACCATGCAGTTTGTGCAGGACGGCGTCGGCGGGTCCGGGGGCGAGGGGGGGCGGCGGATCGTGGGCGCGCTCCAGCCGGCGGTGCTCAGCCCCGATTACGCCGTGACGGCGGGGGGAGTGGGCGAGCCGCGGGGATTGGAGCGCGCCGGCGGCGGGCTCGCGCGGCTCTTCACGGGCGTGCTGCTGCTGGTGGGCGTGTCGTATGCGGTGAGCTACGTGTTCACGGCATCGACGCTGCTGTACCTGGCGATGCGGCGCGTGGTCGACGGGCAGGACATGAGCGAGATCTACATGCCCACGATGCTCGAGGGGACGATGGCGCCGCGGCGGAGCGTCGAGACGCCGCGGGCGGCTCGGCAGGACGGGAGCGTGTCCGACACCGGCCCGGCGGACGAGACGTGATGAGCTCCGGCGGCGAGCCCGAGCGGCGGGGCGAGATCGCGCTGCCGCCGGCTTCGGATCAGGCCGGGCGGCTGGCGGCGGCGTGCCGGATCGCGGGCGCTCTTGCCGAGTGTGGCGTGCAGCGGATCGAGCTGGCCGATCCGCGGGCGTTCCGGGTGCTCGCGCTCGAGGCCCGGACGAGCGATCTGCCCGGGCAGATCGTGCGGGCCGAGCCGGGGACGGTTCTGGCGGCTTCGGGCGTGGCGCTATGGATCGAGAGTGATCGGGTGAGCTGGGCGGCGTCGGGGGGGCTGGCAGAGGCGCTCTCGCGAGTTTGAGGCCCGGTGAAACGGGCGGGCGCGGGGGACCAACAATCTGTTCATGAGCTGGTGGCCGACAATTCCCGACGAGGCGGTGCGGGCGCTTCTGGCGCTGGCGGTGTGGCTTGGGGCGGTGGTGGGAACGGGGCTGACGGCGTTCACGCTGCCGGGCATCTGGTTCATGCTGCTGGTGGCCGCGCTTGCGCAGTGGTACACGCTGGGCGTGCAGGGCGCGGCGATGTTCTCGTGGTGGACGCTGGGCGTGTGCGTCGCGCTGGCGGTGGTCGCGGAGGTCGTCGAGGCGACGGCGTCGGCGCTGGGGGCGTCCAAGGCCGGGGGGAGCAAGAAGGCGGCGCTCGCGTCGATACTCGGGGCAATTGTCGGGGCGGTTGTCGGAACGGTGGCGCTCGCGTTCCTGCCGATCATCGGGACGATCATCGGCGCGGCGCTGGGGGCGGGCATCGCGGCGCTGCTGGTCGAGAAGCAGCTGGGGAAGCGGTCTTGGGCCGACTCCGGGCGCGTCGGGGCCGGGGCGGCGGTGGGGCGGCTGGCGGCGGTGCTTGCGAAGCTCGGGTTCGCCGTCGGCGTGGGGCTGATCCTGGGGATCGCGTCGCTGGTTTGAGCGCTCAGGCCGTCTCGGGGACGGCGGCTTGGGTGAACACCACGCAGGGGCTTGGCGTATACCGGAGGTCGGCTGAGGGGGGAGGGCAGCTTCCCGCGGCGGCGATGAAGCGAGGCTCAGACGCCGCACCACTTGGGGAATCGTGCCCACGATGAAGAGCATGCAAAGCCCGCGGCGGAGTCGTTCTCGGCCCGGGCAAAGTCCGCAAACTCGGTATGCTGGCTTGTCCCGACCACCCGGGCAGGAGTTTCGGGCGGCGGCGGCCGATGCGCGCCGGTGAGGTGGTTTGCGGGGGTGGGGGGGTGCGGGAGAGTTCGGGAGCACCGGCTCCCGGAGCGGCGCGGAGTGGGTTCTGAAACCGGCCCGGGCCTTGATCGGCCCCGGCCCTAAGCACAGGAGTGCACCGCCACGATGGCCACGATCACACGCAAGGACGCCAAGGCGTCACGACCCGAGGCCGATGCGCAGGACACCGCCGTCAAGCACTTTGTGCTGGACACGAACGTGCTGCTGCACAACCCCAACGCGCTGTTTGTCTTCAAGGAACATCATGTCGTCATCCCGTTCGCGGTGATCGAGGAGCTCGACAAGCTCAAGCGTCAGAACGACGACATCGGCCGCAACGCGAGGGAGTGCATCCGCCACCTCGACCGTCTGCGGACCCAGGGGCGGCTGACCGAGGGTGTGAAGTGGGGCCTCGAGAGCCCGACGGTCGGTCAGGCTGCCAGCGCCGCGGGCGAGACGGGCGACGTGCGGATCGATGTGACGGAGCACACCCGGCCGCAGATGCTCAGCGAGGACTCGCCGGACAACCGGATCATCGCGGTGGCCTGGACGCTGCACGCGGGCGGGAAGCGCTCGGTGTTCGTGTCCAAGGACCTCAACGCGCGGATCAAGAGCGATGCGCTGGGGATCCGGACCGAGGACTTCGAGAACCAGAAGGTCGACGCCGAGCATCTGTACTCGGGCTTCATCAATGTCAGCAGCGCCGGCGAGCTGATCGACGAGCTGTACGCCGAGCGGATGCTGTCGATCTCGCGGCTTGGCGAGTCGATGAACACGACGACCGCCGAGGGGCAGACGTACACGCGCGAGCTGATCGCCAATCAGTTCGTGATCCTGCGCGACAAGGACGACGAGGGGCACACGGGCCTTGCCCGGCGGCTCGCGGATACCGAGCACCTGATCCCGGTGCACCAGCCGCGGAAGCCGATCTACGGCATCCTGCCCAGGAATGTCGGGCAGACGATGGCGATCGACTTGCTCATGGACGACGAGATCCGGCTGCTGACGCTGCTGGGCTCGGCGGGAACGGGCAAGACGATGCTCGCGGTGGCGGCGGGCATGGCGAAGGTCTTCACGGAGGAACGCTACGAGAAGCTGCTGGTGGCCCGCCCGATCATGCCGCTCGGGCGAGATATCGGCTACCTCCCGGGCGACAAGGACGAGAAGCTCACGGCCTGGATGCAGCCGATCTTCGACAATCTGACTTACCTTATGAGCACCCGCGGCTCGCCCATGCAGAGCAACGACACGCAGTCCAGCGAGACCAAGATCCGCAAGCTCATGGCCGACGGCAAGCTCGTGCTCGAGCCTTTGACCTACATTCGCGGCCGGAGCATCCCGCACCAGTTCATGCTCGTCGACGAGGCCCAGAACCTCACACCCCACGAGATCAAGACGATCGTCAGCCGCGTGGGCGAGGGGACCAAGGTCGTGCTCACCGGCGATATCCAGCAGATCGACAACCCGTACCTCGACCAGTCGTCCAACGGCCTGAGCTACCTTATCGAGAAGATGAAGGGCAGGAGCATGGTCGGGCACGTCTCGCTGGTCAAGAGCGAGCGGAGCGAGCTGGCAAGCCTGGCGGCGGAACTGCTGTAGGGCGATCATCCGGAGAGATCCGACCCCGGGGCGGGCGCTCGCGCGTCCGCCCCGGCCGCGGGCGCACCACTATCATCGCCGATGCTGTTGAGCGACCTGTTGAGCGGCCTGGATGCCCGCGTGATCGGGGCCGCGGCGTCGAGCGTGGCCATCACCGACATCACCGAAGACTCGCGGGCCGTCGTGCCCGGCTCGCTGTTCATCGCCCGTCAAGGCGAGAAGTCCGACGGCAAGGCGTTCATCCCGCAGGCCCTCGGTGCCGGGGCCGCGGCGGTGCTGGTCGATGATCCGGAGTTCCGGCTGCCGGCGGTGGGCGACGGGCGCCGCGGGGCGGTGGTTTTCTCGGGCCCCGATCCGGCCCTGCTGACGGCCCAGCTCGGCGAGCGTTTCTGCGGCTCGCCCACGAGCAAGCTCCGCGTGCTTGGCGTCACGGGCACCAACGGCAAGACGACCACGACGTTCCTCATGCACCAGATGCTCAACGCGCTGGGCATCCGCTGCGGCCTGGTCGGCACGGTCGTCATCGACGACGGAACCTCCGTCGTGCCCGCAAGCCTGACCACGCCGCCGAGCTTGGAGCTCTCGCGTACCTTCGCCCGGATGGTCAACGCCGGCTGCACGGCGGCGGCGATCGAGGTTTCCAGCCACAGCCTGCACCAGAAACGCGTCGGCGCGGTCCGGTTCAGCGCCGGGGTGTTCACCAACCTCACCCAGGACCACCTCGACTATCACAAGACGATGGACGACTACGCCGCGGCCAAGGCGGTGCTGTTCGAGATGCTGCCCGAGAGCGGCACAGCAGTGGTGAACGTGCAGGACCCGTGGCATTCGCGGATGGTCCGGGACTGCAAGGCCCCGGTTGTCCGCTGCATCGTCGACGAGCTCGGGGCGTTGGGGATCACCGGCGGAACGGCGGCGGGGACGGTCGCGCGGGCCCGGGTGGTTTCGCGGGATCCCTCCGGGTCGACGATCGAGCTGAGCGGGCCGTGGGACGCCGGGCGGCGGCGAGTGCGGCTGCCGCTGATCGGGGCGTTCAACGTTTTCAACGCGCTCAACGCGATCGCAGCGGTGCACGCGGTGTTTGCCGCGGGCGGACGTGGGGGGGCGTCGGGCGAGGTGACGATCGATGACTTGTGTCGGGTGGCCGAGCGGCTGAGCCCGCCGCCGGGGCGGATGCAGGCGGTCGAGGTTGATGGTGGTGGGGGGGGCGGGGAGGCCGGGGGGGGCCGGGGGGTCGGTCTGCCGAGCGTGTTCGTTGATTATGCCCACACGGACGACGCGCTCAAGACCGTGCTGGCGGTCGTCCGCGGGTCGATGACGCCCGGCGCGGGGCGGCTCTGGTGCGTGTTCGGGTGCGGTGGGGATCGGGACACGAGCAAGCGGCCCAAGATGGGGCGGGCGGCGGCCGGGCTGGCCGACCGGGTGGTCGTGACATCGGACAATCCCCGGACCGAAGACCCCGGGAGCATCATCGAGATGATCCGCTCGGGCATCGACGCGGCGGCTGGCCCGAAGGTCATCGTCGAGCCCGACCGCAAGCGGGCTATCCACCTGGCGATCCGCGAGGCGGGGCCGGGGGACGTGGTGGTGGTTGCGGGCAAGGGGCACGAGGACTACCAGATCCTGCCGGACCCCGAGCATCCCGGGAAGACGATCAAGCGGCACTTCGACGACCGAGAGATCGTCCGCGAGGCCCTTCGGCTGAGGGCCCCCTGGTGAGGTCGCTCGCGGGACAGCCGCCGTGATCCGCACCCCCGGCTCCCTGGCTGAAGGATCATCCATTTCGGGTGCGCGAGCCGATACAGGGGGCGACCCAGCCCGGGGCGTCGCGCGCGCTCGGAGGTGTGCCGGCGCCGAGGCGGGCTTGCGTTTTCAGGGGCTGCGATGACGTTCTGGACCCCGGACAATCTGCGTATCTCGACCGGCGGCACATGGCTCGTGCGCCCGCCCTCGATCGAGCTTCCCAAGGACCGCCCGGCCGATCTGCCGCTGCCGCCGCTGTACGCGCCGATCCTGGGGCTGAGCACCGACACGCGGAGCATCAAGCCCGGGCAGTGCTTTCTGGCCCTCAAGGGCGAGGCGTTCGACGGGCACGGATTTTTGGAGGCGGCGGCGAGGGCCGGGGCACCGGTGCTGATCGTCGCCGACGCGGGGGTGTTGCCGGCGGGGGGCTTCGAGCCGGCGTGCGGCGTGCTGAAGGTCGAGGACACGGGGCGGGCCCTGCTCAAGATCGCCGCGGCGTATCGCGCGAGCCTCAAGCGGACCAAGGTCATCGCCGTCTGCGGGTCAAACGGTAAGACGACCACCACGCGGCTGATCGAGCACGTGCTCGGCCAGTCCATGCGGGGGACGGCCAGCCGCAAGAGCTTCAACAACAGCGTGGGCGTGCCCCTGACGATCTGTTCGGCCCGGGAGAACGACCAGTACCTTATCTGCGAGGTCGGGACCAACGCGCCCGGGGAGATCGCGCTCCTGGGCGACGTGGTCCGGCCCGATATCGCGGTCATCACATCGATCGGACGCGAGCATCTGGAGAAGCTCGGCGACCTGGCGGGCGTGGCGGCGGAGGAAGCGGCCATCCTCAAGTCTCTCAAGCCCGGGGGCTGGGCCATCGTGACGGCCGACGCGCCGGAGCTGGCCGAGCACGTGCGGGGCATCAAGAACCTCATCACGTTCGGGCGGTCGGACCGGGCGACGCTGCGGCTGACGGACGCCCGGCACGTGCTGGAGGGCGACACGCCGCGGCTGGCGTTCACGATCAATGGGCGACAGGCGTGCTCGGTTCCCCTGGTGGGCGAGCACAACGCGCTCAACGCCATCGCCGCCCTCGCGGTGGCCCGGCGTCTGGGGATCGACGAGGCGAAGGCGGCCCAGGCGCTGGCGGGGGCGGGCGGGGCGGAGATGCGGCTGCAGACCTGCCGCGTGGGCGGCGTGACGGTGCTCAACGACGCCTACAACGCCAACCCGGACTCGATGATCGCCGGGATCGACGCGGCGCTGGCGCTTAGAAAGGCCGGCCTGGGCTCGGCCGCGGGCCGCACGGTGCTGGTGCTGGGCGAGATGCTCGAGCTCGGGGCGGCGGCCGAGGCTGGGCACCGCGGGGTGGCCCGGCACGTGGACCTCAAGAACCGATCGGGCGAGCCGGTCGATCTGGTCGTGCTTGTCGGCGCGGGCATGAGGGCGGCGCAGGACGAGCTGGTTCGGGCCGGCTGGACGCGCGAGCGGCTGGCCTACGTCCCCGAGCTCTCGGTCAACGCGGCGGCGGATGTCGCCGGGCTGCTGGTTGCCGGCGACCTGGTGCTGGTCAAGGGCTCGCGGCGGGTCCGGCTTGAGCGCGTCGTCGAGGCCCTGGACGAGGCGGACGACGACGAGGGGAGCGGGGCCGAAGGGTCGGGCGAGGTTCAGGGCGCGGGGGCGGGCCTGGCGAAGGGCTGAGCGAGCCGCCGTCACCGACCCAAACCACCTTCCGGGCCGAGCATGCTGTATGTCTTGTGGGACCATCTGAAGAACTGGCTCGACGACCGCGGGATCTCGTGGATGTTCATGATCCTCGAGCAGCGGAGCTTCCGCGCCCTGGCGGCGGCGGCGCTCGCGTTCGCGATCGTGATCGTGCTGGGCAAGCCGGTGATCGGCTGGCTGCGCCGCAAGAAGATCGGCGACGCGGGCCTGGCAGACACGGCGGTGCTGGCGGATATCTCCAAGAGCAAGGCCAACGTGCCGACGATGGGGGGCGTGCTGATCTGCGGCGCGATCCTCGCGTCGACGGTGCTGCTGGCCGACGTCCGCAACTTCTACGTCGTCGTCGGGATCGTCGTCCTGGTGTGGCTCGCGGCCCTGGGCTCGATCGACGACTGGCTGAAGCTCACGGCGGCCTCGCGCCCCGGCGGCTCGCGGCAGGGGCTCTACGCGTGGGAGAAGCTCGTCTTCCAGCTCGGCCTCGGACTGCTGGTGGGCTGGTTTGTGTATCACAAGGGCAGCCCGGCGGGCGTCGAGCAGAGCCTGTCGCACGTGCTGAGCCTGCCGCTGCAGCCGACATACCTGGGGGGCGATGCGAGCCTCTTGCAGGTCAACCCGGGCCTCTTCTATCTCCCGGCGGCGGGGTTCATCGTGCTCTCGGTGCTGATGGTCGCGGGCATGTCCAACGCCGTGAACATCACCGACGGGATGGACGGGCTGGCCGCGGGCACGACGACGATCGTCGCGCTGGGGCTCACCGTTCTGGTATATATCGCCGGCTGGGACCTGGCGGCCAAGGGCCTGCGGATGCCGTTCATCGTGGAGGGCGACGAGATCGTCGTGCTCACCGCGTCGATCGCCGGGGCGTGCCTGGGCTTCCTGTGGTGGAACTGCTCGCCGGCGCGGGTGTTCATGGGCGACACGGGGTCGCTAGCGCTCGGCGGCCTGCTCGGCTACATCGCGATCGTCATCCGCCAGGAGCTGCTGCTGCTGATCATGAGCGGCGTGTTCCTGATGGAGATCTTCTCGGTGATCCTGCAGGTCGGGTACTTCAAGTACACCCGCCGCTCGACGGGCACGGGCCGGCGGCTGTTCAAGGTCGCCCCGATCCACCACCACTTTCACGTGCTTGGCTGGACCGAGCAGACGGTGGTGACGCGGTTCTGGATCATCACGAGCCTGCTGGTGATCCTCGCGCTGGCGCTCGTGAAGGTGCGGTGAGGACCGACGACGCGAGTGCACGGCGGCAGCCCTTCAGACCTCGAAGCCCGCGAACATCTTCCGGCGCTCCGCGGCGCTGTCGGAGAGATCGGCACGGGCGGCCCGCCGGGCGTCGTCCGCGCGGATGACGGAGGGGCCATCGGTCCTCACAGCGATGTGCATCATGTCCGCGGTCATCCGGTGCCGGATCGGCAGGCTGTTGGCGATGGCGCTCTCATACGAAGCAACCTTGAACCTCGGGCGAGACTTCGAGATCCCGGCGAAGCAGAACAAGTCCGCCGGGGACCGGCGGGGTTGACTCAAGACTCCCAAGCTCGATCGTTGCTTCGTGTCAGAACGTGATGTTCACGCTGAGCGTGCCGAGCCACGCGTCGTCGAGGTCCTCGCGGCCTGCGGGGTTGGTGATCCACTGGATGTCGGGCGTGATGCTGACAGAGCCGAACAGCTGGAGCTTGTAGAAGAGCTCGAGGTTGGTCTCGTCGCGGGCGTTGCCGCTCTTGCCGCTGATGTCGGCGTAGGAGAACATGATGCCGGCGTTGTCGTCGTCTCGGCCCTCGAAGGTGCCCTTGAGCGAGAGGCCCGCGGTGTACTTGCCCTCGATGACGGCCAACGAGCGGTCCGCGAGGCTGGCGCGGGCGAAGGCGAAGAGGCCCTTGGACTTCAGGGCGTCATCTTCGCCGCGGCGGGTGAGCTGCTGCTCGCCCATGATGTAGCCTCCCTGGGCGCCCTCCTTGGGGCCCGAGCCGTCGAGGCGTTCGAAGTCGGCGGTGTGGCCCCAGCCGCCAACGGCGACAAGACCGTTGCCGAGCGAGCCGATCTCGGTCCAGGTAAGCCCCGCCTCGCCGGCGAAGTACCAGGAGCTGGCCTTCGAGTCGGAGAAGAACGTCGACGGGCCGCGGCCGCCGGTGCGGATGCCCTCGGCGGTGGCGCCGTCGAAGAACCCCACGCCCAGGTAGGTCTGCTCGGTGGGATACGCGTATAGAACGACGCCCGTGGCAGGGTCGGGGTAGGTCGGCTGGCCCAGAAGGTTGTCGTCCCAGTAGCCGTTGGCGGAAACGAACACTGTGCCCGCGGGCAGGACGGCGAACTCCTTGTTGGCGTCGATCTTGCCGGCCTTGAGGCGGAGCTTGCCGTCGAGAAAGACCTGCTGGAACCACAGCTCCATCACCTGGTCCAGGCTCCGGCCCGAGGCCCAGAGGTCGGTGCCCATGGCCGAACCCACGGCGTTGCCGGTGAAGCCCGAGTAGTGCCCGAAGTCGATGAAGACCGAGCCGCCGGGCCAGCCGAAGGCCTTGTCGAGGTCGAGCGTGGCGTTGGCGACCAAGACGCGGCGGGTATACGCGCGCTTCTCGGCACCGCCGGAGAAGACGCTCGACCAGCCGAACACGAACGAGCCGGCGATGGTGAGGCCGACGTTCTCGAGGTCGGTGCGGACGCCGCCCCAGTCGCCCGTCGCTCGCGACCAATCGGGCCATGGCTTGCCGGAATCGCCGAACCACTCGCCGAGAGTCGGGAGCGTTCCGACGGCGGACTCGGGCGGGAGCGCCTTGTTCTGCACGGCGGGCGGGAGCTTGGACTCGGCCTGGCTCTTCGGAGCGGGGCCGGTCCCCGGCAGACTCATCGGGCCCGACGCGGTCTCGACGGAGACGACCGAGTCCTGTGCCCGGGCGAGGCCGGCGACGGCGAGCAAGGCGGTGGCGGCGAGGATCGGGCGGGCGGATCTGGGCATGTCGACACTCCTGGTATGTAGCCGTGGCTACATGCTTGGGCAGCAATGTAGCCTCTGCTACATGGGTAGTCGAGCCCGGCCGCGTGCGGATGGCAACGCCGGGGCCACGAAAGATGTTTCGGCACGCCCCCGCACCGGCTTCAGCCGTCGGAGCGGGGCGAGGGAGAGTTGCGTGCTTCGCCCCGATCAGGGTCAGCGGGGCGAGGTGACCAGCAGCATCCGCGAGAGCAGCACGCGGTCCTGGATCGGGCCCCGGTTGCCGGGGGAGACCGTCACCCGCAGCCGCGCACCGGCCGCGACGGGGTCGAAGGCCGCCCGGATGCTCAGCGCCGGCTCGGTTCCCGCGAGCCGCCCGGCGGCGAGCTGGGCAACGCGTGCGTTCGGCGCGGCCAGGCCGCCCGACTCGGGGACAAGCTCGACGACGACCCGACAATCGCCCCACACCGAGCACCCGGTGTCGAGGCGAGCGGTTCCAAGAACCCCGCTCACGCCCGCGGGCAGCGCCCACTCGACGCTCATCGGCCCGGGCAGAAGCACATCCGGCGCGCTCAGCGGCGCGACGCGGGAGCGCTCGTCGTCGATCACCGGCGGATCACCGAAGGGGCGCGAGGGATCAACGCGGACGCTCGCGGGCGCGAGGGCGGCAAGCGGCAGCAGCCGCGCGGCATCGGGAACAAGACCCCGGAACTCGCCGGCCAGCAGCTGCGTGGTCGATGGGGCGTCGGCCGGGCCGGTGGTGATCGAGACGGCCGAACTCTGAAGCGAGAGGGCGCTGGAGGCGACCACCGTGCCGTCGGCCAGCCAGACGCGCAGCCCCTCGGGCGCAACGGGCGGGTTGCTGAGTTTGGCGAACACCAGCCCTGGCGCCGAGACGGGCTCTGGCCTGGGCTCGGCCTGACCCCCGGCCGGGCCGGAACGCTGAGGCGACGGCGAGATGGTGACCGTCGGCCCCAGCACGTCGACAAGTCCTTCGAGGCGGTCGCCGGTGGAGATGATCACCGTGTCGCTGGAGGTCGAGAGCGACGCAGGGGGCGTGACGCCGGGGGCGAGATAGCGAGCCACGGCGTCGAGCGGGGTCGAGATCACGCCCAGGCGGTTATGCCGGAGCAGCGCGGGCCGTTCCTTCGTAGTTCCGGCACCGGCGGGCCCCGGCGGGTCCATCAGCGTGCCGACGAAGCGCTGGCCGTCGGCGAGTTCGAGCACGCCAGCATCGGGATCGCCCGGCTCGTCGGGCAGCGATTCGGGGCCCGGGATGAACGATGGGGGCGCGATAGCCAGAAGAGTCGCCAGGCTGATGGTCGAGCGTTTGCCCGCGTCGTCGATGAAGTCCACCTCCCCCGCGCCGCCCGCCCTGGCGTTCAGCGAGACGATGCTGCCGGGGATGGTCTTCAGCGCCCGGTCGATGAGCACGGCACGCGTCGTCGGGCCGGTGCTGGGGCCCTTGCCGGGGGCGGCGATCGGCTGGGCGGGCTGGGCCGATGCGACGGCGAGCGGCGAGACGATCACGAATAGCACCGCGGCCAAGGGCGAGAGGGCTCCGATGTCGCGTCGCGGGCGGGCGGGCATGCGGGGCCTCACTTCTGGAAGATCGGGAGGAAGCGCTTGGGCATCTGCATGATGACCAGCGCCATCGACGTGCCATAGGCCGGGCCAACGCTGCGGTCGTCCCACGAACCGTCGGGGTTCTGGCGGCGGATCAGCTCGGACCGGATGGCGGGCCACCAGTCGGACCAGTGCTTGCCGCCGGCGAGGTACATCGTCTGCACGGCGTAGTAGTGGCCATACCAGTAGTGGGGCTGCTGCTCGGGCACGACGCCGGGCATGGCGTTGAGCTTGATATATTCGAGCCCGCGCTCGATCGCGTCGTCCTGGTAAATGCCGGCGTAGTACAGGCTGGCGACGCCCGCGGCGGAGCGTGGCCAGAGGCTGAAGCCGGCGGTCGCCTGATAGCGGAACCCGCCGTCGGGGTTCTGGCAGAGCCGGACGTACTCGACGGCCTTGTCGATGGTCTCCTTGGGGACCTCTATGCCCGCGTTGCGGGCCGAGCGGAGGGCCATGATCTGGCAGATGGTGACCGAGACGTCGGCGTCATAGGGGACGGGGTTGTAGCGCCAGCCGCCCTCGTTGTTCTGGGAGCGCTCGATGAGCGTGCAGGCCTTCACGAGGGCCTCGTGGACGCGGGTGGAGAGCGTGGTCTCGCCCCCGCCCTGGGTCATGCCGTAGATCTCGCCCAGGAAGAGCGCGGCGAAGCCGTGGCCGTACATGGGACCGTTTGTGGCGTCGGAGGCGAGCAGGCCGGTCTCGGCGGAGTTGGCCAGGACGAACTCGAGGCCCTTGCGGACATTGGATTCATAGGGACCGCGGCCCGGGGTGCTGCCATCGGCCATGAAGGCCAGGCACGCTAGGGCCGTGACGGCGATGTTCTTGCCGTAGCGGCCCGACCCGAACGAGCCGTCGTCCTGCTGCTCGCTGGCCAGGAACTTCAGGCCGTCGCGGACGGCCCGGTCGAGCTCGGGGGAGAGCTCGTTGGCGGCCGCGGCGTTCTCGGCCGATGCGCCGCCATCGGGACGCCGCTCTCGCGCGGGCGACGCGGGCAGGCCGGGGGCGGCCTCCTCGGGAGCGGCGGGGGGAGCGGCGGGGGGAGCGGCGGGTGTGCTCGGCGCGACGGGCTGGGCCACGGCGATGCCCGCGGCGAGCAGCAGGGC
Source organism: Phycisphaerales bacterium (assembly GCA_038214505.1). GTDB lineage: Bacteria > Planctomycetota > Phycisphaerae > Phycisphaerales > UBA1924 > UBA4658. Next base: position 21,887 of record JBBQRT010000038.1, on the reverse strand, counting down.
GAGGGCGGAGATCGGGCGGGCTGTGCTCATGCGTGTGGAGGACGATAGGGACCAGCGGAACCACGGCCGGTGATGCGATGTGTCGAGTGTGTACGAGCGAGGCTCAGCGTGAGGCTTCCTCGGCGAGGCGCTTGTAGTACTCCTCGGTGAGGGCTTTGTAGCGGCTGGAGAAGCGGTCGCCGGAGCCCTGCAGGAGCATGTCGCGGACCCGCGCGGGCAGCGCGCCCCACGCCGCCCGGGCCGACTCGAGCTCGGGATTGAGCGCACCGGTCTGCAGCGTCGGGCGGTCGCCCTGATCGTCGGGGTTGCCAGAGGCGGCCTGGTTCTGCTGCTGTTGCTGCTGGCGCTGCTGCTGGTTCTGCGGCCGGTCCTTGGGGTCCTGGTTCTGCTGCTGTTGCTGCTGCTGTTGTTGCTGTTGCTGCTGCTGGCGGTCCAAACTCGCCAGCAGCTGGTCGAGCTTGCGGATGATGTCTTCCTGGATCCGCTGCGTGGGCAGGCCCGGGTCGGCCGCGGTGTCCAGACGCTTGGCCGCATCGCCCATGAGCGTGACGGCCTGCTTGAACGCGTCGCCCATCTCCTGGGCCGTGAGCAGACGGTCGAGCTGCGTCTTGTCGTCGCCGGTGCTGGGCGTCCCGGGCTTGGCTGGATCCGACGGGGCGGTCGGCTGATCAGTCTTGCCGGCGGTGTCCGGCGTAGTGCCGAGCAGCTCGTCGAGGGTCGGCGCGGCTTTGGGCCTGGGGGCCTGCGCGGGCTTCGGGCTTGGGGGTGCAGCGGCGGGAGCGGGGCTGGCGGGCTCGTCGCGCCGGGCCAGCGCCTGCGTGAACGATGCGGCACCCAGCGCAACGATCGCCGCGGCGAGAGTCGTGATCGCGGTGTTCACTCGGCCGCTCCTTCTTCGGGCGCGCCGGGCTTGGCGGGCTCGGGCTTGACCTCACCGGGCTTGATCTCTGGCGTGGGCATCGGCCCGCCCTCCTCGGCCTCTTTGCTCAGGCGCTCCAGCAAGCCCTGGCCCTGGGTGCTCAGGTCTGTCTGGAGTTTGGCGGCGTCCTTGAGCGCGGCGGGGTCGGCGGACTTGCCCTCGGCGGCCGCGCGGGTGAGCTCGGCGGCCTCTTGCTGCATGGCCTTGAGAAGCACGATCTCGGCCGCGGGGGGAACCAGTGGCTGGGGCTGCTGCCCCGAGCCGCCGCCCTGGCCCTGCTGCTCGCCCTTGCGGAACGGGTCTTCGGGCTTCTTGCGGTCGTCGAGCGCCTCGACCAGCGATCGCAGCACGCGGGCGGCCGAGGTCTGCTGGCGGAGCACGGCGGGCGACGCCTCGCCCGCAACGAGCCCGGTGCTGGCCGCCGTCATCAGGTCCTTCAGACGCGTGTGGGCGTAGTCGAAGACCTTGGCCTCGGCGATCTCCTTGGTCGATTCGCGGAGGTCCTCGAGCGTCTTGAGCAGGGCCTGCTGCTCCTCGCCGGCGATGCGGGCCGCGGCGCGGGTGCGGCGGCTGGGCTCCTGCTGTGCGAGGCCGTCGACATTGTCCTTGAGCGCCAGTTGCTGCTTGAGGGCCTCCTCGTACTTGGCCCGAAGCTCGGTGCGCTTCTGCTGGGCCTGACGATTCCGGGCCTGGCGCTGCTGGTCCTGGGCCCGGGTCAGGGCCTCATTCAGGCGGTCGAGCGACTCGTTCTCCTGCTTGGCCACCTCGTCCTCGACGACGGGCGCGGCGCGGAGCAGCGTGACGGCCTGAGCCTGAGCATCGGCGGCCCGCGCGATGAGCTTCGCCACGGGCGCAACCTCGCGCGGGGCGTCGTTGGCCTCGTCGAGCACGCCCAGCGTGTTGCGGTGCAGCGTGGCCATGCCCGGGTCGAGCCCCTTGAAGTTCGCCGTCGCCTCGCGGGCCTTGAGCTCGGCGAGCTCGGCCTTCTGCTGAGCCACGAGCCCCTGGATCGACTCGATCAGGCTGGCTAGAAAGCGGGACAGCACCTCGTCCTTGTTGTTCTGGGCCTGGTCGAGCTTCTTGAGGGCCTGCTCGAGGGACTCGATGGCCGCCGTCTGCTGTTGGCGGGCGTTGGAGGGCTGGTTCTGCTGGGCTTGGCTGGCGGCCTGGTCCATCTTCTCGGGCGTCTGGTCGCGCTTGGTCTGCTGGGCCGCCTGGGCCAGGGCCTGGGCCGCGGCGGGGTCGTTCTTGCGGAGCTTCTCCTCGCGCTCCTGCACCTTGCTCAGCGTGTCGCGGAGCTGCTCGGCCAAGGCCCGCTGGTCCTCGGCGATCTTCTCGAGCGCCGCCTTCTCGCCCTCGCTGAGCGACTCTGCGGGCTTGCCAGTGGTCGTCTTGCCGGTCTGCTCGGTGCGGTCGCGAAGGCTCTTCTGCTGCTCGAGCAACCGCTCCAGCGAGCGTTTGGACGCGAAGGTGTCCTGGCCCTGGTCGAGGAGGTCGATGAGGTTCGTCAGCTCGTCGCGCACGCCCTGCTGGCCCTGCTGGCCCTCCTGCCGCTCGGCGGCGCCGGCGTCCTTCGGGGCGGCCTCCTGGGCCTGGGCCCGGGCCGACTCGCCGAGCTTCTGCGAGGCCTTGGCCGACTGCTGGCCGGCGCGCTGCAGCGCCGCCTCGGCGTCGCGGAGGACCTGGTTCACGCTCGCGTCGGGGAGCCCGTTCTCGTCGACCCGCTGGCGGAGCCGCTTGACGGCCTCGCCTTGGCGGGCCAGACGCTCGGTGAGCTGGGCCTGGGCCCGCTCGGAGCGCTTGCCGCTCTCCTCGCCGGGCTGTGCCGCGGAGTTCTGGGCCTCGGCCTGATCCTGATCGATGCGGATCGCGTTCCGCCGCACGCCCGAGAGCTCGCCCCAGATCTGCTCGACGAGCTGGTCGCGCGACATGATCCGCAGCTTGCGCACGCTCGACCGCGCCGGCGGGTGCCGCTGGCCCGCGAGCTCGAAAGCATCGGCGGCCAGGGCCGTGATCCACACCTCGTCGCCGGGCTTGAGCTCCAGCGTCGAGAGATCAAGCTGCGTAGACGCCGTCAGACGCTTCACGCCGCCGGCCTCGGGCCCCGCGGCGGCGACCGTCTCGCGGATGATCTCGACCCGCTCGTCGGCGGGCTCGGCGGCGGGCGACTCGGAGGCCTTGGCCCGACGCGCGATCTGCCGCTCGAGCGAAACGTGCGAGAGCCCCACGTCGTCCCGCCCCTCGCCCGCCAGGGCGACGACGGCCGTCGGCAGCACCGAGCGGTCCTCTGTGGGCGTGGTCACGGCGGCGGTGGGGGGGTTGTCGGTGAGCAGATCGAAGCGGTACACCGACTCCTCGCCCGGACCGATGCCGTACTCGTCCACGGGCTTGAGCGCCAACCGCACGGCCCGCGTGTGCGTCCACGAGAGCGTCCAGGACTTGCCGCCCGCCGGCGCGTCCAAAAGGGCCGGCGGTTCGGTCGTGAAGAGCGCGGCCATGTCCGGCCCGAGCGTCGAGGCGAGCCAAGACTCGCGGGCCGCGGCGCTTGTGGAAGCTGGCGGCGGGGGGACGGGCTTGTTGAGCTCGATGGTCATCGCGACGCGCGAGCCGGTGAGGATCGGCGCGGGGGCGGCCCGCTCGTCGCCGCCGGGGCCGAGGTCGAGCGGAGCCTGCACGCCGGGCGTCGAGCCCAGGAGCGTCGCCGCGTAGCCGGGCAGCTCGACGCGGAGGGTCGACTTGACGACGCTCGGTGGATCGACGAGCGCGATCTGGACCGACGGCGTGCGGTCGTCGGCGGTCTCGAGCCAGTACTCGAGCATCGTCGCGGCCGGGGCGTTTGCGCGGGCGGCGGAGAGGTCGGGCGTGAGGCCCGTGGGCTCGATGAGCCGCTCGAAGAGCGTGCCGCGGGCCTCGCCGTCGGGCGTGCTGATGGTCGCCTGGGTGGGCTGGTCCTTCAATATCACGCGGCGCTCGGGGCCGGCGCCGGCGGGGCCCACCAGGCGGTAGACGGCATACACGCCGGTGTTCTCGGGCCCGCGATCGCTCCGGAGCAGCGCCGCCCGCAGCGGCAGCGCCGAGCCAAGCGGGTGGTGGCTCAGCCCCGTTGCGTCGGCGATCTGCGTCCGCTTTGGCCACTCGGCGCCAGCCCAGGGCAGGGCCATCCGCGAGAAGCCGATCGCCGATAGCCGCGGCTGGGCCGCGAAGAGCGCAAGCACCGCCAGCACGCCCACGAGCGCAACGCCCCCGGCCTTGATCGCGCCCGCGGGGCGGAACACGTCGGTCGGCCTCAGCCGTGTCGTCAGCTCCGCGGCCCGGGCCACGACGGGCTCGGCCAGAACGCTCTCGGGCCGCGTGCTCCCCAGCTCGCCGAGCTCGAGCCCCGAGGCGAGCACACCGGGAGCGCCCGCGCCCGGCTGGCTCGACTCGACGCGGAGGGCAATCTCCGTCAGGCTCGGCGCGAAGCGCACCGCGGGCAGCACCCGCCGCCACAGCACAACCGCCAGCGTCGCCAAGGCCCCCAGCAGCCCGATGCCGCGGAGCCAGGACGGGGCGCGGAGGAAGTAGTCCAGTACGCCACCGATGACCAGCGCGGCGATGACCCCGGCGATGATCCACCCGAGCCGCTGCACCAGCAAGAGGCCCTTCGCGGTGCGGCGAACGCCCGCCAGCCAGGCGGCGATCGAGCGGGCACGCGGGTCGCCGGCGGTGGGAAAACTCGGGTCCGAATCGGGCATGGCAATCGGCTCCGGAAAGCTTCCGGCCCGGCGGAGACGGCGGGGCGGAAGGCGGACAGGTGGTTGTACGCCCACCCCCATGACGCGGTCGCGGGCGAAAGGAGGTATCGACCAAAAAGGACGCGCTCGGGCATCTGTTCCGCCCGATCACGCGAGAGGAATCCGCCCTCAACGCCCGGTACCGATGCCCCCGGTTATGCCAGGTGCAGCAGCCGCCGCCCGACCCACTCAAGCGTCAGGAGCAGCAGCACCAGCAGGAGGGCCAATGGCGTGTCCCACAGCGTGTGAACTTCCGGGTCGCCAGCGAGCTTGACGCTTCGGCTCGGGAGCAGGCGGGGGAGCTGGCTCAGCTGCGATGCGGTCAGGGCCTGGCCGCCGGTGGCTTGGCTCAGGGCGGCGAGCAGGGCGTGGTCGGTCTGGGGGCGACGCAGCTCGTCGTCGGGCTGCCAGACCTCGACGCGGGTCGAGACGTCGCCCGTCGGGGCCGCCGAGCCAGACAGGGCCGGATCGGTGCTCGAGGCGACAAACCGCCCGGGCTGCGTCGGCACCCAGGTTGTTGCGTACACGCGGGTGCCCCCGACGCGGCTGGCGGCGGCGTCGCCCGAGCGAGTGGCCTCGGCGGTCAGGGTGAGCTCGGTGACCTGCGGCCCGTCTCCCTCGCGCCCGCCGCCGACCGGCGCGATGCGGACCTTGATCGTGGGCGGGGCCGATTCGATGAGGGCCTGATCGGTGAGCGTGAGCTGCACGCGGACGGGCTGATCGACCTCGGCCCGCTCGGGCAGCACCTCGATGATCGCTGGGCGGCCCGAGCGGGAAACGCTCTCGCGCCCGAGCAGGCGGACCATCTGGATCCAGAAGCGTTCGGGCAGCCGCTCGCCCCGGCCGTAGCGCCAACGCCAGATCTCGTCGGTCGCGACATAGAGCACGCGCCCGGCGCCATAGCGCATCGAGAGCACCGCGGGCGACGCCGGCCGGTCGCCCGAGACGGGGCGGGCGATCGCCAGCGTCTCGGCGGCGGGCTTGAGGGTCGCCGGGTCGATCCGCTGCACGAAGTAGAGCTGCGACCATCCCGCGGCGGGGTCGGAGAGCTCGGGGGGCCAATACAACTGCGACTTCTCGTCGGGCTGGTCGCTCAATCGCAGAACGCCAAGCCGGTCGGCCCCGGGCGTGGGGGCCAAGGTAACCGGGCCGTCGAAACGCTCGAGCCCGGCGGTCCCGCCCGCGAGGCTCTCAGAAAGGGCGAAGGGGAGCAGGTCGGCCAGCGGCGTGGTGCGCCAGGCCCCGGGGGTAGAGCCCTCGCCGCCAATAAAGATGAGGCCCGCGCCGGCGACGCTGACGCGCTGCTTGAGCAGTTCGAGCTGTTCGCGGGTGAACACGCCGGGCCAGAGATCGCCCAGAATGATGACGTCGAACTTGGCCCATTCCTCGCCCGTGCGGGGCAGGCTGTCGAGGATGACAGTGCCCTCCTGGAGATATCGCCGCCCGGGTGCCAGGAGCATGACAACCGAAGAAATCGACTCCTCGCGGACAAGGAGGTTCTTGATGTAGCGGTATTCCCAGCGCGGGTAGCCGTCGAAGTACGCGACGCGGAGCGGGCGGTCCAGCAGATCGATCGAGAAGTCCGACGCGTTGTTGGAGGCCACCATATCGGCCGGCGAGCCGGGGGCGGGGCGGATACGGACGTTCCACTTGCCCGAGCCGGCGATGGCGGCGGTCGATCGGAGCGTGAGCCGCTTGATCTGCTCGCCCGAGTCCGCCGTTCCCGCCGTTCCCGCCGGTCCCGCCGGTCCCGCCTGATCCCACACTAGCGGGCGGGCGTCCATCACCGCACCGGTGGCCTCGTCGATCAGCTCAACGATCGCCGACTCGCCTTGGGCCGCGGGCGGGCCGGAGCGTTCGAGCTCGACCTGAACGGGCACGCTGTCCTTGACGAAGCCAGTGCGCGGGGCCTCGACGCGCCGCACGGAAAGGTCCGGCAGGCTGGTGGGCGAGCCTAAGGCAACGGTGAACACCGGGACCTTCTCGGCCTCAAGCCGGCGCAGGAGCGAGCGGGCCGGGGGCTCGACGGCCCGGCCGTCGGAGAAGACAACCACGCCCGCCAGCGGGCGCGCCGCGGATTTGCGGAGGGCCTGCTCGATCGCGCGGTTCAGGTCGGTGCGTCGGCCGGTAGGCTCGGCCAGCGAGGGCGTGCCCGTCTCCTTGCTCACCGGAAGCTCGTAGGCCGAGGCATCAAAGCCCAGCCACACCAGCACGCGCTCAACGCCGAGCTGGCGGAACGTCGGGGCCGCGGATTCGAGCAGCGAGCGGAGCTGCCGCTCGCGGGCCTCCGGGCCCGCGTCCGCGGAACCGGGCCCCAGCGGCGGAGCGTCGGCGACCGAGAGCGACGCCGAGCGGTCGATAAGCACCAGGACCCAGTCCTTCTCGACCGTCTCGCTGGTCTTGATCAGCCGCGGCTGGCAGATGAGCACCGCGATTAGCAGGATCAGCCCGCCCCGCAGAGCCCCGAGCGCGGCCCGGGCCGGTGCCGGGCCTTCCAGACGCCGATATCCCAGCCAGCCGAAGAATGCGGACGCAAGCATCACCAGAGCCCACGCCCACGGCGGCAGCGCGTGAACGAACCCAAGCTCCACGCCCTCCTGCCCGAGGCGGAGCGACGGCGAGTTGATCAGCCGCAGCAACAGATCGCTCACGCGGCCTCCCCTCTGCCCTGGCCCAATACTCCCGCGAGCGACCCCGAGGGCCCCGCGAGCTGCGCGTGGCTCGCCCGCCGGGCCAAATACACCTCCAGCAGCGCCACGCACAGAGCGGCGATCAGCAGCGGCAGAGAGATCGGCGAGCCGCGGTCCACCGCGCCCAGCGGCCCGGAAACAGCGGCGGCGACCGGCACGCCCCCCTCGCCCCCGGCCGCGGGCGGCAGCCAGACGATCGGATCGGCCCCGGACACGGGGCCCGAGAGCACCGGGCGCAACCACGCCGAGACGCTCGCCTGCGTCTGCACCGTGGTCCGCCCGCCGCGGGCGTCGGCGTTGACGACCACAACGCCGCGGGCCGCGCCCGACTCATCAAGGGCCCGATAGACGCCCGCGCGGCGCACGGGCTCGACGCTCTGGGCCAGCCCGGGGTCGACCTTCAAGCGTGCCAGGGCCTCGTCGCGCCCCGCGCCGGCGGCGCGGGGGCGGGCGGGATCGGGGAGCTCGACAAGCTCGCTGGTGCGGGCCGGAGTGCGAGGGCGCGTGCCGGCCAGGGACCACCACGAGCCGCGGGCTTGCCCAGCGCCCTGACGCACGAGCTCCTGAATCAGCGGGACCATCAGCGGTTTGGCAGGGAGGTCGGAGTAGTCAAGATCGAGCGCGACGCCGAGATAGATCACCATCCCCCGGCCCGCCGCGGGCGGGGCGGCCGTGTCGGGCCGATTCTGTTCAGCACCCGCGGGCCGTGCGGGCGCGGGCCGCGACAGCGGGCCCGCCCACAGCACCGGCGCGCCGTTGTCGAGCGCCAGGAGCGTCTGCCCCGACTCGGGCGCTGGGCTCAGCCCGAGCGTCTTGCCGATCGTGACCGCGGTCAGCAGCTCGTCGAGCTCGCCCTCGATCAGCGAGAGCAGCCCGTTGGCGGTCCGCGCGGCCTGCGTGCGCGACAGCCGCTGGTCGGTCTGCGGCGTGGCCTGCCGTGCCACGGACCACTCGACGCCCAGGCCGCGCGTCATCGCGTCGCCCCAGAGATGAACGTCGATGCCCGGCGGCGGCGTGATGAGCGCCAAACCGCCCGACTCGATGAACAGGCGAACCCGGGCCCATCCGGCCTCGGGGATCAGGTCCGGCCGCGGCAGAACGACGGCGTCCAGCGACGCCAGACGGGCTTGGTCGAGCGACGCGGGCTCGATATCCACGACGTCGATGCCCCCGCCGCCGGAGTCGCCGGACCCGGGGGCCAGCGCGATCCGGGCCCACGAGCCGGGGTCGAGCTTGTCGATCCGATCGGCCTTGCCGAAGCGGATGGGGGCGATGATGCCCACGCGGAGCGCCTCGCGCAGCTCGACGGGCCGACGCCAGAGATTGTCCGGCTCGATCGCGTCGTCGTCGGTCTGCACCACCAGCACGCCCGTCGAGGACGAGCCGCCGGCGCTCGGAGCGTCCGCGGCACGCGGCCCCTTGAGCAGGCCCGGATCGGCGCGGACGGGCACCGCGATCGTCGCCGTCTCCTGACCGGCCGCAAAGCCTACAAGCGTCCGCGACTCGACGCTCGCCGGCCCGCCGCCGGCCCCCTCGGGCGGCAGGAGCCTGGCCCGCACGCCCACGCTCGTCGCCTCGCGGGCGGCATCGAGCGAACGTGACAGCGTCACACGCACCAGCTCGCCCGAGGTGTCGCCCGCGGCCTTGCTCGGATCTATCAGCCCCGACCGCAAGGGCTCGACGGCCGTGATCCCGACGTTCGTCGCCGGGACCGCCGCGGGCTCGGAGGCCAGCACGCGGACGCCCTCGGGGAGCCTGATCGCGCCGAGCGCATCGCCCCCGGGCGAGAGATCCACCGAGCCCTCGCGGAAATCGCTGAGCAGGACGACAAACGTGCGGTCCGGGGCCGAGCGCTTGGCGGCCGCCGCGTCGGTCGTGCCGCCGCCCGAGGCGTCGACCCCGCCGATCGATTGGGCGACCAGCGAGAGCGCTCCGGGCAGGTCCGCCCGCGCATGAGCCAGGGGGATCTGGTCGATCAGGGCCGAGAGCGACGCGAGGTTGGCCGACGCGGGAAGCACGATCGGCTCGGCGGGCGAGGCCAGGGCGACGATGGCGGCACGGTCCCCCTGCTCGCCGGAGGAAGCGAGCGTCGAGAGGACCGCCTTGGCCTGGGCCTTGTGCCGGTCCAGCGCCGACATCGCGTTATCGTCGCGGACGGCGGCGGCGAGCGAGTTGTCGATGACCAGATACACCGTCTTGCCCCCGCCCACGAGCCCGAGGGCCCCCAGCAGCGGCCGGCCCAGCGCGGCGGCGATCAGGAGGATCAGCAGGCAGCGGGCCGCCAGCAGGAGCCACTTCTCGATCAGCAGCCGCCGCCGCTGCCGTTTGTACGCCTCGACGAGGAACCGCATCGCGCCCCACATCACGGGCTTGCGCCGGCGGTGCATGAGCAGATGGATGATGATCGGGATCGAGATCCCCGCGACACCGGCGGCAAGCAGGAGGGGATGAAGGAACGTCACGGCGTGCCCTCCGGGCGGCAGGGGCCGAGGTTTCGACGTGCCAAGGTGTCAAGCTCAAAGCCGGCGTCCCCGGACACCTCGACACCCGGCGACCTTGCCACCTGCTGAGAACTCACCCGAACTTGCTCCTCTTGATCTGCGCGTTGCGCTTGGCCAGGAAGGCGGCCATGGGCGGGCCCAGCCAGTCGTGCGTGTTGATCGCGTGGTAGTCGAAGCCGAACCCGCGGGTGATCGACTCGATCTTGGCCAAATGCTCGGCGAAGACCTTCTGATACTCGGCCCGGATGGCCCGCGGGTCGACGCGGATGCGTGGCTCGCCCTCGAGCCCGTCGAACGGGGCCACGTCGCGGATGTCGAGCTCCTTCTCGCGGTTGTCGATGGTCTGGAAGACGATCAGGTCGTGGCGGCGGTGGCGGATGCGGGCGCAGGCGGTGCGGAACTCCTCGGGGTCGATGTAGAGATCGCTCACCAGCGCGATCAGGCACCGGTTCGTCAGCTTGCCGAGCGTCTGGTCGATCACGCGGGCCATATTGGTGGGCTTGTCCACGGGCGTGACGGAGAGGGCGCCAACGATCTGCCGCCACAGGCTCATCGCGCTGGAGCGCTTCAGCGTCGCCTTCACCTCGTCGGCGAACACCGTCAGGCCCACCCGGTCGCCCTGGTGCAGCGCCATGTACGCCATCGCGGCCCCGACGGCCGTCGCGTGATCGTACTTGCTCCAATATGTACGCCCATCCGGGCTGGCCGTGCGCCCCACGCCGCTGGCCGACTCGAAGGAGCGCGAGCCGAAGTTCATCGAGCCCGAGCAATCGACCATGACGATGAGGTCGAGGTTGGTCTCCTGCTGATACTGCTTGAGCTGGAGCTTGTCGGAGCGCCCGAAGACCTTCCAGTCCAGGTGCCGGATGTCGTCGCCGGCGACATAGGGACGGTGCTGGGCGAACTCGACGCTGAAGCCGTGGAACGGGGACTTGTGGGCCCCGGACATAACGCCCTCGACGATCATCTTGGCCCGAAGCTCGAGCGTGCCCAGCCGCGCGAGCGTCTGGGGGTGGAGGTAGAGCTGCGCATCGGCCTCGGGGATGGGGCCGCGGGCGGGTGTCGCGCTGGGGGATGGGGTGGTGGGCGAGTCCATGCCGCGATGAGTGAGCCGGGTCGGGGAGGTTGAAGCCGGGAAGCCGTCGATCCTATCTGAATGCACCGCCCGGGGCGGGGCCGGTTGCTGCCCGCGGGCGGATCCGGGAGCGGAACCCCATTCCTACACTCGCGCCGCGGGCCCCCGGCCCGCCGAACCGGAGATCCGCCATGCCGACCAACTTCCCGACACGCTCCCTGCTGGTCCACGCGGCGGCCCTCGCGCTCGCCGGCTCGGCGATCGCCCAGACGCCCCCGACCTCCAGCACCACCCGCTCCACGTCCCCGAGCCCCGCGCGCAGCAGCACCACCATCCCCGTCGGCACCGACTCGCGCCTGGAGATATGGCCCGAATCACGCCCCATCCTGGAACGCGAGCACGCGTCCCTCCGCGACATGGCCAGCATGCAGGGCACCATCACCAGCAAGTGGGAGATGCTCACCGAGGGCCAGCCGGCCATCAACCTCTCGTACGTCACCGATTTCGCTGTTGCCAAGCCCGACAAGCTCTACCTCAAGGTCGCCGCCGTGACGGCGTACTTTGACGGGCGCACCCTCACCATCCACGCCCCGGCCCTCAAGCAGTACATCCAGACCCAGGCCGCCGTCTGGAACCTCCGCGACCTCATCGAAGAGCTCTCCTCGGGCCAGATCCGCTCATTGCCCGGCGAGCCGCTGCTCCGCCCGGGGATGAGCGCCGAGCAGACGCTCAGGCAGGTCAAGAGCGTCGAGAGGGTCCGCGCCGGCGACCTCGACAACCGCCCGGGGCTCTGGGTCTCGGGCTCGGCCGTCGACGACCGACAGCCCTCGGCCGTGCCGTACACCTACGAGCGGTGGTTCTCGACCGCCGACGGGCTGACCTACGAGCTGCGCCAGGACTTCACCCGTATGTACCAGGAGATGGCCGGCCGCCAGCACGCCGAGGCCACCGAGGGCGAGGCGACCCCCAGGCCCCTGGCCCAGATCGTCTCGGCCCGCTGGGCGACCAGCTACACCCGCCGCGTCAACCAGCCCATCGCGCCCGAGACGTTCGCCTTCACGCCCGGCCCCGACGACCTGCGCGTCGACCGCCTGCTCTTCCCCCGCCCGAACCTTCAGAAGCAGATCGACCTGATCGGCAAGCCCGCCCCGAGCCTCGAGAACGCCGCCTCCCTCGACGGCGCCAAGCTCGACCCCGCGTCCCTGAAGGACAAGGTGATCCTGCTGGACTTCTGGGCCACCTGGTGCGGCCCGTGCGTCCAGGCCATGCCGCACATCGAGCTCATCCGCCAGCGCTTGGGCGATAAGCCGCTGGTGGTCCTGGGCGTCAACCGCGATGCGCCGGGCGCCTCGGGCATGGTCCGGCGGTTCCTGTCGAAGCGACGCTTCACCATGGGGCAGATCGACGACAGCGCGGGGGCTCTCGCGGCGGCCTTCGGCGTCAGCGGCATCCCCTGTACCGTACTCATCGGGCAAGATGGAACGGTGCTCGACATCGATGTGGGCTACCTCCCGGGCAAGGAAATCGAGCTCACCGGCAAGGTCGAGCGGGCCCTGGCCGGGCAGGCCCTGCGGACGCCCGAGCAGATGGACGTGCTCCGCCGCCAGGCCGCGCTTGTGGCCCAACCCGCCCCCGCCGCCCCTCCCGCCCCCCCCGTGCTGGCGGATCCGTAAGCGTGGCCGCCTCCCCGATCAAGCGCGTCGGCGTTCTCACCGGCGGCGGCGACTGCCCGGGCCTCAACGCCGTCCTCCGGGCCGTCACCACCGCCGCCCTCGCCCACGGGCTCGAGGTCGTCGGTATCCGCGACGGGTACGCCGGGCTGGTGCTCGACCGTACCCGCTCCCTCGCGGATGCCGACGTGTGCTCGATCATCAACCTGGGCGGGACAATTCTTGGCACGTCCAACAAGGCCAACCCGTTCCGGTACGTCACGGGTCGTGATGCCGCCGGGCTCCCGGTGTTCGCGGACCTCTCGGCGAGCGCCCTGAAGACCGTCGAGAGCCACCGGCTCGACGCCCTGCTGGTCATCGGCGGCGACGGGACCATGACCATCGCCGACCGCCTCGCCGCCGTTCTCGAGCCCGCCGGCGTGCCCGTCATCGGCATCCCGAAGACCATCGACAACGATCTCTTCGGCACCGACCTGACCTTCGGATTCCTCACCGCCGTGCAGATCGCGACCGACGCCCTCGACCGCGTGCAGACCACGGCGGCGAGCCACGAGCGCGTCATGGTCGTCGAGGTCATGGGCCGCAACGCGGGCTGGATCGCCCTCCACTCGGGCGTGGCGGCGGGGGCCCACGCGATCCTCGTTCCCGAGGTCCCCTTCTGCCTGGAATCCCTCGCAGGCTTCATCCGCCGCCGGCACCGGGGCGACGACCCCTACACCATCATCGTCGTCGCCGAGGGAGCCCGCCCGGCCGGTGGCACCCAGATCATCGCCCGGCGCGACCCCACCAGCCCCGATCCGATCCGGCTGGGCGGCGTTGGCAAGTTCGTCGCCGACGAGCTCGAGCGGCTCACGGGCGTCGAGAGCCGCTATGTCGTCCTCGGGCATACTCAGCGCGGCGGCACACCCGTCGCGCCAGATCGAATCCTCGGCACCCAGTTCGGCCACCACGCCGTCGAGATCCTGCTGGCGGGCAAGCGGGGCCGCATGGTCGCCCTGCGCGGCATGGCCACCGGCAACGGGCACGGCCTGTGCGATGTGGACCTCGGCCTCCCGGCCGGCAAGCAGCGGGTCATCGAGCCGGGCGCGAACGCCCTCGTGGACGCGGCCCGGGCCGTGGGGACGACCTTCGGCGAATGACGCGAAGGAGTGGTTGCGAGGGGGTAGGTTGGCACGGCCGCACTGCGTCAAGTTTGCGCAAGCACGGCTTTGAAGGCGAGCCGCCCCCGGGCCCGGGCAACAATGCCCGCATGACCGACCGGACCGAATCGATCGACCTTCATCCCGATCACCGCTCCCCCGTGCTGGATCGGCGCGAGCTGCTCCGGGCCGGGACGCTGCTTGGTGCTTCGGCGGCCCTGCTGGGCCTGCCGGGCGTCGCCTCGGCCCGCCGCCAGGGCCTCGCCCAGACGCCGTCGCTGCCCCCGGGCCGCCGGGCCAAGAACCTGATCTTCATGGCCTCCGACGGCATGTCCACGGGCACGCTCACGCTCGCGGACATGCACCGCCGCCGCACGCTTGATCGCCCGAGCGCCTGGTGCTCGCTGTGGTCGCGGCCGGGCGTCTATCGGGGCACGGCGCGGACCCACAGCCTCAACTCGCTGGTCACCGATTCGGCCGCGGCCGGCAGCGCCTGGGGCTGCGGCGTGCACATCAACAACGGCGCGATCAACGTCGGGCCCGACGGCACGCAGCTCATGCCGCTGCTCATCCCCGCCATGCAGGCCGGCAGGAAGACCGGGCTGGTGACCACCACCCGCATCACCCACGCCACGCCCGCCGCCTTCATCGCCAACGTCCCCCGCCGCGACATGGAGGACATCATCGCCCAGCAGATGCTCGAACGGCGCGTCGATGTCCTGCTGGGCGGGGGCGACAAACACTTCCCCGCCGAGCTGCTGGCGGCCCATCCGGACCTCCGCGTGGTCCGCAACGCCGGGCAGCTCGAGACCGCCGCCGCCGTCCCGCCCCAGGGCCGCCTGCTGGGCCTCTTCGCCCGCTCGCACGTGCCCTACGTGCTGGACCGCATGCCCTGGGTCCCGAGCCTGGCGAGTATGTCTCGCGCGGCCCTGGCGCGGCTGGAAGCCTCGCCCGAGGGCTTCGTGCTGCAGATCGAGGGCGGCCGCATCGACCACGCGGCCCACAGCAACGACGCCGCCGCGCTGGTGAAGGAGCAGCTGGACTTCGACGACGCGATCGCCGCCGTGCTGGACTGGCTCGACGCCGGAGGGGAGGCGGGGGGCGGGGGCGGGGCCCGGGCCCGGGACACGCTCCTGATCGTCACCTCCGACCACGGCAACGCCAACCCGGGCCTGACCATCTACAACCAGGCGGCCGACAAGGCCATGGCCAACCTCGACCGCGCGGCGGGCTCGTTCGAGCGGATCGAGAAGGCGATGGAGTCGGCCGGATCGCCCGAGGCCGCCGTCGCGGGACTGTCGGCGTCCGTCGCCGAGGTCGTCGGGCGGGAGCTCAGCGACAAGGAGCTCGAATGGGTCGCCGGCCCGCTGCTGGGCCGCCCGGCGTTCCCGTTCTCGGGGCTGCGGAGCTGGTCGAGCGCGCTGGGCTCGGTGCTGGCCGACGATCTGGGCGTCTCGTTCATCTCCGGCAACCACACGGCCGACCAGGTCGAGGTCACGGCGATGGGCCCGGGCAGCGACTCGGTCGTGGGCTGCATCGACAACACCAGGCTGCACGCCGTGGCGATGAACGCGCTGGGGCTCTCCGAGGGCCGCCCGCTGCCGGGGATGGATGAGAAGTTCCGCTCGGGCCGAGCCCCGGCCAACGACTGAACGACCCACGTAGCAGGGGTCGGTCGTACCGTACCATCCTCTTACACTCTGTACCGCGAGCAAGGTACGGTGGCGGCACCGGACATAGGTACATCCCCTCGCCGCTCCCGCAAACACCGACGGCCGGAGCGTACCTGCCCGCCGTGTATATGTTCTTCCGTTTGGTACGGTACGACCGCCTGTGCCGTCGTGCTCCCCGCATGAGGCGAGACGCCGGTCGCCAGCCCCCTTCGGCCTATAAGGATGGTGATGCTTTCTGTACGCTTGCGCAGAGAGCCAGAAACCACCCGACCCCCCACAATCAGCGCCCTCGACCTCCCAAACACCGACGGCCGGAGCGTACCTGCCCGCCGTGTATGTGTTCTTCCGTTTGGTACGGTACGACCGCCTGTGCCGTCGTGCTCCCCGCATGAGGCGAGACGCCGGTCGCCAGCCCCCTTCGGCCTATAAGGATGGTGATGCTTTCTGTACGCTTGCGCAGAGAGCCGGGCATTACCCGACCCCCCACAATCAGCGCCCTCGCCTCGCGACCTTCGGTCTTGCTTCGCTTCCTTCGCGTTGCAACCCGGCGACCGGCAGCGGAACCTGGCGAGGGCATCGCGGCCGAAGAAGAACCTCTTGCACGCGAAGGAAGACGAAGCGGGACCGAAGATCACCAAGAAAGACTGCAACGCAAAGGAACCCGAGGAACCCGAGGAACCGGAGGAAACCGGAGGTTGAAGCAGGTTTGAACCCCTAGGCCCTTCTCCGGTTTTCTCCGCCGTCTCCGGTTTCTCTGCGTTCCTCGTCTCTTGCTCCTTGCCCCTGTGCGCCCCCGTGCCCCTGCGTGTTGCAACCGGCCTCTCTCTGCTTCTGCATCCACTCAACACACCTAACCCCGTCGAGCGACTTGGTCGGCGGGTGGCGGGTGGGGGGTGAGGGGTGAGGGGTGAGGGGTGAGGGTCGTACCGTACTTCGGTATTGTGATATACACGCTGTTGTGCAAGGTACGGTACGACTGCGCAGTCTGGTCCACCCCGCGCTTCCCCGTCGATCGCGCTGGATCGGACCGGCGAGGGGGAGGGGGAGGGAGAGGGGGGGATGGGGCGAAGGAGGGTGTCGCGGGTATCCGGCGTGGCCCTACGCCCCATGCGGCGCGTGGGGGGAGGGGGGCCGGTAGCCGAGCTTGAGCACTCGGATCATCGACCACGCCGAGTAGAACTCGAAGATGGGGCCCTGCTCGGTCTTCTCGGCGCCGTTGCCCATCGAGCGATAGTTGCGCCCCAGCGTGCGGGCGCTCGCGTCGGCGAACGGGGCGAAGCCCAGGTCGACCTGGGCCCGCGTGCACTGCTCGGCGAGCAGCAGGGCCAGCCGGTCGGCGTTGCTGTGGTCGCCGTGGGCCTTGAGGTGGTTGAGCACGTCCCACGAGAACTTGTCGCCGTGGATCCGGAGATGCCCGATCAAGCCGGGCCCGAGGCGGGCTTCTGGCCCGGGGTTGAGCGTCCAGAGGTCGATGACGTGGGCGGTCTTGACGGCGACCTTTCGGATGCTCGGACCGTCGCCCTCGTCGCGCAACACGCTCGCCACCGGCCCGTGCCAACTCAGCATCTCGTGGGCCATGCTCGACCCGCGGTCGGGTCCTTGCTCCCAGCGGCCGACGCGTTTGGAGACGAGCTTGGCCCTGATGATCAGCACGACGCGCGAGCAGTCCAGCCCGATGGCTTTTACCGGCCCGGCCCTCCAGGGCTCGACCTGATACATCGGCGAGGGCGCGCCCAGGGCGGGGACCAGACGCTTGGCCAGGATCGCCTCGGGCAGCCGGGCGATGTCGTCGTCGGCGACCAGCAGCGGGCCCGCGCCGACAGCGACCAGGGCCTGAACCGCCGCGGCCGACTCGCTGATGGGCAGGCGCGCCAGCACCATCGGCGGCGGCTTCCGCACGGCCTGGGCCGCGAGCAACGGGTCGAGCCCGACAGCACGGACGACGGCCTCGACGCGATCAAGCTCCGGCAGCGCATCGGGCCAGGAAAGAACAGCGATGGAGCACATCCCCTGCGACATGCCGCAACGCTACGCCCCCCCCCGCCCCCCCGTCCCCCCGTCCCCCCGCCCCCCCGCCCCGCCCCCCCGCGCCCCCGCCCCGCCCCCGCCGGCGACCGGGGGCGATCGCGGCGGAGCGGTGGCGGGAAGGGAGCGTGTGTGGTGGTACGCTTGCCCGGATGTCTTCACGCCGGGCCGCACTCACCCTCAGCGACGACCAGCTCGTCGCCGCGTTCATGAACATGTACGCCCAGGGCGCGTTCCCGATGGCCGAGCCGCCCAGCATCCGCGAGCGGGGCAAGGCCCGGGCCCGCGAGCCGGAGGTCCACTGGTATCGCCCCGACCCGCGGGCCATCCTGCCGCTTCAGGACGGGGCCCTGCGGGTCTGGGACGGGCTGGCCCGTGCCCGGAAGAAGCGGGCGTTCGTCTTCACGGCCGACGCCTGCTTCGATCGCGTCATCCGCGCGTGCGCAGAGCCCGGGGCTGGCCGCGGCGGCCCGGGCGAGACCTGGCTGTCGCCCGCGCTCATCGAGTGCTATCTCACGCTGCACCGCCACCAGCGGGCCCACAGCATCGAGGCCTGGCTGCTCTCGGGCGAGTCCGCCGAGCCGGGCCGCGGCGGCTTCGTCGCCGAGGTCCCCAAGACCGCCACGCTCGTGGGCGGCATCTACGGCGTGAGCATCGGCGCGGCCTTCTTCGCCGAGAGCATGTTCTCCCGCCCCGCGCTGGGCGGCTCGAATGCCTCCAGCCTCTGCCTGGTCCACCTCTGGCACCACCTGCGGGCCTGTGGCTACACGCTGCTCGACGTGCAGATCTCCAACCACCACACGGCCCAGTTCGGCGTCACGGAGATCGCCGCTTCGGCGTACCAAGAGCGGCTGGAAGAAGCCATCGCCCGGCCCTGCGCGTGGGGCATGCCGCCGGGGGCCGGAGCCTGAGATCGGCCCCGCGCGGAGAGTTTTTTTGGGGGGCTGGGGGTGGGGGTGGGGTGGGCCGGACCAGCAGCCCTTCTCCGGTTTCCTCGGGCCGCTCGGATCCCTCTGGACCCTCTGCGTTCCCGCCTGAGCCTCGCCTCGCGACCTTCGGGCTTGCTTCGCCTCCTTCGCGGTGCAACCCGGCGACCGGCAGCGGAAGCTGGCGAGGGCATCGCGGCCGAGGAAGAACCTCTTGCACGCGAAGGAAGACGAAGCGGGACCGAAGATCACCAAGAAAGACTGCAACGCAGAGGAACCCGAGGAACCCGAGGAACCGGAGGAAACCGGGGGTGAAGCAGGTTTGAACCCGCAGGCCCTTCTCCGGTTTTCTCCGCCGTCTCCGGTTTCTCTGCGTTCCTCGTTTCTTGCTCCTTGCCCCTGTGCGCCCCCGTGCCCCTGCGTGTTGCAACGGGGCTTTGTCTGCTCTCCGAGCGCCCCGGGCAGTCGTACCGTACCTCGTTCTATGAGACGAAGGTACGTACGGATGAAGCGTCTCGCCCAGGGCGTGCAGGGCCGGGTCGCGGTCAAGCGGATCGGATGAGGGTGGGTGGGGGCGGGGTGGGTGGGGGCGGGGGGGGTTGCCCGGCGTTCCCGTGGTACACCCGCGGCGTACTCCGCCGAAGAAACCAATTCTGTTTGTAAGTATGTCGGTACGGCAGTACGGTTGTACGGCAGTACGGAACGGGCGACTAGGCCGTCACAGGCTCGGAAGCGGGGCTCTTGGACTCGCTGGTCCGCTCGATGACGGCCCCCAGCAGCCGCAGCCGCTGCTCCATGACCTCGTACCCACGGTCCAGGTGGTACACACGGTTGACGATCGTGGTGCCCTCGGCGGCGAGCCCGGCGAGCACCAAAGCCGCCGAGGCCCGCAGGTCGCTTGCCATGACCGGCGCTCCCATGAGCTTCCGCACGCCCGTGACGACCGCCGTGGGCCCCTGCCGCATGATCTTGGCGCCCATGCGTCCGAGCTCGGGCACGTGCCCGAAGCGCTCGGGATAGATGCGTTCGGTGATCATGCTGTTGCCCTCCGAGAGCGTGAGCAGTGCCACGAACTGGGCCTGCAGGTCGGTAGGGAAGCCCGGGTGGGGCTGGGTGGTGATCTCGACGGGCTTGAGCAGTCGCGAGCAGGTGATGCGTGCGGTGCACCGCATCGGGTCCTTGGCGCAGTCGGGCCCGGTCTGCACGTTCACGCCCACGCGGGCCAGCACGTCGATGGCGGCCATGAGCGCGTCGACCGGGCAGTTGTCGAGCGTGATGTCGCCGTTGGTGATCGCGGCGGCCACCATGTACGTCCCGGCCTCGATGCGGTCGGGGATCACGCGGTGCTCGACGCCCCCGAGGCTCTCGACCCCGTCGATGATGATCCGGGGCGAGCCGGCCCCGCGGATCCGCCCGCCCATGCGGTTGATCATCGAGGCCACGTCCACGATCTCCGGCTCGCAGGCGGCGCACTCGATGATCGTCTGCCCATCGGCCAGGGCCGCGGCGGACATCACGTTGGCCGTCCCCAGCACCGTCGAGCCGAACGGCCCGCCCAGGAACACCCGCGCGCCCTTCAGCCGCCCCCCCGTGCCGCCCGGCACGCGGGCGACGATGTCGCCCTGGGCCTGGATGATGTCGGCGCCAAGGGCCCGCAGCCCGTGCAGGTGCAGGTCCACCGGCCGGTCGCCGATCGCGCACCCGCCGGGCATGCTCACCCGGGCGAAGCCACGCTTGGCGAGCATCGGCCCCAGCACGCAGATGCTCGCCCGCATCTTGCGGACGATCTCGTACTCCGCGTGCGAGCGCGACTGGTCCTCGGCGTGGATAAGCATCGTCCCGCCCGGGGCCGCGGCGTCCGCCGGCGGGGCGAAATCGACCTTGCACCCAAGCGACTGCATGAGCCCGACCATGTTGCGGATGTCGGCGAGGTCCGCCACATCGCGCAGGAGCACCGGCCGGTCGGTGAGCAGCGCGGCCGCCATAAGCGGCAGCGCTGCGTTCTTGGAGCCCTTGACCGCCAGACGACCGCACAGGCGGTTGCCGCCGCTGATGACAAACTGGTCCAAGCCGACCCTCCGTGAGCTGAGATTGTTGCCCGTCCCGGGCTCCCGAGAATGCCCTGCCGCCGCTTGATCGGCCAGACCACGCCCGACGGAACAGGTTTCCGGACCCCCGCCCGAGCCGGACGCCGGAACAGGCCGCACACACCTCACCGCCAAGGCCCGCGGGCCGGTTCACGCGTGAAAGCGGCTGGCACGCCCGGCCCGCGGATTGGATCGTTGCGTGTCGGCCCGGTGTTCGGGCCGGGCCTGCCGGGCCGAGCCCGGGGGCGGATAGGTCGCACGGAGGCGCAAAGCCCCGCGGGGACGGTCCCGCGGGCGGAAGCAGGGGAACCCGCCATGAGCCGAGTCCAGATCAATCGTCGAGCCCTGACCGTCGCCGCCGCCGCGGGCCTGTGCGTGCTGGGCGGCGTCGCCTACACCGTCACGGCCCAGTCGGGCACAACCGCCGACGGGCTCGCCAACCTCCCGGCCACGCTGACGCTCACCGGAGTCGTCCGTGACTTCAAGTGGGGCGGGGCCGACGCCCGCAACCGCGGCGTCAACGAGTCCGGCGGGCACGCCGACTTCGAGCACCAGCCCGGCGCCGGCTACGGCCACTACGTCGGCTCCGTCGCCGACCAACTCGACTCGGACCTCAAGCCCGTCTTCGCGGGCACGGGCTTCAGGGTGAACACACAGGCCACCGACGCCTCCAACCGCAACCGCATGCCGGTGAGCAAGAGCTACATCAACGCCAGGACCGGCGACAAGTCCGGCTCTGTCGGCACCAGCGCCGGCGGCTCGCTCACCACCAGCGCCAACTTCGGCCAATGGTTCCGCGATGTCCCCGGCGTGAACATGTCCAAGACCGTGCCCATCACCCTGGTCCGCCAGGCCGGCACCAACATCTACTCCTTCAACGACCGCAACGACGCCGTCTACTCAGCCCGCGGCGGGTTCTTCCCCATCGACAACGACCTCTTCGGCAACTCCCGCAACCAGAGCAAGAACTTCGGCTTCAGCTTCGAGCTCGACACCACCTTCGCCTATGCACGAAACGCCGGCCAGACCTTCACCTTCACCGGCGACGACGACGTCTGGGTCTTCATCGACGGCAAGCTCGTGGTCGACATCGGCGGCGTCCACTCCGCCATCAGTCAGACCATCGAGCTCGACCGCCTCAACTGGCTCCAGGACGGCCAGCGCTACAGCCTCAAGCTCTTCTTCGCCGAACGCCACACCACCCAGTCCAACGTCCGCATCGACACCACCATCAACCTCCAGCCCGCGAGCCTTCCCACCACCACGGGCCTCTACGACTAACCCGCCTCCTGTTTCCCTGAGCGGGCCCGCAACGCCGACCGGCAAGCCGGCGACGCGACTCTCACGCCCGACTCATGCTGTGCGCCAACGCCCGCGCCTCTCAAGGTGCGGGCGTTGGTTTTTGCCTT
>JBBQRT010000037.1:0-36116 GCA_038214505.1 Phycisphaerales bacterium | reverse complement strand
GGCGCGGAGACGGCGTATGGCACGCAGGAGCAGTTGCGGGCGATGGTGGACGAGCTGCATCAGACGTCGAGTTTGGTGTACTTCGACATCATTCTGAACCACAACTCGGGGCGGAACAACTCCAACTCGTTCTACAACGCGGGCGGGTATCCCGGGCTCGCGCTGCGCGTGGGCACGGACTTCTGGGGAGACTACCACGACGGCACACAGCAATCCATCGACCCGAACGGCGCAAACTACAACCTGTGGAATGGCGACCTGTTGAGCTTGATCGACATTGCGCAGGAGAAGAACAACCAGTTCATCCGCCAGCCGGTTGGGGCCAATGCGCTGAACATTCCGCCGGGGACGGTGCGGAACCGGCCGGACGCGGGCAACGTGAGGTTCTATCCGGATCGAAATCTCACGCCGCTGACGTTCAACAACGCCGCGCTGCCGACGGGGCAACAGTCGGTGACGATCTATCCGTACAACCTGGCCGATCCGACTCAGGGGGACGCGATCGCGGAGAACGCGACGGGGTATCTGACGCGCTGGGTGCAGTGGATGGTCGAGGTGAACAAGGCGGACGGGTTCCGGCTCGACGCGGCCAAGCACATTCCGCAGTGGTTCTGGAACCAGTACTTCGATTCGTCGGTGTTCAACCGGCGGAAGACCCCTGGCGGGAACGCGGCGACGCCGTTCTCGTTCGGCGAGATCGTGGACTCCAACTCGTTCACGCGGACGTACACTCGGAAGGACGGGTTCGGCAATCGGGATGCGCTGGACCTGAACGGGGCCGGGCAGCTGCGCGACATCCTGAACGCACGGGGGTTCGGCTCGTGGCAGAACGTGCTGAACGCGCACCTTGATACCGTGGATGACGGGCAGAACAACGGATCGCTGGGCGTGAACCACGTGTTCAGCCACGACAACGGTTCGGCGGGGAGCGGCGGATCGCCGCCCGCGCTGCCGGGACCGAATATGTACGCGCTGCCGGAGTGGGCGTATCTGCTGTTCCGGCCGGGGCCGCCGAACGTGTACTACAACTCGCGGGAGTTTATTGATCGGTACCAGTTTCGCGGGTTCTGGCCGCGGGAGGGGAACCCGACGGCCTTGGGCGTGGAGGGGGCGAACCTGAACTCCGACCTCACGCGACTGGTACGCGTGTCGGACGGGTACGCACGCGGGAGCGTGTTTTTTCTGAACTCGACGGACACCGTGAACCCCTCGAACGCCGACGTGCTGGTGTTTGAGCGGGCCAAGGACCTGGGCGGCGGGAACCACTCGGCGAATGTGCTGGTGGGCGTGAACGATTCGTACACGTCGGGCGTGGCGTTCCGCAATGTGCAGACGTCCTTCCCGGCGGGAACGCGATTGCACGAGCTGACAGGGAATCACGGGGACGCGATCGTTGATCCCGGGAATCAGATTGCAGAGTTGCTGGTGGTGGATTCCAACCGGCGTGTGCTGTTGCCGGTGCCGTACAACCAGAACTCATCGGGGGTGCAGCACCACAAGGGGTATGTGGTGTATGGGCCGGCCGCGCCGATGGGGACGCTGCAGGTGGTGCATACCGACGGATCGGCGTTTGTGATGCAGTTCGGTGCCGATGCTTCGACGGTGCCCGCGTATCGGCGGCGGATCACGACGATTCCCGTGGTGGACTCGGCTCAATGCGAGATTCGCTTGACGACGAGCAAAGCGGACCCGAGCGATCCGGACTGGGACGACTTTGCGTGCTTCCGGATCGACGGGGGCTATCCGTCCGCGGGCGTGGCGACGGATTTCAACGGGCAGAACAACGGGCCGGACTTTCCCGACGCGGACCCGTACATCCCGCGGTTTGAGAGCTTTGTGACACAATCCTCGCCGCTGGCCACGACGGTGGGGGCGAGCAACGGCGTGTATCGCCAACTCATCAACACAAGCTCGCTTGCCGAGGGACTGCACTACATCAAGGTGGTGGCGTTCCGGAGGCGCGCGGCGGGGACCGATCCATTGTTCGCGGACTTCCGGACGGTGATCTATGTGGACCGGAGCGCGCCGGCGGTTGCGCTTGCGGACGCCGCGTTGCCGATCGCAACGCCGATCAACACGTTTCGGGTGATCGCGGCGGATCGGACGACCAATCGCGTACACATTCTGGTGAACCCGCCCGCGGGTGATCCGTTGACGATGCTCAGCGCGAGCAATCAGGCGACGCAGTACGACAGGTTTGAGTATCGGCGGACGGTGGGCGGGCTGACGTTTGGCGCAAACACGGTTGTCGTGGTGGCGTTTGAGCCGACGGGGCGATCGAGCGTGACGACGTACACGGTGAACGTGACGGTGGGCTCGGGGGACGTGAACCACGACGGGCGCGTGACGATCGACGATCTGTATCTGGCGTTTCAACGGCTCATCAACGGCCCCTACGACGCGGCGGCGGATTTGGACGCCAACGGCTCGCTCTCGACCAACGACACGCGGATTTTGGAGAACTCGCTGCGCGGGGCGGAGATTCAGAATATGGCGGTGCCGCTGCGATAACGGACCCGAGGAATGCCGGGGATCTGATCGCTTGCGGTGATTTGAAGAAAGAAGAAAAGCGGGCGAGGAGGATCGAACTCCTGACATTCAGCTTGGGAAGCTGACGTTCTACCGCTGAACTACGCCCGCGGATTGCTCCATCCTACACCCGCTCCCAAGCGCGTGCAACTTGCCCGGGGGTAGCCACGCAAGCCACCACCCTTGTACCCGATCAAACCCTCACGGACGCCCCGGCGTGGTCGGTGCGGGCTGGCCGCCGCCGCCTGTGGTTGTGCCGCCGCCCGCCGTCGCGGTCACGGGAAAGTTGGTGATCTTCAGCGGCCGGGCCACGCCCGCGTCCATCGACAGCGTTACGTAGCGACCTCCCCCGGCCAGCCGACGCACCGTCGTGCTGGGCCAGTACGGATATCCGACGATCTGCCGGTGCATGTAGTCGGGCGCGTTGATGATCAAGGTGCCGTTGTAGAAGCGGATGCTTCCACCCTCGCCGCCGTTGTCGACCCACTGATTGGTCTCGATCGTCTGCGTCAACAGCTCGATGATCGGCCGGGCCCGCTGGTCCTTGGTCGGTTGATCGTTCAGCGGCGAGTTGTTGTTGCCCGCGCCGGTGAACGGGCTCTGCCCGCCACCGCCGCCGCCCGAGCTGGCCTGCTGCAGCACGTTGTTCAGGTCGATCTGCGGCACGTCGGAGAACGTCGGGATCACGAACAGCAGGTCGTTGATGTCGTAGATCTCGACGCGCTTGTACTGGTTGAGGAGGTCCTTGGGCCCCACCTGCAGCGCGCCGCCCGCGGCCATCTGCCACGAGTTCTCGCGGAAGTCGCTCTTGGCCTTGTCGAGCACCTGCTCGAGCACATAGAGCGCCGGCTGATTGGCCACGCTCAGCGTGATCTCCCGGTCCCGCTCCAGTCCCTGCGTGTTCTCGCTGGTCCACAGCACCTCGATCTCCGCCTGCGTCACTTCCTGGATGAACTTCATGACGTCTTCCAGACGCACTTTGTCCACCTTCAGGCTCATCCGCCGAGAGAGCTTCAGCAGAGTCGACCGTTCGGACTGGATGCTCGGTGCCGTTGCGCCAAGCGCCGGCATCCCGGCGGCCGCCGCGGCCGCGGGCGTCCCGGACGCTCCGGCACCCCCAGCCTGACCGAACGCAGCTCCTGTCGCCGCCAATCCCACAACCCCCACCAAGGCGAGCGGCATCCGAGACTTCATCGTGCTGCGTGTGCTGACGGTCATGGCCGACTCCTTGGCGTACGTGTCTCGCGTGCTGATCCGCCGGATTCTTCGCCTGAATCGGCCCAGGCGGTGGATTCCATCGGCCTCCCCAGGCCAACTCTTCCAGGAAGCCCAGGCCAACGCCGCCGTAGCGACGAATCGGGTATCAGGCGCATCCCCGTACCACCATACGACGCCCGGCCGGCCATCCGGTTCCCCCGAAGCATCTGATTTCCCCGCTTGCCCGAATCCCCCGCCATGCCGCGCCAGGCCCAACTTCCCACCAAACCCTGTCTCTCCTGCGGCCGGGAGATCCGCTGGCGGAAGAAATGGGAGCGAGATTGGGACAACGTCCGGTATTGCTCCGACGCATGCCGCCGCGGCAAGCCTTCACCGCTGGACGCCCAGCTTGAGCAAGCCGTGCTCGACCTGCTCTCTCGCCGTGAGAACGGTGCCACGATCTGCCCCTCCGAAGCCGCCAAGACCGTTGCCCAAGCCCGTGGTGAACCCTGGGAGCCGCTTATGGAGCCGGCCCGCCGGGCCGCGCGGCGCCTAGTCGCATCTGGCCAGATTGTCATCGACCAAGCCGGCCGCATCGTCGATCCATCAACGGCCAAGGGGCCTATCCGCCTGCGCCGGGTTCGGGCAGAGGCGTCGCCGAAGCACCGGTCGCCATAATCGCCGCGGCCGCGCCCCGTCCGGCGAGATACCCCGACGCCCATGCCCACTGGAAGTTGAACCCGCCGATCCGACCGTCGACGTCGCACACCTCGCCGCAGACGAACAGGCCCGGGCAGGCGCGGGACTCCATCCGGTCAAGGTGCAGCTCGGACAGCGGCACGCCGCCGGCCGTCACCTCGGCATAGGTGTATCCCCGATCGCCGGTGACGGGCATCGGGCAGCGGGTGATCTGGTGGGCCAGCTTCCGCCGGTCCTCGCGCTTGAGCTGCCCGACCATCGTGGCCGGGTCGATCCCGACGCTCAGGCACAGCGCCTTCGCCAGACGCTCGGGAACGAGCTCCCCGACCCGCCGCCCGATCGAGACTTTCGGATTCTCGCCCAGCGTCGTGTCGATCTGCTCGAACGTCCGCCCGGGCGCAAAGTTCATGACCAGCTGCGCCGCGGAGTCGCTTCGCTTGGCCATCGTGTAGTGCCGGCTGACGTCCAGCACCCCCGGCCCCGAGAGCCCGAAGTGCGTCAGCAGCGTCGAGTTGGTGAACCCCGCCAGCCGCTTGCCCGTGCCCGAGACGAGCTCGATCGTCGTCGGCAGCGTAAGGCCCGAAAGCTCGGTGATGAACGTCCGGCGTGGGTCCACGATCAGCGGCACCAGCGCGGGCACCACCACCGACGTGATCGAGTGACCGAGCGACCTGGCGATCGCATAGCCGTGCCCATCGGATCCGGTCTTGGGCAGCGCCATGCCGCCCGTGGCCAGCACAACCGCGTGGGCCCGCACCTCCTCGGCCTGTTGTTCGCCCTGCTCGGCCCGCCGCGTGATGACAAATCCGTCCCCCAGTTGCCGCACGCTCTCGACCCGCCAGGGATGCACGAGCTCGACACCCGCTTGGCGGGCCGCATCCATCAGCGCGTCGAGAACCGTGTGGGCATCGTCGGTCGTCGGGAACAGCTTGCCCGTTTCCTCGCGCTTCAACTGCACGCCGAGCTCTTCGAAGAAGGCGACCGTGCGGGCTACGTCGAACGACCGCAGAACCTTCTTGACGGCGTTGAGCGACGAGCCCGCGTACGCCGACTCGTCGACCGCGTAGTGCGTGACGTTGCAGCGTCCGCCGCCGGCGACGAGGATCTTGGCCCCAAGCCGCTTCGCCCCGTCGAAGCCCAGCACGCTCCCTGAATGTCCCGCGGCCCGGAGCGTCCGCCCCGCCCAGATCGCGGCGAACAGCCCCGCCGCGCCGGCGCCGACCACGGCGATCGAGACTGGGGGGTTCGCGGCAGACAAAAAAGCCACTTCAGGGATTTGAATTTTGGACCTATGCTTTACGAAAGCATCGCTCTACCGCTGAGCTAAAGTGGCTGATCGGCGTCGCCTGATCGGCTCGCCGGGACGGAAGTATCCGCCTCATGCCGGTGATTGTCCAGTCCTGAACGCCCCTGCCTGCCGACTCGGCCCTCTGATTTCGCCGCGCCGACCTCTTTGGACTGCACGTTCCCCGACGCGCTCCGCACCTGGTCCAGCTGCCGCCGACCGATCTTCACCCGCATCGTCACCAGCCGCCCCGTGTCGTCGTATGCACGGTCCAGCACCACCGCCCGCGTCTCGAGCATGTTCACGGCCTTGGCGTCCTTCAGCGGCACCGTCACCTCCGCCTCGACGATCCCCTGCTGCGCCGCGTCGAGCACGTACTGCCGCAGCGCCTCGTGCCCCAGCGCGTCGGGCCCGCTCTGAATCGCCGAGATCGGGATCGAGCCCGGCACCTTCTGCTGCCACACCAAGAGGTTCCGGTTGTCGGTCAGCCGATCCGCCTTGTTGAGCAGCACCAGCCGCTGCGGCGGGACCCAGCCCTCGCCGTCGTAGTTCTGCTCCGGCAAGTTCCCCTCGCGCCGCTCCAAGTCCCGCACTTCCGCCTCGAGCCCGTCGAGCGTTCGTATCACCGTGTCAAACTGAAGCTCCGCCGCGCGGTCGCTCACGTCCAGCACGATCAGCAGGAGGTCCGCGTGCGTCGCCTCCTCCAGCGTCGCGCGGAAGCTCGCGATCAGGTGGTGCGGCAGGTCGCGCACAAACCCGACCGTGTCCGACAGCATCACTTTGACCCCGCCGCCAAGGTCCCAATCCCGCGTCCGCGTCACGAGCGTCGCGAACAGCCGGTCGTCCGCGTACGCCCCGCCCTGCGTGAGCGCGTTGAAGAGCGTGCTCTTGCCCGCGTTGGTGTAGCCCACGAGGCCCACCGTGAAGTGGTCCTGCTTGCGGTCCCGCACCATCCGCCGCTTCCGTGCGTAGATCTGGTCAAGCTCCCCCTGAAGATCCAGCCGCCGGCGCTGCGCCAGCCGCCGGTCGATCTCCAGCTGCTGCTCGCCCGGACCCCGAGTGCCGATCCCGCCCACGCCCGAGCCGCCGGTGATCCTCTCAAGGTGGTCCCACATCGCCCGCAGACGTGGATACGTGTACTCCATCTGCGCAAGCTCGACGCTCAGCTTCGCCTCGTGCGTCGTCGCCCGGCTCGCAAAGATGTCGAGGATCAGCTCCGAGCGGTCGAGGATCTTCAGGCCCACCACCTTCTCGATGTTCGCCAGTTGCCGCGGCGACAGGTCGTGGTCGAAGATAACGACCGTCGCGTCGAGCTCTTGGCAGATCAGCTTCAGCTCGTCGACCTTCCCCGAGCCCATGAACGTCGCCGCCTCGGGCTTGGCCTTCCTTTGCTCCAGCTCGCCAACGACCACCGCCCCAGCCTGCTCGGCCAGGGCCTTGAGCTCGCCGAAGGGATCGGTCTGGTCGTACACCGACGCGGGCAGCCGCACCGCGCAGAGCACCGCTCGCTCGGACTGCACCTTGATGTTTGAACGTTCTTTCGGGGCGGGCATGGGCGAACGCATCGTAGTGGCGGCCCGGCACCCGAGCGCCACTGCAGCCCTTCACGGCCCCAACTTCCGCGTCCTGCGGCAACTTCCCCGGCGATCCATCGGCCCTCCCGCCCCGTACACTTCTGCATATGCCCAGAGAATCCGCCCCGCGCCCCGTCAGGGGCCGTCTGACCGTCCTCAACCTCTCCCTGGTCTTCCTGCTGGGCATGTTTCTCGCCCGGCTGCCCTCGACCCTCGCCCAGATGGGCGCGAAGTCCACGGCCGACTTCTGGGCACCCGTCCGCGAGGTTCAGGAGCTGCTCACCGCCTCCGCGGTCACCAAGCCCGACGCCGACAAGCTGCAGAAGGGCGCGATCGACGGCATGCTCGAGTCCCTCGACGACCAGTACGCCGAGTACATCCCGGCCGAAGACTCGAAAGAGTTCGAGAAGCAGATGTCCGGCACCTTCGTCGGCATCGGCTGCCAGATCGAGATGCGCGACGGCTGGCTCACCGTCGTCTCCCCGCTCGAAGACTCTCCCGCCCTCGCCGCCGGGGTCATGGCGAGCGACCGCATCACCAAGGTCGAGCAGACTTCCACCTTCGGCCTCACGACCGACGCCTGCATCAAGATGCTCACCGGCGAGCCCGGCACCAAGGTCAACTTCAACGTTCAGCGCGATGGCCGCGACATCCCTTTCGCCATCACCCGTGCCCGCATCATCTCCAAGAGCGTCCGCGGCTTCCGGCGAGATGCCGCCGGCCACTGGAACTATCTCATCGACCCCGAGCGCAAGATCGCCTATGTCCGCATGTCCCAGTTCACGCCGACATCCCCGACCGAGTTCCGCGATGCCATCAAGGAGGCCCGCGCCGCCGCCGGGTCCGAGCTCGGCGGACTGATCTTCGACCTCCGCGGCAACCCCGGCGGCTACATGGACGCCGCCATCCGGATCGCCGACATGTTCATCGAGTCGGGCACCATCATGTCCGTCAAGGGACGCTCCGATCCCGCCGTCGTCTTTCCCGCCGAGGACGTGGGCGAGCACTTCCGCTTCCCAACCGCCGTGCTCGTCAACCAAGGCTCGGCGTCCGCTAGCGAGATTGTTTCCGGCGCGCTCCAGGACCACGACCGCGCCGTCATCGTCGGCACCCGCACCTTCGGCAAGGGCCTGGTCCAGTCTGTCCACGCCCTCCGCCAGCCCCCCGGCGCGCAGATCAAGTTCACTACCCAGAAATACTATCTCCCCAACGGCAGCCTCATCCAGCGCACCGACGACTCGACCACCTGGGGTGTCGACCCGACCCCGGGCTTCTACGTCCCCATGAGCGAGGCCGCGCAGATCGCCCAGATCCTCCTCCGCCGCGACTGGGACGTCATCCGCGCCGGCAACCAGCCCTCACGCGAAGGCCAGGAGCTCCCCCCCTCGCCCGAGCAGCAGAAGTGGACCGACCCCGACTGGATCGCCGTCACCGCCAAGGACAAGCAGCTCGGCGCCGCCGTCGGAGCCCTGCAGGGCCGCCTGGCATCGGGCGAATGGAAAAAAGTCAGCGACGAGGCCGACGAGCACGGCAAAATCGCCATGACCGAGCTCAAGAACCTTTCCAAGCTTCGCGAGCGGATGGGCAAGGAGTTCATGCGCATCGAGAAGCGCATCGACACGCTCGAACGCGTTGCCGCCGTCGGTGCCGCCGATGAGATCCCCGACCTCTGGACCGACAAGCTCGACCCCACCGGCGGCAAGATCGACGTCTTTGACAAGGACGGCAAGCGCATCATCGAGCTCACGATAACCGGCCGCGACATCGAGCGCTGGATCGCCGCCGGCGACGTCAAGATCGTCCCCGGCACCCAGAGCGACCCGCCAGCGCCGAAGAAGGCCGAAGCCGACAAGGCCGAGCCCTCCGTCTCACCCGCAACTCCCGGCGCCGAGCCGGCACCGACCCCGTGACCGGCCCGCGCCTCATTCTGGGCATAGAGACCAGCTGCGACGAGACCGCCGCCGCCGTCGTCGAGCGCGGCCGTCACGTGCTCTCGAACGTCGTCGCCGCCCAGCACGACCTCCACGCCGAATATCGCGGCGTGGTCCCCGAGATCGCCAGCCGGGCCCACGCCGAACGCATCCTTCCTGTTGTCCGAGCCGCGCTCGATGCAGCAAACGTCTCGCTCGGAGACATCAACGCTGTCGCCGTCGGCAATCGCCCCGGGCTCATCGGCTCGCTCTTAGTCGGCGTCGCCGCCGCCAAGGCGTTGGCGTACACCCTCGGCGTCCCAGTCATCGGCGTCGACCACGTCCATGCCCACCTCATCGCCGGCCTCATCGGCCCGCCCGGCGCCGTCCCCGCCCCGTGCGCATTCCCGGCGCTGGGGCTGGTCGTCTCCGGCGGGCACACGTCGCTGTACCGCTGCGAATCGATACTCAACGCGACCCGCATCGGCGCAACCATCGACGACGCCGTCGGCGAGGCCTACGACAAGGTCGCCGCCATCCTCGCTCTGCCCTTCCCCGGCGGCCCGAGCCTCGACAAACTCGCCCGGACCGGCGTTGCCCTCGGCGAGCAGCGGGGGGGATTCCCCCTCGCACGCATCGCCCCCGGCAGCCTCGATTTCTCCTTCTCGGGCCTCAAAACCGCCGCGATCTACGCCTATCGCGGTGTCCCCGAGACCCAGCGCACCCGAGAAAAGAAGCTCGCCCGCGGCGATGCTCCCGCCCCCACCATGCCCGCCGCCGACGTCGCCGCCACTTTCCAGCTCGCCGCCGTTGCCTCCGTCATGCTCAAACTCCAGCGGGCCCTCGAGCAGCACCCCGACTGCCGCACCGTCCTCGTCGGCGGCGGCGTGAGCGCCAACTCGCTGCTGCGTGAACGCCTGTTCGTCCTCGCCGCCGACCAGCGCCTTGACGTCCGCCTCCCGCGCATGGAGTACTGCGTCGACAACGCCGCCATGATCGCCGCCCTCGCCCACGACCTGCTCGAATCCCGCGATGGCGCGGGCGACGACTTGACCATGACGGCCATCCCGACCACCGCGTTCTGAATAGCTCGCGGCACGCGCCGACCCGATCGCCCTACACATCCCGGCCCGCCAGAATCCCATCCATCAGCGCCGCGAACAGCCGCCGCGCCGCCGGCCCCGCGTCCCCGTCGCCCACCGCCCGCCCGTCGACGTGCGTGCACGCCGTGACGTACGTCGTGGTCCCGACCATCATCACCTCCCGAGCCGTCGCCACCTCCACCTCGAGCACCGGCCGCTCGACGATCTCGGGCGCAAAGTCCAGCAGCAGCCGCCGAGTCACCCCCGCGAGCATCGGCGCCGAGTCCAGCGTCGGCGTCACGACCTCCTCCCGCCCCCCTCGCTCGACCACCATCACCACGTTGGTCGCCAGCCCCTCGACCACCTTTGCATCGCGAACAAGCACAGCCTCGTCGGCCCCCGCCGCCGCCGCCAGCCGCGCCACATGCACGTTCCCCATCAATGACGTGCTCTTCATCTGCCCGAGCATCCACCGCACATCCTGCGCGACAATCACACGCCGCCGCGGCGGCGACCCCGAGCCACCCAGCCCCGCCAGCGCGGGCTGCGAGGAACAATACATAAACACCGTCGGCTCGATCCCCGCCGGTGCCACCCGGTAACGCGGCGGGTCCCCCGCCCCCGGTGTGCCCCCGGAAACCTGCCAGTACACAAACGCCTCAGGCATCCGGTTGGCCCGCAGCATCTCGAGCGTCGGCTCCAACAGCGTGAACGCGTTGAATCCGATCCCCGCCGCCGCAAGCCCCGCGTTCATCCGCTCGGCGTGCAGCCGTGCCCCGACGATCCGCGGCTCCCGCGCTCCCGGCGGCACAAACGCCCGCAGCCCCTCATAAATAGCCTCGCCGAAGATGAACCCGCGGTCCAGCGGACTGATCCTCGCCTGCTCCAGGGGCATCAGGCGGCCGTTGAGGTAGACGATCATCGGAGCGATTGTTGCCCGCCCGCGCCCGCGGGCACGGACGTACGCTCGCCCGATGGCCGACCCCGCCCCGACCCATATCCCCGTGCTCCTCAAACCGGTGCTCGAACTTCTGGCCCCGGCTCACGGCGAGACAGCCGTCGACGCCACGGCCGGCCTCGGGGGCCACGCCGTCGCCATCGCCGAGCGGATCGGCCCGACCGGCACGCTCGTGCTCTTCGATCTGGACCCGGGGAACCTCGAGCGGGCCGCCGCCCGTGTAAACGCTCTCACCAGCCCCCCCAAGGTGGTCACTCACCACGCCAGTTTCGCCGACGCCCCGCGCATCCTTGCCGGTGCGGGCCTGAGCGCCGATCTGGTTCTCGCCGACCTGGGCTTCGCCTCCCCCCAGGTGGACGACGCCTCCCGAGGATTCTCGTTCAGCCGCGACGGGCCCTTGGACATGCGACTCAATCCGTCGGCCCCGATCACGGCCGCCGAACTGGTGAACACCCTGCCGGAACTCGAACTCGCCGAGATGATCCGCGATTTCGGCGAGGAGCCCTGGCCGCTGGCCAAGAGGATCGCGTCCAAAATTGGGCAGTCGCGGGCGACGGGTCCGATATCAAGGACCGCGCAGCTTGCTTCCGTCGTCCGTTCGGCACTCCCCTCGCGCCGCCCGGGCCACTCGATCGATCCGGCGACCAAAACCTTCCAGGCGCTGCGCATCGCCGTGAACGACGAACTGGGTTCGCTCAACGCGCTGCTCAGCGCCGTTGAGCGAGCATCCAGCGCAGGCAGCAGCGGGGGGGCGGTCGGCGGAGTCCGGTCGTGGCTCAAGGGCGGAGCGCGAGTCGGTGTCATCAGTTTCCATTCCCTGGAAGACCGCCCGGTGAAGCAGTCCTTCGCCAGGCTCGTCGAGCGGGGCGTGGCTGCCGAGCTGACCCGCAAGCCAGTCACCGCAAGCGACCAGGAACTCGGGCTCAACCCCCGTGCCCGGTCGGCCAAGCTCCGGGCGATCCGCGTGCTTTTCTAGTGCGGTCGACCAAGCGGATCCGACAATGACTGGGCCGGGCGGAAACGCCCGCCCAGAGGTTCTGGCCCCCGTTGGTGATAGAGTGTTTCTCCTGGAAGGTTCGGCTGTGTTCCGCGGCAACGGATGTCCGCGGGAGCCGATCCGCAAGGACCTGTAGAGCAAGGATGCGCCCGCCGTGACCCGTGAACACAAGCTTGCGCTCATCGTCGGCTTCGCCCTGGTGCTCGTGCTCGCTGTGCTCTTCAGCGACCACCTGAGCAAGGCCCGCTCCGTCGAGCAATCCTCGGAGCTCCAGGTCGCCTCCAGCAAGCAGGTGGGCGCAAGCCCCAAGGGCCTCAAGCCCCCCGCCCAGATCATCGAGAGCGAGACCGCGGCCGCCGCAGGGACGACGCGCGTCCCCTTGCCCGGCGTCGCCCCGCAGCCCGCCTTGGTCGCACAGACCGACGGCCCGACGGCCCCGCTCCCGCCCACCGCCGAGCCGACGGTCGTCCGGACCGCCGCTCCGGCCGATCCGGCTCTTCCGCACGACCAGTTCGAGATGGTCCCCGACCTCACGTTCGCCAAGTCCGAACTTTCTGCCGAAATTGCAGGCCTCACCGACACGGTCGGCCCCGGCGGCAAGCCGCTGTCTTCCCAACCCATGAAGCGCCACGACGTCCGCGAGGGCGAGAGCGCCTTCTCTATCGCCCGCTCGGTCTATGGGGACGGAACGCTCTGGCCCAAGCTCCGTGACTACAACAAGGGCAAGATCGCCGACAACGGCGCGATGCGCTCGGGTGTCACGCTCATGCTCCCGCCCAGAGACGTCCTGCTCGGGGAGGCCGTCCTTTCTCCCGAGGCCAGGCACAATCCCCAGCCCACGGTGCCGGGTGCCAAGCCAGGGCCGACCCCCGCCAAGCCCGATAGCCGCGACGCCCGCCCAGGCCGCGACACCCGCGTTGCCGGTGGGACCCGTCCCGCCGTCCCGGGGGCCCGGTCCGCCTTTAGCACCTACACCGTTAAGAAGGGCGACGTTCTCGAACAGGTGGCACGCCGCACGCTGGGTTCGGCCGGCCGGTGGCGCGATATCGCCGATGCCAACCGCGGCGTCGATCCCAACTCGCTCAAGGTCGGCCAGCAGCTCCGCATCCCCGCGAGGTGAACGTGTTTCCCAAGGTTGTCTTCCTCATCCTGAGCGTTGGCGCGGTCGCGGCGGCGCAGCTGGGCATCCGCACGGCTCGCCTGCAGCTCGCCAACGCCTCTGCCCGGGCCACCGAGCGCGTCGAGGAGCACGATAAGACGCTCTGGCGTCTGCGCTCGGAGATCGCGTCTCGCATCACCCCCGAGCAGGTCGAGCACCGCGTGCTCGCACTCGGGCCGCTGCGTCCGGTTTCCCCCGAGCGATACATCGCGCTGGTCCGCCTGGAAACCCAGGCCGCCCTGAAGACCGCCATCACCGCCAAGCCCATCGACGACACCGACCGCTGAGCCACCCGCGGGGAGAGAGCCTTCCGTGCCCACAATCCAAGATCCGCCCCCTGTCGCCCCGCCCGCACTCCCCGCTCCCGCCGCTCCCGCCCCGTCTCAAGAAGTCGCGGCCCGCTCGCGAGTCGACGCCGTCGCGCTGCTGACGGCCGGGGCCGTCGTCGCGCTTCTGCTGGTCATGCTCGGGCGTGTCGTCCAGCTCCAGGTCGCCCCGGGCGACCGCCTCGCGGGCTTCATGTCCGACCGCCTTACCACCCGATCCCAGCCCGCCGTCCGAGGCGACGTGCTGGATCGGCGTGGTCGCCTTGTTGCCTCGACCTCCTTCGGCCAGCGCGTCTTCGTCGATCCCGTGCATTTCCCCATCCCGCCCGGCGACGCCATCCACGCCCTGTCCAAGGCCCTGGACCTTAAGCCCGAGGAGCTCGCGGCCCGCATCGTGCCAGCCATCGAGCACAACGAGCGTGTCGACGGCTCGCCCATGCCCGAGGACCCGGAGACGAAGATCCCAGCCCAGCTCCAGCACAGGCGCTTCGTCGCCGTTTCCGACATCCTCGAAGACTGGCGCATCGCCACCGTTAAGGACCTGCGGCTCAACGACAAGCCCATCCCCGGCGTCCACCTCGAAACCCGCTCGGTCCGCGATACGCCCGGCGGCGACCTGGTCGCCAAGATCCGCGGCCGGGTCGATTTCGACCACGCCGGCGAGGTCGGGGCCGAGCGACTCCTCGACGCCCAGCTCCAGCCCGCCCCGGGCCGTTTCCAGTACGTCCGGGATGCCCAGGGCGACCCCATGTGGGTCTTTCCCGGCGGCTATTCGCCACCGCAGCGCGGCCAAGATGTTCGTCTCTCGGTTGATCTCGAGATCCAGCGCATCGTCCAAGACGAGCTTACCCGCGGCGTCGAAATCGCCGACGCCGCCGGCGGTCGCTGCATCGTCCTGGACCCGTATTCGGGCGAGGTCTTGGGAATGGTCGACTTCATCCGCGAAGCCACGGGCATGAAGGACTATGACTGGGCCCACCCGATCGCCACGGGCGGCGACGGCGTCCGCTACCGCATTATCGGCAAGGACGATCTGGCCAAGTTCGGCCCCGATATGTCGCGCAACCGCTGCCTCGTCGACCTGTACGAGCCCGGTTCGACCTTCAAGCCCTTCATGTGGTCGGCAACCGTTGAGGCCGGAGTCGTAAGTCCCGGTGAGTGGTTCAACACCCACAACGGCGTGTGGCAGACGCCCTACGGCCGTCCCATCAGCGACGTGAAGAAACGTCCGCAGATGGTCTGGACCGACGTGCTGGTCAACTCGTCGAACATCGGTATGGTCCAGGGCGTCAGCCGCCTGAGCTTCGAGCAGGCCCGCAATGCCATCGTCAAGTTCGGCTTCGGTTCGAAGACCGGCCTGGGCCCGCCCGGCGAGTCGCCCGGCCTGGTGACCCGCCCGAAGGCCTGGAGCAAGTACACCCAGACCTCCGTCGCCATGGGCTACGAGGTCGCCGTCACGCCGGTGCAGATGGCCCGGGCCTTCAGCGCCTTCTGCCGCAAGGGCGAGCTGGCCGGCACCATCCCCACCATCCGTCTCACCGCGATCGACACCGTCGCGGGCCTCGACGATCCCGGCGTGCGCGTGCTGCCCAAGCGCGTCGCAGAACTGACCCGCGAGACCATGCGCGGCGTGACGCACAACCTCGACGAACGGCTTGCCGGCAAGAAGGACGGTGGGTCGGAGACCTTCCGCTTCGAGGCCTTCGGCAAGTCCGGCACCGCCCGCGCCCCCCTGGGCTTGGCGCCCGAGGGCAAACGCCGTCCCAAGGGCGCCGACGGCTACTTCGGCGGGCAGTATAACGTCTCGTTCATCGCCGGGGCACCCGCCCACGACCCTCGCATCGTCGTGCTCGTGGTCGTCGACGACCCGGGCCCCGAGCTCGTCCGCAACAAACGCTACTACGGTGCCATGGTCGCCGGCCCCATCAACCGGCGGATCACCGAACGCGTGCTGACGTACCTGGGCGTTCAGCCGGGCCCCGAAGCGGGCTCGGGAAAACGCGTCGCCGCAACGCACGATTGATACGGATTCTCGCTTGAGCTCGTGCGTCGAGGTACCTCCACGCTCCGCGTGGAGCTTGGCTCTCTGGCCGCTATTTCGACTTGCGAGAACGCGTGTCCTGAACGAGAATCCGTGTCAAACGCCCGCTCGCCGCCCGCGGCTCGAGGTTGTGCGAGCGAGTCCACCCCGATGACGCGAGCGGCGTCGTGAACCGGCGCGCAATGCGGAGTTCCCGTACTCCGTTGCCCGGTCTGCGTCACCGCTGCGGCGTGGTCATGTTCTGCAGTTCGCCGGGGCGCAGCAGCCGCTCCAGAAGCCGCATGTCCAGCGTGTTGAACGCCGCGTCGGCGTTGATGTCGCCCGCCGAGTCGTACACGGGGTTCGCGACGCTCAGGGCGGCAAAGCCGGCGTAGAGGTCGCTCAGATCCACCACGCCGTCGCGGTTGATGTCGCCCGAGCCGACGCTGACGGTCACGTTGTAGCTCGTGACACTCCGCCGCCCCGTAATCTCTTCGGCGACCACGGTGACGGTGTTGGCCCCCGAGCGCAGGCCGCTGACCTGCCGGCGCCACTCCAGGCGGTCGTACTGGCTCGCCAGGTTGCCCGGGACGTTGAGCAGTGTGAGCGGGTCGGTGCCAACAGGGACGTTGAGCATGATCCAGACGCGCTGGGTGGTTCGGTCCGCCGCCGCCACACGGAGGGTGGTGATGGGCGAAAGGATCGGTGAAGCGGCGTCGACGAGCGTGACGGCGGGCGCGAAGCGGTCGACGTAGATCACCCGGCGGAAGTCGCCGAAGAGCGGGTCGGTGTTGCTGGGCCGCCTGCGGAACGCGACGGCGCGGATGAAGTGGTATCCCTCGGCGAGCCTCGAAGTATCGATGGTCTGTCGGTACAGACCGTTGGCGTTGGCGGTCCCGAACAGCGGCTGGCTCTGGGTGCGGAAGGCCTCGAAGCGCGGGATGTAGGGGTCGGACTCGGGGAAGTCCGGCCCGCCGCCGAAGTCGTTGAAGTCCAACGCTACCCCGGCGGAAGGGAACCCGCCGTCGATGCGGAAGCAGGCGAAGTCGTCCCAGTTCGGATCAAGCGGGTCGGTCTTGGTGGTCGTCAGGCGGAGCTCGAACGAGCTGGTGTCGACCACGGGGATGCTGGTAAGCCGGCGGCGGTACGAGGGCACGCTCGCCGGGTCGGCGGGGATCAGGCTCGTAAGCGCCGAGCCGTCGGCCCGCCGGGCCTCGAGCGTCCCGCCGGGGACGGCGGGCCCGTAGATGACGTAGCCGCGGTGGTGCGTCACGCCGGCCGAGTTCCGGTTGTACGGGACAGTGATGGTGACCCAGCTCTGCGACCCGGCGACGGCGGGGTTGGCGCCATTGAACGCCTGGGTCACGATGACGTCCGGGACCTGGTTGCTCGGGTCCACCAGCGGATCGGCCGCGTTGCCGGTGAGTTCCTGCAAGCGCGTGTTGGCGGGGAACGACGTGTAGACGTTGAACGTGACCGAGCCGTTGAGGAACGAGTCGTTGACGGCGACGAGCACGTTGGCCTCGAAGAGACCCGGCCCGTTATTGCGGCGGCGCTCGAAGACAAACGCGTCGCTGACGATGCCGTTGCGGACGGTAAACTCGCCGCGGGCATACTGGTTGGCGATGCGGATCAGGTTCGTGAGATTCTGGTCCGGAGCGCCCAGGGCGGTGGGGTTGCCCTCGCGGGGCCAGAAGCCGCGGAACTGGAAGCGGTCGATGAACTCGCGGGAGTTGTGGTAGATGATCGCCGGGCCCGGTCGCATGAGCAGATAGGCGTGCTGCGGCAGGGCGTAGCGCTCGGGCCCGGGCAGCGGGGGGGCCGACCCGCCGTCGCCCGTCGAGCCATTGTCGTGGCTGAAGACGTGGTTGACGCCCAGAGTGCCGTTGTTGAAGCCATCGTCGGCGGTGTCAAGGTGGGCGTTGAGCACGCTCTGCCAGGTGCCGAAGCCCCCAGAGTTTAGCAGGTCGCGGAGCTGGCCCGCGCCGTTGAGGTCCAGCGCATCGCGGTTGCCGAAGCCGTCCTTGCGGGTGTACTGGGCCGTCGCGGTGTTGCCCGAGACGACCTCGCCGAAGCTGAAGGGCGTGACACTCTGGCCCGAGAAGTTCTTGCGCCGGTTGAAGACGGCCGTGTCCCAGTACTGATCCCAGAACCAGTGCGGGATGTGCTTGGCCGCGTCGAGCCGGAAGCCGTCGACCTTGATGACTTCCAGCAGCCACTGGGTCGAGCGCGTCAGGTACGAGGTGGCGTTCTCGGGCACCGGGTCGCCCGCGAGCGGGCTCGCCAGGTTGTACGGATAGATCTGCGTGCTGAATGGCGCTACGACGGAGCGTGCCGGGTTGTCCGTCGCCGGGGCCGCGGGACGCCCGGGGTTGTTCACCGTCAAAGGGGGCAACGAGAGATCGGGATAGAAGCGAGCGTTGCTCGGGTCCGGACGGTTCCGGACTGTTCCGGCGGGAATGTTCTGCGGGTTGCCTGCGGCCGTCGGCTGGCGGATGAACTGGTAGTTCTTCTCGTGGGCGATATCGATCAGCCCGACCAGGTCGCCGGCCCAGAGGTTGTAATCGGCGTCCTGGGGCCTGTAGGACTGCGTCGCCCCGTTGTTGAAGTCGCCCCAAAAGTCGGCGCCGATGCGCATGGCGAAGCCGGGGTAGCCACCGGCGTTGAAGAAGTCGTTGGAGTTATTGCGCCCCGAGTTGTGGTTCATCACGAGGTCGGGGTAGACCAGCGACGAGGTCTGATGGAACTCGTTGATAACGGCCTGGAGCCCGGCCTGAGTACCGTAAGCGGTTTCAGCGCCGGGCGAACCCAGGTCGAAGCGATCAAAGGTGTCGAATCCGGCGCTGGTCGGGTCGGACGCCTTGAAGATCGGGGGAATCCACGTCGCCTCGTAGCCGGCCATGAAGAAGTCCGGGATCCGGTACTCCATTGTGGACCAGCGGGTCTCGAACCACTGCAGGAAGATCGGTGCATCGGCCCGCGCGGGCGTGGCCGACGCCGCCAAGCCGACAATGGTCAAGAGCAGCGAGCTCGCGACCGCCCGATACCCGCCGACAAGGATCCGTCGCGACATGCGAACTCCTCAGGCTGATGCACACTCGGGCAGGCCGGTCGCGGCCAGAGCCCCATCGCCGGCGAGAATCGCCGGGCCGACACTGATTCGACGCGGAAGCCCCCGCGGTTGATCCCGGGCAGGCTAGAAAGAATAAACCATGGCGAATCGGGCGACCAAGAAAGCCCGCGATTCGGTCGCCGAACGTGCTTTGTCAGGGCTTGATTGATGTCTGCGCAGGATCCGGGCCCGGGGCACGACGCGACGCGATTTTCGGACTTGTCAGTCTGCAACCGCTTTCATGGGCGACTCGCCGGCCACAATCGGGCCGCGGGAGCCGGGCTGGACGAGCCGACGCAGGAACGCGTCGTACTCGCGGCCGGCTTCCTCAAGGTCGGGGTTGAAGTACGCCATGAAGACCGCCGGGCCGCGACGCTGCGCGACAATCGCGCCGGCCCGCTGGGGCCCGAACGCCTGGGCCACGCGGCGCGTGACCGTGCCCGCGGCGGCGTCGGCGAGCAGTTCGCCCAGGGCCGGCCGGTACCTGCCCCCGGCACCCTCGGCCAGAAAATGGGTCAGCGCCCAGACCTGCGCGTAAAAAGTAAGTGCCCGGTCGTCGCGGACGGCCAGCAGTTCGGCGGGCGTGGATTCAAGCAGGTCCATCAGATCCATGAGCCGGCCCTGGGCTTCGACGGCGCGGAGTTGGTCGAACCGCTCGACGTTGCACCAGGGAAGGAAGCGGACGTCGGTCCCCGACGGCCCTTCCCAGCGGTGGCCCTCCATGTACGTGCCCAAGCCCTCTTCGAGCCAGATGGGGAGGGGGTGCCTAAAGGTGCGCTGGGTGTATTGGTGCCAGCCCTCGTGGCCCAGAACGGCGAGGGTGTCGCGGGGGCCGATGTCGAACATGAGGGCTTTGCCGCCGAAGGCGAAGCCGCCGCGGGGGATGCGGAGGAAGAGGTCGGCCTGGTCGCCGGTGAGGGACTTGGTGAGCACCACCCAGTCGGGGCGGGAGCGCATGAGGAACGTGTCGAGCTTGAGCTCGGGCTCGGGGAGGGAGGTGCCGGGCGTGCTCAGGGCGGTGCGGTAGCGTTCGAGGGCGGCCTCGACGAAGCCGGGGACGCGGGCGCTGAGGACGGTCTCGGGCTGGGTGGTGAAGATGCGGTAGTTCGCCGTGCGGATGATGCGTCCGGGGGA
Source organism: Phycisphaerales bacterium (assembly GCA_038214505.1). Lineage (GTDB taxonomy): Bacteria > Planctomycetota > Phycisphaerae > Phycisphaerales > UBA1924 > UBA4658. The sequence continues at coordinate 16,134 of JBBQRT010000037.1, read as the reverse complement.
GCCGTTGAAGGTCCAGTCCTCGACGGAGTCGACTGTGTGGTGAGCGAGCGGGCCGGCTGATGATTGGGCAACGGGCGACGCCGCGACGCCGGGCCCGGCGCTGGGGGCACCCGGGCGGGCGGAGGAACAGGCGGAGCTTTGGAGTATGAAGAGGCACACACTCACGATGGCCAAGAAGCGGTAGAAGGGCATCCCGCCTCGGTTTGCTTTGTGCCTTCGTACCTCTGTGCCACTATGCCTGGTCGTGCTCACAGCGCCTTCAACCTCTCTCGCACGGCGGCGAGTTCGGTCTGGATCTTCACGAGCTGGGCCTTGGACTCCTCGACGAGCTTGGCCGGGGCCCGCTCGGCGTAGCCGGGATTATTGAGGCGGCCGGCGAGGGCGGCCTCGCTCTTGGTGAGCTGCTCGAGCTGCTTGCTCAGCCGCTCCTTCTCGGCCCCCGCGTCGATCGCGTCGGCGAGGTTGGAGAGCTGCATCTCCTGGCCCATGGCGCGGATGGCGACGGCGGGGACGCCCGCCGCGGGGGGCCGCGGGTCGATGAGCTCGACGCCCGCGAGCGTCTCGACCAGCCCCGGCGCGAGGGCGGTGAGACCCAGGGCCAGGGCGGAGGCGTGAAGCGTGATGCGGCGCTTGGGCAGGACCTGGTGCTCGCTGCGTGCGTTGCGGACGGCGCTGATGAGCTCTCGGAGAGACTCGAAGGTCCCTTCACCGTCGGTGTCGATCCAGCGGTCGTCGATACGCGGCCAGGCCGCCGTGCAGAGCAGGCCGGTGCGAGAGTCGCCCAGGGAGAAGCCGGCGATGGGGGGTGTCGCGACAGTTCTGAGCTGCTCCCAGACGGCCTCGGTGATGAACGGGATGATGGGGTGCAGCAGGCGGACGACTGTTTCGAGCGCGTGGGCGAGCACGGCCTGCTGGGCGGGCGAGGCCGCGATGGTGGGCTTGACGGCCTCGAGATACCAGTCGCAGACGTCCCACCAGAGCAGGCGATACATGGCCTCGGCGTAGTCGCTGAACTCGTAGTTCTTGAGGAGCGTGTCGATGTGCCGGGTGGTGGCGGCCAGGCGGGAGAGCATCCAGCGGTCTACAAGCGAGAGGGCCGCGGGGTCGATGGGCTCCTGGGTGCCCCGCCGGTCCCCGGCGGTCTCTCTTGGCAGCATGCCGATGGCAAAGCGTGAGGCGTTCCAGAGCTTGTTGCAGAAGTTTCGGCCTAGGTCGAACTTGGGCGAGGTGTTCTTGCCGCTCTTGGCATCTCGCACCACGGGCATGCGGACATCCTGGGTCTGGGTGGTCATCTGGCAGAGGACAAAGCGCATGGCGTCGGCGCCGTGGGACTCAATGATGTCCAGCGGGTCGACGCCGTTGCCGAGGCTCTTGGACATCTTGCGCCCTTCGCCGTCTTGTACGACGGCGTGGATGAAGACGTCGCGGAAGGGAACGGGGCCGTGGCCTTTCCCCTCGCCGAGCAGGTAGCGATTCATCATCGTCATCCGGCTGACCCACAGCGTGATGATCTCGCGGGCCGTGGAGAGGACGCTGGTGGGGTTGAAGGCTTCGAGGAGGCCGGCGGTCTGGGGCGACTGGGACGAGTCGGGCCAGCCCAGGGTGCTCATGGGCCAGAGGGCGCTGGAGAACCAGGTGTCGAGCACGTCGGGGTCTTGCGTGAAGCCGTTGGCCTCAAGGAACGCGATCACCTCGGCGCTGCCATCATGCCTTACGCAGACGTTGTGGAGGTTGTCGGGGATCCTCGAGTTGATCGCGTCGCCGGGATCGGGGGCGGCGAGCGCGGTGGAAATGTGGCCGTCGGCCTGCCATGCCCGCAGCGTCTCCAGCGTGGCGAGGTTGTGGCTGCGCGATTGGTTTGTCCACACCGGAATCCGGTGCCCCCACCAAAGCTGCCGCGAGATGCACCAGTCGCGGATGTTGTCGTGCCAGTGCTCGAAGGTCTTGGCGTAGCGGGCGGGGTGAAAGGTCATCGCGCCGTCGCCTGATTCATCAGAGCCTCTCGCGTGAGCGAGAGGTGGTTGTGCTTCGGGTTGGTCGGTCGGCGTCTCTCGCTCACGCGAGAGGCTCTGTTGCGACCGCTGCTCCGGCTGGAGGGCTCGGTTTGCCGCTGCGGCGAGTCTTTCGTCGGTGACTTTCACATACCACTGGTCGCTCAGATACGGCTCGATCACGGCCTTGCTGCGGTCCGAGTGCGAGATCGTCTGGCGGTACGGCCGGACCTCTTCGAGCAAGCCCAGCTCCTTGAACTTGGCGGCGATGGCCTTGCGGGCTTCGGCCATTGTCTTGCCGAGGAACTCGCCGGCCTGGCCGACGTCGCTCCAGCCGTGCTTGTCGGATACGCGGCCATCCGGCGACATCATGTTGATCGCGGCCAGCGTGTGCCGGAGGCCGATCTGTTCGTCGTTTTTGTCGTGGGCGGGCGTGACCTTGAGGAAGCCGGTGGCGAACGCCGCCTTGGGGTCGTTCCGAGCTTCCTCGGTCTTGGCCATGGCCGCCGGCAAGACGACATAGTCATCGAGGACGATCGGGATACGTCGCCCCACGAGCGGGAGGACCACGTGCTTTCCGCTCAGCGCGGCGGCGCGCGGATCGCCCGGGTTCATTGCCACGCCGGAATCGCCCAGAAACGTCTCCGGACGGGTCGTCGCGACCGTTACGTGGTCGATCGTCTCTCCGCCCGGAAGCCTGACGGGCGATTCAAGCGGGTACCGCAGGTACCAGAAGTTCGAATCGACCTCTTCGTCGTAGCACTCGTCGTCGGCGACCGCCGTTTGCAGGACAGGGTCCCAGTTCACCAGCCGCTTGCCGCGGTAGATCAGGCCGTCGCGGAAGAGGATGAAGAAGGCCTCGCGGACGGCCCTTGCGCAGATGTCGTCCATTGTGAAGCGCTGGCGGTCAAAGTCGCACGAGCAGCCCATGGCGCGGAGCTGGGCGGTGATGCGGGCCTCGTACTGGTCTTTCCACTGCTGGACACGGGCGATAAACTCCTCGCGGGCGAAGTCCTTGCGGCGCTTGCCCTCTTCCTTGAGCAGGCGTTTTTCGACGACGGCCTGGGTCGCGATGCCGGCGTGGTCGGTGCCGGGCATCCAAAGCGTCTCGTAGCCCATCATCCGGTGGGCCCGGGTCAGGATGTCCTGGAGCGTGTTGTTGAGCGCATGGCCCAGGTGGAGCGCGCCGGTGACGTTCGGCGGCGGGATAACGATCGAGTACGGTAATGCCTCGCCGCGGAGGACGCGCTGCGGGTCGGGGTGGAACGCGCCCGAGGCGGCCCACTTGGCGGTGATGACCGGCTCGACGGCCGCGGGCTGGTAGGCCTTGGTGGGGCCGTCGGAGGTGCCGGGGGAGGGGGGGGTGGTGGCCTGATTGGTCGGATGGGCGGACATGATCGGTCTCGAACGATGGACTCGGGGCTGGGTCGGGGTCGAGTGTAGGAAAGCCCGGGCGATCCCCCCGTCTGGGGAGACCGATCGGTGCTCGGTCGCGGAGGTGTGGAATGGAGGGCGCGGAGAGATTCAGGTCGGCCCGCCGACGGCCGATATCGTTGTCATGATGACCCCGACTTCCGGTGATCGAGTTCGGACCGCGCCCGACCAGAGGCCGTCGTGCGCGCCCAAGGGGCGCAAGGCCCTGCTCGCCTCGCTCTCGGGCATGGCGGCGGGCCTTGTGGTGGTGGCGATCATGGTGGGCAAGAGCGTGGTGGGGTCGACGCCCACGGGCGTGTCCGCCGCGCAGCCCCGAGCGACGGTCGCCGAGAGCGTCGAGGCGGGGCTCGAGGCCGCCGCGACGTACATGCGGCAGAAGCAGTTTCCGGAGGCTTCGGCGATTCTTGGGCGGCTGACGGAGCGTTCGCCAACGGACCAGGGTGTGCGCGTGGCGTATGCGCAGTCGCTCTTGGGAGAGCAGAAGTTCGGGCCCGCGTACGAGCAGTACGAGGCGGCGATCGCGCTCATGGGCGTGCCGGCGATAAAACCCAGTCCGGGGATGGATTCGACGACGAAGTCTGGTGCGGTGGTGAGGAACCCGGTTGGGGCCCAGCTGCACTTCGAGGCCGGAACATGCGCGAACATGGCGGGCAAGCCGGAGCGGGCGGTCGAGCACTACTGGATGGCCCAGGTGCTGGACCCGGCCGAGGCGCGGTATCCGCTGTTTCTCGGGATGATGCAGATCAAGACCGGCGACACGCAGGCGGCGAACGCGAGCCTGCTGCGGGCGGCGAAGCTCAAGCCCGACCTCGCGGAGGCGTGGGGCACGATGGCCGAGCTCGCGGTGCAGCAGAACCGACTCGGGCTCGCCGAGCAGCATCTTCAGAAGGCACGGATGCTCCAGCCGGAGGTTGCACGGTGGCGGATCGTCGAGGCCCGCGTGGCCAATCGGCAGGGCGATCCCGAGCGGGCGGCCAAGCTGCTTCTGGCTCTTGATGAGGGCACGAGGAACGGCAAGGCTGTGCTCGCGCTCCTGAGCGAGTCGTTCGGTCTGCTCTCTCGCCCCGACGACGCGGCCCGGGCATGGGCCGGGGCGACGAAGGTGTATCCGGCCGACGCCGAGGTGTTCTATCAGGCGGCGCTCTGGAGCCAGCGGGCCAAGCAGCCGGACGCGGCCGCCGGGTTCGCGCGGACGGCCGCCCGCCTCGGGAGCGTCGAGGCGAAGGCGATGGTCGAGCAGCTTGCGCAGACGCCGCCCTGAACGGCGGGCGGACGGGTTGGTCCATCTCGGGTTCAGGCGTAGCCGAGCCGGTCGAGGTCGTCCTCGTCGAGTCCGAAGTGGTGGCCGATCTCGTGGAGCACGGTGATGCGAATTTCTTCGTAGACGTTTTCGTCGGCGTGGGGCGCGTCCCAGCCGCCGGCAAGCGAGACGATGCCTTCGCGGAAGATGTGGACGGTCTCCGGACCGGACCCGTCGGCCCCCAGGATGCCCCAGCCATCGGGGTCCTCGATGGAGCGGTCGATGATGGGCACGCCTGTGTGCAGGCCGCAGAGCTCCTCGGCGTCGGAGGCGGATGCGAGCGTGCCCTCGGCGAGGAGCTGCTTGACGAGCTCCGGGTCGGGCCGGTCTTCGATGACTAGCGGGACCTGCTCGATGAGTGTCCGCACGCCCGGGGGCAGGGTGTCGACAACATCCTGGAGCAAACGGTCGAAGCGGTCGCGATGCGCGGGCGTCATGGCGGGCCGTCCTTGCGGGGGCCGGGGCTGGCCAGGTCGCGGAACGTGCCGGGCGTATGGCCTTCGCGGATGACCTGGCGGAGCGTGGGTTTGGGGAAGACGATCGCCTGACCGATGCGGACGGCATCGACCAGCGAGCCCATGACCCCAATCGAGAGCAGCACGCCGCCGAGCGTGACCAGCAGCACGCCCACGACGCGAGCAGATTCGACGAGCAGGGCTGTGGGCGAGTGCGTGAACGGCCCGAGGGCGGCGCCCGCGGCCATGACCAGAGCGGCGAGCGCGACTGCGGCGAGCGTCTGCCGATCGACGCGGCCGGTGCGGAGCACGAGGCTTCGGGCCACCAGCAGGCGGGCGGAGGGACGTTGGCAGAGGATGATCGTCGCGATGGCGGCGCAGGAGCCGAGCATCCAGAGCGTCTGGTCGGTCGTGGGGCGCCAGAAGCCGAGATAGCGGGTGCCGCCGAGGCTTTCGACCGAGGCGTGATAGTGCCACTGCAGCGCGATGAGGGGGATGTAGAGGACGGTGGCGAGCGCCGCCAAGATCGACGCCGCCCGCGGCATGGCCCCGTGAGGTCGTACCAGCGCGATCGAGCCGAGCATCGAGACGGTGAGGCCCGTCGCGACGCCCAGCGCCGCGGAGGGGCGCGCGACACGGATGCCCAGAACGCCGAGGAAGTCGGCCGTCTGCGGCAGCCATGATGCGAGGACGGCGGCCGCGGCCCCGCCGGCCCAGAGAACTAGTCCAGCACTGACCGTCCGCGGCCAGAAGATCGGTCGTAGCTCGCTGGCCAGCGGGTCGACGATGGAGAGAATCGTCGCTCGCACCAGCGTGCCGCACTCGGGGCACATGGCGCGGATGGACAGACCGCGCAGGTTGTATCCGCAGGCGACGCAGGGCATGTCGCCGCCGAGTTCTCGACCCAGCATCGGGCTCGGTGGCGGCGGGGGGGTTGGTTCCTTGGGCATATCCACGCGGCCCAAGAGTAACCGGCGTTTTGGCCCATGCACGCGGAAGTCTCCTCGACGGGCATCAACCGAGGCGATGAGCGTGGCGTATTGGACCTGGGTGTTTGTTCCTGTTCGGGGGGCGGGTTCGTCGAGGACTCATCGGCGGCTTTGCACGAGCCGCGAGCGCGGGTCGCGCCCCGCCCGTCGCGGCCACCGTCCGGCTAAGGTTCATCCGCATGTCCAGCCCGATCCAGCGTCTGCGTGACAACATCGCCTCCGTGTTCCTGGGCAACCCGGGCGCGGTGGATCAGCTTCTGTGCGCTTTGCTGGCCAAGGGCCACGTGCTGATCGAGGACGTTCCGGGCGTGGGCAAGACAGTACTCGCGACAGCGCTCGCGCGGTCGCTGGATTGTTCGTTCAGCCGGGTGCAGCTCACGCCGGACCTGCTGCCGTCGGACATTCTGGGCGTGAGCATTTATCGGCCGCCGAGCCCGGCGGGCGGCGGGAATGGCAACGGGCACGGGGGACAGGCGAGCAGCGGGGGGCACGGGCCCGGCGACGCGGGCATGGCCGGCGTGTTCGAGTTCAAGAAGGGTCCGATCTTCGCGAACATCGTGCTGGCCGACGAGATCAACCGGACGCCGCCGCGGACGCAGACGGCGTTTCTCGAGGCGATGAGCGAGGCCACGGTGACGGTCGACGGCCGGGCGTATCCGCTCGACCAGCCGTTCATGCTGGTGGCGACGCAGAACCCGTTCGACTTTGAGGGAACGTACCCGCTGCCCGAGAACCAGCTCGATCGGTTCTTCATGCGGATCCACCTCGGGTATCCGTCGCGCGAGGTCGAGGCGCGGGTGCTGGCGATGCGTCCGGGCGATCATGCGCTCCAGACGCTCCGCCCGGCGCTGCACGCCTCGGACGTCCTGGAGCTGCAGCGTCTGGTCGACGCGGTCCGGCTGGACAAGACGTTGATCGATTACATCATCGCGATCGCCGGGGCGACGCGCGAGCGCGAGGACCTGCAGGTCGGGCTCTCGACCCGCGGCGTGCTGGCCCTTGCGCAGGCCGCCCGTGCGACGGCCGTGCTCAACTCGCGGGACTACTGCATACCCGAGGACGTGACGAGCAACCTCCTGCCTGTGTGCGCCCACCGAGTGATTGCGCGGGCGGGGAGCGGAGGCATCCTCTCGCGGCGCAGCGGCGCTGGCGAGTATGCGCCCGACTCGAGCCACGGCATCCTGATGGCCATCGTCGATGCGCTCCCGGCGCCCGTGTGAACTTGCCTTGCGATCGACGTTTCCGCCCGGTCCACCCGTCCTTTCAGCCACATCGGAGTACGACATGCCCCGCCTCGTCCGATTCACGCACGGCGGCCCGATCAAGATCGAGCCCTCCGACAAGCCGATCTTCGTCTGCGCCTGCGGCCTGAGCCAGAAGTTTCCGCTCTGCGACGGCTCGCACAAGGCCTGCAAGGTGACGGAGGCGGAGGCGGGCAAGCTGTTCGTCTACGACATTGATCGGCGGACGATCGTCGAGACGCGGGACGAGCCGCCGAGCGCGGCGGGGCCAGAGACGCCCGCCCTCCCGCCGGCCGGGACGTAAGCGGGCAAGCCGCTGTCGCAGACCGCTGTGCCCGCGGAGATTTGCGAGCTTGCCGCCCGGCTCGGCCGCGCGGCTCAACCATGTTCAATTCGGTTCGTCGCCAACGACGCGGGATCGGCCGTGGGCCAGCTCAGGTCCGGGCGGTGTTGCCTCGGCACCCACCCGCGCCATACGCTTGATTGAAACCGATGTTTGAAACACCCGTTCCATCTTCGCCGATCAGCGAGACCACCCGCGAGCGGCTGCTCGACGCGGCGGGCGAGGTGTTTGCGGAGCGAGGCTTCGCCGAGGCAACGGTCCGCGAGATCTGCGGCAAGGCCGGGGCCAACGTCGCGGCAGTGAACTACCACTTCGGTTCCAAGGAACAGCTTTATGCGCAGGTGCTCCAGCACGCCGACGAGCTGTCGATGGCGCGGCACCCCGAGTTCCCGCCGGGCGGCTCGGGTGGGGCCGAGCTGCCCCCCGAGCAAGTTTTGCGGCTGTTCGTCGGTCAGTTTCTCAAACGTGTGTTTGATACCGGGCGGCCGCTGTGGCACGACCGGCTCATCGCCCGCGAGATGACCGACCCGACGCCGGCGCTCGCGCAGCTGGCGGAGAAGAACATCAAGCCGCGGGCGTTAATGCTGCAGGGCGTAGTGCGGCGGCTGCTGGGCGAGGGGGCGACGGATCTTCGCGTCCAGCTTTGCTGCGCGAGCGTGGTGGGCCAATGCCTGCTCTACCACCGCTGCCGCACGGTCGTCGAGCACGTCATGCCCGCGATCCGTCTGGACGACGCGGAAACGCCCGACGCGATTGCGGACCACATCACCGATTTCTCACTGGCGGCGATCGCCAGCTTGTGCAGCCAGGACCAGAGCCGAGGGACCAGAGCATGAACTTCGTCGCGTTGCGGATGCTGATGGGCGACCGGGCCAAGTACATCGGCATTATCGTGGGCATCGCCTTCGCGTCGCTCTTGATCACGTTCCAGGCGTCGATCTTTGTCGGGCTGATGACGCGCACGTTCGGGTTCGTGTCGGACACCGCGCAGCCGGACGTGTGGGTGATGGACCCGAAGGTCCAGTTCATCGACGATCTCAAGCCCATGCAGGACACGATGCTGTACCGCGTGCGGGGCGTAGAGGGCGTTGGCTGGGCGGTGCCGCTGTACAAGGGGCTGCTGCGGGCAAGGCTGGACAACGGGAACTTCCAGACCTGCAACGTGATCGGTATCGACGATGCGACGCTGATGGGCGGCCCGCCGGTGATGGTGGAGGGCAAGCTGGAAGATCTGCGCCGGAGCGACAGCGTGATCGTCGACGAGGTGGGTGCCAAAACGCGGCTGGCCAAGCAGCCGCCGATCGACCCGCTGACGGGCAAGCCCGTCGGGAGCCCGGTGCCGTTGAAGGTGGGGGACTATCTGGAGCTCAACGACAACCGTGTTGTGGTCGCTGGGATCTGCCGCGTGTCGCGGACCTTCCAGAGCCAGCCGGTGGTCTACACGACATACACGCGAGCGACGAAGTTCGCCCCCTCGGAGCGGCGGCTGATGAGCTTCGTGATGGTCAAGGCCCGACCCGGGACCGACCCCAAGGCCCTGTGCGCGGCAATCACGCAGGCGACGGGCCTTGCCGCGTATACGAGCGCCGAGTTCTCTTGGAAGACGGTGGTGTACTTCATGAAGTACACCGGCATCCCGATCAACTTCGGAATCACGATCATGCTCGGCTTCCTGGTCGGCGTCGCGATCGCGGGCCAGACGTTCTACAACTTCACGCTCGACAACCTCAAGCAGTTCGGGGCGCTCAAGGCCATGGGGGCGAGCAACTGGCGGCTGCTCAGGATGATCCTGCTCCAGGCCCTGCTGGTCGGAATCGTCGGCTATGGCCTCGGCGTCGGGGCGGGATCGGCCATCGCCGTAGTGTCCAAGGGCTCGGAGCTCGCGTTCCGGCTGATCTGGCAGATCCCGGTGATCACCGGCGTCGCCGTCACGCTCATCTGCACGCTTGCGGCCCTCCTGAGCATCCAGAAGGTCATCCGGCTGGAGCCGGCGGTCGTTTTCAAGGGTTGACTCGGAGAGGGGGGAACGCTTGTTTTCTGCTCGAGACTTGACAACCGAACACTATAAGCTAGTCTAACGGTGTAAAGTAAACGCCATTCATTGGATGAACGCCGTATGGCCCCGACCGACCGACAAGCCCGCGAGCAGAGTGCCGTCCGCGAGAAGATTCTCGCGGCGGCCCGGGCGTTGTTCGTCGATCGGGGGTACGAGGCCGTGAGTCTGCGGAAGATCGCCGAGAGCATCGGGTACACGGCCCCGGCGCTGTATACCCACTTCCCCGACAAGACCGAGATCCTCAAGGCCCTGTGCCGCGACGACTTCGGCGCTCTAGCGGAGGTCTTCGGAAAGCTTGCCGAGATCGCCGATCCCGTCGAGCGCATCTACCGGGTCGGGATGACGTACATCCGCTTCGGCAAAGAGTGGCCCAACCATTATCGGCTCATGTTCATGACGCCCAACCTCGGGACGATCGCCCCGCCGGACGCCGAGGATATCGAGCTGTTTAACGACCCCGATCAGGACGCCTACGCGTTTTTTCGGCACGCCGTGGGCGAGGCACTGGCGGCCGGGCGATTCCGCGACGAGTACCGCGACGCCGAACTGCTCACGCAGACGCTCTGGGCCGGGGTGCACGGGGTGGCGTCGCTCGAGATTACCCACGGGGAGGACTGCCCGTGGGTCGACCTCCGAGCTCACGAGAAGCGAGCAACGACGATGTGCGCCGCGGTGCTCCGCGGGCTGCTCAAGGACCCCGACTCCCTGGAGGTGCCCTCGTGAATTTCATCGCCATGCGTATGCTCCTGGGCGACAAGGCCAAGTACCTGGGCATTGTCTGCGGCGTGATGCTCGCGGCGCTGTTGATGAGCCATCAGGTCACGATCTTTGTCGGGCTGATGAGCCGCACGCGGAGCATCTTCCAGAACCTGCCGCACGCGGACCTGATCATCGCGGACCCCGCGACGGAGTTTGTCGAGGACGTGCGGAGTCTCTCGGACACACAGCTTGGACGGGTGCGGGGGGTCGAGGGCGTCGAGTGGGCCGTGCCGCTGATGCGGACGAACATCAAGGCCACGCTCAAGGGTGGGAAGAACCGCACCGCGATCGTCGTCGGCCTCGACGACGCATCGCTCATCGGCGGACCGGTGAAGATGCACGAGGGTGCCCTCTCGGATCTCCGCCAGAGCGACGGGGTGATTATCGACCGGCTGGACGCGGTCAAGCTCCTCTCGTCCACGCGGCCCGACGGGAGCGTGCATACGCCGGGGGTGGGCGACACAATCGAACTCAACGACCACCGGGCCCGGGTGGTCGCCATTAGCGACAACCCGCGTCCCTTCCTGAGCCAGCCGATCATCTATACGACCCTCTCGCGGGCGCAGCGGTTTGCGCCCCCGGAACGCCGCAGCGTCTCGTACCTTCTGGCCAAGCTCTCCCCAGGGGCCGACGCCATGTCCGTCAAGGCCCGGATCGCGGCCGAGACGGGCCTGATGGCGTACACCCGCGTCGAGTTCGGCAGCCGCACGATCTGGTATTTCATCCGCAACACGGGCATTCCGGTGAACTTCGGTGTCACGGTGCTGCTGGGCTGTATTGTCGGCATCGCGATCACGGGCCAGACGTTCTATCTCTTCACGCTGGACAACCTCAAGAACCTGGCGGCGCTGAAGGCCATGGGCGCATCGACCGCGCAGCTGGTCCGCATGGTCGTGCTCCAGGCCGTCATTGTCGGCGTGCAGGGTTTCGGCGTGGGCGTCGGGCTCACCGCGCTGTTCTTTGTCGCCTTCATCGGCACCGACCTGGAGTTCCAGCTCCACTGGGAGGTGCTCGCGCTCACCGCCTGCGGCATTGTTCTGGTCATCGCGCTGGCCATCGCGGCCAGTCTCCGCAGCGTCCTTTCCGTCGAGCCCGCGATCGTTTTCCGTGCTTGAAGCGCGGCTCGGAGCCGTTATCCGTGACCATGGTGGCCCTGCTCATGCTCTTTGGTGATCGCCTCAAGTACCTGGGCCTTGTTGCGGGCTTGGCGTTCGCCACGCTGCTCATCACCCAGCAGGGCTCGATCCTCATCGGTATGGCCAGCCAGACGGGCGCCTGGATCCGCGATTCGGGACAGGCCGACCTCTGGATCATGGACGAGCAGGTCGACTTCTCCGAGGACGCCAAGCCGCTGCCGGACACGGCGCTGTACCGAGTGCGCGGCGTCGAGGGCGTGCAGTGGGCCGTGCCGATCTACAAGAACTGGCTCAAGGGCCAGCTCCCCGACGGCCGCAAGATGACCGTTATCGTCGTCGGCCTCGACGACGCGACGCTGGTGGGCGCTCCCCCGGGGATGGTCGAGGGCAAGCTCGAGGATCTCCGCACGGAGAAGGCACTGTTCATCGAGGCCCGCGATGCGGACACCAAGCTGCGCCTGACGCGGGGAGCCTTCGCGGCGGCTCCGCGAGCCCTCCGGGTCGGCGACCGCCTGAGCATCAACGACCAGGAGCTCCGTGTCGCCGGCACGATGCGCCTGTCGCGCAGCTTCTTCTGGGACCCGGTGATCTATACGACGTACACCCGGGCTTTGTCTATTGCCCCGCCCGAGCGGCGTCTGATGAACTTCGTGCTCGTGAAGGTGCGGCCCGGGATCGATCCGATCCGCGTGCAGGCCGACATCAAGCGGGCAACAGGGCTCGAGGCCCTCACCGGCGACGAGTTCGAGGCCCGCACGGCGAAGTACATCCTCGAGAAGACCGGCATCCTGATCAACTTCGGCCTCGCCGTCGGACTGGGCTTCGTCATCGGGCTGCTCGTCGCGGCCCAGACGCTCTACGCGTTCACGCTCGACAACCTCCGCCACTTTGCCGCGCTCAAAGCGATGGGCGCCGGGAACGCCACGCTTGTGGGCATGATGAGCGTGCAGGTCGTGGTGGTGGCGCTTCTGGGCCTGGGCATCGGGCTGGGGGCCACGGCCCTCATGGGCCGGCTGATCGTTGCCACGGACCTGGCGTTCAAGATGACCTGGCATGTGCCGGTCGCGGGGGCCGCCGCTCTGCTGGTGATCTGCCTGATCTCCGGGGCCCTGAGCATGCTCAAGGTTCTTCGCCTGGAGCCGGCCATCGTGTTCAAAGGCTGAATCCGTCCGCCCTCTCGCAACGATCCGAGCGCCATCGAGACACTCATGACCGCACTGAGCACACCACCATCCTCCCCGCCCACACGCCAGTACAACGGCCTGGCCGTCGCGTGCAGGGGCGTCACCAAAAGCTTCGAGGCCGGCGGCACGAAAGTCACGGCCCTCCGCGGCGTCGACCTCGACATCAAGCTCGGCGAGCTCATGATGCTCGTGGGCCCCTCGGGCTGCGGCAAGACGACGCTCATCTCCGTCATCGCCGGGATTCTCGACCGCGACGCGGGCGAGTGCCGCGTGTTCGGCGAGGACTTCTCGGCCATGTCCGGCCGCGACAAGACGCGGTTCCGCGGCCGGACCGTCGGCTTTGTCTTCCAGGCCTTCAATCTCCTTCCGGCGCTCACGGCGGCTCAGAACGTCGCCGTGCCGCTGCTCATCAACGGCGAGGGTCGCTCGAGCGCTGTAAAGAAGGCCAGGGAGATGCTCGACCGGGTCGGGCTCGCCGATCGGGCAAGCTCTCTGCCCAGGCAGCTCTCGGGCGGCCAGCAGCAGCGAGTCGCCATCGCCCGCGCGCTCGTCCACAGCCCGCGGATGATCGTCTGCGATGAGCCCACCTCCGCGCTCGACCACGAGACCGGTCACGTGGTCCTGCGGCTGCTCAAGGAGGTTGGCCTCGACGAATCCAAGGCCCTGGTCATCGTCACCCACGACTCCCGCATCTTCGAGTTCGCCGACCGTATCGCGAAGATGGACGACGGCCGGATCGTCGAGTTCATCGACAAGCCGGGCCAGGCCTCCCCCTCCGCTCCCGCCCACCACTGAACCCACCCCGAACAGCTTTTGCCCGAAGGACTCCACCCATGATCAAGTACGGACTCCCGATACTCGCGCTGCTGGGCGTGCTCCTGGCGGTATACACCGTCACGGCCCAGAATCGGCCCACGCCCGTTATGCCCCCGGTGGCCCAGCCGGCCAGCGCCCCCTACTCGGCCAACGTGCCCGGCGCCGGGCTCGTCGAGCCCTCGACGGAGTTCATCGCCGTGGGCACGCACACGGCGGGCGTGGTCACGCAGGTGCTCGTCAAGGCGGGCGACCGCGTGAAGGCTGGCGACCCGCTGTTCACCATCGACGACCGGGCCCTGCGGTCCGAGCTCGCCGCCCGCGAGGCCGCGGCCCGCTCCGCCCGCGCATCGCTGGACCGGATGCTCGCCATGCCCCGCGCCGAGGACGTGCCGCCCGCCGAGGCCAAGCTGCTCGAGGCCCAGAGCCAGTTTTCCGACGCCCAGGCCCAGCTGGCGTTCTTCGAGAACCTGCCCGACAAGCGTGCGATCAGCGCCAACGAGTTCAGCACGCGGCGCTTCGCCGTCGCGACGGCGAACACCCGCGTCGAGCAGGCCCGGGCCGAGCTGACGCTCATCAAGGCCGGCGCGTGGAAGCCCGATCTCGACATCGCCCGTGCCAATCTCGAGTCGGCCCAGGCCGAGGTCGAGCGGATGCGCACCGACCTCGAGCGGCTCACGATGCGGGCCCCGGTCGACGCCGACGTGCTGAAGATCAATATCCGCGCCGGCGAGTTCGCCACTACCGGCGCGCTGAGCACCCCGCTCATCTTGCTGGGCGACACCGACACCATGCACATCCGCGTCGACATCGACGAGAACGACGCCTGGCGTGTCCGCCCGGGAGCCCAGGGAATGGCCTATATCCGCGGGAACTCGAAGCTCTCGACGCCGATCCAGTTCGTCCGCTTCGAGCCGTACGTCATTCCCAAGCGCTCCCTCACGGGCTCAAGCTCCGAGCGCGTCGACACGCGGGTGCTCCAGGCCGTCTACCGCTTCAACCAGAAGGACTTTGTCGATCGGAACAAGTCCCTCATCTTCGTCGGCCAGCAGATGGACGTCTTCCTCGAGTCCGATCCCATCGGCGACGCCCGCTTTGGCACCGATCCGTCGCAGGCCGCGAAGGACCTCGGCGGTTCTCGCAACTGACCGTGCTCAGACGCGAGGCCGCGCAGCCGCCCGTGGCTTGCCTCTGAACCCCGACCTGCTCACGATCGAGCCCCCTCAAAGGATGCTCCCACTCATGGTCCCGATCCGTCGCCTCTCGCTTGCCGCCGGCTCCGCATTGGGCCTGCTTTCGCTCACCGCACTTACGGCCTGCAAGGTCGGACCCGATTACGTCCCGCCCCCCGGCACCGCCGCCGAGGCCTATTCCCACGTGACCGACGAAGGCTTCGCAGGCTTCAGCAGCATCGACCCGACCCGAGCGCCCGACCCGCTCTGGTGGGCCCAGCTCAAAGACCCCAAGCTCGACGAGCTCGTGCAGCGTGCCGCGGCCCAAAACCTCGACGTCCGGCTCGCCGCGGCGCGCATCGCTGAGGCCCGTGCCAACCTGGGATTCAGGGAGAGCGAGTTGTACCCGAGTGTCGATGCCCAAGGCTCGTACAGCCGTAGCCGCGACAGCCGCAACGGCCGGGCGGGCGGCTTTGGCGGTGGAGGGGGCGGGGACAACTACGACCTGTTCTCCGCCGGCTTTGATTCGCAGTGGGAGCTGGACTTCTTCGGCCGGATCCGCCGCAACATCGAGTCCGCCGAGGCCTCGCTGCAGGCGACCCAGGAGGACCGCCGCGACGTTCTGGTCACTCTGGTCTCCGACGTTGCCCGCTCGTACGTCGAGCTCCGCGGTTTCCAGCGCCGACTCGAGATCGCCCGCAAGAACATCGCGCTGCAGCAGGACACGCTGGGGCTGACGCGGGCCCGCTTCAACGCCGGGCTGACCACCGACCTCGACGTCGCCCAGGCCGAGGCCGTGCTCTCGGAAACGATGTCACGCGTACCCGCACTCGACCAGAACGCGCAGGCTGCCATTCACCGAGTCGGCGTGCTGCTGGGCCAGAACCCGGCGAGCCTGCGCGAGGAGCTCTCGGCCCAGGGCCCGATCCCCGTGGTGCCCGAGGCCGTGCCCGTGGGCCTGCCCAGCGAGCTCCTGCGTCGCCGCCCGGATATCCGCCGGGCCGAGCGGAACATCGTCGCGCAGAACGCTCTGGTCGGCGTCGCCGTCGCCGATCTGTACCCGCGGTTCAGTCTGACGGGCTCGTTCGGGCTCAGCTCCGACAAGCTGGACGACTTCTCCGACGCGTCCAGCCGCTTCTGGTCGATCGGTCCCGCCGTCCGTTGGCCGATCTTGGACTTCAACCGCATCCGTTCCAGCATCAACGTGCAGAAGGCCCGCTCCGAGCAGACGCTGATCACCTACGAGCAGACCGTGCTCCGC
>JBBQRT010000036.1:0-37941 GCA_038214505.1 Phycisphaerales bacterium | reverse complement strand
AAGTGAGTGCGGGGGGGTTTGGGGGGGGGCGGGGGAAGGGTGGCTGGCCCGGGTCGGGCGCAGCGGAGGATGGTGGTCGCGGCGCGGCGGGCGGACTCGGCGATGGCGCTCCGGGTCGCGGGGCGGCAGGCCGGGCTGTGCATGTCGGGGGGGGGGGGGGAGAAGAGCCGGAGGGAGACGAAATCGAGCGTGCGTGCGGCAGCGCTGGCACGCTCGGCGCAGAGCGCGGCGGCGCGGGTGGCGGCCAAGCGGGCGATGGCGGCGACGCGGTCGGCGATGTGGGGCTGGGCGGCCCAGAGGGCGAGCTGGGTGACGGTCAGGCCGTGGGTGGAGGCGAGGTCGAGGAGGCGGATGTCGGGGTCGAAATAGGACTGGATGAGGCGGGCGACGAGGTCTGGGTCGAGCGTGACCGGACCGGTGGCTCGGCTGGTGGATGACATGGCTTTGGTGACTCCCCCCTGATGCACGCGTGGCGTGCAGACCCCCTGGCGGGTCGCAGGAGCGGTTTTTGAGGCTCGGGGTGCTCCGTTTGTGCCAAGAGGTGCGGTTTTTGTGCCTCTAAAAACTGTTTTTGTGCCTGCAAAAACTCCATCTGTGCCTTCAAAAATCATTTCTGTGCCTTGCGATGGAGCATCCCAGCCTTCAGAAACGATTTCTCGGCCTTGCGATGGAGCATCCCAGCCTTCAAAAATCATTTCTGTGCCTTGCGATGGAGCATCCCAGCCTTCAGAAACGATTTCTGTGCCTTGCGATGGAGCATCCCAGCCTTCAGAAACGGTTCCTTTGGGCCCGTGCGCGGGTGAAGAGCCACTGGGAGTGGGGGGGCGGGGGGGTGGGGGGGTGCGGGGGTGCGGGGACTGGGGGTTGGGGTCGACCGGTTGAACGCGAAGGGGCCGAAGGGGAGGTGGAAGGACGCGAAGGAAGGCCGGGAACCGGGGCGCTCGGTCCTCGGGTCTCCTTCGCGGCCTTCAAGTCTTCGGTGCCTTCCTTCGCGTTCGCACGGTCAACCCGAACCGCGACGCGCGCGGAGGCGCATCGCGCCGGGGCGGGGGGGCGGGGGTGCGGGGGTGCGGGGGTGCGGGGGGGGGATGGCTTCGACGCGCTCGGCGGTGGAGTCCGCCGCCCTTCCGGGGCGGTCAGGATCGCGGTGCTGGGTGCCCGGGGCGGCGCTCGCAGAGCCTCGCTGGCCCCTGGCTACATGCCGTCGCCCCTTCGGGGCGGGGAAGGGTCTGTGGGCTGGTCATTGTGCGCTTGGGTTGGCAACACGCACCCTCACCTGCTCGAGGCTGCGCCTCAAGCGGTCCTCTCCCGCTCGCGGGAGAGGGGGCCTAGGCGTTGGCGGCGAGGCCGCAGAGCTTGTAGAGGATGCGGGAACCGACGTTGGCGTCCCATTGGCTGGGGGCGTCGGCGGGGGAGGGAGCGGGGCAGACTTCGACCAGGTCGAAGCCGACGACGCGTTTGCCTGCGTTTCGTGCGGCGCTCAGGAGGGCGGCGGCGCGGTTGAAGGAGAGGCCGCCGGGGACGGGGGTGCCGGTGCCCGGGCAGAGGGCGGGATCGAGGCCGTCGATGTCGAAGGAGACATAGATGCAGGGGGGAAGCTCGGCGAGGACTTTGGCGCAGATGTCGGAGAAGTGTTTGCCTTCGTCGAGCGCGGCGGCGATGTCGGCGTCGAAATGGGTGGCGACGCGGGCGCGGGCGTCTTTGGCGTAGTCGCGTTCTTCGGGGCAATAGTCGCGGATGCCGACGGAGACGAGCCTCGAGACGAGGGCGGGGGGGGTGTGGTCGAGCACGTTGCGCATGATGGATGCGTGGGACCACTTGAAGCCTTCGAAGGCTTTGCGGAGGTCGAAGTGGGCGTCGATGTGGAGGATGCCCAGGCCCTGGCGGGCGCGGGCGTCGCCGAGTTTGGCGAGGGTCGCGAGGTGGTCGGCGCAGGCGCGGATGGCGCCATAGGGGGTGGAGTGGTCGCCGCCGACGAGGCCGGGGATCTGGCCAGCGGCGAGTGCGGCGGCGGTCTGGTTATAAGTGTGGGCGTTGATGCGGTCGCCGGCGGCGTTGATGTCGGCGATGGCGGCGAGATCGGCGGGGGAGTAGTCGGTGCCGCCGCGGGCGATGATGGGGGCGGCGAGGGCGCGGGCGTGTTCGGAGGACTCGCGGATCCAGGCGGGGGGGGCGGGCATGTGGATGCCGTGCTCGTAGATGAGGCCGAAGTGGTGGTCGAGGAGGTCGACCTGGAGGGAGGCTTCGAGGATGGCCTCGGGGCCGGCGGAGGCGCCGCCGCCGTAGGAGGTGGTGGCGTCGAAGGGGACGGGGAGGAGGAGGAGTTTGGCGTCGTCGCGGGGGCAAGCGAGGCCGAAGATTCCGGCGTCGGGGCTGGCGGCGGCGTTGGGGTCGAAGGGCTTTTGGATGGCGGGGGTGGACATGTTGGGAGTGTAAGCGATGGGGCAGCGGGGGCTTCAGGTGGACAAAAAGACAACCCGGCGGGCTGGTGACCCGCCGGGTGGCGAAATGCGGTCGAGAGGACTTGAACCTCCACGGGAGTGAACCCACTAGAACCTGAATCTAGCGCGTCTGCCAATTCCGCCACGACCGCGTATTCGGATGAAGCAGGAGTGTAGGTCTGGTGTTTTGGCGCGGCAACGGGTGGGCGGGGCTTCGTTGCTGATGGCGGGTCAGTAGGATGGCGGCGATGCGAGTGGTGTACTTTGGATCGGGGGCGTTCGGGCTGCCGACGCTGGAGCGGCTTTGCCGCGACCATGAGGTTGTGGCGGTGGTGACGCAGCCGGACCGGCCGGCGGGGCGTGGGGCGAAGTTGACGCCGACGCCGGTGGGCGAGTGGGCGGCCCGGCGGCTGGGGGAGGGCGCGGTCTTGAAGCCGGCGCGGGTGAACACGCCGGAGATGATCGAGTTGATTCGGGGGTTTGCGGCGGAGGCGTGGGTGGTGATCGCGTTTGGACAGAAGCTGCCCAAGGCGCTTCTGGAGGGGCGATTTGCGGTGAACCTGCACGCGTCGCTGTTGCCGCGGTGGCGCGGGGCGGCGCCGATCAACGCGGCGCTGCTTGCGGGGGATGCGGTGACGGGGAACACGGTGATCACGCTCGCGGACCGGATGGACGCGGGGCTGATTCTGGGGACGAGCACGCGGGCGGTGGACCCGCTTGTGACGGCGGGGGAGCTGCATGATCTGCTTGCGGCGGACGGGCCGGAGCTGGTGGAGCGGGTGCTTGCGGGGCACGCGGCGGGAACGCTGAAGGGGGAAGTGCAGGACGAGGGGCTGGTGACGATCGCGACGAAGCTGAGCAAGGGGGACGGGACGCCGGACTTCAACCAGCCGGCGGACTTTGTGCGGCGGCAGATCCAGGCGCTGACGCCTTGGCCGGGGGTGACGGCGGAGCTGGAGAGTGGCGGGGCCGCGGGTGGGGCGGGGGGTGCGGGGGGTGCGGGGGGTGCGGGGGTGCAGATGATCAAGCTGCTGCGGGCGCGAGTGGAGACGGGTGTGGTGGGAGCGGAGGGATTGAGGGCGGGGACGGTGGTGGATGCGATGAACGGGCTGGTGGTGTGCGGGCGGGGGACGGTGCTGCGGGTGCTTGAGGTGCAGCCGGCGGGTAAGCGGGGGATGGATTGGGCGAGCTTTGCACGCGGGAGGAGCATCGCGCCGATGTCTGTGCTTGGGCCGGTGACGGAGATGGGATCAGGAGGTGGCGTGAGATGATGACGCTGTGGGACCTGATTGATCCGGTGTTGCTGCGGCTTGCGGGTGGGGGCGGGGCGGCGAAGAAGAAGGAGGGCGGGAAGGCAGCTTTGCAGCCGAAGCCGCGGGCGCGGGTGGTGGGGCCTTCGGTGGGGAAGGCGATCGCGCTGGTGGTGCCGGAGACGGCGCGGGGTGGGCGGGGCATTGAGGCGGCCGATGCCTCGATGCAGGCGCGGTATGACGCGGTGGTCGAGCAGATGCTCGAGAAGCATCAGGTGCGGGTGCGGAAGTGGCGGAAGAACATGTCTGGGGTGGCGTGGTACGTGACGTATCGCGACGGGCGGCGGGTGAACCTGATCGAGTCGCCAAAGCCAAAGGGGCCGATGTCGGCGGCGGTGTTTTTACACGAGATCGGGCACCATGCGATCGGGTTTGATGTGTACAAGCCGCGGTGCTTGGAGGAGTTTCACGCGTGGCGCTGGAGCCTTGAGGCGATGGAGGCGTGCGGGCTGAACATCACCGACGCGGTGCGGCTGCGGATGCACAGGAGCCTGCACTACGCGGTGGCGAAGGCGAAGCGGCGGGGGATCAAGGCGGTGCCGGTGGAGCTGGAGCCGTTTCTGATCAAGCCGCCGGCGCGGAGGAAGCGGGCGGGGTGAGGGTGCGCGGCGGGTTCAGAGGTCGAGGGTCATTTCGACCATGGTTCGGCGGAATCCCAGGCGCGAGAAGGCGGCGCGGGCGGGGTCGTTGCGGTCGTCGGTGAAGAGGCGGAGCTGGGCGGCGCCCTGCTGCCTGGTCCAGTCGCGTGCGGACTGAACGAGGCCGCGGGCTGCGCCGGAGCGGCGGGCGGCGGGGTCCACGAGCAGATCGTGGATGCAGACGTGCTGTGGGGACCAGACAAGGGGGTCGGCGGGGATGTGCTCGGCGAGGAGGTAGCCGCGGAGAGCGCCGGTCGGATCGGCGGCGACGAGCCAGAGCAGGTGGCGCTCGTCGGCGGCAGAGAGGGCGCGGCAATACTCGGGCCAGGTGGATTCGAGCGGGGAGTAGCGGGCCGGGTCGGCGGCGGTGTGGGCGGCGGCAAGGGCGGCGAACAGGCGCTCGAGGGCGGGGAGGTCGGCGGGCGTGGCGGAGCGGATGTGGATGGGCATGGTGGGGGCGAGGGATTGAAGCGTCCCGGGCGCGATTCGAACGCGCGACCTGCCGCTTAGAAGGCGGCTGCTCTATCCAACTGAGCTACCGGGACTAGTTGGGGGGGATGGTACTGTACGAATCGATGCGGAAGCTTGGGCGAAGGGCTGGCCGCCGAGCGAAGTCGGGGAAGCCCGCCGGGGACCGGCGGGGTACCCAGGGCTCGCGTGCTTCGCCGCGATTTGGGTCACGGGTGGGTGGGAAGGAGGCGGGCTTTGGTCCTGTCAGACCGGACGGATTTCTGTCTGCCAGTAGTCTTTGGGGTTGAGGGGGCAGATACTTCGTGTGCCTGCGGTGCGAATGCCATGAGCCGAGCCGACCCACTTTCTTCGACGGTTTTAGGTGATCCGGTGGTTGCTGCGCCGGTGGCGGGGGCGGCGTGGGCGGAGCGTTTGTCGGCGGTGAAGGAGCTGTCCAAGCCGCGGATCACGCGGCTGGTGACGATCACGGCGGGGATGGGGTTCGCGCTTGGGGCGATCGGGCAGTCGTGGTCGGCGTGGGATCTGGTTGTGCGAGCGGCGGCGTGCTTGGTGGGGACGGCGTTGTCGTCGGCGGGGGCCAATGCGCTGAACATGTGGTGGGAGCGCGGGCGGGATGCGCGGATGGAGCGGACGGCGCACCGGCCGTTGCCGGAGGGCCGGATCGGCCCTGGGGCGGCGCTTGGAGTTGGGCTCGGGTTCAGCGCGCTCGGGGTGCTGGTGCTGCTGCTCATCGGGCCGGGGCCGGCGCTGGTGAGCCTGCTGACGATTGTGACGTATGTGCTGGTGTACACGCCGCTGAAGCCGGTGACGCGGTGGAACACGCTCGTGGGGGCGGTGCCGGGGGCCTTGCCGCCGGTGATCGGGTGGGCGGCGGCGGCGAGCGGGAACCATCTGACGCTGGGGCTGGAGGCGCTCGCATCGCCGGCGGCGTGGGCGCTGTTTGTGCTGATGTTCGTGTGGCAGATCCCGCACTTTCTGGCGATTGCCTGGATGTATCGGGAGGATTATGCGCGTGGTGGGTATCGGATGCTGCCGCTGGAAGATCCGGCGGGGCGGCTGACGTTCGCGACGATATTGGTGTGGTCTATCGCGCTGGTGCCGGCGAGCATTGCGCCGGTGATGCTGCTGGAGGGGCGGCTGGGGCTCGTGTCGCTAGTGGCGGCGGCTGTGAGCGGGGCGGCGTTCGTGGGGCTGTGCTTCCGGCTGTATAAGACGCACGAGCGGGCGCACGCGCGGGCGGTGTTTCTGGCGTCGATCGTGCACTTGCCGCTGCTGCTGACGGTGATGGTGGGGGAGGCGTGCGTGCGGGCGCTTTGAGTCAGGGCGACGGTGAAGGGGCGGGGCAGGGTTGATGGGGCGGGTTACACTCGGGCATGTCGCTCGTGTATGTGGGCATAGATGAGGCCGGGTACGGGCCGCTGCTTGGGCCTTTGTGCGTGGGCATGGCGGCGGTGCGGGTGCACGGGTGGGACGGGGAGAGTGGGGGTGGAGGCGCGCCGGATCTGTGGGCGGCGCTTGCGGGGGCGGTGTGTCGCGAGGCGGGCGACAGGGCGCGGCGGATCGCGGTGAATGACTCGAAGGCGCTGAAGCTGGCCAACTCGTCGACGAAGCGGCACCCATTGACGCACCTGGAGCGCGGGGTGCTGGCGTTTGTCTTGTGCCGCGAGAGCGAGGAGGCGTGCGCCGAGCTTTCGGCGTGCCCGTGCAGCGACGGGGAGTTTTTGGGGCTCGTCGGGGCGGAGTGTCCGGGGCAGGCGTGGTATAGCGAGGATGGGGCGAGCGGTGGAGTGTTTCCGGTGGGGCACACGCCGGAGCAGATCGGGATCGCGCGGAGCGTGCTCGGGGCGGAGCTCGAGCGGGCGGGCGTGAGCGTGCTGGAGACGGCGTGCTTTGTGATGGACGAGGGGGCGTTCAACGAGGTTGTTGAGCGGGCGGGAACGAAGGCGGCGACGACAGAGGTCGGGTTGAGCGGGCACCTGCGGACGGCGTGGGAGCGGTGGGGAGAGGTCGGGGCTGTTGGGGGCGGAGGGGGCGGAGGGGGCGGGGGGGGCGGGGCGGTGCGGGTGGTGTGCGATCGGCAGAGCGGGCGGGCGGACTATTCGGAACTGTTGGCGCGGGCGCTGCCGCGGGCGGAGGTGCGGGAGACGCACCGGTCGGCGGAGGCTTCGCGATATGAGGTGCGTGAGGGCGAGGCGCGGCGGATGCGCGTGCTTTTTCTGACCGAGAGCGAGAAGCAGCACCTGCCGGTCGCGCTCGCGTCGATGTTGGCGAAGCTGACGCGGGAGACCTTGATGGGGCGGCTGAACCGTTACTTCGCGGCGAGAATACCGGGGCTCAAGCCGACGGCGGGGTATCGGCAGGACGGCTGGCGGTGGATCGAGGAAGGGGTTCGCGGCGGGGCGATCAGCGAGGAGGAGCGGCGTGGGTTGATACGGCGGGCGTGAACCGGGGGGCGTGGGGGCCAATGATGGGGTGGATTGTGGCTGCTGGATGGCGCTTGGACTGGGAGCTTGCTTTGACGAGTGATGACAAGCGGATGCTTGACCTGGCCGCCCGCATCGCGTTTCGCGCCGCGGGATATGTTGAGCCGAACCCGATGGTGGGGTGCGTCGTCGCGGTGGACGGGCGGGTGATCGGGATGGGGCATCACCGTCGGTTTGGCGGGCTGCACGCGGAGGTGGAGGCGATCGCGGACTGCGTGCGGCGGGGGAACTCGACAAAGGGGGCGACGGCGTATGTGACGCTGGAGCCGTGTGCGCATGTGGGGAAGCAGCCGCCGTGCGTGGACGCGGTGTTCCAGGCGGGCATCGCGCGGGTGGTGATCGCGCGGCGCGATCCGGACGAGCGTGCGGCGGGGGGCGCGGAGCAGCTCTCGGCCTCGGGGGTTTCGTGCCAGTTCACGAGCGTGAGCCCGGCGGCGACCCACCTGAGCGACCCGTTTATCAAGCGGGTGCGGACGGGGCTGCCGTGGGTGATCGCGAAGTGGGCTCAGACGATCGATGGGCGGGTGGCGACGCGGACAGGGGAGAGCAAGTGGATCAGCTGCGAGGCTTCACGGCGGCGGGTGCACCGGTTGCGGGCGCGGGTGGACGCGGTGGTGACGGCGATCGGGACCATTCTGAGCGATGATCCGGTGCTGACGGCGCGGGCCGGATGGACGCGGCGACGGGTGGCGCGGCGGGTCGTGATCGATCCGGGGCTCGAGATCCCCGAGAACGCGCTGATGGTGCAGACCGTCGGCGAGGCGCCGCTGACAATTGTGTGCGCGGACGAGAGCCTGCGGAGCCAGTCGGCGAAGGTCGGGGTGCTCACCGCGATCGGGGCCGAGGTGCTGAGCCTCGGGATGAACGACGAGGTTGATGTGGAGGCGATCCTGAGGCACCTTTCGGACGTTCACGGGGCGACGAACGTGCTTGTCGAGGCGGGGCCTGGGCTTCTTGGGAGGCTGTTCGAGGCCGACCTTGTGGACGAGGCGCACGTATACATCGCGCCCAAGCTGCTCGGGGACGAGCTTGCCAAGCCGGCGGCGCGGGGGCGGGTCGCGGAGCGGCTGGCGGACGCGAAGGTGTACGGGCTCGAGCGCGTGAAGCGGATCGAGGACGATGTGTGGGCGGTGTATCGGCGGGTGATGGAGCCGTGAGCGGGGCGCGGGCGTGATCGATCGATTTCTCCAGTTGCCGGCGTCGCTGGCCGAGCGGTCGCGGGTGGTGCGGCTGGCGGGGCGGCTCGGGCCGATCCCGGCGCTCTTGTGTCATCCGGATTGGGTCGCCGCAGCGCCGATGGTGCTGTGGCTGCATGGAAGAACGGCGTACAAGGAGCTGGACTCGGGGCGGTTTCTGCGGCTGGTCCGGGCGGGGATCGGGGTGGTGGCGATCGATGCGCCGGGGCACGGGGAGCGGAAGGACGCGCGGGGGGAGGAGGCGGGGGCGTCGCTCTCGGTCATGCGGGAGCTGTTGCCCGAGGTGGACGAGGTTGTCGAGGCTCTGGCGGACCCGGTGTGGCAGGGCGTGTTCGATCTTGATCGGATGGGGATCGGGGGGATGTCGCTGGGGGGGATGACGACGCTGCGGCGGCTGTGCGACGGGCACGGGTTCAGGTGCGCGAGCGTCGAATCGGCGTGCGGTGACTTGGCGGGGCTGTACGACCCGGAGCGCGGGACGCGGCCTTGGGGGACGACTTTTCCGGCGGCGGAGATCGGGCCGCTGGACCCGATGGGGCACCTGGTGGGGTTTGCGCCATTGCCGATTCTGGCGCTGCACTCGGAGGCGGACCGGATTGTGCCGTGGGCGGTGCAGCGGGGGTTTCTCGAGCGGCTCGGGCAGCACTACGTGCAGCGCGGGGCGGATCCGGGGATGATCGAAGTGAAGACGTGGGCGACCACGGGCGCGCCGGAGGAGCACTCGGGGTTCGGGAAGGTGGCGGGTGAGGCGAAGACGGTGCAGCTGGAGTTTTTCACGCGGTGGCTGCGGCCAGGGGGCTGATGGGAAATGAAAAGACCCGCTGGCACAGGGCCAGCGGGTCGGTGGGGGCGCGCGGTTTGCAGGGACAATCAGTCGCGGCGGCTGGTGAAGAGGATGAGCAGGTAGTAGAGGATGGTGCCGATGGTGCTGACCAGGGCGGCGATGTAGGTGAGGGCGGCGGCATTAAGGACGCCGCTCATCTGGCGTGTCTCTTCGCCGGGGGCGACGAGGCCGGTGGTGGTGAGCAGATCCTTAGCGCGGCGGCTGGCGTCGAACTCGACGGGCAGGGTGATGAGCTGGAAGAGGGCGACGCAGCAGAGGCCGAGGATGCCGATGATGAGCAGGGGCGCGCCGAGCTTGGGGCCGATGAAGGCCATGACCAGGACGCCGCCCATGAGCGCGATGTTGGCGGCGACGCCGCCGACCTGAGCGGCGGGGACGACGGCACTTCGGAGGGCGAGAGGGGCGTAGCCCTGGGCGTCCTGGAGGGCGTGGCCGGCTTCGTGGGCGGCGATGCCGAGTGCGGCGACGGAGTGGCCGTTATAGACATCCTGGGAGAGGCGGAGCATCTTGGCCTTGGGGTCGTAGTGATCGGAGAGGAAGCCGTGGGACTCTTCGACGCCGACGTTGGCGATGTTGTGGGCCTTCATGATCTCGCGGGCGACTTCGGCGCCGGTCATGCCGCTGACGGCGCGGACCTGCTTGGCGGCGTTGAAGGCGCTGCGGACTTTCCACTGGGCGTAGAGGCCCAGGAGCATGGGGGGGACGATGAAGAGGAGCATGAGGCCGAGGCCTCCGATGCCGCCGAGGCTCGGAGACATGGGGGCTTGGGCGAGGGTCGACAGGGTGTGCATGAAGCGGGAACCTCCTTGTGTCTCGCCGCGGGGACCACGAGTTGCGGCGGAACACGTATGTTTTACGCCGGCGAGGGGTCGGGGTTCGAGGCTTTCGCGAGGGCCTCATAAGCGACACGCTCGTCCGGAGAAAGCGTTCGCGGGATGGTGATTCGGAGTTCTGCGAAGAGGTCGCCGGGGTCTCCGGACTTCTTCGGCAAACCCCGGCCGCGGATTCGCAGTTTTTGCGCCGGCTGGGAGCCGGGGGGGATGGTGAGGGTGATGTCGCCGTCGAGGGTGGGGACGGTTGCTTTGCCGCCGAGTGCGGCCTGCCAGGGGGCGATGGGGACGACGGTGTGGAGGTCGTGCTTGTTGAGTTCGTCGATGCGAAAGCGCGGGTCGGGGGTGACTTTGATGGTGAGCAGGAGGTCGCCGGCGGGGGCGCCTGAGGAGCCCGGGGCGCCTTGACCGGGGAGCCGGATGACGGAGCCGTCGGTTACGCCGGGGGGGATACGGACGTCGTAGGCGCGTGGGGCGGCGTTGTCGGCGGAGAGGGAGATGCGGTGGGTGGCGGGGCGGGCGAGATCGGCGAGGGAGAGGGTGAGCTGGGCCTCGTGGGTCTGGCCCTGGCGCTGGCGGGGCTTGGAGCGGGGGTTTGCGCGGCCGGCGGAGGCGAAGTCGTCGTCGGCGGAGGTTGAGAATCCGCCGGGGCCGAAGATGGACTCGAAAAACTCGGAGAAGTCGGCGGAGTCGCTGGTGGAGAAGTTGGGGCCGGGTGTGGAGCGTGCCGCGCGGGGGGGGCGTGTGCGGTTGGAGCGGGAGGGGCCATTGCTGCCGGGGTGCGGGCGGAACTCCTGGCCGTGCTTCCAGTTTTCCCCGAGGCGGTCGTAGAGGGCGCGTTTCTTGTCGTCTTTGAGGACCTCGTAGGCCTCGTTGATGGCTTTGAAGCTCTGTTCGGCGCCGGATTCTTTGTTGAGATCGGGGTGGTATTTGCGCGCGAGCGTGCGGTAGCTTTTCTGGATGTCGTCCGAGGAGGCGGAGCGGGAGAGGTTGAGGAGTTGGTAGTAGTCTTGGAACTTGGCGGTCATGGCGCGCTCCTGGCGCGGGGGGGGGGGGGCGGTGGACCGCCTGTCAGCGGCGAGTGGCCGGGGCGGCGGCCCACTTCATTTTGTTGAGCAGCGTGCCCCAATACGTGACTTGGGGGTTGCGGACGAAGCGGACGGGACGGGCGTGCTGGCGGATGAGCACGTGCTGGCCGGCGTGGAGGCGGCCGACGACCTGGCCGTCGAGGACGAGGCTGGTGCCCGCGTGGCCCTCGGGGTGGTCTTCGTTGACGCGGTCGACGGCGAGGGCGATGGTGGAGCGGGAGGAGACGACGACGGGGCGGAAGCTGAGGGACTGTGCGGCGAGGGGTGTGAAGACCATGGCCTCGACGTCGGGGGAGACGATGGGGCCGCCGGCGGAGGCGTTGTAGGCGGTGGAGCCGATGGGTGTGCAGACGATCAGGCCGTCGCCGGTGATGGTCGGGCCGCGGGCGCCATCGATGGTGACGGCGACGGAGATCATGCGGTATGGGGGGCCCGCGGTGATGACGGCGTCGTTGAGCGCGAGGGTTCGTTCGAGCGGTGCGTGGGCGTTGCAGGGCGAGCCGTCGGGGTTGTGGACGGTGACGCGGAGCATGGGGCGGTCTTGGACCATGAGCGGGGAGCCGTCGAAGAGGCTCGGGGCCTGGGGACGGAGGGACTCGAGATCGAACTCGGCCATGAAGCCGAGCTTGCCGAGGTTGACGCCGAGCATGGGGAGGCCGAGGTGGACGCAGCGGCGGGACTGGCTCATGAGCGTGCCGTCGCCGCCGAGGACGACGATGAGATCGGCGCCGCGGGCCTGGTCGGGATGGATGGGGAGGTTATCGGTCTCGAGTTCGGCGACGACTCGACCGTGGGCGTTGACGAGCTCGCGGACGTGGGCGAGTGCGTCGGCGACGGCGGGTTTTTCGGGGTTGTAGAGAACCAGGACGGATCTGGGCATGAGGGGAGTTTAGTTCAGGGGCCAGTCGGGGCGCGGGAGGAAGGTGTAGTCGGGGGTGGTGTTGACGACGCCGGGGGGAACGGGGAGGGTGATGCCGACGTGCATGTCGAGAAAGAGGAGGTTGGCCTGGGTTTTGGTGGCGCCGCGGGCGTACCAGCGGTGCTGGCGGTCACCGTCGCCGTCGTGGGTGTAAATGGGGTGGGAGGCGAGGACCCAGGTCTTTGAAGGGACGGTGACGGCGGGCATGGGACCACCGTTGTTTGGGATGAGAGTGGCGATCTCTGGGGCACTCTGGGTGGGCTTGAGGGCGTGGTCGTTGAGGGCGTAGCTGGAGCCCAGCAGGTCGTACATGGAGGGGACGGTGCCGAGGCCGGGGATGACGCCGCCGGAGTCGGCGGGGGATTCGAAGGTTTCGATCTCGAAGATTCCGGGATCGGTGTCGGGGGTTGGGGTTGTGGAGGAAAGGACGTAGGCGTTCAAGGGGCGGCGCTCGGCGCCGAGCTGGTTGATGCCGAAGGCGGGGAGGGAGCCCTTTTTGCCGCCGAAGAGGGTGCCGATGATGAAGCCCGAGGAGTTGTCGGGCCACTTGGCTTGCGGCAGCGTGTTGTCGTAGTCGTTGAGGTAGGCGGTGAGGGCGACGCCGAGCTGCTGGAGGCGGGAGGCGCAGACGATGGCGCGGGCCTGCTGGCGTGCGGCGCCCAGGGCGGGGAGAAGGAGTCCGATGAGGAGTGCGATGATGGCGATGACCACCAGAAGCTCGATGAGCGTGAAGGCTCGGAGGAGCTTCGGTGCGGCGGGGTTAGTGTGGAGTGGGGAAGACGGCATCCAGCAGGCCCTCGGCGGCGGCGCGGACCAGTGTGAAAACGTGCTGGAACTCGGCCGGCCCGTCATGGTAGGGATCGGGGACCTCGAGATTGCAGGCGTCGCGGAGGGCGGCGTCGGTGGCGAAAGACATGAAGAGCGCGGCGCGGGCAGGGGGGCAGCCCAGCCGGAGGATGTCGGCGAGGTTGCGGCGGTCCATGGCCAAAAGAAGGTCGAACCGCTCGAAGTCGGCGGCGGCGAGTTGGCGGCCTTTGCTTGTGAGCGGGATGCCTTGGTCGCGGCAGACCTCGAGCGTGCGCGGATCGGGGTCGTGGCCGATGTGCCAGTGGCCTGTGCCAGCGGAGGCGATGGTGAGCTGTTCGCGGAGGCCGCGGCGGGCGGCGAGGTGCTCAAAGGCGCCCTGGGCCATGGGCGAGCGGCAGATGTTGCCCAGGCAGACGAAAAGGAAGGAGCGGGCGTGCGTGTGGTTTAAGGTGATGCTCATGCGACGGCCGTTGCGTAGCGGGCGGAGTGGGACGGCGCGTGGGGGTGGTCGGGAAGGTTCGTGACTTCCGCCCAGATGGCGGCGAGGGTGGAGCGGAAGGCGTCGGCGGCGCGGGCGTGGTCGCACCAGGCGCGCTGGGCGTGGGCGAGCTGGGCAGCTTCGGGCGAAGACTCGGCGAGGGAGATGATGGGGAGCGCGAGGGCGTTGCGGTCGCTGTTGGCGGCGAGGAGGGCGGGGGGCGGCGGAGCGATGAGGCCGAGCCCGGAGAGGACGCTTGGGTGTGCGGCGACCGGGACGCCCATGGCGGCGGCGAGGGAGAGGGCGGTGGGGCCGCAGGAGGGGGCGAGGTCGGTGGATTGGGCGATGCAGAGATCGGCGGCGGCGACGAGCTCGGGGAGGGAGAGGTCGAAGGGGAGGAGGTTCCAGCGGCGGCCGTGCTCGCGGCAGAACTCGAGGCCTTGGCGGAGATTCGCGGCGGAGCGCGGGACCAGGCCGACGAGCGGATGGCCGATGGTGAAGCAGAGGCCGAGCTGAAAGGCCATGGCGAGGGCGTCGGCGTGGCGGGCGGGGCTTGCCAGGAGCGAGACGACGCGGTCGGAGGGGGTGAGCCCGAGGGCCGAACGGAGGGATTCGCGGCTGGTAGGGACGGGGCCGGAGCGGGTGAAGACGGGCGGTGGCGCGAGGCGGATGTTGTCGCGAATGAGATTTGGCGACGAGCCGCGACGGGCGGCGGCGGCCGGAGCGATAGCCTCGCGCACGGCGGTCGAGAGGACGAGGATGGTGACTTCGTCGAGGGCGTAGGCGTCGGCTGGTGTGGGGGCTTGATGGACAGGCAGAACGGCGACGCGCGGGAGCGAGCGTTTGCCCAATGCGCGGCGGGCGAGGGCGAGAGCGGGGACGGACCAGGCCGTGAGCACGGTCGGGCGCGACTCGGCGTCGAGGCGGGCGCGGAGGAGGGCGGCGAGGCGGCGGTGGGTGACGGGACCGGCGGGGTTGACGCGGTCGGGCGTGAGAAGGCCGAGGGCGCGGGTATGCTGCTCGGCGGCGGAGTCGGCGAGGAGGATAATGGTGTGATCGGCGAGCGGGATCGACGCGGCGGCGGCGCAGGCGAGGATAGTTTCATCACCTGCGGCGGCATCGATGATGTGGACGACGCGGAGGGACGCGGGGGCCGTCGGGGGCGGCGGGGGGGTCACTTGCCGATCCGCGGATTCGCGTCGCGGGCCTCGTGAGTGATGAACATCTGTCCGAGTCGAAGACCCACGAGCTTGGCGAACTCCTGCTCGGCGATGGTGCGCTCGCCGACGGTGCGGGGGAGGGCGGCGGTGCGGGTGTCGGTGGTGATCTGCAGGACCTGCCACTCCTTCTCGGAGCCTTCGGGAAAGAGACGCTTCTGGGTATCGGCGTCGATGACCTTGACGCGGAGGACGGCACCGGGGTTGAAGGCGGCGCCGTCGGGCGTGAGGCCGAAGGCGTCAACGGTGGCGTAGATGATGGTCTTTGCGCCGACGGCCTGGCCGACCTCGGCGATGGTGCGGGGGCGCTCGAAGCGTTCGGAGGTGGTGACGGGGAGGACAGAGTCGGAGGAGATGAGGTCCGCGGTGAGGACCTTGCCCGAGAGCAGGGTCTTCTCGGCGGACTGGGCGATGGTCTGGCGGACGGCGCGGCTCGGGAGGATGCTGCTGCGGTCGTCGACGAAGAAGACAGTCGGCTTGTCCTTGGGGAGCGGAAAGAGGGCGCTGGCCTTTTCGGGGCCGGCGATGAGATAGCCGGCGGGGCCGAGGATGTTGCAGGCGGGCAGGACCGCGAGGCCTGCGGCGGCGGCTAGGAGAAGGATGGTGGTGCTTGCGGTGGGGGTGGGTCGCGGCATGTGGGCTCAGTACTTGATGATGTTGGCTTCTTCGTGCTCGTAGAAGAGCCAGGCGACGCGGTCGATGATGCGTTTAGCGAGCGCGGCTTGGACGGTTTCGGCGGGGATCTGCATGGGGCCGAGGCCCTCCTGGTCGGGGAAGCCGACTCGGAGGGGCTCGCGGAAGGCGAAGTCGTCCTTGAGGCGGCCGTCGGCTTCGAGGACGCGGACGGTTGCGACGGCGCTGCCGGCCCAGATGTATGGGTTGCCGGGGTCGCTGAGGGCGAAGTCCTGGAGCTCGACGAAGACGAGGCGCTGGACGCCGAGCGTTCTAGCGAGGTCGCCCGGGGACATGGCGATCCAGCCGGGGCGCTGGTACTGGAACTTGAGGACATCGTCGGCGGGGACGACGCCCGAGGCACCGCAGTTGTCGCTGAGGCGGCGGGTGATCTCGCGGGTCATGAGGGGGACGATGTCGGGCTGGTCGGCCTGCACACCGCGGTCGGCGGCGACAACGACGGCGAATGAGCTGCCTTCAAGGCCCTCGTACTTGGGCTTGACGATCCTGCTGCCGGCGCGCTCGGCGCTGGCGGCCATGCCGCCGATGAGCTGGCCGACGGCGCAGCCGGTTGCGGGGAGGAGGGCGGCGGCGAGGAGGGCGGCGAGGGCGTGAGCTGGGTGGGGCATCCGGGGCGGTCCTTTGGTGGCGTGCGGACGGCTCAGGCGCCGAGGGTCCAGCCGCGAACGACGCCGATCTTATACACCCAGGCGAGGAGCCCCAGGGCGAGGGCTGCCCAGACGACGCGCGGGCGGAGGAGGCGCAGCCCGATGAGGCCGAGCTGGGAGCCCAGGAGGGCAACGTGGAGCGCGGCCCAGAAGATGACGGCGGTGAGCAGGGCCATGAGCGCGCCCAAGGGCTGTGCGGCGAGTGCGTCGAGGGGACGGGCGAGGGCGGCGCTGGCAAAGGCGGTGGTCATGCCGCAGGTGGGGCAGGGGGTGTTTGCGGCGAGCATCCAGCCGCAGGGGGCGAGGCCGAGCTGTGTGTGGGTGGCGATGCCGTCGGGGCTTGGGGTGAGGGTTGAGGCGGTGATGAGCAGCGCGAGGCACGCGGCGGCGAGGACGGCGGCGGCGAGGCGCTGTCCGGGGGCGGCTTGGGCGGGGAGTGGCGCGGTGGTCACGTTGGGAAGGGTAGTGGGGGGTTGGACGGATGGGGGATTGTGACTTGGGAGGGAGTTACACTCCGGGTTCGTGTCGTCACGGGCTTCCAACTCCGATGGTGCAGCGGCGGCGACGCGGACGCCGGGCGTGTTGTTCACGTCGTTTGAGCCCTCGGGTGATGACCACGCGTCGTCGGTGATCGCGGAGCTTCGGCGGCGGCACCCCGGGCTGGCGATGTATGCGTGGGGCGGGCCGCGAATGGCGGCGGCGGGTGCGGAGGTGGTGGAGCGGACGGGGGAGAACGCGGTGATGGGGGTTCCGGGGCTTGGGAAGATTGTGGAGCACGTGGGAATCCACAAGCGGGTAGCGGCGTGGATGGACAAGGGGCTTGCGAGCGTGCACGTGCCGGTGGACTCGCCGGCGGCCAACTTTCCGATCTGCCGGGTGGCGCGGGCCCGGGGGATGCGGGTGATCCATCTGGTGGCGCCGCAGGTGTGGGCGTGGGCGAGCTGGCGGATCCGGAAGCTGCGGAAGCGGACGGACCTGGTGTTGTGTTTGCTGCCGTTCGAGGAGGAGTGGTTTCAAGCGCGCGCGGTGCGGGCGAAGTTTGTGGGGCACCCGCTGTTTGATCATCCGCTGGACGAGACGGAGGTAAGGGCGCGGGCGGAGAAGCTGCCGGGGCGGGAGGGCGTGCCGAAGATCGCGCTGATGCCCGGCAGCCGACCCAAGGAGATGGTGCGGTGCTTCCCGGTGCTGCTGGACGCGTTCAACCGGCTCAAGAAGGACTTTCCCGGGGCGACGGGGATCGTGGCGGCGACGAAGCCCGACGCGGCGCGGCGGCTTGAGGTGCTGGCGGCGGCGCACGGGGGCTGGCCGCAGGGGCTGTCGATGATTTGGGGGGACACGGACGCGGTGGTGGCGTGGTGCGATTTTGCGCTGGTGGTGTCGGGGACGGTGACGCTGCAGATTGCTCGGCAGTTCAAGCCGATGGTGGCGATGTATTCGCCGGGGTGGCTGATGTATCAGCTCCTGATGCGGTGGCTGGTGTCGACGGATCTGTACACGCTGCCGAACCTGATCGCGGGGCGACGGGTGGTGCCGGAGTTCATTCCGCACTTCGGGGACGGGGAGGCGCTGGCGGTGGAGATCATCAAGCTCATGCGGCGGCCTGGGTATGCCGAGGAGCAGCGGGAGAACCTGGTGGCGATCTCGAAGCGGTTTTCCGGGAAGCACTGCGCGAGCGCGGCGGCGGATGAGATCGAGCGGATGCTCGGGTTGGGGGCGGATGGGGCGGTTGGCGGGGCGAGCGGGCGGGCGTGAGGGGGTGTTCATCCAGCGGTCATGAGGAGCGGTGGTTGGTGCGCGATACACCATGCATGAACAAGAACACTTCGACGAATAATTCGGCCGATTCCAACCCTGCCAACCGCGACCCGATCTCGGGCGAGCCCGGTTCGCATCCTGTGAGCACCGGTGCCGGGGCGGTCGCGGCGGGAGCGGCCGGCGCCGCGCTGGGCTCGATGGTGGGCCCGGTGGGGACGGTTGTGGGCGCCGTGGCGGGAGCGGTTGCGGGCGGGTACGCCGGGAAGGCGGCTGGGGAGGCGATCGACCCGACGCAGCAGGACGCGTACTGGCGTCAGAACTACCAGGCCCGGCCGTATGCGACGGGCGTTGCTTCGTACGACGAGCTGGCGCCGGCGTATCGGTATGGGTGGGAGTCTGCTCCGACGAGCGCGGAGCGGAGCTTCGACGAGTCCGAGGGGGATCTGCGGCAGGGGTGGGACAAGGCCAAGGGTGGCTCGCGGATGACCTGGGATAGGGCCAAGGATGCGGTCAAGGACGGTTGGGATCGGGTTTCACCCGGACGCAACGCCTGATCGGGTTCGCCAGAAGAAGTTTCAAGGAGGTTCCGCGATGACGACGACTCCCAAAGACACGGTGCTTTGGTATGTGAACGACCTCATCGCGGCGCACAGGCACACGCTGGAAGCTGTTCGTCGCCATGAACGCGACGAGCAGCTTCTGCGCGTGCCGGGGGCAGGAACGGCGGTCGGGGGGCTTGCAGCGACGCTCGAGCGGCATATCGGCTTGCTCGAGCGGCGGGCGGAAGCGATGGGGGGGCAGGGGGTGGTTGGCGGCCTCAAGGAGGCGCTGACAACCGTGACCGGCACGCTGATGGGCCTGTACGGTCAGGTGCGATCCGAGACGGCGAGCCGCATGCTGCGCGATGACGTGACGGCGGCCCACTTTCTGATGACGTGCTCGACCATGCTGTATGCGACGGCGCGGGGGCTGGGGGACCAGCAGACGGCGGATGTTGCGGCGGACATAATGAAGCACCTGCCACCGGTCGTCATGGAGCTTCAGGGTGTGTTGCCGGAGGCGGTGGTGCTGGATGTCAGCAAGGACCACCCGGGGGCGAGCCCGTCGGCGGACGAGGACACGGTTCGGCAGATCAAGATCGCGTGGCGGAGCGCGTCGACGACGCACGTATAGGCCTGCGAACGAAACTGGGTACGCGACGCGTTCCGGTGGCGGAACGCGTTGTGCTGCGCGCGTGGTTGGACGCGGGAGTTGCGGGGCCGTTCAGGGGCCGAGGAAAACATCGTCGGCGGCGGCGGGGGCTTCGGTGCCGCGGAGGGGCTCGGCCTGGGCGGGGTGGCGGAGCACGGAGATGAGCTGCTCGATCTGACGGGGGAGCCAGATATTGTCGCCGGTGTCGAGGACTGGGGTTCGGAGGAAGCGGGAGGAGCCGTCGTTGAAGAGGACGGTCTGGCCTCGGCCGGCGTGGTTAAGGGAGTTGTCGAGGGGGTTGATGGAGAGGCCGCGGATGGCGAGGGGGATGACGGGTGAACGGTCGGCGAGGATGACCAGGGTTGTTGGCTGGGTCCAGCGGGGCCGTTCGCGGGCGAAGAGGTTCTGATAGCTGTAGGAGACCTGGTCGAGGCTGCGCCAGTCGGCGGCGGCGGGCTCGGGCTTCGTGCGGAGAGCCGTGGGGTTGCCAGCGCAGGCGAGGGCGTCGGGTGTGGAATAGCTCGTACGGACCATGGTGTAGAGGTTGGCGGAGTTCGAGCGCGTCGGGTCACCGACGTTCCACCAGGGGTGGCCGGCGGGGGAGCTGGAGGCGAGGGGGAGGGCGTCCTGGAAGTCGTTGGCGTAGAGGCCGAAGCCCAGACCGGCGGCGGACATGTTGGCCTGGCAGCTGGCGCGCTGCTGGTAGCCGCGGGCGGCGCTCAAGATGGGCGTGAGGACGGCGCCCGAGAGCAGGAGTATTGCGGCGACGGAGATGAGCTCGGCCCATCGGGGGCGGAAGCCGCGGGTTTCGGGCTCGGGGGTGATGGTCATGCGGGCGTCGGCGGCTTGGGCCGACGCGGAGACATAGGCGAGGGTTCGGGAGACGAGGGCGTCGCGGGAGTCGGGGGCGATGGGCTCGCGGACATCGAGGACAGCAAGCAGGTCGGCGTGGCGGCGGGCCCGGGGCCGCAGGGCGGCGGGAACGCGGGCCAAGTCCATGCCGGCGGCGACAAGGGCCTCTAGCGCGTCTTCATCGCGCGGCGAGAGCTCGGCGCCGGAGTCGCGGCGGGCCCGGTCGACGAGCGCGCAGGTGACGTCGATGAGCAGGTCGCGGTCGGCCTCGGGGACGCTGTCGCCGACGCGGTTGAGAAGGGCCATGAGGCGCTGGGCGCGGCGGGCGTGCTCGGCGGGGACGCTGGCGCAATCCAGTGCGCAGCCGCACAGGGCCTCGAGCGCGGCGCAGTCGGCCGGGCAGAGAGAGACGGGGGCGGCGGCGGGGCCGGGCGCTGACGGGGCGGGGGACGATGACGGCGGGCTGTCGGAGTCGTGGTGCGTCATGTGGGGGGACGGACGGAGGTACAGAGGGGCAAAGGCACAGAGGCACGGAGGCGTGGCTGGAGTAAGGGCTGGTCGGGGGGGGGCGGGGGGGGGGCGGGCTGGTCGGGGGCGGAGGCTTTGAACTTTTTGGCGAAGGCCGCGACGGCCGAGTGGAGTCGCGACTTGACTGTGCCCAGGGGGATGCCGAGAGAATCGGCGATCTGGTTGTACGACATGCGCTGAAAGTAGGCGAGCAGAAGGATCTCTCTGAGCGACCAGGGGAGTTGGTCGAGTGCGGCCTGGACGGACTGGCTTTGCTCGGAGTCGTCGAGGCTCTGATAGGGCGGGGGGACGTCGATCTCCATCAGGTCCACGTAGGTGCGGGCGCCGTCGTCGGAGGAGCCGGCCCCGGCGATCGGGGCCGAGAGGTCCAGCGTCCGCCGCCGTGCGTTTCTACGGAGGGCGTCTCGGCCCTTGTTCGCGGCGATCGTAAAAAGCCAGGGCTTGAAGCGGCGGGAGACGTCGAAGGTGTCGGCCGATAAGTGGATCTGGAGAAAGGTCTCCTGGAAGGCGTCTTCGGCGACGGTGCGGTTTCCTGTGAGGCGAATGAGGAAACGGATAAGGTCGTCGTGGTGGCGTGCGACGAGGGTCTGGAAGGCCGCGGCATCGCCCGTGCGGTATTGGAGGACGAGTTGTTCGTCGGTGGGTTTGCTCACGTGTGCGGGGTCCGGGGCGAATGGGGGCGTGCGGGCTGCGGGGAGTGTTCAGTCTTTGTACGCACACGATCCGTCGGTGGGCGCACGGGGTGCGGCAACCCTTGGTGACTTGGTGAGTCTACGGAGTTGTCGTGTGGGGCGTTTGTACAAGCGGGTACGGGAGAAAGCGGGTGGGGGACGTGTTCAAATGGCGGGAGCCGGTGGTTTGAACGCCGGGGCGTGTTCGCTAACATGCGGGCTCATCGGCCGAGGGTGCGCACTGGGATGAAGCCGGCGCGAAGGCCCGGCCTCCGAAGGAACTCTCCGCATGGGCGTGCCCGTTAGTCAGATGTGGACCGTTGCGTCGTACGTGGTCAGGCAGAAGCTGACGGGCAACAAGCGGTATGCGCTGACGCTCATGCTCGAGCCGCTGTTCCGCTGCAACCTGGCGTGCGCGGGGTGCGGGAAGATCCAGTATCCCGCGCACATCCTCAAGCGGCAGCTCACGCCCGAGCAGTGCTTCAAGGCGGCCCAGGAGTGCGGGGCACCGGTGGTGGCGATCCCCGGCGGCGAGCCGCTGCTGCACCCGCAGATCAAAGAGATCATCGAGGGGCTGATCGCGCGCGGGAAGTATGTGTACTGCTGCACCAACGCGCTCCTGCTCAAGCAGCGGCTCGAAGAGGGCTTGCTCAAGCCCAGCAAGTTCCTGAGCTTCAGCGTGCACATGGACGGGCTCGAAGAGCACCACGACTTCGCGGTCTGCCGCGAGGGGACGTATCAGACGGCGATCGACGGGATCAAGCTCGCGGTAGAGATGGGTTTTCGGGTGACGACGAACACGACGCTGTTCGAGGGGGCCGACCCGAACGCTGTGCGGCGGTTCTTTGACGAGATGTCGGGGCTGGGGGTCGAGGGGATGATGGTGAGCCCGGGGTACGCGTATCCCAAGGCGCCGGATCAGAAGGGCTTCATGCGGGAGCGGAGCAAGACGACCGACTTCTTCAAGATGATCCTGAGCAACCGGAAGAAGGGCTGGACGTTCAACATGTCGCCATTGTTCCTGGAGTTCCTGATGGGCAAGCGGGAGTACGAGTGCACGCCGTGGGGCATGCCGACGTACAACATTTTCGGCTGGCAGAAGCCGTGCTACTTGCTTCAGGACGGGTATGCGGACACATACGCGGAGCTGATGCAGGAGACGGCGTGGGCCAACTACGGGCGTGCGTCGGGGAACACGGCGTGCCAGCAGTGCATGGTGCACTCGGGGTACGAGGCGTCGAGCGTGGACCACACGTTCGGCTCGCTGCGAGGGCTCGTGGCGGCGGCCAAGGCGACGCTGTTCAATCGGTACGAGGACCCTGCGGCGGAGCGGCAGCTTGCCGAGGAGGCGAAGAAGCCGCACGGGCCGCTGGTGCAGCTTGGGATCAAGGTGGAGCCGAAGCAGAAGAAGGCGGTGGCGGGGGCGGCGTGAGCAGGTAACCGACAGGAGGGGTGGGGGGGGCGGGCGGCGACAGGGGGACGGGTGGCGACAGTGTGGTGAGGGGTTGATACGCTGTTGTGGGTGGCGGGCCGGTCAGATTTCCCTTGCCGCGGCGGGAGAAGCCGCGAGAGATCCTTCGCAGGAATGGAGTTCCGCAGATGACGAGCTTTGCGATGAAGTCGGCGCTGTTGACCGTGGTGGTGTGTGCCGGTCTGGCGATGCCGGGCTGCTACAAGGCGGAGGCCGAGGCGCAGAAGACTCGCGCGAATCAGGCCGACGAGCGGATCAAGTCGCTGGAGGCGGAGCTGAACACGGCCAAGGGCAGCGCACAGGCGGCGATGAGCAAGTCGCAGCAGGCCGAAGCGACGCTGCGGAGCATGGCGACGGGGGCGGTACTGGTGACGCTGGTGAACGGGCAGCCGGTCGGGACCGACACGATCCGTTTCAACGGCTCGTCGTTCGTGCGTCACGGCGAGCGGCGGCGGAGCAATGGCTCGGTGCAGTTCGACAACGGCAAGGTCGCCGACGGGCCGATGACGGCCAACCGCGACAGCGGGAAGAAGTGGTTCGAGGGCGCCGTGAAGAACTCCCGGCCCGACGGGGAATGGGTTTGGTACGACCGCGACGGGAAGGCGACGACGCGTGAAACCTGGCGTGACGGGAGGCTCGCGGAGGTGAGCAAGGGCTCGGCGGGCAAGGCCGGGCAGACGGCGTGGACGAAGATGAGCAAGGTCGAGCGGGACGCCTGGGCCCGGACGACGGCCAACACGTTCATCAACCTGCCGGAGTTCCTCCGGGATACGAGCGCGGGGACTGCGGCGGCGGGGAGCGTCGTCGAGGATCCGGGGACGACCAGCGCCGGGAGCAAGCCGGCGGCGAGGCCTTCGACAAAGCCGGCGGCGAGGCCGGCGACGAAGCCAGCCGGGCGGTCGTGATCGGTTGTGGGGCCGCCGCAGGCGTTCTGAACGATTGAGGACATTCAAGCGAGGGTCGGCCCGGTGGGTCGGCCCTTTCTCGTTTTTGTGGGTAGCGGGTGCGACGCGGCGGGCGTATGCCGGGGAAGATCACACGAATCAACGTTGAACGTCGGGCGAGCATTCGGTACCGCACCGAAGCAGAAGAAGCCCGCCGGGGACCGGCGGGGTACCCAGGACGCCCGAGCTACATCGTTGATTCGTATCAGTCAAGCTCGGCGAGCAGGGCGTCGGGGATGTCGGCGTTGGCGTAGACGTGCTGAACGTCGTCGTTGTCGTCGAGCGCGTCGATGAGGGCCAGGAGCTGCTTGGCCGCGTCGCCGGCGACGTGGGCCAGGGTGGTCGGGATGGGCGTGATGCGGCTGTGGGTGACCTTGAATCCTGCGGCCTCGAGGGTGGTGCGGGCGTGCTGCATCTTGTCGATGGGGGTGAGGACCACGAACTCGCCCTGGGCGTCCGGGGCGTCGTCGTCCGGGTCGCCGGGCTCGAACTTGACGTCGTCAGCGCCGGCCTCGGCGGCGAGGGTGAAGAGGCGATCCTCGTCGCACGCGGTGGCGGGGACGAGGATGCGGCCAAGGACGGAGAACATGAAGGAGACGCAGCCGGTGGCGCCGAGGTTGCCGCCGAACTTGCCGAGGATGAGGCGGAGGTCGCCGGCGGTGCGTGGGCGGTTGTTGGTGAGGGCGTCGATGACGACGGCGACGCCGGCGGGGCCGTAGCCCTCGTAGCGGACGTTCTGGTAGTCGTCGCCTTCGCCGCCGCCGGCCCCCTTTTTGATGGCGCGCTCGATGTTGTCGCGTGGAACGTTGCAGTAGCGGGCCTCGTCGAGGGCCTGGCGGAGGGCGAAGTTGAACTCGGGGTCGGGGCCGCTGGC
This sequence comes from Phycisphaerales bacterium, assembly GCA_038214505.1. GTDB lineage: Bacteria > Planctomycetota > Phycisphaerae > Phycisphaerales > UBA1924 > UBA4658. The sequence goes on along the minus strand of JBBQRT010000036.1, from coordinate 13,593 downwards.
GCGGACGGCGACGGTGATGGCGCGCGAGCACATCGTGAGGGCCTTGCCCTTGCGTTTGTCGACGACGGCTTTGCGGTGCTTGACCTTGCTCCACCTGTTATGGCCGGCCACGTCGGGTCTCCTTCGAGGGGTGGAGTCTTAGGGGGGCGCTGGCCGGGAGCGGGCGGGGAAGAATCAGGCCTTCTTGTTGGGCTTCTTCTTCGCGCGGGCGGCGGGGCGCGGGCGGCGGGCCTTCAGCCGCTTGCGGGCGGCCTTGCGGGCCTGCTCGCGGGCGGCTTTGTCGACGACGGGGCGGACGATCGCGGGAACGGCGTCGAAGTGGCTGTGGGCGGCGGGGAAGGCGCCGTCGTCGGCCCAGGCCTGGAGCAGGGCGCACGCGTCGGCGAGGTTGGCGGGCTTGAGCTTCTTTTCGAGGCTGGCCGCGGCGGACTCGAGGGTGGCGGACTCGGGGACGGCCTTGGCCTCGACGAGCCGGCGGAGGATGCGGGAGTCGATCGGGGCGGCGTGGGCGCCCAGGCCCAGAAGGCAGACGCGGGAAGCGACGAAGGGCGGGGTGCCTTCGAGAGACTCGAGGTATGTCCGGGCGTCGCGCGGGGGGAGGGCGACGAGATGGGACAGGCTCATGCGGTGCTCGCGGGCGTAGACGCGGCCGAGGGCGGTGCGGAGGCGGAGCGAGCGCTCGGCGACCTTCGGAGTGCGCTCGCCGATGAGCTTGGCGACCTCGTCGGGCATGCAGTGGCGGAGCTCATTGAAATCGACGACGGCGGCCTCGAGCTTTCGGAGGGCCGCGAGGGCCTTGGGCGTTGTGTTCTCCCAGAGCAGGAAGGCGAAGAGCAGGTGGCCCAGAAGGGGCTCGTCGGGCTGAATCGTCGTCGGGGAGAGGGCCGGGGCGGGGAGCGGGATGGCGGCGGCGTGGGACTCGCGGAGTTTGGCGAGCAGGGCGTTCAGGTGGGCGGCGGCCTCGGAGGAGCTCACGCGCCGGGCTCCTCGTGGGGAGGCTGCGGGGCCGGGGAGGCGGGTGGGGCGGGTGGGGTGGGGCGGGAGGCGGCGGCCTTGTTGATGGCGGCGAAGACCTCGGCCTGCTTCTTGAGGCTGTCGTCGAGCCGGAAGGTGAGCTCGGGCACGGCCTTGATGTGCATCTTCTCGCCAACGCCGCGGCGGATGTGGCGTGCGGCGTGCTGGAGGGCGTGGACGGTCAGGCTGCCCTTCTCGGCGGGGAGGACGGAGACGTGGACGATGGCGTTGTGGAGGTCCGGGGAGACGTCGATGTGGGTGATGGTGATCAGGCCGCCGGCGCGGGGATCGTGGAGGCCCTGGGCGAGGACCTCCTGAACGGCGCGGGTCATGGTGGACTGGATCTTTTCAAGGCGGTGCGACATGGTGGGCGGGGCTTCAGTCGTTGGCGGGGCGGCTATCGGGAGAGGAGGCTTGGGGCGGGGGGGATTGGGGCGGGGGGGCGTGGGCCGGGGGGGCGTCGGGGTCGCGGCGTTCTTCGTCGGTCCAGAGGGGCTGGCCGTCGGAGTCAAGGTCGCCGGCGGTGAGGGTCTCGGCGCCGACGATCTCTAGGGAGCATTCGCCGAGGCGGCAGTCGGTGCGGGACTGAAGCTTCTTGACGATGTTGTCCATCACTTCCTGAAGATAACCGCCGGAACGGTTGCAGGCGACCAGGCCCATGATGGCCAAGTTCCAGGTGTCGAGTGCGGCGACCTCGGCGACGGAGACCATGTGGTGCTTGTGCAGGCCGTCCTTGATGGAGCGGATGACCTGGCGCTTGTCCTTGAGGGACTGGGCGTCGTCGATGTGGAGCTCGAACTGGAGGATGGCGATGTGCATGGGTGGGAGGGGGGAGGTGTCGGGGTGCCGAGGTATCAAGGTGTCAGGGTGCCGAGGGGGAGTCGCTTGACACCTTGACCCCTCCGGCACCTCGACACCTTGCCTCGCGCCGATCAGAGCGTGCGTTTGACCTCGATGGTCTTGTAGCACTCCAGGACGTCGCCTTCCTTGATGTCGTCGTAGCCGACAATCTTCATGCCGCACTCGAGGCCGGCGCGGACTTCCTTGGCATCGTCCTTGACGCGCTTGAGCTGCTCGAGCTTGCGGTCGTTCTCGACGACGATGCCGTTTCGGGTGACGCGGATGAGGGCGTCGCGTTCGATAACGCCGTCGGTGACGAAGCAGCCGGCGACGGCGCCGACCTTGGAGATGCGGAAGACCTTCCGGACGTCGGCGTGGCCCAGGATCTGGGTCCTGGTCTCGGGGGCCAAGAGGCCCTCGGCGGCCTTGCGGATGTCGTCGGTGATCTCGTAGATGACCTGGTAGGAGCGGATCTCGACGCCCTTGGCCTCGGCGAGCTGGCGGGCCTTGCCCGAGGGGATGACGTTGAAGCCGATGATGACGGCCTTGGAGGCGTCGGCGAGGAGGACGTCGCTCTCGGTGATGCCGCCGACGGCGGCGTGGAGGACGCGGGCCCGGACCTCTTCGGTCTTGACGCGTTCGATCTCGTTCTTGAGCACGTCGACGGAGCCCTGGACGTCGGCCTTGAGGACGATGAGAATCTCCTTGAGGTCGGAGTCCTTCATCTGGCTCAGGAGGCTATCGAGCGTGACCTTGGGCCTGGCGAGCTCGAGCTCGCGGACGCGCATGCGGCGCTGCTCGGCGGCCTCGCGGGCCTTGTCCAGGGTGTCGACGATATAGAACTTGTCGCCAGCGTCGGGGACCTCGTCGAAGCCGGAGATGCGTGCGACGGTGGCGGGGCCGATGACCTTGTGGCGCTCGGCCCGGTCGTCGGCAATATCGCGGACGCGACCGAAGGCGCGGCCGACGACGATGAAGTCGCCGATCTTCAAGGAGCCGTCCTGGATGATGACATCGGCGACGGCGCCCTTGCCCTCTTGCATGCGGGCGTCGACGACGGTGCCGCGGGCGGGGCCGTCGAAGTCGGCCTTGAGCTCGAGGACCTGGCCCTGGAGGTCGAGGGTTTCTAGGAGCTTGTCGATGCCGATGCCCTTGGTGGCGGAGGTGCGGATGATCTCGGTCTCGCCGCCCCATTCCTGCGGGTTGAGGCCCGCGGAGGCGAGCTGGCTGAGGGTCTGGTTGATGCGGGCCTCGGTGGCGTCGGGGCGGTCGATCTTGTTGAGCGCGACGACGATCGGGACCTTGGCGGCCTTGGCGTGGTTGATGGACTCGATGGTCTGGGGCATGACGCCTTCGGGGGCGGAGACGACCAGGACGACGATGTCGGTGATGGCGGCGCCGCGGGCCCGCATGGCGGTGAAGGCCTCGTGGCCCGGGGTGTCCATGAAGACAATGGGCTTTTCTTCGCCGTTGACGGTGACCATGGTGCGGAAGGCGGAGGCCTTCTGCGTGATGCCGCCGGCCTCGCCCGCCGCGACGTTGGCGTTGCGGATCTTGTCGAGGAGGGAGGTCTTGCCGTGGTCGACGTGGCCGAGGATGGTGACGATGGGCCCGCGTGAGCGGACGTCGACGGCCTCGCGCTTGCCGAACTCCTGGCTAACGGCTTCTTCGGCGGACTGGGCCTGGACGACCTCGAGCTCGATGTCGAAGTCGATCATGATCTCCTGGGCCTTGGCCGAGTCGATGCCGGAGTTGACCGTGGCCATCACGCCGCCCATGAATAGCTTCTTGATGATGTCGGCGGCCTTGACGCCGGTTGCGGCGGAGAGGTCCTTGATGGTGAAAGGTTCGGCGATGCGGACCAGGCCGCCGGTCTCGGCGGCGGAGAGGGCACGCTCTGCGTGGCCCTGGCCGAGCTTTCGGGCCTGCTGGCGGCGCTGCTTGAGGAAGCCCGAGGCGCGGGAGAGGCGTGCCTCGCGTTCGGCGAGGTCCTGCTCGCGCCACATGCCGGTGTGCATCTTCTCGTCGCCCGAGACGCCTCGGCGGCGTGCGGGGACGCCGCGGGCGGCGTCGCTGCCAGCGCCAGCGCCCGCGGGGGGGCGGTCGGTGCGGTTGCGGACGTTGCCGCGAGAGGGACGGCGGCCGTCGTCGTCGCCACCGGCGGAGGGCCCGCGGGGGCCGGGGCCGGTGGAGGGTCCGTCGTCGCGACGGGCCCGGGGCTTGTCGATGACCTCGGGGGCCTCGATGCGGACGACCTTGGGGCCCGAGAGCTTGACGGCGGTCTTCAGGACGAGCTGGGGGCCGGCGGGCGCGACGACGCGCGGGCGGCTGGGCACGTTCATCGGCGCGGGGGCCGCGCGCTCGGCGGCGGGGGCCAAGGGGACGAGCGGGGCGGCCGGGGGGGCGATTGGCAGCGGGGCGGGCGGCGCAGGCGGGTGGGGCACCATGCGGGTCGCCTGCGAGGGCAACTTGAGCTCGGTGCCGGGCTGGATCCGTCGCGGGGGCGGACTCTGGGCGATGGGCGAGGGGCCGACGTAGGGCTTGAAGACCATCGGGGGCGGGGGCGCGGGCGCGACGGGCGCTGCCGGATCGGCGGCGATCGGGGCTGTTGCTGCGGGGGCCTCGACCTGGGCCTGCGGAGCCGCCGCGACGGGCGCGTGAGCTTCCTGGGCTGGCTCGGGCTGGCGCGGGATGGCGGGCAGTTCGTGGGCGGGGGCCTCGCCGGCGGGGTGGTCGTTGTCGGCGCCCTTCTTCCTGGCGCCGGCTTTGGGCGCGAGCTTGACCTTGACCTTCTCGACGTCGAGGTGCTCGCCGGTTTCGATCGCTGTCGCGACCCCGCCGGAAGAGAACCATTCGCGGATGGAGGCTTCGAGCCCCGCCGAGACGGTGCTCATGTGGCCCTTGACCTTGTCGGTGGGGACGCCTTCGGACACGCACTTCTCGATGATGACCTTCGAGGTGACGCCCAGTTCCTTCGCGATGTCGGAAATCCGCTTAGCCAATCGTCGCTCCGCTGCCGTTGAACCGAATCGAGCCGTGAGTTCTAACCATGCCCGATCTCCCCGGGCGGGGCCTGCAAAGCAGGGTGAAGAAATCGTGGAAATGCGGATTTACGCGGGCGGCCCGCCGCCGAGGATGTCGGCGGCGCGGGCGTCGGCGTCCGCCGCGGGGGCGGGGTCGGTACCGAGGATGGAGAGGGCGGGGTCGGCGGGAGCACCGGCGGCGGCGGGGTCGCCCAGGAGGCGGCGTGTGGCCTCCTCGTCGGCGGCCTTGCGCTTCTCGGCCTCTTCCTTGTCCTTGGCCTGCTGAATGGCGACTTCCTTGGCCTTGACGGAGACGATCTGGATGACCGTCTGGGCGAGGGGCTCGGGGATGCCCAGCTCGGTGACGAGGGCGTCTGCGCCGACTTCCTCGACGTCGAAGACGCTGATCATGCCCAGGGCGGCGAGACGGTCGGCCATCTCGTCGGTCATGCCCTCGATGGCCTTGATGGTCTCGGACATGATCTCGAGGCCCTTGGCGAACTCGATGGGGGTGAGGATGTCGATGTCCCAGCCGGTGAGTCGGGCGGCGAGGCGGACGTTCTGGCCGCGCTTGCCGATGGCCAGGGAGAGCTGGTCGTCGCGGACGACGACCGTGGCGCGGCCGAGCTCGAAGCAGAGGGAGATCTCGGCGACCTCGGCGGGCTTGAGGGCGTTCTGGATGAGGATCTGGGACGAGTCGTTCCAGCGGACGATGTCGATCTTCTCGCCGTTGAGCTCGTCGACGATGTTCTTGATGCGGGAGCCGCGGACACCGACGCAGGCACCGACGGCGTCGACCTTGGAATCGACGCTGGAGACGGCGATCTTGGTGCGGTAGCCGGCCTCGCGGGCCATGGCCTTGACCTCGATGATCTTCTCGGAGACCTCGGGGACCTCGACCTCGAAGAGGCGCTTGATGAAGTCGGGGTGGGAGCGGGAGAGGACGATCTTGACCTGGGAGCCGACGTCGCGGACATCCAGGACGAGGCAGCGGACGCGGTCGCCGGCCTGGAACTGCTCGCCGGGGATCTGCTCGGAGCGGGGCATGAAGGCTTCGGCGCGGTCGATTGTGACGACCAGGGCGCCGCCCTCGTAGCGCTGGACGATGCCGGTGACGATCTCGCCGATGCGCTTGTTGAACTCGTCCAGAACGCTCTGGCGCTCGTCGTCGCGGAAGCGCTGGATCATGACCTGCTTGAAGGTCTGGGCGGCGATGCGGCCGAGCTCCTGCGGGGACATGGCCATTGGCTGGCCGTGGCGGAAGAGGGTGAGCTGGCCGGTGGTCAGCTCGAGAGTGCAGGCGAACTCCTCGGTGTCGAGGGTATTGAAGTGCTTGCGAGCGGCGGAGACCATGGCCTGCTCGAGGTCTTTGATGAGCTGGGTCTTCTCGATTTTCCGATCGCGAGCGATCGAATCGAGGATGCGCATCATTTCCTGGGTGTTCATGTTGGACGGGGCTCCGAAGATGCCGAGATGTTTGGATGTTCGAGGCGGGACTGAACTGGCGAGACGGGGAAAGCAAAACGACACAGGCCACAAGCGACGCTCGGCTCGCTCGTGGCCCTTGGGCCGCCCGACGCGCTCCGGGGATGGAGCGAGAGAGGGCGCACGGCTGTCCGGCAGCGTCAGACCATCCGGGGCTCCGAAGGGGGCGCCGGGCGGGCGGACGGGGACGGACGGGCCAGGGACGACAGCCCGGAGAGCAAGCCTCCCGGCGCGAGGCCGGGGGACTTGGGACCGAGCCGAGCGGGGCCGGCCAGATCGAGGGCGAGCGGGGGGCTCGTCATCGAGTGGTGCACCGTGGCTTCAGCATGCATTGGCGTTGACCGGGTGCATGAAGAACGTTCCTTGCCGAAAGACTGAAAGCGGGTCGGGATGTCCGTGGAGGGTAAGGGGGGAGGGGTGGGGGGTCAAACCGGGGGGATAATTGTGTGGGGACAGGGAACCGGCACGCGGGGGTCGGGGCGCGTCTGGGACGGCAGGACGGGGGTTGGGGAAGGGCGGTTCGGGCGCTTGACGGCTAGACGCGGTCGGTTTCCTGGACGGAGCGGACGACCTTCAGGGCTCGCTGGCCCTTGAACTGACCGATGTTGGCCAGGAAGGACTTCTCGCGTTCGACGCAGAGCACGACGTTGCTGCTGGCGGGGCGTTCGGTGACGATCAGGTCGCCGGCTTGTAGGTTCATCAGATCGCTGAGGGTGATGGTGGTCTCGGCGAGCAGGCCGGTGACGGTGAGGGGGGCGCGGCTGAGGGTGGTGGCGATGCGCTGCTTCATCACCTGGCCGTCGCGGCCGGCCTTGGGGACGTTGAACCAGTTCTGGGCGCTCAGGTCCTCGACAATTGGCTCGATGACGTTGTAGGGGATGCAGAGGTTCATGGTGCCGGCGCGGGTGGCCATCTTCAGCTCGAAGCCGATGACGACGACGACCTCGTTGGGCGGGACGATCTGGACGAGCTGGGGGTTGGACTCGGTGGCGGTGATGTCGAAGGAGAGCTGCCTGATGCTGGCCCAGGCTTCGGAGAGGGCGGCCAGGCCGCGGGTGGTGACCTTGGAGATCAGGCGGGTCTCGATGAGGGTCATCGGGCGCTGGGGGATGAAGAGCTCGGCGTTGGTGCCGCCCAGGAGGCGGTCGATGATGGGGTAGATGATGAGCGGGGAGATCTCGAGGCACATCTGGCCTTCGAGGGGCTTGGCGGACATGAGGTTGAAGGACGTGGGGTTGGGGAGGCCCGAGATGAACTCGGCGTAGGTCATCTGCTCGCAGTTGGCGACCTTGACCTCGACGATGGTCCGGAGGAAGCTCGAGAGAGCCGCGCCGAAGTTCCGGGCGAAGGCCTCGTGGAGCGTTTGCAGGGACCGCATCTGGTCCTTGCTGACGCGCTCGGGGCGTTTGAAGTCGTACGGGCGGACCTCGACGTTATCCAGATCTCGCCGCGTGCGGCTGAAGATCTGGATGGCATTCTCTTCTTCTTCCACCTCGCCGGCATCGACGGCGGCGAGGAGTGCGTCGATCTCGGATTGATCGAGGATGTCGGTCATGGGTGGGGCGGCGGGGAGAAGGCGGGGGAGAGATGTGGAGGCGTGAGGCGATGGTGGTATCGGACGCTTGGGGCAGGGGCCTGCAATGCGGGGGGCAGACCCGGAGGTCGCACACCCGGGCAGAGACCCGCCACGGGCTCGTAGCATCCAAGACTTGGATGGAGGGCGGGGACCGGGGTATGGCAACCGTTCGCGTGCTCGGGGATACAACCAGTAATGAACATGCAGATCCAGATCCCTTGGCGGGCCGGCGCGAAGTCGGCGTGGATGGTCGGGCTTCTCGCGCTGGCGGCGATGCTGCTGCTCGGCGACATGCCGGCGCGGGGGCAGGGGGGGATCGGGGGGATGGGGGCGATGGGGGGGATGGACTCCCCCGTAGCGGTGCGGGCGGTGGGGGAGCGGGCGAGGGTGGTGCAGGGCGGGGAGCTGGTGCTGGCCGTCGAGCTGAAGCTTGGGGAGAAGTACCACGCCTGGCCGGCGGCGGAGATCGAGCTGCCCGAGAGCGTGCGGGAGTTTGCAATCCGGACGGAGATCGGGCTGGCGAAGGCGGAGGGCGGCCGGGCGGTGACGGAGTGGGTGAGGGCAGGGAAGACGAGGTATCCGGAGGCGAAGAAGGGGAAGGTTGCCAATCCGACGGGGGATGGGACGATCGAGGTGCTGCTGTATTCGCACACGGCGATGGCGTTTGTGCCGGTGCGCATTGCGAGCGATGCGCCGCTGGGAGAGCAGACGATCAGCGTGATGGCGAACTATCAGGCCTGCGACGACACCGCGTGTTTGATGCCGCAGGAGATGATTCTTGAGGTGAGGGTGACGGTCGTGAAGGCCGGCGAGGCGGCGGGGGAGCCGATCGAGCCGGGGGTGTTCGGAAAGCTCGAGCGGGCGGGGCTGGAGTTCCCGGCGGGGTTTGCGGCGAAGGCTGGCGGCGGGGGAGCGGGGGGCTTGGCCGCGGGCAGCGGGAGCGGGGGGAGCACGGCCGCTTCCGGTGTTGGCGGCGCCGGTGCGATGTCGGCCACGATCTTCGGGCTGGATCTGGGATCGGGTGTGCTGCTGCTGGGGCTCGGGGCGGTGGTGGGCGGGTTCCTGCTGAATCTGACGCCGTGCGTGTTGCCGGTGATTCCGATCAAGGTGATGAGCCTGACGAAGCATGCGGGATCGCGGCGGCGAGCGGTGGTGATGTCGCTGTGGATGTCGGCGGGTGTGGTGGCGTTCTGGGCCTTGATCGGCGTGCCGGTGGCGTTCATCAGCAAGGGGATCGATCCCAGCCGCTACATCTTCGGGATCTGGTGGGTGTGTCTGGGGATCGGGCTGGTGATCGCGCTGATGGGGTTGGGGATCATGGGGCTGTTCAGCATCAACCTGCCGCAGTCGGTGTATTCGGTGGAGGCCAAGGCGGACACGGTGGGCGGGTCGGTGCTGTATGGCGTGATGACGGCGGTGCTGGGGCTGCCGTGCTTCGGGTTTGTTGCGGGGGGATTGCTGGCGGGGGTGTCGGTGCTGCCGCCGTCGACGATCATGGTGATTTTCGTCGGGCTCGGGGTGGGGATGGCGTTTCCGTATGTGGTTTTGGCGGCGTATCCCAAGATGTTGGCGTTCCTGCCGCGGACGGGGCCGGCGAGCGACCTGCTCAAGCAGGTGCTGGGGATTTTGTTGATTGCGGCGTCGGCGTTCTTTGTGACGGCGGGGATCAAGGCGCTGTTGACGGACATGCCGTATCTGTCGGGGTCGATGAAGTGGTGGTCGGTGGGGTTCTTCGTGGCGGTTGCGGGAGTTTGGCTGGCGGTGCGGACGCTGCAGATCGCCAAGACAGCGTGGCCGAAGGTGGTGATGCCGCTGCTGGCGGTGGTGGGGACGCTTGGGATCGGGGTGTTTGCGAGCAGCACGTTCCGGGAGGACCGGGCGAACTATGTGGAGCTGCGGGAGCGGCTGGCGAAGTCGCCGGGGGAGGCGGTGATTCTGACGGGAGTGTGGCGGGAGTACACGCCGGAGCTGTATGAGGCGGCGCGGAAGAGCGGGAAGGCTGTGTTCCTGGACTTCACGGCGGACTGGTGCATCAACTGCAAGGCGTTCAAGCGTGCGCTCTTGGACACCGACCCGGTGGTGAGCCGGCTGAAGAGTTCGGACATCGTGCTGCTCGAGGTGGATCTGACGTCGACGAGGGCGCAAGGGTGGGAGCTGCTCAAGGGGCTCGGGCGGACGGGGATCCCGACATGGGCGGTGTATGGCCCGGGGTCGGAGAGCCCGGTGCTGGTGGACCTGACGTTGCCGACGTCTGAGAACGTGCTGACGAGTCTGGATAAGGCGGGGGTGAAGGGGAGCGACGCGGGGAATGGGGGGGCGATGACGTCTTCGGGCCCGGCTTCGATCAACCGGCGTTGACGCTTGCGTGAGGCCGGGGTATTGTTGGACCCTTGCCGGGAGACGATTTCCGGCGGACATGTCGAGGGCGTAGCTCAGTGGTAGAGCGACACGTTGCCAACGTGTAGGTCGAGGGTTCAAGCCCCTTCGCCCTCTTTGACAAAGATGCACGCCGAGGCGATTCGCCTCGGCGTGTTTCGTTTTTGGGGGCAGGAGCTGGGGGGTGGTGGGATGGGGGGTTGGTGCGGATGGAGGCAGGTGAGCCGCGGCTCCGGGGAGCCGGTCCATCATGAGAGCGGTTACACCGATTGAGCCGTTGGGCCTTTTGGGACGGTGAACGGGACCGGAGAAGTTCGCTGGATTGCCCGAGCGGTGTGGTGGCGGGCTTGCGAGGTGATGGGGGTGGGCGAGGGGGCGGGTGGATCGCATCTTTAGGGCAGTCGTCGGCTCCGGGGCAGTTTGGCTCCGGGGCCGAGGGCACAAGGAACACTTCAAGATGCGCTCCACCCCGAAGATCGTCGTTGCTGGTCTGGTCGCTTGCCTGGTGCTTACGGGTGCGGCGGTCGCGCACGGGGCGGTGAACGGCGCGAGCTCGGGTGAGCGGGCGGCGGCCGGGGTGGATGAGCTCGGGGGGATGCGTGCGGCGCCGGGGGCGGTTGCGCTGGCGGTGCTGGGGGTAGTGGTGGCGCTGCTGCCTCGCAACAAGGTGTGAGGGTGGGGCGAGGGGGGGAGTGCGGAAGGCCGCGGGCTACACTGGCGTTCGCGCGTGATCGGCTGGCAGCCGGGACCGGCGGCCAGGGGCCAAGCGTGAGCAGCAGGACGATGAGCGGCGGGCGCGGGGCGGCCGCGGGTTGGGGGACGGGCGAGAATGGAAATGGGGCGTCGGCTGGGGCCGGGGGCGGGGGAAACCTGACGCCCGACGGGCGGCTGCGGACGGGGAAGCTCGCCAACCTGAGCATGTGGGGCGCGATCTTCGTGCTCTCTTGGCCCATCATGGTCGAGAGCCTGCTCAACTCGCTGGTCGGGCTCACGGACACGTATCTCTCAGCGCAGCTCTCGGCGTCGGCGACGGACGCGATCGGCGGGGCGTCGTACATCATGTGGTTTGTCGGGCTGATCGCGATGGCGCTGGGCATCGGGGCGACGGCGATTGTTTCGCGGGCGATCGGGGCCGGGCGGACGGGCGTGGCCAACGGGGCCACGGGGCAGACGATGCTCTTGAGCTTCTTCGGCGGCCTTGTCGCGGCCGGGATGGTGCTCGGGCTGGCCAACCCGCTTGCGCGGCTATTGAGCTTGTCGCCGGCGGGCTACGAGGCGTTTGTCGTGTACATGCGGATCGTGGCGCTCGGGACGCCGGCGATGACGATGATGGGGGCGGCGATCGCGTGCGCGCGGGGGGCGGGGGACTCGCTGCGGCCCTTGCAGGCCGTGGTGATCGTGAACATCGTCAACGCGATGCTTTCGTTCCTGCTGGCGGGCGTGGACCTGAAGGTGACGCACATCGTGGACGGTGCGGCGGTGAGCCGGGTGATCCTGGAGAACCCGCTTGGGCTGAACTGGGGGATCGCGGGCATCGCGTGGGGGACGGTGGTCGGGGAGTATGTCGGGCTGGCGGTGGTGCTGTGGATGCTGTCGACGGGAGTGAGCGGGGTGCGGCTGAAGCGGCGGTGGCTCAGGCCGCACAGGGCGACGCTGGGGCGGCTGGTGCGGGTGGGGATCCCGAGTTTTCTCGAGACTCTGGGGATGTGGGCCGGGAACTTTCTGGTCATCATCATCGTGGGGTGGCTGGCGATGTCGGGGGCGGCGGGGGTGACGGCGGACGGGGGCGGGCTGATGGGGGCGCACATCGTCGCCATCCGCATCGAGTCGTTCAGCTATCTGCCGGGCTTCGCGATGGGGACGGCGGCGGCGACGCTGGTCGGGCAGTATCTGGGTGCGGGGAGCCCGCGGCTGGCGCGGCGGGCCGTGGCCCGGTGCACGGTGATCACGGCGGGAGCGATGGGGCTCCTGGGCCTGTGCCTGTGCGTGTTCTCGGTGACGATCACGGGGCTGGTGACGAGCCAGCCGGCGCATCTTGAGGTGGTGCCCAAGCTGCTGTTCATCACGGGGCTTGTGCAGGTCCCGTTTGGCGTGGGGATCATTCTGCGGTCGGCCTTGCGGGGGGCGGGGGACGCCAAGGCGGTGATGTACATCACGTGGGTGTGTACGTACGCGGTGCGGCTGCCATTGGTGTATCTGCTGAGCGGAGTGGATGTTCCGGTGCCGGCGGCGCTTGGGGGCGGGGTGATTGCACATCCGATCTTCGAGCAGGGGAGTCTGCCGCTGCTGTGGGCGGCGATGTGCATCGAGATCGTGGTGCGTGGGGCGGCCTTCGGATGGCGGTTTCTGCACGGGGGATGGATGCGGGTGCGGGTGTGAGGGACAGTGGGTTGGGGCTTGAGGGTGTGAAGATCGGGCGAGCGTGGGCGGGCGGTGGTGCTGATGGGTTGCTCACCGAACGCTTGCCAACTACGATGAGGTTGGCCACAGTCAGAGTGTGTGCATTGGCCCGGGCCGCTGGAAGGCGGCGCGGCGGGCTGGTATGAGTGCTCCTAGAGGACGAACCGGTTTCATCAAGCAGGCCGCGGTTGAAGACGCGGACGCGGTGTCCGACCCGCTTATGGATATCAGTGCCGCGCAGCTCGCGGGGGTATCGGGCGGGGTGCTTTCGGCGTGCGCGCTGGATTGCAAGGTGCTGGTGCTGAACAAGGCGTTCGTCGCCGTGCGGGTGATCTCCGCGCGTCGGGCGTTCAGTCTTTTGTGCCGCGACATCGCCGAGGTAATCCATGTTGATGAGGGCCGGTATCTCAACTACAACTTCGCGTCGTGGGCGGAGCTGAGCCAGTTCCGCGACAGCTTCCCCGCCGATTCGCACGACTGGGTGAAGACGGTGCGGTTCGATGTGGCGGTGCCGAAGATTATTCGGCTCCTCGGGTACGACCGGCTGCCGGCGCAGATCGTCAAGCTCAACCGGCGCAACCTGTTCGCTCGCGACCGCAATCAGTGTCAGTACTGCGGGCGGAGCTTCTCGACCAGCGAGCTGTCGATCGACCACGTGCTGCCGCGGACGCAGGGCGGGGGCGACTCGTGGGAGAACCTCGTGTGCGCGTGCATCCGGTGCAACGCGAGGAAGGGCGGGCGGACGCCCGAGGGGGCGCAGATGGCGCTGATCCGCAAGCCCATCCGCCCCAAGCGCAATCCTCTCATCTCGATCCGGCTGGGGCAGGACCGGTACTCGTCGTGGAAGGCGTTTCTGGATGATGCGTATTGGAGCGTGGA
>JBBQRT010000035.1:0-38195 GCA_038214505.1 Phycisphaerales bacterium | reverse complement strand
CAGCGTGGCGTACAACCGGCTCATTCTGTCTCCAATCGAAGTGGGCTTGCTGACGGTTCGTGAAGGTCCTTGAGACCCGGGCCTCCCAGCACTTGCGGGGGTGGGAGTGGGCAGGGGTACACTCGGCCATGAGCAACGACTTTCGCCCCGTGCCGGCCGCCAACCTGCAGATCGACGCGACGCATGATCCGGAGCTGAAGAGCTTCGTGGAGTCGGCGAACGACCCGGCGAGTGATTTTCCGATTCAGAACTTGCCGCTGGTGGCGTTCCAGATGAGCCATGATGGGCACAGCCATCGGCATCTGGGGGTGCTCATCGGGGATCAGGTGCTGGATGTTTCTTCGCTGGTCGAGGCGCGGGTGTTCGGCGAGGACGATGTGGCGAAGGTCTGCTCGATGAACGTGTGGAACGGGCTGGCGGCCAACCCGCACCTGTGGGGGCCGCTGCGTCAGCGGGTGCAGCAGTTCCTGCGGGCCGATGCGCCCGGCGGGCAGCAGCTGCGGCGGCTGCGGCAGAAGGCGATGCTGCCGCAGAAGACCACGCGGCTGCTGGCGCCGATGGCGATCTTCAACTACACCGACTTCTACGCGAGCAAGTTCCACGCCTCGAACGTGGGCGCGATGTTCCGGCCCGACAACCCGCTCTTGCCCAACTACACGCACGTGCCGATTGGCTATCACGGGCGGGCGTCGTCGATCGTGGTCTCGGGCTCGGAGATCGTGCGGCCGCAGGGCCAGCTCTCGCCGGAACAAGAAGGCGGGCGGCCGGGGTTCGGGCCGTGCAAGATGCTGGACTACGAGATGGAGATCGGCGTGTTTGTGGGGCGGGGCAACGAGCTGGGCGTGCCGGTGAGGATGGAGGCCGTGCGCGAGCAGTTGTTCGGCGTGTGCATCCTCAACGACTGGTCGGCGCGGGACATGCAGAAGTGGGAGTACCAGCCGCTGGGACCGTTCCTGGCCAAGAACTTCGCGACGAGCGTGTCGGCGGGGGTGGTGACGATGGCGGCGCTCGAGCCGTTCCGGGTTGTTGGGCCGCGGCGCGACGAGGGGGACCCCGAGCCGCTGGACTATCTGAAGTCCGGCGAGGGCTGGGGGTACGACATCCAGGTCGAGGTGGCGATCCGGACGACGGCTATGTGGGAGCGCGGCGAGCCGGGGGCGGTCGTCAGCCGGGGACGCATGAGCGACTTGTACTGGACCTTCGCCCAGATGCTCGTGCACCACGCGAGCAACGGGTGCAACCTGCAGCCGGGCGACCTGCTGGGCTCGGGGACGATCTCCGGGCCGGAGAGGTCGTCTCGCGGCTGCCTGCTCGAACTGACCTGGAACGGCGTCGACGAGGCGAAGAAGCCAAGGCCCCGCACGCCGGTTCAGCTCCCCGGCGAGGAGACGCGGACGTTCCTGCAAGATGGCGACGAGGTGGTGATGCGGGCGTTCTGCGAGCGCGACGGATTCCGGCGGATCGGGCTGGGCGAGTGCCGCGGGCGGGTGGTGGCCCAGCGGGGGTGATCGCTGGCGCATGCTGGAGACCCGCCCGCTGTCGGCGCGGCGGAGTCGGGGGAATCGATCCGCGAACGCGAGTGCGCGATCAGCGCTGCGCGATCGGCACATACGCCGAGCCGTGGGGCCCGATGTACTTGGCCGCGGGGCGGTACAGACGGTTGCCGTCGAGCTGCTCGAGGACGTGCCCGCTCCAGCCCGCGATGCGGCTCATGGCGAACATGGGGGTGAAGAGGTCGAGCTTGAGGCCGATGGAGTGGTACGTGGTCGCCGAGTAGAAGTCGACGTTGGGGTAGATGCCCTTGGCACCGACCTCGCGGGCCATGATCTCTTCGATCTTGCTCGACATCTCGTACAGCGGCAGGTTGCCCGTGTCGGCCGCGATCTGCTTGGTGAAGGTCTTGAGAAACGTGGCCCGGGGATCGATGGTCTTGTAGACCCGGTGCCCGAAGCCCATGATGCGGGCGCCCTCGGCGCGGCGGGCGAGCTTGTCCATGATGTAGGGCTCGACGTGGGCCATCGCGTCGATGCCCTTGGCCTTGGCCTCGGCCTGGATCTCGAAGAGCATCTCCATGACTTCTTCGTTGGCCCCGCCGTGGAGCGGGCCCCGGAGCGAGCCGATGGCGGCGGTGAGGGCGGAGTAGACGTCCGAGAGGGTGGAGATGACCACGCGGGCGGTGAAGGTGGAGTTGTTCAGGCCGTGGTCGGCGTGCAGGATCATGCAGATGTCGAACGCGCGTGCGACGGCGTCGGTGGGGACCTGGCCGTTGAGCATGTAGAGGAAGTTCTGGGCGAACGAGAGGTCGGCGCGGGGGTGGACAACGCGCTCGCCGCGGCGGTAGCGGTCGAAGTAGGCGATGAGCGCGGGCGTGCGGGCCAGGATGTTCAGGGCCTTGTCGCGGGCCGAGGCGATGTCGTTGGCGTTGGGGTCCGGATCGTGCATGGAGAGCGCGCTGACCATGGTGCGGAGCACGTGCATGGGCTGGGCGGACTTGGGCAGGCGGGTGAGGCGTTCTTCCATGCCCTCGGGCAGCTCGTAGCGCTTGCGGAGGTCGGCGCTGAAGGCGTCGAGCTCGGCCCGGGTGGGGAGCTTGCGGTTCCAGAGCAGATAGACCGTCTCCTCGAACGTCGAGTTGCGGGCGAGGTCGTCGATGCCGATGCCGACGTATTCCAGCACACCCTTCTCGCCGTCGATGAACGACATGCTCGTCTCGGCGGCGACGATGCCCTCGAGCCCCTTGACGAACGTCGGCGCGGGCTTGGGGGGGGTGACGGCGGTGACGGCGGCGGGGGTCGCGGGGCTGGTCATGGCGTCGGCTCGGGATTTCTTGGGGAGATGAGGCGCGGGGCCCGGGGGTGGAAAAGTCAGTGTAGAGGGGTATCGGTGGACGGGCAGGGGGACGTGGCGGGCACGAAGATCGTTGCTCCCGGGCCAGGCACGGCGAGCCCTCGCCCGGGCCGATCCGATACGATCGGGAGCATGCTGGCCAGACATTCCTCTCTCGCAACCGACGAAGCCCACGCCCTGTCGCTGGACCGCGAGGACCCGCTGCGGCACACGCGCCAGCTCTTCTGCATCCCCAGCGTCGGCGCGATCGCGCAGGACGCCTCGCGGCCAGACGCGATGCGGCCGGCGGTGTACCTCTGCGGCAACTCGCTGGGCCTGATGCCCGCCCAGACCCGGCGTGCGATCAGCGACGACCTCGAGGCCTGGGCCCGCATGGGCGTCGAGGGGCATTTTCACGCCAAGCACCCTTGGCTGCCTGCCCACGAGCCGCTCCGGGGGCCGATGTCGCGGCTGGTGGGGGCGGGCGAGCACGAGGTCGTCGCGATGAACTCGCTGACGGTCAACCTGCATCTGATGATGGCGAGCTTCTACCGCCCGACCAAGGAGCGGTACAAAATCGTTATCGAGGATGCGGCGTTCCCGAGCGATTCCTACGCCGTCGAGAGTCAGGCGAATCTGCACGGTTTCGCATCGGGCGACGCGGTCGTGCGCTTGCGGCCCCGCGAGGGTGAGCAGACGCTGCGGACCCAGGACGTGATCGACACGATCGGGCGGCACGGGGCGTCGGTCGCGCTGGTCATGCTCGGGGGCGTGAACTATCTCAGCGGGCAACTGATGGACATGCCGGCGATCACCAAGGCCGGGCACGCGGCGGGGGCCGTCGTCGGCTGGGACCTCGCGCACGCGGCGGGGAACGTCGAGCTTCGGCTGCACGACTGGAACGCCGACTTCGCCTGCTGGTGCTCGTACAAGTATCTCAACTCGGGGCCCGGGGCCGTCGCCGGGTGCTTCGTTCACGAGCGGCACGGGCGGAACCTGGCGCGGTTCGGCGAGCGGGATTTCCTGCCGCGATTGGCGGGGTGGTGGGGCAACGACCCGGAGACGCGGTTTGCGATGGGCCCGGCGTTCGTGCCCGTGGACCGGGCCGACGCGTGGAGCATGTCCAACCCGCCGATCCTGGCCCTCACGCCCGTGCGGGTGTCGCTGGAGATCTTCGACAAGGTGGGGATGGCGGCGCTGCGGCAGAAGAGCCGGCGGCTGACGGACTACTTGCATGGGCTGATCGACGCGATTCCCGGGTCGGGGGGGGAGGCGGGGGAGAAGGGGGAGGGGGGGGCGATCCGGGTGCTCACGCCGCGGGCGTTCGAGGAGCGGGGATGCCAGTTCTCGCTGGCGGTTCTGGAGCGCGGGCGGGAGTTTCATCAGGCGCTCACGCGGGCGGGCGTCGCGTGCGATTTCCGCGAGCCGAACGTGGTGCGCGTCGCGCCCGCACCCTTGTACAACACGTTTCATGACTGCTGGCGGTTTGCCGGCATCCTCCGTGACCATCTGGCGAAGACCAAGCCATGACTCACGGCAAGCCCCCCGGCACGACGAGCGCGATCGGGCAGGACAACCTCGGCGTCGGTCCGGGCATCGGCACCGGTCCGGCCATCGGCGCCGGGAAGACCGTAACCATCTGCGGGGCCGGGCTGGCCGGGGCACTGCTGGCCTGTTCGCTCGCGAAGCTCGGATACACGGTGCGGCTGCACGAGCGCCGGGGCGACCCGCGTGCGGCGGGATACTCCGGTGGGCGGTCGATCAACCTGGCGCTCTCGGCCCGCGGGCTCTGGGCCCTTGACGGGATCGGGCTCAAGGACGAGGTCCTCAGGCACGCGTTGCCGATGCGCGGGCGGATCATGCACAAGGCCGTCGCGAAGCCCGAGCTGGTGTTCCAGCCCTACAGCAAGGACCCGGCGGACGCGATCAACTCGATCAGCCGGGGCGGCCTGAACATCGCACTTCTCGACGCGGCCGAGAAACACCCGGGCGTAGACATCGTGTTCAACCAGCGCTGCGTGGACGTCGACCTCGACACCTGCACCGCGACGTTCGTCGACGATTCCCAGCCCGAGCAGCCCCCTGTAACGGTTGCAGCGGACCTGATCGTCGGGGCCGACGGTGCGTTCTCCGCCGTGCGCGGGAAGATGGTCAAGACCGACCGCTTCGAGTACTCCCAGTCGTATCTGGCGGCGGGCTACAAGGAGCTGCACATCCCGCCCACGCCCGCCGGGGAGTATGCCCTCGAGCCCGGGGCCCTGCACATCTGGCCCCGCGGCAGCGCGATGATGATCGCTCTGCCCAACCCCGACAAAGGCTTCACCTGCACGCTGTTCTGGCCCTTCGAGGGCGAGCACTCGTTCGCGGCGATCCGGGGGTGCGACGATGTGCTTGGGTTCTTCAGCAAGCACTACCCCGATGCCGTGCCGCTGATGCCGACGCTTGTCGAGGACTACACGCGCAATCCCGTCGGCTCGCTGGTGACGGTGAAGTGCTGGCCGTGGGTGCGGTTTACCGATGGGGGCAAGGCGGTGGTGCTGCTGGGCGATGCGTGCCACGCGATCGTGCCGTTTTATGGGCAGGGGATGAACGCGGCGTTCGAGGACGTTCGGACACTCGGCGAGTGTCTCGCGAGGCACGCGGGCGAGCTCAGGCCAGCGCTCGAGGAGTATCAGTCGCTTCGCAAGCCCAACGCCGACGCGATCGCCCGGATGGCACTGGAGAACTTCGTCGAGATGCGGGACAAGGTGGGGACTCGGGGGTTCCTGTGGCGGAAGCACGTGGAGCACTTCCTGCACGACCTGTTCCCGACGCGGCTGGTGCCGCGGTACAACCTCGTGAGCTTCTCGACCGTGCCCTACGTGCAGGCGCTCAGGGCCGGAATCACGTTCGACCGGATCATTCTGGGGCTCTTGCTTCTGCCGGTGTTGCTGGTGATGCTGGTGCTGTGGGCGTTGGGCGTGCCGGCGTGGCTGTTCGTGATCCTGGCGGCGTGCGGCGGTGTGTTTCTGTGGGCCCGGGAAACGGCCTCCTGGTCGGACGGCTCTCCAGAGCCGTGAGCGGTTGGGTCCGAGGCAGCTTGGGCGACGGACTGCCTTTAGATGAAGGACACGGCTCTGGAGAGCCGTGCCACCCCGTCTCACCAGAAGGCCAGTCCTCGGAGCCCGCCGCATGATCTACGACATCTCGCCGGTGCTTGGTCCGAAGCTGAGCGTCTGGCCCGGGGATACGCCGCTGACGCGGACGGTCCAGTGCGAGATCACCGGCGGCGCGCCCGTGACGCTGAGCTCGATCAACGCGACGCTGCACCTGGGGGCCCACGCCGACGGGCCCAACCACTACACGCACCCGGCCCCGGGCGTGGGTGAGCGGTCGCTGGCGTACTACCTGGGGCCGTGCCAGGTGATCGACGCGCCCGTCGCCCGCGGCTCGCGCGTCCGCGTAGAGGACCTGAAGCTGGCCGCGTGCGCGGGCGGGAGCGGTGGCGGCGGGGTCCATGCCCCGCGCGTGCTGATCCGCACCGGCACATTCCCGAGCTTTGACGACTGGAACAGCGACTTCGCGGGCCTGACGCCCGAGCTGATCGAGTTTCTCGCCCGAAGCCCGGTGTGCGCGAAGAACCCGTCGGTCGCGGCCGAGGGCGTGATCACGATCGGTGTCGATACGCCCAGCGTCGACACGCAGGATTCCAAGGACCTCCCGGCCCACAAGGCGATCGCGCGGCACGACATGGCGATCCTGGAGGGGCTGGCGCTCGAGGGCGTGCCGGCGGGTATCTATGAACTCATCGCCCTGCCGCTGCGGCTGGTTGGGATGGACGCGAGCCCCGTGCGGGCCGTGCTCAGGACGCTGAGCGAGCCAAGGGCGTAGCCGCGGACAACATCGCTTATACCGTCGCGACCGCCTTGACCTCGAAGGCGATGGGCGCACTGCCGCCCCTGGGCAACGAAGAGACGCCGACGGTCGTTCGGGCCGGCTGGGCGGGCCCGGGCGGAAAGAACTCGGCGTAGACCCGGTTGTACACCGCGAAGTCGCGCGGCAGATCGGTGAGGAAGCAGGTGATGTCGACGAGCTTGTCCCACGACGAGCCATTCTCCTCAAGGATGTAGCGGAGGTTGGCAAAGACCGCGCGGACCTGGGCCTCCATGTCGTAGTCGATCATCGCGCCCGAAGCATCGAGCGTGACGCCCGGAATGTCCTTGCTGCCGCGCTGCCGCGGCCCCTGGCCGGAGATGAACAGCAGGGTGCCCACCTTGCGGCAGGGCGGGTACGCGCCGACGGGTTCGGGAGCCTTGGTCATGCCGGAGGGTACGGGGGCGTGTCGAGGTGCCGGGGTGCCGGAGTGCCGAGGTGTCGAGCGGCCTTTCGGCCTTCCTTTCGCACCGTGTCACCGTGTCACCGTGTCACCGTGTCGTCTTGTCGCCTTGTCACCTTGCTACCTTGTCACCTTGCCCCTTCGACACCTCGATATCACACCCGCACGCACACGTTCTTGGGCTCGGTGAAGAACCGCAGGGCCTCGAGGCCGCCCTCGCGGCCCACGCCGCTCTGCTTGGCCCCGCCGAAGGGCGTCCGCAGGTCGCGGACCATCCAGCAGTTCACCCACACAACGCCCGTGTTCAGGCCGGCGCTGAGGCGGTGTACGCGAGAGATGTCCTGCGAATACACGACGGCGGCCAGGCCGTAGCCAGTGTTGTTGGCCAGTTGCAGGGCCTCCGCGTCGCTCGCGAAGCGCTGCACGGTGACGACCGGGCCGAAGATCTCCTCGGTCTCGACGCGGCAATCGCCCGGCAGGCCGTCGATCACGGTGGGCTGGAAGAAGAGGCCGCCGCGGCACCGATCGGGGAGGGTCGCGGGTTCGACGCGCGAGCCGCCGCGCAGGATTCGGCCGCCCAACTCCCTGGCCAGCCGCACGTACGACTCGACTTTGGCAAAGTGCTCGCGGCTGGTCAGGGCCCCGAAGCCCGTCGCCGGCTCGCTCGGATCGCCGATCTTCAGCGCGTCGACGCCCGCGAGGAAACGCTCGAGGAACTCCTCGGCGATCGAGACGTGCAGCAGCAGGCGAGAGCCGCACAGGCAGATCTGCCCTTGGTTGGTGAACCCCGCCCGGACGGCCGTGGCGGCTGCGGCGTCGAGGTCGGCGTCCTGGCAGACGATGAAGGCGTTCTTGCCACCGAGCTCGAGGCTGACGCGCTTGAGCCGCTCGCCGCACTCGCGGCCGATCCAGCGTCCCACGCTCGTGGAGCCCGTGAAGCTGATGGTCGGCACACGCTCGTGGGCGACCAGCGCCGCGCCCGCGACGGCCCCGCGGCCGTGGACGATGTTGAGCACGCCCGGGGGCAGGCCGGCCTCGACCGCAAGCTCGCCCAGCAAGAACGCTGTGAGCGGCGTGACCTCGCTGGGCTTGCAGACGGCGGTGTTGCCCGTCGCGAGCGCCGGGGCGATCTTCCACGTGAGCAAGTAGAGCGGCAGGTTCCACGGCGAGATCAGGCCCGCGACGCCGCGGGGCGAGCGAACCGTGTGGTTGATCGCGCGCACGCCGCCGCCGGCCCCCGGCACGCCGCCGCCATCGGAGGCGTACACCTCGCTCGAGGCATGCAGAATTGCGGTGGCGAAGAAGCGGAGGTTGGCGGCGGCCCGCGGGATATCGACGTCGCGGGCGAGCGACACGGGCTTGCCGGTGTCGCGACTCTCGGCGTCGGCCAGTCGATCAAGGTTCGCGTCGAGCAGGTCGGCCAGGCGGAGCAGGAGCCGGGAACGCTCGCTCGCGGGCGTCGCGATCCATGCAGGAAACGCCGCCTCGGCCGCGGCGACGGCGGCATCGATATCGGCGGCCGCCGAGTCGGGCACGCGGCCGATGACCTCGCCGGTCGCGGGCTCAAAGAGGTCGAGGTACGCGTCCGTCGACGGGGGAACGTCGCGGCCGTTGATGTGATTGGCGAGCAGCAGGGGAGTGGTCATCGCGCAAGAGTTTAGGGATCTCGCGCCACGACCTTTCCGGCGCTAAGGAAAGGTCGTGTGCGTCGGCTCAGAGTAACCAGGGTCGGGGCAAGGGCGAGGGGGGGTCACGGCGCGGGCTTGGCGGCCCGGCGCTTCGCCGCCTCCTCGAACCACTTCCGCGACTCGTCGGCCTGCCCGATCTCGTTGTACAGCTGGGCGCACCGCTCGGCGAGGTAGGCGTTGTCGCTGGCGACCCTGGCGGCCGCCACCATCTCTGGCACGGCCTGATCCCGGAGGCCCGAGGCGTAGAGCGCGATCGCCAGGTCGTAGCGCACGCTCGCCGAAGCCGGCTCGGCGTCGCGGGCCGACCTGAGCGCCGAGATCGCCGCGGCGAGCAGTGGGGGGTTCCGCTCGCCCGTCTCGCGATTGAGCCCCGCGGTCGCCAGCGCGTTGCCCATCTGCGCCAGATCCCACGCCGAGCCCGCCGAGAGCCCGATCGCCTCGCGCACCAGCGTCAGGCCCTCGTCGGCCTTGCCGACGCCCACCTGCGTCATGCCCGCGCTGAAGAGCACATTGGCCTTGCCGATCCAGCGGCCCTTCTGCCGGGCCCGGTCCACGCCGCGGAGGGCCTGCATCAGGGCCTTCTCGCTCTCGCCGAGCTGGGCCAATAGTCCGGCGGCCTGGGTCCGGCGGGCCGAATCGCGCCGCGATGCGTCGGCGGCCAGGGTTGCGTGGGCGATGGCAGCGTCGCGGTCGCGCAGCGTTGCATACGCCTGCGCGGCCCGCAGCAGCACGTCGGATTTGCCCTCGTGGGCGCTTACGTTGCGGGCGATGAGCTCGCGGGCCCGGGCCGGGTCGCCGGCGTTGGCGAAGAACGTCGCCGCATTGAAACGGGCGTCGACATTGTGCGGCTGGGCCTTGAGGCCCTCCTCGATCAGGGCCTTCGCTTCGGTGGTCTTGCCGCGACCCACCAGATCGCCGGCCAGCACGTTCCGCACGCCCGAGAGCGTCGGGTGCGTCTTGATCGCAACGCGGTACATCTCGAAGACCTCGTCCCGCGTCGCCCCGCGGGTCTGCATGACCTGAGCGTACTGCCCAACCAGCGAGTCCCGCGGCTTGCCTTCTTTGATGACGCGGTCCATCGTCGCCTCGGCCCCGCGCAGGTCGCCCAGCAGCGTCTGCATGTACGCGATGTTCAACAGATCGTCGGCCCGCAGCGTCCAGCCCAGCCCGCCCTGGGTGGGCGGGCCGGCGACGCGGTAGTGGTGCAGGGCGGAGGTCGCCGCCGATCGCTCCTCGGGCGTCGGGCTGAAGTCCGGCCGCAGAACGTAGGAGATCGGCGTCTCGAGCTTGGCATAGGCCATCTCGGCCATGTAGAGGTGGGTGCGGACGAAGCCGGACCACGCGGCGATGACCAGAATCAGCGTCGTGGCGCCAAGCGTCGCGTAGCCCCACGGGCGGATGGAGCCCTTGAGCTTGAGCTGAAGGCTCTGCAGGCGGACGCTGGGCTCGGCGAGAACCCGCCACGACTTGACGGCCAGCGCACAGACAACCGCGGCCATTCCGACGGCCATGAGCATGGGCACCTGGTAGAGCATGCCGCGGAAGCAGAGGAACAGCGCGAGGAAGAGCAGGCCGATGGCCCACTCCTCGCGGCGTGAAAGGTCGTAGCGGGCCTCGCGCATCACCTTGGCCTTGGCCGCCGACTCCTCGCGACCCTTTCGGGGCTTGGCCAGAACGGTGGGCTTGCCAAGGCCGAAGTACAGCGCGTCGTTGGGGCAGACGCTGACGCAGTCCATGCACTTCATGCACCCGGGGTCGATGACCATGCCGAAGTCGCGGACCTCCTCGTGCACGCGGACGTTGCTGGTGCACACGGCGGTGCAGTGGCCGCACTGGTGGCACTTGTCCTCCTTGACGCGGATCTTGCCCGGGGCGACCATGTCGGCGGGCCCGAAGAACCCGCCGTAAGGGCAGCCGTAGGTGCAGAAGCCCTTGGCGCCGAGGATGTAGACGCAGCCGAAGCCGATCAGGAGCAGGAAGGGGATGGCGACGTACCAGGTCGGGAACGTTGCCCAGAAGTCCTCGACAAGGAAGTCGGGGCGGATGTTTGTGAGCGGCTCGCTCTGGCCGAGCCAGGCGGGCAGGCGGCCGCGCTCGTCGGAGAAGATCGGGCGGACGATGTCGCGGTGGACCACGGGCCAGACGAACATATAGAGCGCGAGGATGAGCGGGACGAAGATGAGCAAGCGCGAGCGGAAGGGCTTGGGCTTGACGCGGGCCTTGCCCATGAGCCAGCCGCACAGGTCCTGCAGCGCAACCACGTGGCAGGCCCAGCCGCAGAAGAAGCGGCCCAGCAGCAGCGTCGAACCGATCGCGAGCACGAACATGACCAAGCCGGCGTTGATCGCCCCGGTCTTGAGCGAGTGCATGCTCTCGGAGGGCTCGACGGGCGAGAGCGTCAGGCCCGTCACCAGCCACTGCACGATGTGCGCGATGATGAGCACATGGATGAGGATCAGCACGCCGGCCCGCCACTTGCCGATTTTGGAGTGCCCGATAGTCGGGTGCCCGCCCGACCAGGCGCTGCGGGCCGGGCCCCCACCGGTGGCCTTGAGCACCGGCAGCGAGAGCGTCCGCCCGGGCTTGGGGGCGGAGCAGGCGGGTGCGGCGTCGGCGTGTGGGCGCATGGCGTCAGAGACTGTAAGTACGTGCCGACCCGGATGTTCGCGCCGAGTGGCCCGCGGACGGGCTTATCGCCCGCGCGTCACAACCTTCTTTTTGCCCGAGGCGCGTGCCGCCCGGGCCGCCGGGCCCGAGACCCCGACCGTCGGCTTGCCGATCTTGCCGCGGGGCGCGATGCTGGAGGCGCCAGCGACAGTGGGACGCACCCCCGGCGTGCGGCCCGGATCGACGGATCCGCCACGGGTGGACTTGCCGACCTTGAGCGAGCCGGGGGCCTTGAGTGAAGCAGGGACGCTGCCGGCGGGCGCGGCGGGGGGCTGGACAATCCCGCCGCAGTGCATGCAGGTGCGGAGGGTCGCATCGCTCCAGAACGCCTCCATGGCCGACTTCACCCGAGCGCCCGAGTCGGCGGGCTCGAACAGCTCTTCGTGCACGACCTCGCCGCACCTCTCGCAGTAGAAGA
Organism: Phycisphaerales bacterium; assembly: GCA_038214505.1. GTDB lineage: Bacteria > Planctomycetota > Phycisphaerae > Phycisphaerales > UBA1924 > UBA4658. The sequence goes on along the minus strand of JBBQRT010000035.1, from coordinate 26,281 downwards.
GCATCTGGTCGTCCTCGCCCCTTGGCCGCGGCCGCTCGATAACCAGGCCGACCGAGCCGGCGGGTCGCTGCGGCGAGTGGGGCACGCCGGGGGGAAGCAGGAAAAGCTCGCCCTCGCGAAGGGGGATGTCGTGCTGCTCGCCGTGGATGTCGACGATCTTGATGATGGCGTCGCCCTCGACCTGAAAGAAGAGCTCCTCGGTCGGGTTGACGTGGAAGTCCTTGCGGTGCGTCGGCCCGCCCACGACAGACACGACGAACCCGGCCTCCTGGTAGACGCGCTTCTCGCTCACCGGCGGCTTGAGCGCGCTGCGATGGTCGCGGATCCACGCCTTGAGATTGAGCGGGGGCAGCAGATTGGTGAGCATCGGAGGTCTCCGCGCGGCGGGGCCTTGAAGACCCATGGACCGCTTGAACCCCCCGACGAGGACGACCCTCCTCCGCATAACAGGGTATCGACCCGGCCCCTGACCTTCCAGTTTGCGGTCATTTCCCGCGCCAGGGCCCTGCGGCCGCGGTGGTTCTGGCGCTCGGGGCCGCCACAATCAGGCCATGACTCCTCGGACCCATCGGACCGATCAGACCGCGCAGTCCCTGCACCCCCGGGCCCGCGTAGCGCTGGAAACGACCCTTTTGCTTCATGGTGTTCCCCGCGGCTCGGCGATGGAACTCGGTCGACGGCTGGCGGCGATTGTCCGGGCCCAGGGGGCCGTTCCGGCCCTGGTGGGCGTTGTCGCGGGCATTCCCGTTGTGGGCATGACCGACGACCAGCTCGCAGCCCTGCTGGCCCAGCCGGTGCACGAGGTCCGAAAGCTCAACACCTCGAATCTCGGGGCCGCAATGACCGCCGGGTCCAGCGGAGCGACGACCGTGAGCACGACGATGGAGCTCGCCGCGGGCGCGGGCATCGGCGTCTTCGCGACCGGCGGCATCGGCGGCGTGCACGAGCCGGTGTCGAGCCTCGACGTCTCGGCGGACCTGACGGCGCTGACGCGGTTTCCCGTTGCGGTGGTGACCAGCGGGGTCAAGTCGATCCTGAACGTCGCCGCAACGCGGGAGATGCTCGAAACGCTCGGCGTGCCGGTCATCGGGTTCGGCACCGACGACTTCCCGGCGTTCTATCTCCGCAAGGCCGACGACGCGGGACTGGGCGGAGTGGACTGGCGCTTCGACCACATCGCCGAGCTGGCGGCGTACGTTCGGCGCGAGCTGGCCCGGACCGGGCGGGGAATCGTGGTCTGCAACCCAATCCCGCCCGAACACGAACTGGCCACCGACGACTGGCGGCGCTGGCTGGCCCAGGCCCGCGACCGGGTTCGAGCGGGGGCGGGGCGGGGGGGGAGTGGGGGGAGTGGAGGAAGTGGGACGGGGCGGGACGCGACGCCCGCCCTGCTGGCGGCCCTGCACGAAGTCTCGGGCGGGGCGACGCTCAGGGCCAACATCGCGCTGGTGGAAGATAATGCCCGCGTCGCCGGGATGCTCGCCCGGGCGATGGTCGAGTAACGTCGGGGGGCCCGTCGGCCGATAACCTTCCCCATGACCCACGAGATCCCGCTCTCCAAGCCCGACATCACCGACCTCGAGGAGCAACTGGTTCTCGAGACGCTCCGCTCGGGCCGGCTCTCCATCGGGCCCATGGTCGAGCAGTTCGAGACGCTGGTCGCGACCGCCGCCGACCGTCGCTACGGCGTGGCCGTCAACTCGGGGACGTCGGGTTTGCACCTGGCGCTCCTGGCGCTGGGCATCGGCCCGGGCGACGAGGTGATCACCACGCCGTTCTCGTTCATCGCGAGCGCGAACTGCATTCTGTTCGTCGGTGCCAAGCCCGTGTTCGTCGACATCGACCCCACCACACTAAACATGGACCCGGCTCGGCTCGAGGCCGCGATCACACCCCGGACGAAGGCGATACTCGCCGTCGAAACCTTCGGCAACCCGGCCCACATGCGGGAGTACGAGCAGATCGCCGCGCGGCACGAGATCCCTCTGGTCGAGGACTGCTGCGAGGCCCTGGGCTCGGACATGGCCGGGCGGAAGGCCGGCTCGTTCGGGCGCGTGGGCGTCTTCGCCTTCTACCCCAACAAGCAGATCACCACCGGCGAGGGCGGCGCGATCGTCACCGACGACAAGCGCCTGGCCGAGCTGTGCCGCTCGATGCGCAACCAGGGTCGCCCGATTCCCGCGGCCGTGAACGGGCCCGAAGCCATCCAGTCCAAGGCCCACGGCCCGACGCCCGGGCAGACCTGGCTCAGCCACGAGCGCCTCGGGTACAACTTCCGTCTGCCCGAGCTCTCGGCGGCCCTGGGCGTTGCGCAGATGCGCCGCCTCCGAGAGATCGTCGAGAAGCGTCAGCGGGTCGCCGACCTCTACATGTCCCGACTGATGGACAACCACGAGCTCATGTTGCCCACGATCCTGTCGGACTGCCACATGTCGTGGTTTGTCTTCGTCGTGCGGCTGACCAGCACGTACACACGCGAGGAACGCGACCGCGTGATCTCCGGCATGCTCCGCCACGACATCGGGGCCAAGGACTACTTCCCCTGCATCCATCTCCAGGCGTTCTACCGCGAGAAGTTCGGCTTTAAGCCCGGCGACTTCCCGCTCGCCGAGGCCGTCAGCGGGCGGACCATCGCCCTGCCGTTCTACAACGACCTGGCCGAGCGCGACGTCGACTTCGTATGCCGCACACTGGTGCAGATGATCGAGCGGGAAAACCTGCGGCGGGGCTGAAAACCCTCGGTTCCCGGGCACCGAAGGCAGGAAATCGCTTTGTTCTGCTGGTCCTCGGGTGTGCCGATATACGTCGAGGACATGACCTCCGGACCCCGCCCATCCCCGGCGTTCACGCTCGTCGAGCTGATCGCGATCATCGTCGTCCTCGCCGTGCTTGCCGGCGTCGCGATCCCGACGTTTTTGGATCTCTCCGCCCGCGCCAAGGTCTCCCGCACGGCGGCCTCGTGGAAAGTGCTCTCCCGCGCCGTCAATCAGTACATGATCGATAACGCCGACGCCGCAGCGCCGAACGTCAACGACGCGTTGATGCCCCCGCAGCTCGACCCCTACCTGATGAACAGCGACTTCTCGCGCACGCCGCCGGTCGGCGGCATGTGGGACTACGACGAGTGGTCGGCGTTCGGCGGCGCGGGCGTCGGCCTGCTCGTCAGCGTCTCCATTACCCAGAGCCCGGAGCCTCAGAGCATCTTCCAGCGGATCGACGCGATCGTCGACGACGGGAATCTCTCGACGGGCATGGTGTTCCACCTCAACGCCTATCCGCGATACACCTGGAGAGTCCGATAGCCCATCGGGCACCAGGCGGCTTCGACCAGGCGGGGCTCATCATGCCCCTGCCCCGCGCCGATATCCCCAGTACATGCGTCGATCCCCAGACATCCGCCGCGCATTCACGCTCGTCGAGCTCATCGCGATCATTGTCGTTCTCGCGATCCTCTCGGGCGTGGCGATCCCCAAGTACATCGACTATCGCGTATCGGCCAAAACCGCAGCGACCCAGGGCATCCTCGGCAACCTGCGTTCCGCCATCGCCCTGTTCGCGCTCAACCAGCAGGTCTCGTCGGGAACGTTCAGGTATCCCACCGCCGCCGAGATGACCGCCAGCACCGCAGGCGTGCTCGAGGGCTTCGCCGCCTTCAGCAACCTCGACGGCTCGCAGAGCACCCTGCCCTTCAACCCGTTCACCAGCTCGCGCGGGCTGCTGGGCGGCCAGAACGCCGCGGCGTACGCCTCGCGGACGACCTCCGCGTCGGCCGACTCGGCGAACCTCGGGGCCGTTTTCGGTTGGATGTATTACGTCGACAACACGCTCCCCGCGCCCCAGTACGGCATCTGGGCCAACTCAACCGTCGCGACGACCGTCCCTAAGCCTGGCGGGGGCATGTTCGGTGCCAGCGAGCTCTGACTTCCGCCCGAACCCCAGCCCACGCCGTGCCCCCTCTCGGCCATCGCCGCGGCGCGGTACACTCTGCGCATGAGCCCACGCCCCCGCGTCATGCTGGCCTTGGTGATGAGCCTCGCGGTCCTCGCCGGCTGCGAGAACAAAGTCACCGACAAGAGCTATCAGCAGATCACCACTGGCATGAGCCAGTCGCAGGTCGAGAAGATCCTCGGCGGTTCCGGCGCAGACGACACATCGCACGCCGGGGTGAGCATCTCGGGAGCAGGTGTCGGCTCCTCGGCGGCCGCCCCCGAGAAGACGGCGGTCTGGAAAGGCAAGGAGCTGACCATCCAGGTCATCTTCAAGGACGGCAAGGTCGTCTCCAAGAGCAAGATCGCAAACTGACGCTTGTTCGGCCGGGCTCGGACCGCGCCAGCGATGCCGGACTTGCGGATCAACGGCCGGTCGGTCACCGGATGGCTGGGCCCGGATCGCTGGGCCCGGATGGCCGGGCCCTGATGGCCGGGCTCAAACAGCCGGACGGACTCATGGCCGGTCTGCATCGGCCCACGCTCGACCGCAGTTCCGGTCACCTTTGGCGAGGTCGGGATCCCGGCGCTTTGACCCATCTTGGGCCCTTGCCTATCGTTTCGGCCCAAGTCGGAGAGTTTCCATATGCCATACGTCTGCCATTTCACCGGTCGCAAGTCCTCCTTCGGCAAGCAGCGCACCTGGCGCGGCCAAGCCATCAAGAAGGGCGGCTTCGGTCTCAAGCCCACCGGCATCACCCGCCGGAAGTTCCGCCCCAACCTGCACAACGTGACCGCCCTGGTCGACGGCGTGGCGACGCGGATCCTGGTCTCGACTCGCGCCATCAAGCAGGGCCTGGTCATCAAGCCCCTGAAGCGCAAGTACGGCTACACCCGCCAGCAGAAGCTCGCCGCCGCCCAGGCGAAGCAGCCCTGAGCCGGCTCGGTTGCTGAGAAATGAAGACCTTTGTCCGACCCGGGCCCCTTGCCCGGGTCGCTCTCATTGGGTGATCTCCACGCGCGCCCGCCGAGGGCATCGCGCGTCAGGCCCGCGGCTCCGATACACTCTGGGCCGTGAAGTGCGATAAGTGCGAGAAAGAGGCCACCGTGCACGAGGTCACCATCAAGGGTGGCAAGCGGCACGAGAAGCACCTGTGCGAATCGTGCGCCGCCGCCGAGGGCGTCGCGCCGCAGCCGGCCGTGCACACCCCGATCACCGATCTTTTGAGCAAGTACATCACGGCCCAGTCCGAGGCCGTCGCCGCCGTCGCCGGGGGCTCGCCGGTGGCGGCGCCCGTCGCATCGGGCACGTGCGCCGTGTGCGGATTGACCTACGCCCAGTTCCGCCAGTCGGGCCTGATGGGCTGCCCGGAGTGCTACACCGCCTTCGAAGCGCAACTCACGCCCCTGCTCTCTCGGGCCCACGAGGGCGGCACCCACCACGTGGGCAAGTCGCCCCGCCGCCCGCTGAGCCGGGCCAAGGCCGCGAGCGCGACGGCGCCGGATGCCCGGGCCGTCGATCCGGCCCAGCAGGCCCAGCGGCTCGCGCAGCTCAACAAGAAGCTCGCCGAGGCGATCGCGGCCGAGCAGTACGAGAAGGCGGCCAAGATCCGCGACGAACTGGCCCGGCTTGAAGGGCGCGGGACCGAAGCCGACGGCCCGTCCTCGCGCAAACCAGGAGGCGAGACATGACCGGCCCGCGCCCCTCGGCGTTCTCCACCGCCGCCGTCGAACGCGGGGCCGATTGGCTCCGCGGCCTTGGCGCCGATGGCGATGTGGTCGTCTCGTCCCGCGTCCGGCTGGCCCGAAACGTCGCCGGCTTCCCGTTCCTGACCAAGACCACCCCGGCCCAGCGGCAGCAGATCCTCGAGCTCTGCCGCTCCCGCCTGCTGACCTGCGGCATCGCCGAGAAGATGCTCTGGGTCGACGTCCACCAGGCCCCAGCCATGGACCGGACGCTGATGGTCGAACGCCACCTGATCTCCAAGGAGCACGCCAAGGGCGTCATCCCCGGCGGCAAGACGGCCGAAAAGGAGGACGCGACCGAGGAGCCCGCCGAGCCCGCGGCCCCGCCACCCCGCGGCGTCGCCGTCAGCCTGCCCGACGAGAGCGTAAGCATCATGGTCAACGAGGAGGACCATCTCCGCCTGCAGGTCCTGCTCTCCGGGCTCGAGCTCTCCAAGGCATTCGAGCGTATCGACCAGGTCGACGACCTCGTCGAGGGCCCCGGCGGCCCAGATGCCCGGCCCGTCAAGGCGCTCGAGTACGCCTATTCGTCCCGCTTCGGCTACCTCACCGCCTGCCCGACCAACATCGGCACGGGCATCCGCGTGAGCGTCATGCTCCACCTCCCAGGCCTGAAGATGACCGGCGAGATGGACAAGGTTCGCCGGGCCACGCGCGACATGTCGCTCGCCGTCCGGGGCTACTACGGCGAGGGCTCCGAGGCCGCCGGCGAGTTCTACCAGATCTCGAACCAGACGACGCTGGGCAAGCCCGAGAGCGTGCTGCTGCACGAGTTCGAGCAGGAGATCATCCCGCAGGTGATCGGCTACGAGCGAGCCGCGCGAACGCTGCTGCTCGAGAAACGGCGCCGGCTGCTCGAAGACAAGGTCTACCGCGCCCTGGGCACGCTGCGTTTCGCCCGCTTGCTCACGCCCGAAGAGGCCCTGAGCCTGCTGAGCGATGTTCGTCTGGGCGTCGTCACCGGGCTCATCAAGGAAGTCACGGAGCAGGAGGTCAACCAGTTGATCCTGCTCACCCAGCCGGCCCACCTCCAGCGCGTGCTCGGAAAGGACATGGACCAGGCCCAGCGCCGAGAGTCGCGTGCCGACATGGTCCGCCAGAAACTCCGCGCCTGAAAGTTTCATTTCCTTCCCCCCTTGGCCTCCCCACGGCCCATGCCCACGCCCGATCCCGCCTTCGCCTGGCCCCCTCGCCGCCCCGCGGGCAATACCCAGGAGCCCGCGCCATCGCCAGTCCCCCGCGGGGTCCACGGCCCGAATCTCCAGGCCGCCCTGGCCCGTCGGCCCGCGGGCTGGCTCAGTCAGTTCGAACGCACCTGGCTCGATACCACCGCGCCGCCCTTGGCCGAGCGAATGACCATCGAGCGCTGGCGCCCCGATGTGCCGGGCGACTACTGCTATCGCTGCGGCCAGACGCTCACCGACGCCCCGCCAACCGCCAACGGCTGTCCGGCCTGCGAGCACACGCGGCCCTCGTGGCATCGAATCGTGCGGCTGGGCAGCTACGACGAGCCGCTGCGATCTTGGATCCACGAGATCAAGTTCACCCAGTGGCGACGCCTGGGCACGGACCTGGGCCGATTGCTCGGGGCCGCCGCGGCCGACGAGATAAAGCGACTGAAAGACTCGACCGGATCGGAGCAGGTCCGAGCCATCTTGAGCCGGCCGCCGATGGTGGTGCCAATGCCGACGACCTTCTGGCGGCTCGCGGCCAGAGGGATCGATCACGCCCGGACCCTCGCCCGCGGGGTTGCGTGGGCGGTCGGGGGGCAGGTGGTCCAGCCGCTGCGGCGTGAGCACCGACCGAGCCAGACGGAGGTGGCCCCGAGCTCGCGTGCCGTCAACGTGTCACGGGCCCTTCGTGCCCGGTCGCAAGGAAGGCTGGGCAAGCTCGATGGCCGCTTGATTCTTGTGGTGGACGATGTGACGACGACCGGGTCAACCCTGAGATCGGCATGTCGTGCGCTTCGAGAGGGTGGGGTAAACCCCAAAGAGACACTGATATGGGCGGCGGTCGCGGCGGTGGCGGGGCATGCGGAAGGGTCGGAACGGGGAACCAGAGCGGGCGACCACCCAAGCGCCTAAGCTGTTGCCGGACAGTGGGTTGAAGCCGATCAAGGGCGAGGAATTCGTGGTGTGGCCGGAGAATTTGGCCATTCCTTTGCCAACGAGCTTGACCGGCGGGGGAAGCTCGCTAAACTTCTCCCCGCCTCCAGAAGAAAACTGGAGACGACGACGGACGGGACCAGGACGAACCGGATGGTTCTGAATGGCCCCGAAAGTCGAACATCTTTGACAAGTAAAGACGGTTGGATGGTCCAACGAGAATGTGCGGCGAAGCAGCGGCTCCAAGCCGTGGGTTTGCACCCAGCTTCGTCCGAATCCATGCTCCGAGAGTTCACAGCTCTCGAGGCTGGCATTTTCTTGGACACAACTTTGAAGAATCTAGATAGCTAGTACCTAAAAGCTTGTGAGTATGTCAATAGACAGAAAATGTTGAGCAAGACGAGGGATTTAGCCGTCCCTCGTCGATCCGGCGGGCTTTGGGAGCAATCCTGGGGCTGCTGGGTGACCCACCGGTTACCGTTCGCTGGAGTGATCCAGCGGGCTTGTGCCGGTGTAACAGGTCAAACTTCAACGTTCGTAGCTTAACCGCTCGCAAGAGCGGAGTGCAAAGAACTTCAATTGAAGAGTTTGATTCTGGCTCAGACTGAACGCTGGCGGCATGGCTAAAACATGCAAGTCGAACGGGTCCGCAAGGACTAGTGGCGGAAGGGTGAGTAATGATATCGAACGTACCCTGAGGTGGAGGATAGGCATGGGAAACTGTGCGTAATACTTCATGATCTCTAGCGAGCAAAGTCGCAAGACGCCTTGGGAGCGGCGATATTCCTATCAGGTAGTTGGCGGGGTAACGGCCCACCAAGCCGAAGACGGGTAGCCGGTGTGAGAGCACGGCCGGCCACATCGAGACTGAGACACTGCTCGGACTCCTACGGGAGGCTGCAGTAACGAATATTCCGCAATGGGCGAAAGCCTGACGGAGCAATGCCGCGTGCGGGATGAAGCGCTTAGGGCGTGTAAACCGCTGTCAGGGGATAGAAACATTGATCATCTCCAGAGGAAGGGGCGACTAACTCTGTGCCAGCAGTCGCGGTAATACAGAGGCCCCGAGCGTTAGTCGGAATCACTGGGCTTAAAGGGTGCGTAGGCGGATCGGTAAGTGTTCTGTGAAAGCCCCCGGCTCAACCGGGGAACCGCAGGGCATACTGCCGATCTTGAGGAAGGTAGAGGCCGGTGGAACGATAGGTGGAGCGGTGGAATGCGTAGAGATCTATCGGAACGCCAATGGTGAAGACAGCCGGCTGGGCCTTTCCTGACGCTGAGGCACGAAAGCGTGGGGAGCAAACAGGATTAGATACCCTGGTAGTCCACGCCCTAAACGATGCGCACTAGATCGGTGCGGGTTTGACCCCGTACTGATCGTAGAGAAATTGATAAGTGCGCCGCCTGGGGAGTACGGTCGCAAGGCTAAAACTCAAAGAAATTGACGGGGGCTCACACAAGCGGTGGAGCATGTTGCTTAATTCGAAGCAACGCGAAGAACCTTACCCGGGTTTGACATGCACGGATTAGTTGGCGGAAACGTCAATGAGGCTCGCAAGAGTACAACGTGCACAGGTGCTGCATGGCTGTCGTCAGCTCGTGCTGTGAAGTGTCGGGTTAAGTCCCTTAACGAGCGCAACCCTTGTCGCTAGTTGCTAACGCGTAATGGCGAGGACTCTAGCGAGACTGCCGGTGTCAAACCGGAGGAAGGTGGGGATGACGTCAAGTCCTCATGGCCCTTACATCCGGGGTTGCAAACGTGCTACAATGGCGCGCACAAAGCGAAGCAAGGCCGCGAGGCGGAGCAAATCGCAAAAAACGCGCCCCAGTTCGGATTGCAGGCTGCAACCCGCCTGCATGAAGTCGGAATCGCTAGTAATCGGAGATCAGCTACGCTCCGGTGAATATGTTCCTGAGCCTTGTACACACCGCCCGTCAAGTCATGGGAGCCGGTAGTGCCCGAAGTCGCCATATTTCAGTGGTGCCTACGGCAAGATCGGTGACTGGGACTAAGTCGTAACAAGGTAGCCGTAGGAGAACCTGCGGCTGGATCACCTCCTTTCTAAGGGATTTCCTTAGACTCGTATCGGCCGTTTCTCACGAGACTGCCGACGCGGAGCAATCCGCAGCGAGTATTGTCAACACGCTCTCGTCCGCTCACGCGGATAGCCGGTGCGGTAACGCCCGGCAAATGACCATCCAACCGTCTTTGCGATCTTTGGCAACGCCCGCGCTCGTCGCGGGCGTTGTCTTTTTTTGGCCCGGCTCATCTCCTGGCTCCCGCCCTTGCGGCCTGCCTCCGCCCCGGCTCCGTCTCACGAGTCCGCGAATTGCTCACCCGAATCATCATCAGCGACACCGCCCGCCGTACCGTCATGTGTCGCTCGCCCGAGCGCGGCAATCATGCCGCAGGCACCGCATGCCACAACCGCGGCGGCCCCCGGTTATCGCTCTCGCAGCCGCCGTTCTTTTCAGCTCTGCGCGCACGACGCGCGTCAATCTCCGCCTCGGCGCAAGCATCCCACCGTCCCAGTTGTCGCGCAATATGCGTGTACCAGGCTCACGGTGCTGAGGCGAACCAGCTAGTACCTACATGTGTCCACCTAGTTATTATCCCGGAATGACTCGGTGGAAATGGTGCTGGTCTCTGGCCAAAGTTCTCCTGACTTCGGTTTCACGAGCCAGCTTGCAAAAAGCGCTTGCCGATTGCCAGAACTCGGGTATCTTCTCACTCGCGAGGAAGTTGACTGGAGGCGTCTGCCCTTGTCTGGGGCTATGTCCATGGTCATGGAGAGGTGTGCATGGCGGCTCTAAACGCCTCACGGGCGATAAATCCTTCTGCCGCCGCCGATCGATCCGGCCTTCTGGTCCAGGACGCCGCCTGGCTTCCGGGTGTGAACGCCGTCCGACTGTTTGCCGCCTTGGCCGTTGTCTGGATCCACTGCATCTGGTGGTCTCAGATTCCCGAGGTCCTTGGGCTCAACATCATCGGCCGGTTCAGCGTCCCGTTCTATTGCGCGCTCGTCGGGTGTCTGATGGTGTTCGGCGTTCGCCGTCAGCCCGACCGCGACTGGATCCATTTCGGCCTCGGCCGCTTCCGTCGCCTCGGCGTCCCTTTCCTCGCCTGGTCGGCGATCTACGTTGCGGCGAAGGTCGCCTATCTCGCCGCGTCCGGACGCGAAGTGCATTTCCAGGAGACCTTCCTCGGCTGGCATCTGCTCTACGGCTCGGCCTCCATGCACCTGTGGTTCCTGCCCTTTGCGCTCATCGCCGGGGTCGCCCTGTTTCCGCTGGTGGTCGCCGCGACCTCGAGTCGTTGGGCGTCAATCATCACCGCGATCGTGCTGGCGCTTCTGGGCGTGATCCTCGCCGCGAACTCCGCCGCCTTTGCCGACGGCCATGCCTCGACGAACATCCGCACTGATTTCGGCTACTTCGTCGCGCAGTCGCTGAGCCGTACGCCGGCCCTGCTGTGGGGTGTCGCCATCGGGCTGCTCTGGACCAACCAAGCGCTAGGCTGGCTCCGCCGACCGGTGGTGGTTGCCTTAGCGCTTGCGCTCTTTGCCGGCTGCGTCGTCTATGTCGGAGAGATCGGCCGCTCCGCCGTGGTGGAGTGTGTCGCCGGGGTGTTCCTGCTGTCGCTGGGCGCGAGCCCGCTGATCGGCAGGCTCGCGGGCCCGACCGGGTTGATCCATCGCCTCGGCCGTCTGTCGTTCGGCGTCTACCTCTGCCACATGCTGGTGTTCTGGGCTGTCTGGCTGACGGTGCAGAATCTCGGGCTGACGTATGCCGTGTGGTGGCGGTTGCCGCTGGTGTTCCTGCTGACGGCGAGCCTGTCGTTCGCCGCCGCGGCCCTGGGCCGCCGGTTCGCGATCACACGCGTGCTATTCCCAAGCTGATCTCGCGCCCGCGTGTGCCCGTACTTGCCCGCTGCGTAGCGCCGGTCAACCGCCCACGATGTTCTCGCGCCCAGCCCCGCCCTTCCAGCTCCTTCCGCTCAGGCCTGTCGGCTCATACGAATCAACGTTGAACTTCGGGCGAGACTTCGAGAGCTGAGCGAAGCAGAGAAAGCCCGCCGGGGACCGGCGGGGTACCCAAGACACCGGAGGTGCATCGCCGATTCGTATCAGGCCTGCCCGCCGAGTTCGGCCCGGAGCCGCTTCTTCTCGTGGCGGATGATCTCGCCGGTGGCCAGATACACCACGTCCTCGGCGATGTTGGTCATCAGGTCGCCGACGCGCTCGAGCTCGCGGCCCACGCGGTAGACCAGCAGGCCGATGGCCTGCGAGTCCGGGTGGTTCTGCATGAGCGAGATGGTCTCGTCGAAGAGCTGCCGGTTGAGCTTGTCGATGGTCTTGTCTTCGACGACAACCTGCTTGGCGGCTGCGGCGTCCTCGTCGAGCAGGGCCCGGAGCAGGCGGTGGCAGGCGATGGGCACGCGCTGCCCGATCTCGACCAGGGCCGTGGGCCAGACGACGGGGCCTTGGTCGGCGAGCTTGAAGACGATCTTGGCGATCGAGCAGGCGTGGTCGCCCACGCGCTCGACATCGGCGTTGACCTTCAGCACGAACGCCAGCAGGCGAAAATCCTTGGCGAACGGCTGGCGCAGGGCCATGAGCCGGAACACCGTCTCCTCGATCGCGACCTCCTCGCGGTCGATCGCCTCGTCACGCTTCAGAATCTCCCCGGCCGCCTGCGTGTCCAGCTCCCACAGCGCCGCCAGCGCGGCCTCGAGCATGCCCACCGCCGCCGTTGCCTCGTCTACCAGCCGACGCTTGACCTGGGCCGTATCTCGCTCGATCGACGGCTTGAAGCCGCCGGGCACCGGCGCCGAAGGATCGATGTGATTGGTATCGTCCGTGGGCAACGCGAACTCCGGGCCGGGACGCGGCAAATTGGGGGCAGGTGGATCAGATTTCGCCCGGGTCTCATGATATCACACGCAGGTCCGCACGCACAAATTGTGCTAACCTTGACACCATGCCCGATCAGCCCTCGGTCTCCCTGAAGAGCCGCCTGAAGCAACTGGCCTTCCGCACGCTGCGCCCCGGCCTCGAGCCGGTCAACGACAAGCTCGAGGATGTGCAGCAGCGCTTGCAGGGCCTGGCCGACCGGCTCGACCGCCTCGACCTCCAGGCCGAGAAGTACGACTCCGAGCTCGAATACTGGCGCTGGCTCATCAAGAAGGGTGGCAGCGAGAAGGATTTCGGCGCGCCCTTCGCCCAGGTCTTCGGCGTCTGGCAGCGCAACCGGCTCGTCAAGCTCGGCCACTTCCTGGGCCTGCCGGAGATCGGCCATCCCGGCGACGTCGAAGACTGGGCGTCGACGCGCTCGGTCATCGAGATCGGCGCGGGGCCATACCCCGCCGTCGCGGCGGCGAGCAAGGGATGGAAGCGCTGCGTCGCCGCCGACCCGTTGGCCCGCGGGTATGTCGAGGAGGACCTAGTCCCCGACGCCGCGTCTCACGTGGTCTATCTCGCTTGCCCGGGCGAGCAGATCCCGCTACCGGCCCGCTTCGCCGACCTGGTCATCATCGAGAACTGCCTGGACCACGTCGCCGAGCCCGAGCGCGTCGTGCGCGAGATGTGGCGCTTGCTCCGCCCGGGCGGCTACATCTGGCTCTTCGTCGATCTCTCCAACCACCGCGACCACATGCACCCCCACGCCTTCAACGAGCAGAAGGTCCGGGTCCTGCTGAAGGACTTCCGCGTCGTCTCCGACATCGTCAGCTCGCACAAGGCCCACCCCGAGGCCTACGGCGGCTATCGCGGCCTGCTGCAGAAGCCCGAGGCCGACGGCCGGATCGACGCGCTCAAGGTCAAGGACCACACCGGGCTCGCGCAAAGCCTGCGCACCGACGGCGGCGCTCTCCGGGCGAGCCCCGAAACTCACGTAAACGGGCGGGTCGATGGTTCGGTGCCTGCTCGTCCCTGATTTGAAGAAGCTGGAGTGATCGACCAAGGCCTGCCGAAGAGTCCATGGCATGAAGATCGACGGCTCAACCTCGACATCCCCGAGCAACCCTTTCCATATCGCGAGGGTGTATGGCCTGACGGCAACCACGGCCGCGCGGCCGGTCCAGCCCGTCACGCCCGCCGCCCCCGCTGATCCCACCCGCCGCGCCGACGACCAGGCGGGCCAGTTGTCGCCGGCCGGACGTCGGCTGGTGGGCGGGGTGGTGCCGGGCAAGATCGACTTCTCGGGCACCCAGCCGGCCCCGAGCGCCCCGCTGAGCATCTATCGCCACCCGGCGGAGAAGAATGCCGCGGCCACCGGCGTGAGCCTGGGCCGCTCGCTGGATATCAGCGGCTGAAGCCGCCGGTTCTCCCGCGGAACGAGAGAGGGCGGCCATTGGAGCCGCTTCCGGCCTGCAACCATCCACCATGCCCACCAGCCCGGCCGGACGCCAGCTTCCCTCGCCCTCGGCCCAGGCGGCGCACTGGCGGCTTGACCCGTCGTGCGTCATGCTCAATCACGGCTCGTTCGGCGCGGCGCCCGCGTGCATCATCGCCCGCCAGCGCGAGCTGCAAGATCTCACCGAACGCGAGCCGGTCCGGTTCTTCGTCGAGCTTCTGCCGGCGTTGATGGAGCGGGCCCACAACGCCGTCGCGGCGGTGGTGAACGCCGACGTCGGCGGCGTCGCCCGGGTGGGCAACGCGACCGAGGGTGTCAACGCCGTGGTCCGGTCGCTGCGGCTGTCGCCCGGCGACGAGCTGCTGACCAGCACGCACGAGTACAACGCCTGCAACAACGTCCTCCGTTTCGCCGCCCAGCGGAGTGGGGCCCGGGTGGTCTGCGTCGATCCCCCGTTCCCGCTCAAGCGCGAGCAGGAGGCCATCGACGCGGTGCTCTCGGGCGTGACCAGCCGCACGAGGCTCGTGCTGCTCAGCCACGTGACAAGCCCGACGGGGCTGATCATGCCCGTGCAGCCGATCGTCGACGAGCTCAACCGCTGCGGCATCGAGTCGATGATCGACGGAGCCCACGCCCCGGGCATGCTGCCCATCGACCTCGCGCGACTCAACCCGACGTACTACACGGGCAACTTCCACAAGTGGCTGTGCGCCCCCAAGGGCTCGGCGTTTCTCTGGGTGCGGGCCGAGCGGCGCGAGGGGCCCGACGCCGTGCGGCCCGCCATTATCTCCCACGGTGCGAATGCCCGGCTGGGCCCGGGCGTCACGCGGTTTCGGGCCGAGTTCGACTACGTCGGCACCGCCGACACAACCGCGTATCTCTGCGTCCCCGAGTGCGTCGAGTTCCTCGCGGCGCTCAGCGAGGGCGGCGTGCTCGGGCACATGCGGGCCAACCGCGAGAAGGCCCTGCGCGGGCGAGAGCTGCTGTGCCGGGCGATGGGGGTCGAGGCGCCTTCGCCGGAGAAGATGATCGGCTCGCTCGCCGCCGTGCCGATCCCCGACCCGCCCGGCGGGGTGATCCGCCCGAGCCAGCGGGGCTATCACGACCGCCTGCACGACGCGCTGCTCGAGCGGCACGGGCTGCAGGTCCCGGTCTTCCCGTTCCCGCCGCCGGAGCCCGGAGTGGCCTACGGCCCGGGCCGGCCGCAGACCCGCGTCGTGCGTATCGCGATGCAGGCGTACAACAGTCTGGAGCAGGTCGAGTATCTGGCCGCGTGCCTGAAGGAAGAGCTCGAGCGCGAGCGGTGGGGGGATCGGGCGTAGGGGCCGTTGCTCTCTGCGTACCCCGGCGGTCCCCTGCGATCCGGGTGCATCTGGAGAGAGCGATTGCTGGATGGTGAGGTTTGATCGCCGCGGAAAGAGAACCCGCCGGGGACCGGCGGGCTTCCCCAAGAATGCAGAACGACAGCGTCGCCGGGCTCGCCGGCGACGCTGCGTTGAATCGCTCTGTGTTGCGGATCACGCCAAGGGCGAGGCTCAGCGCTTGGACTTGCGGTCCGACTTTTCCTTGTCCCGCGCGGCGGCCCGCTTCTCGCTGGCCTTGACGGCGTCGGCCGCGTCCGCGGCGGCGGCGGCGTTGGAGATCGCGGGCGCGGCGCCCTCGGCCTTGACCTCGCCCCAGCCGACCTTGACGTTCCGCGAACTCTCGATGAGCGCGAAGGTGTCCACCTTCGGGCCGCTCTTCTTGCTTTTCCGCTCCTTGCCCTCGCCCTCGCCCTCCTCGCCTTCCTTCTTCTGGCCCGGGACGACCATGAACACGCGACCCTTCTCGTCGATGTCCATCTCGGGCTTCTCGTCCTTGGCCAGGACGCGGTCGGGCTTGATCGTCAGCTTGACGTCCGTCTCGAGATCGGTCTCGAACTTGATGTGGATGTCGTACGTGTCGACGCGCTTGATCGCGCTCGAGAGCCGCACGTCGCGCGGCCGCACCGGATAGCCCGCCGTCGTCAGGGCCGCCGCCAGCTCCTGCTGGGTGACGGCACCGTACAGGATGCCCTGATCGTTGCAGGCCCGGGTGATCTCGAACGCGAAGCCCTTGAGCTTCTCGATCGTGCCGGCCCGCTCCGAGCGGATGGCCGCGATGTCCTTCTCGGCCGTGAGCCGCTTCTGCTGGAGATTCTTGATCAACTCCTCGCTGGGCACCGTCGCCAGCTCGCGCGGCAGAAGGAAGTTGCGGGCATAGCCCGTGCGGACCTTCACGACATCGCCGACGATGCCGAGGTTCTCGACGGTCTCAACAAGAAGCAGCTCGATGGTCTTGGCCATGGGTACGGTGTCCTTCGCCCGAAACGGGCGCAAGTTCAGGAGCGGCCCGGTGCCGGATGACATACCCGGTACGGCGGCCCCAACGTGGGGAGAAAGGATAGGCAAGTGGACCGGTCACCGGGCACTCGGCACCGGAACGAGAAACGACCCCGCGCCGCGGGGTCCCGTGTTCGACTGGTGCCCGGTGCCTGACTTCAGAACGGAATGTCGTCTTCCTGGATTGGCTCGTAGCCCGAGCCGTCGTCGCGGGCCTGCTTGCCGGGGGGGGGAGCCGATGCACCCGCCCGGGCCGGTGCGGCCGCCGGACGCGGGGCCCGCTGGGGAGCACCGCCTTCCTGATTCTCGTACCCGCCGCCGCCACCCCCACCACCACCCCCGGGCCCGCCACCAGCCTTGGCCTCGATGAACTCGAACGAGTCGACGACGACCTTCATCTTGGACCGGTTGGAGCCGTCGGTCTTGTCTTTCCAGGTGTCCAGCCGCAGGCGGCCTTCGAGAAAGATGGGCTTGCCCTTGGAGAAGAACTTCGCGATGTTCTCGGCCGTCTTTCCGAAGGCCTCGCAGTCCACGAAGGTCACTTCTTCGCGCAGCTCGTTGGTGGCCTGATCCCGCCACTTGCGGTTGACCGCGATCCCGATCGTCGCAACAGCCATCGAACTCGGCAGGTGCCGCAGCTCGATGTCGCGGGTGATATTCCCCATCAGGATGACCTTGTTGTACGACGCCATGTGCAGCTCCTGAAGCGAGACCATTCCCCCGGACTCGGATCCTTGTTCGGATTCTATTCGCTATTCCGGCTTTCGACCACCCGGCCGTCCGGGATGGTCGGACGAGCCGCCGATCAGCGTACTCCGATCACCCGGGCCGCGCAATCGACAGCGTGGGCTGCAAAAAGCCCACGACCGACCCGCCAGCGGATCGGTCGCGGTGATGAGCTATCCAATCTCCGGCCGCGCCGAGGCTTCGCCGGCCCGAGGCTTACTCGATCTCGGCGTCGGCGTCGTCGGCGATCTCCGGGCTGGCGGCGGGGGCCGTGTCGGCCATCGCCATCGCCGGCTGGCTCGCGCGGAGCTTGGCCTCGGTCTCCAGGCCCTTGCTGTCGTCGGCGGCCACCATCTCCTCGACGGTGAGGTGGTCGCAGCGGAGCAGCAGCACCCGCATGATCTGCTCCGACAGGTTGCAGTTGCGCTCGATCTGGCCAAGGGCCAGGTTCGGGGCGCTGAAGTAGGTCAGGATGTACAGGCCGCGCTTCTGCTTGTCGATCTCGTAGGCGAGCCGGCGCTCGTCCCACTTCCGCATGGCCAGGATTGTCCCGCCCTGCTTCTCAAGGATCGAGCGGATGTGGTCCACCACGCCCTTGAAGTCGGTCGCGGCGGCCTGGGAGACCAGGAACATGCCCTCGTAGTTGTACACGCGAGTCTCAGCCATGATGATTCAACCTTTGCTCTGGGTGGCCGGCCCTTGGACCGCGCCACTGTGTCACTTCGTCACTTCGTCACTTTTTCCGTTGTACGCGTTCATCGCCGCCGCCAGGCCCTTCTCCACGAACACCCCGACGGCGTCGCAGGCCCGGTCGATCGCCGGGCCAAGCAGCGCCGCCTGCTCGTCGGTGAACCGCCCGAGGACATAGTCCTCGAGCTTCATCGCCTTGGGGCAGGCGTCGATGCCGATCCGAAGCCGCGGGTACTGCTCGGTGCCCAGGGCCCGCTGGATGTCCGTCAGCCCGTTGTGCCCGCCCGCCGAGCCGCCCGCGCGAACGCGGATGGCGCCGGTGGGGATAGCCACGTCGTCGACGATCACCAGAAGGTCCTGCGACGGATCGAGCTTGTAGAACCCGACCGCCTCGCCCACGCTCCTGCCCGAGAGATTCATATAGGTGGTGGGCTTGAGCAGGAGGCATTTGTTTCCCTTGACGCCGACCTCCTGGGCGATGCCCGAGAAGCGGGCCTTGGGAGTGTCCGACGGCGAGGCCCACCGCCGGGCCAGCCGGTCCACAGCCACAAAGCCCGCGTTGTGACGCGTCTTGTCGTACTGGGGACCGGGGTTGCCGAGGCCGACGATGAGTTTCATGGGGATTGGCACCGGGCACTCGGCACCGGGCATCAGGGCAGGCAACAAGCCGAGTTGGCTGGTGCCCGTTTCCTGGTGCCCGGTGCCTCCGCTTCTTACTTCTTTCCGCCCGCGGGCTTGGCGGCCGGCGCAGCGCCCTTGGCGGCAGCGCCACCCTTGGCCGGGGCCGCGCCCTTGGCGCCGGCGGCCGGCTTCGCGGCGTCGTCCTTCTTGGCGGTGAGCACCTCGGGGGCTGCGGCGCCCTCGGCGGTGACGGCGGTGGCCTCGTCGGTCTTGAGCTCAACGCCCAGAACGATCTGCGCCACGATCGCGTGCGGGTCGGTGATGAGCTTCATGTCCTCGGTGGGCAGCTTCACCTTGTCGGCGGTGATCGTCTGCCCGAGGTCCAGCTCGCCCACCGCAACCTCGACGTGGTCGGGAAGATCGATGACGCGGCACTCGATGACCAGCTCGGTCGTCGGGTGGATCAGGATCGCGCCCGCCGTCTTCATGCCGATGGCCTCGCCGGTCAGCACAACGTGCACCTTCGTCCGCACCCGCTCGTTCAGGTCCACGCGGGCAAAGTCCGCGTGCACGATGTTCGAGCCCAGATAGTCAAACTGCAGGTCCTTGAGCAGCACCATCTGCATCTCGTCGGCGGCCTTGGAGCCCGGGAAGTCCAGGCGGAAGACCTTCTCGCCCTTGGCGATCAGGCGCAGCGCTTCCTTGGCCTCTAGAGCGATCGGCAGAGGCTCGCGGCCGTGGCCGTAGACCACCGCCGGCAGCTTGCCCTGCTTGCGGTAACGCTCCGAATAGCGGGAACCCAGGCGCTCGCGGTTGGACGCCTTCAGAAGAGGAGACTTCTCGTGCATGGTGGACTCCAGAAAACCGAGTGCTTCGACTCGAGTGGTGTGAACTGTGCTATCAAAACCCGTTCCAACGGACTTCATTCTGCATTCAACGAACCCGGCCGCTCCGACAGACCCGCTGCGGCAGCCCCCATCACGCCGCAACCCTCACCGCTTCGCCCCCGCGGTCTTCTTGAATAGCGCCGAGACCGACTGGTTGTGGTGGATCCGGTGGATCGCCTCGCCCAGCAGCGTCGCCACGCTCAGCTGCACGAAGCGGTCCTTGATCGGGTCGACCCGCGGGCCCGCGGGGATCGTGTCGGTACACACGATCCGGCTGATCGAGCTCCCGGCCAGCCGCTCCATCGCCATCCCCACCAGCACCGGGTGCGTCGCCGCGACGATGACCCGCGCGGCCCCGTGCTCCTGCACGACCTTCGCCGCCTCGACGACCGTGCCGGCCGTCGTGATCATGTCGTCGAACATCAGCACGGTCTTGCCCTTGACCGAGCCGATGAGCGTCCCCGTCTTGACCTCCGACCCCGAGACGCGCCGCTTGTGGATGATCGCCAGGTCGCCGCCCAGCAGGTTCGCGAAGCTCTCGGACACCTTCACGTTGCCGACGTCGGGGCTCACCAGGCACAGGTCGCCCAGCTCGTCCCGCATCGCCGTGAAGTAGTCGTAGAACACCGGCGTCGCCGACAGGTGGTCGACGGGGATGTCGAAGAAGCCCTGGATCTGGGCCGCGTGCAGGTCGATCGCCAGCACCCGCTCCGCCCCCGCCTCGGTGATCAGGTTCGCCACCAGCTTGGCCGTGATCGGCACGCGGCCCTCGTCCTTGCGGTCCTGGCGGGCGTAGCCGAAGTACGGCGTGACCACCGTCACGCGGCTGGCGCTGGCCCGCCGCAGGCAGTCGATGTAGACCAGCAGCTCCATCAGGTTGTCGTTGACCGGCTGGCAGGTCGACAGAATCACGTAGCAGTCGCGCCCGCGGACGTCCTCGTCGAGCTTGACGATGACCTCGCCGTCGGGAAACACCTCGCTGCGCGCCGCGCCCAGCGGCAGGTCCAGGTGCTCGCACACCTTGCGGGCCAGCTCCGTCGAGCCCCGACCGACGAAGATCTTGAGTTGATTGGCGTCTTCCCTGCTCACGCGAGAGAACCCTTCCCCGAGCGCTCGTCCGAGCGCCCGCGTGACCGATAGATCGCGTCCACCGCGGCCAGCTGCTCGAGCGTGTTGATGCTCAGCACGTCCTCCGCCGGCACCGCGGGGATCACCTCGACCCGCCGCCCCATCGACAGCAGTAGCGCGGGAACATCGGTGATGTAGTACTCCCCGTTGCTCGCCTGCCGCTTCACCCGGCTCAGCGCATCGAACATCGCCACCGCATCAAAGCAGTAGTAGCTCGGGTTGACCTCGCGGATAGCGAGCTGCTCCGCCGACGCTTCCTTGTGCTCGACGATCCCCACGAACGTGCCCGAGGCACTACGCACGATCCGCCCGTACCCCGAAGGATCGTCGATCACGCTCGTCGCCAGCGTCGCCTGCGCGCCGCTCGATCGGTGCCGGCCCAGAAGCTCCCGCAGCGTCGCGGCCCGGATCAGCGGGCCGTCGCCGGCGAGCACGAACACCGGCTGACCCGGGCCCGACTTCTCCCGCGCAAACAGGTCCTCGGCGCACCGGACCGCGTGCCCGGTGCCCAGCTGCGGGCTCTGCACCGCGTACTCGACGCCCGCGCCCGCCGTCGCCTCGCGCACCAGCTCCTGCCTGTGCCCGACGATCAGCACGATCCGCTCGCAACCCGCGCCGCGGCACGCGTCGATCACCGCGTGCACCATCGGCCGCCCGCCGATCGGGTGCAGCACCTTGGGCAGGTCGCTCTGCATCCGCTTGCCCATCCCGGCGGCCAGAATGATCGCGCAGGGGGCATGCGTCGCGGCATGGGCGGTGCTTGTGCTGGGCTGGCTGGGCATCAACGCATAGGCATCTGACGCACGCGGCTGGATCGGGCGATCGGGTATCGGTAGCCCCCGCCGCCGCCCCGGCCAAAGGCCGAGGTCAGGAACAGGGCGACTAGGATTCGAACCTAGACAAACAGAACCAAAATCTGTCGTGCTACCATTACACCATCGCCCTAGCTGAACGCGGTCCGGACCGATCTTTCGACCGGGCTTTGACCAGAGTATCGACTGAAGCTTCGACCAAAGACAGTAGGTCGATGCCCCGCGTCCGCTTGCCGGTGTGTCTGACGCCGCCTCCTGCTGGGGGCCGGCTCCTGCTTGAGCCAGCCCGGGACCTCGGTGACCACGGTCAGTCGCGGTCCGAGGGACCCGGCAAACGCCGGATCAGACGGGGGCCGCGGCACGATGTGCCTGTGCCACGCCGGATCTGCCCTCATCCAAGGGCATCCGTCGCACAAGCCGGAGCTGGACCTTCTCGTAGCCGCGCTCGGTCATCGCCCGGCACAAAGCCCGGACAACGCCAACGTCGAAGGCCCCTGGGTGCGCCTCGGCCTGGGGAAAGTAAACCCCAAGCGTCCGTCGCACCTGGCTCCAAGGGGCGGAAACATAGCACATCGGCCCGCCCAGATCAACCCGCATGGGCCTGTCTAGGACGACAGCCCAAATGCGAGCAGAACGTTCAGGCCAGCGCCCTCAGCGCATGATCCAAGCCCTGGCCTCGAGCGGGAACGCGTGGTTGGGCTGGGTCGTCAGGTCCCCGGGGGCGCCGAAGTCGAGCTTGAGCGACTTGCGAAGCACGAACCGGGCCTTCCCGTCCGCGCTGCTGACCGTCGCCGTCTCGCCCGACAGGCCGCCGACATAGATCGTGATCTCGGCCGGGGCCAGGGACGTAGCGGGCCAGACGATCAGCCCGTCCTTGGCGTTCTCCTGCCCCTGGCGGATCTCCCCGATGATCCCGATCTGGTCCTGGATGAAGGGGTTGCGAGCGTCCTCAAGCAGCTGCGACGTGACGGCCGCCGGAACATCGCGCCCGGACCGGATCACCTGGCCACGCCCGTCGGCCAGGTCGAAAGCCGGGGCGAACAGCAGGTCTTGGCCCGAGTTGTTGATGACCTTGTACGTCATCGAGTAAAACCGCCGCGGCCCGAGCTTGTCGAGCGTGACGGTCGTCATCCGCAGTTCGCCGGGCTCGATCTCCAGCTGCCACCGCCGCGGCACCGGCTCGGGCTCGGGGGCCAGAGCCGCAAGCGGCCCGGCGACCGCCGCGGCCAGGGCGCACGCACCCAGTATTCGGGCCGCCCGCGAGAGCACGCTCCGACGGCTGGGCCGAATCATTGATTTTCCGATAGACTGCGAGTCGGAGGTCTTCATCCCGGGGAGTCCTGGTGTGCGTGCAATGGTGGGGGGCTCGGGGGGCTGGCGGGGGGCGAGGACGGCTCGCACGTTCTCGGGCGGACCAAGCCGTCCCAACGGTGTACGAGCCGAACAGTGTAGTGTTCCGTCTTGCCGCGTGCATGCCCCTCGGGCATGATCGCCCCTCTCTATCCCCGCGACGGCTTCCCCACCCCGAATGACTACCCCGCCCGGCAAGCCCGTCCCGCCCCTGCCACCGACTGCACCCCCGAGCGTCGTGGCCTTGCCGATCTCCCTGCGTTTGCAGGGAGCGATCCGCCTGCTGCCCGAGCGTTCCGGCGATCCGACGGTCCTGGGTCAGCGGTTCATCGAGTCCGCCCGATTGCTCGGGATCGACCTCGGCCTGATGTTTGGAACCCTGGACTCGGGGGGGTATGTGCGGCAGGTCTGCTTGGCCGTCCCGGGCGCGGGGGGGACGGCGATGCTGTTCCTGTCCTCCGACACCTCAAAGTCCAAGGCCTGGCCCGCCAGCACACTCCGGGGACTGGTCGGCTCGGGCGGCGGCGACACCGGCCTGGTTGACCGTGTGGCCCTCATCGCTCATGCCTGCGAGGTGATTTCCAGGCCCGGGCCGACCATCAAACGGGCCTGCACGCTTGTCCAGGCCCTGCTGGAACCGCGAGAGAAGGACGTCGCCGCCGCGCTCGCGAAGTCGGAGTTCATCAGTCTGGGCGAGCTGGCCTACCTCCGCCGCCCGCTCTCGGGGCCCAAGGCCGACCCCGAAGCCGGCTTCGTGCCCGAGTGGACCGGCGGCATCCGAATCCGATCGATGGCCGAGCTGCTCCGCGAGGGCCGGTCCCCTAATGACGTCGACGCCCTGCTCGGCGAGGCCCTGGAACGCAGCTACGAAGACACCCTCGACTGCCCCGAGCTCTGCGGCATGCGCAACCTCGAGAACGTCATCGAGAGCCACCGGTCCGTGGGGGAGTACGACCCGTCTCTCTGGTGGCTCGTCTTCAACGCGGCGGGACCACAGGGATGTCTGCTGTTGTCGGTCGTTCCCGAGCAGGACTCGGTGGAACTCGTGTATATCGGCCTGTCGCCCGCCGTGCGTGGCAAGGGGCTGGCGTCGAACCTCATGGGCTCGGGGATCGCGGCCCTGTATCGCGGGTCTGTCACGGGCACCGCCGCGGGGGTTCAGGCCCGCCCGGCAGGAGTCGGGGTGCAGGTCCGGGGGACGGGCGGTCTGACGTGCGCGGTCGACATGCGCAATCAGCCGGCGCTGCGGCTGTACCAGCGGCTGGGCTTCGTCCGGACGAGCCTGCGGCTGCCGTGGGTCAAGTCGTTGCGCACTCGCGAGTTGTGAGCACGATCCACAGAGTTGTCCACAGGCTGTGCGCCCAGCGAGATTCGGGCGTGGGCAACTTTTTTTCCGCGCTTCAAACCGCGACACATCACGGGGATGGAGCGCTTGTGGATCATTTCCCACGTCAAGATCGCGTTGCGACCACGGACCGGCGCACTATCTTGTGCCTCGGTCACGGAGCGACCAACGCCCCGGCGTCGGGCGGACCCAAGACCTGTCGGATCGCGACACTGACTGTCGCGGCCCGTCGGGTCCAGGGCCCGCTTGGGAGCCGGAGCGGCGTGGGATGGATCTGGTCGGGGCCTTGGGCGGATCTCGCCGGGCCAACCGACCACGTTCGTGGCGTTCCAGACCGATTTGCTCGTCCATTGCCCGACTGACCTGAAAGGTGTGACTCGTGGAAGCACGTCACGCTGCGTCGTTGTCGTTGTCCCCTGCGCGCTCTGCCCTGCCCGGCTCAGGAGCCCTCCATGTCCCGCATATCCCGCATGTCCCCCACGTCCCGCACGCTCAGCATGTCCAACCCGGCAATCCCGCCCGTCCTATGGCTCAGCAGCTTCCCGCGGGCGGCACGCCCGTTCGCGATCGTCTCCCGGCCGGGGGCCTCGGGCCCGGGCTCGGACGCGGGCCCAGCGTCGACGACGCGGCCCTCGACGGCGTCGGTGGGAGCGGGGGGCACGGGCTCGCAACCCGGCGGGCGCCTGCCGAGCTGAGCCCGCCCGTCAGCACCGTCAACGTGCACGGGCGGATGAGCGCCCGGCTGCGCGAGCTCATCGGGGCCGACCGCTTCGCCGGCAGCTTCGACCACAAGGCCCTGTTCCGCCTCGCCGACGGACGGCTCGAGGTTGCCACGCCCAACAAGGTGCTCTCGGGCCTGCTGGAGCGTCGCTTCGGCGATCTGGTGCGCGAGGCGGCCCAGGCCGAGCTGGGCGTCGCGGGCGTCGAGTTTGTCGTCGCGCCCGATCTCTTCGGGCCCGAGGCCGAGCGGGTCGGCGGGGACTCGGACCTTGCGGGGGCCGTCCCCGGTCAGGTGGAGATCAAGCCCGTCACACAGCCCGGGCAGCTCAAAGCGACGCCCAAGCAGGTGCAGCGTCTGAGCGTGAGCGACAAGCACCGGCTCGAGTCGCTGGTGGTCGGCGAGAGCAACCGCCTGGCGTACAACGCCGCCGTGCAGATGGCCGAGGGTGCCGCCGACGCCGCCGGGCAGCCCGCGCTGGGGCTCCTGTTCATCCACGGCCCCTGCGGCGTGGGCAAGACGCACCTGGCGGGCGGGATAGCCCTTCGGTACCGCGAGCGGCACCCGGGCGCAAGCGTGCGGTACGTGAGCGCCGAGGCGTTCATGAACGATTACGTCGCCTCGGTCCGGGCCGGCGACGTCGAGAAGTTCCGCCGCTCGTACCGGCGCGTCGACCTGCTGTGCATCGACGACGTGCACTTCCTCTCGAGCAAGCAGAGCACTCAGGGCGAGCTGCTGCACACCCTCGACGAGATCGCCCGCGGCGGGGCCCGCGTGGTGCTCGTCTCCGACGAGCATCCGCGACAGATCCGCCAGTTCTCCGCCGCCCTGGTCAGCCGCTTCATGGCCGGCATGGTCGCGCAGATCGGCCCGCCCGACGCGGAGCTGCGGCGGAAGGTCGTCCGGCTGTTCGCCGCCGGTCGCGGGCTCTCGCTCGAAGACGCGGCGGTGGACGTGATCGTCGAGCGGACGGCCCCGCGTCCGGGCCAGGGCCCGATGAGCGTGCGCGACATCGAGGGTCTGCTCACGAAGATCGACGCCGTTCACCGCTTGGCGCCGGAATACGCCCGGGCCGCGGGCGGCAACGGGACATCGGCCCAGTCCAAGGTGGGTGTGCTGGTGGTCGAGCGGGCCATGGGGCCGACCCCGAGCGTGGGCGGGCCCGCGATGGTCCGCACGACCCGGCCGGTGCGGATGGAGACGATCATCGTGCACACCTGCACGGCCCTGGCGATCGACGCGGCGGACCTCTCGGGCAAGACCCGGCACAAGCGCGTCGTCGCGGCCCGGGCCGTCATCACCTACCTCGCGCGGCAGTTCACCACCATGAGCTTCCCCGAGATCGCGCGGGCGATCGGGCGCCCCAACCACTCGACGGTGATCACCGCGCTGCAGCGCCTGCAGCGCCAGCTCGAGGCCGACGAGCCCGTCGAGGCCCCGGGCGCACCCGAGGCCCGGACGCTGGCCGTGCTCGTGCGTCAGCTCGGCGCATCGGTGCAGGGGGGCCCGCGCT
>JBBQRT010000034.1:0-38651 GCA_038214505.1 Phycisphaerales bacterium | reverse complement strand
TTGGCGGTGCTAAAGCCGAAGCGCCGCGTCAGATTGGCCAGGGCGATGTCCTGGAGCATCGTGGCCGACTCGGCCGCGGCCCGGGCGTTGATCGCGGCCTGGCGGGCCCGCCGGGCCTCGGCCAGCGCTTCTTGCAGCGCCTGCATCTCCAAGACGCTGAGCCCGACGGCCCCCGGGTCCGAAGCCCACCGCTCGACGACGGCCGCGACCTTCGAGAGCCGACCGTTGATGGTTTTGGGGAGGATGCGGGGCATGGGTGGCTCGGGTTTCGGATGTCGGGATTCGGGCACCCCGCCGGTCCCCGGCGGGTGTTGTTGGTCTCGGGTGCCCCGGCGCTTCGAGCCGTGCCCGCGCTCGTCGGGAACGGCGGCGACCGCGATCCGCTCCAGAGCATCGACGCTTTGCTCCTCACACTTAAGCCAGATTGGCCGAACCCCGCGGCCCGCCGCGGCGAACCCGCGGCTCACCGCCCCGGCCCCGAGCCCGGGCCGGAGGAACCCGTGCCCGGACGGCCCGGGCCCGTGCCTATCCCGATCGGGCACGCGCTGGGACCGGCGGGACGCGGGGTGAGTTGAGTCGGACGCGCGGGCGGGGAGGGCGGGCTGGACATGATGGGGCGGGACACGACTGGCGGAGGTTGCAGGCCGGTGGCTTCTGCGTCGCTTCGCGGCCTTCGGGCCTTGGCTTTATTCCCTTCGCGTTCAGTTTGATTGCGCGACAACGGGCGTTCGTCTTGTGGGACGTCCGGGACGTTGAGGATGAAGGCCGACATGCACCCCGGGCTTACGCCCGGGGCTCTGAAAGTTCCCGGCTCAGCGGGCGGCGGCCTTCTTCTTGCCCTTGCTCCCGGCGCGGGCGGGCATCATGAACTCGGGCAGGCCGTCCCCCTTCTCGTAGAGGTCGGCGAACTTGAAGCCCTTGCGGCCTTTCCAGGCCTTGCGGTGATAGGCGTCGGAGGCGAGGATCGGGAACAGGGCCGAGAGCTCGCCGAAGACCATCTGCTCGTGGACGACATCGACCTTGCCCCACGAGCAGGCCTCTCGCAGGGTCGAGCCCGAGAGGGCGCCGTCGCGGCTGTCGGCGACGGTCATCTGGATCGCGTACTTGTGCATGCCGATGTCGCCGCGGGCCTTGCCGCCCTTGCGTTCGCTGAGCAGCTCGGCGGCGACGACGATGTCCTGGGCGAAGTTCTTGGGCACGCCGCCGCCGAGCATGAGCAGGCCGGTGTCCTTGCACGCCAACTTGATGTCGGTCAGCTCGCGGAAGTCCTTGCCCGAGTCGATGGCGACCTGGCCGCGGCCCTCCTCGATGGCCTCGGTCTGCTGGAGCACGATGCCGAAGCCCGCCGAGCAGTCGCTGAAGGCGGGGACGAAGATGGGGACGCGCTTCTGGTAGCAGGCCCTGACGATGCTCTTGTTCTTGGCGAGCCTGGGGTTGCTCGCAAGATATGCGCCCATGGCCTCGATGAACTCGCGGGAGCTATACGCGCCGGGCGCGAAGGCTTTGAAGATCTCGTAGGTCGCGTGGTCGCAGGCCCGAAGGTCGTCCTCGTTGATGTAGGTGTCGTAGATCCGGTCGATCATCAGGTCGCGGAGCGTGAGATCGTCCACCGGCGGGGCCTCGGGCGAGCCGGGGGCGATGTAGTGCTTGAAGCCCAGGCCCTCGAAGAAGTCCTGGTCGACGATGTTCGCGCCGGTCGAAACGATCGCGTCGATCGCGTTGTTCTCGATGAGCGTGATGATCGCGTCCTTGAGGCCCGCGGAGACGAGCGACCCGGCGAGGGTCAGGATCACCGCGCACTGCTTGTCCCTGAGCATCATCGAATAGATGTCCGCGGCCTGGGCCAGCGTGCGGCTGGAATAGGCCATGTCGCGGTAGCTGTCGACGATCGGCCGCGCGTCGAAGGCGGTGATGTCGATGTGCTCGACGGGGCGGGAGAGGAGCTCTTTCTTGGTCCAACCGTTCTTGCCGTTGCCGTTACCGTTGTTGCTGGCCATGGATGCCTCCGGAATAGGCGCCCGGTGCGCGGCGCCGCATGAATCGGCCAGCCCCCCTGGCCGAGTCGCGGGTTCAAGAGGCCCCGGGGGTGGCGGGGCGACTCGCGGAGTGTATTCGCGACAAACCGGCCAAAGGCCCGCATGGGGCGGCCGGGCAGGCGGTTTCGGGACTCGGCCCGGGCAGAACCAGGAAGCAATCGCTTGCGGCGGAAGTTCCGGGTGGCCGAAGGGTTGATGCTGGGCGATACTGTGGGCTCCTCTCGCCCGTTACTTGGAGCTGACGTATGCGGATCGTGCTGTGCTTTGTTGTTGCGCTGGCCGGGGCGCTCGGGCTGCCCGGCGGGGCGTGGGCCCAGCCCCGAACCTACCTGGCTCTCGGAGACTCCTACGGCTTCGGCTACCTCACGGGCGCGCTGCCCGAGGAGTATGGCCCGGGCGACTGGGGCTATGTCGCGCCCTACGCCGACTGGCTCGCGACGCGGCCGGGCTTCGGCGGCGTGCGGCCCACCGTCGTCAACGTGTCGGTGCCCGGAGAGACGGTGGGGTCGTTCTACGACACGAGCAACCTCGGGCGCATCTACAACAGCAACTACAACTTCTTCCAGGGGCCCTCGCAGATCGGCATGCTCACGCAGAAGGTGCAGCAGGAGCAGGGCGCCGGGCGGGTGATCTCGACGGTGAGCGTCTCGATGGGCGGCAACGACCTCCTGGCGCTCCGAGGCCAGAGCGGCTTCGCGGCCCTCTCGCTCGCGCAGCAGCGGGCGGCCGTCGATACGGCGCTCATCGGGATGCAGACCGGCTACGAGCGGTTGCTCTCGAGCGTGCGGACGCTGCTGCCCGGCGCGGAGCTGCTGGTGATCGGCTACTTCAATCCGTTCCCCGGCGCGCCCGACTCGGTGTTTGCGCCGGTCTCGCAGTACGCGATCGATCAGATCAACACGCGGATCGCCGCCGTGGCGGCGGGGGCGGGCGGCCGGTTTGTCGACATCGCGCCGCGATTTGTCGGCCGCGAGGCGGAATGGTCGTACATCGGCGCGGCACCGGCGGGGAACAACATCCATCCCAACGCCCTGGGCTATGCCCAGATCGCGCAGGCGATGATCCCGGCGCCGGGCGCGGGGTCGGTGATCGTGATCGGCTGGATCGTGGCCGGACGTCGACGGCGGGCGGCGTGAAACGCGAGCGGCCCGTCCAGGCAGGACGGGCCGCGGCAGGATGCATGTGCGCGTTGTTCAGCGGCGGCGGCGACGCGTGGCGGCCAGAGCGCCGGCGAGCAGCAGGCCAGCGGCCCCGGGCGTCGGGACCACCTCGATGATGTAGGGCTTGGGGCCGAAGGGCGAGCCGTCGTTGGCAAGGGGGAGCCACAGCCCGCCGGTTGCCCAGTTCCAGGAGCCGTAGGCACCGCCGTTGGTGGCGGGAAAGGCGTCGCCGGCCCAGTTGGAATAGCTGCGGGACTCGCCCGTGATCCAGCCGTAGTTGTCGGTGCCGATCGGGCCCTGACGCTCCAGGCCCATCCAGAAGACGGGGTTGGTGGCCTGCGGCAGCCAGATGTTGAGCTGCCCCTGCTCGGCGGCAGAGGTGATGGTCACCAGATAGCTGGTGGGCGTGCCGGGAAGAGTTGCGCCGAAGGCGGCGGCGGCATCGCGGGCGCTGGTCCAGGTGGTGGTTGGGTCGACGCGGTAATAGCTGTGGCCGTTGCCGGACCAAACGCCAAGAAGCGTCTGGGCCGAGGCGGTTTGAACGGCCAACAGCGAAGCGCACGCGCCGAGAATTGCGGCAGACCGAGGCAGAAGACGGGCGGACAGATTCATCTCAAAGTTCCCTCCGAAAAGCGACACTGGTGTAATCGTGCTTGCAGGCACGGGGACTCGCGATCCAGGCACACCGACGGCATGGCTCTCCCGTATCCAGATGTTCATACTGTGCCTTCCCGATTGCAATCGTCGAGCCCGGCGGGCAGATTCCTGTCATCTTCAGCCTGCATTGAACCTTAAACATTCGGCCTCGCACGCGGAGCGGGCAACGCTGGCCACCTGAGCCGGGTGGTGGAGAAAAGCCGACATAGCGATCCGCTGAGAGCCGCGAATGTCGGAACTGTTTGCCCGCATCAATCCTGAGAGCGATGCTGGAGCTTGAACACAATGGCCGCGAGCACCGCCCCGGCGCAAGGGGCTATGCCATAGAGCCCTGTGTGCGCCGCAGCGCCCTTGAGCAGCAGGTTGGGAGCCAGTCCAACGGCGGGATTGAACGCCGCTCCCGACAGGCCGCCGCAGCAGAGCGCCCCGCCGATCACGGCCATGCCGATGGCGACGCCGTAGAACTGGTTGCCGCGGGTCTTCGAGCTCGCGGCGACGTTGAGGATCACGAGCATCAACGCGAACGTGAAGAGTATCTCGGCACCCCACGCGGCCAGCGGCGAGGCATCGGCACGCGGGGCGGGTGCCCAGGCTGTTCGACCGGAAACGGCAAAGGCGGCGCACGCGGCCGCGGCCCCGACGAGCTGGGCGACGACGTAGCCCGCGGCCGGCAGCGGCTTGATCGTGCCGTTGATCAGGAAGCCGAGCGTGACGGCGGGGTTGTAGTGAGCCATGCTGATCGACCCGCCCATGTAGATCATGGCGATGAGCGTCGCCCCCACGGCCAGCGGCGCGAGCGGGCCGACGCCGCCGACGGGGTCGGCAGCCAGCAGCACCGTCAGGAGCAGGAAGAACGTCCCGACGCACTCGGTGAGCAGCTTGGCGATCACACGGTTCTCCTCGGGGGACGCAACGGTAGCAAAGAAAATCCCCCGCGCGGGCGGGGGATCTGTCAGGATCGAGCGGGCAGTGCCAACGGCAGCCCCACGGCGTCACTCTTCGAGGTAGGTGTACCCGTCGAGGCCCTGCTCGTAGAACGTCAGCAAACTCTTGCCCTCGGCAACCGTCAGGCGGCTGGTCTTGATGGCACGCTCGACGTCCTTGCGGACGGCCTCGCACATGTCCTCGGTGTCGTACTGAACGTAGCCCAGGACCTCCTTGACGGTGTCGCCCTCGATGACGGCGTCGATCGACCAGTTAACGCCTTCGGGCCCGTCGCTGGACCCGCCGTCGGGGTTGTAGCTCACGTGGACCGCGTGGGTGTCGCCCAGCAGGTTGTGCAGATCGCCCAGGATCTCCTGGTATGCGCCCAGCAGGAACACGCCGATGTAGTAGGGCTGGTCGGGCTTGAGCTCGTGGAGTTCGAGCGTCTTCTTCTCGATGCGCTTGTCGACGAAGTTGTCGATCTTGCCGTCCGAGTCGCAGGTGATGTCGGCGAGGATGGCCCGGCGCGTGGGCTCCTCGCTCAGGCGGTGGATGGGCATGATGGGGAAGAGCTGGTCGATGGCCCAGGAGTCGGGCATCGACTGGAAGAGCGAGAAGTTGCAGAAGTAGATGTCGCTGAGGATCTCGGGCAGGGACTCGAGCTCCTCGGCGAGCTCGCCGTTCTTGAGCTGGATGTCCAGCACCTTGCGACCGATCGACCAGAACAGCCGCTCGCTGGCGGCCCGCATGGGCAGGCTCATGTAGCCGAGGCTGAACAGGCTCATCGCCTCGTCGCGGGCCTGCAGCGCGTCGTGGTAGACCTCCAGGGCGTTGCGCTCGGCCAGGCGCTCCCAGGCGTCCATGAGGTCGAGCACCGGCTGCGGCGGCTCCTTCTCGGCGGCCATGTCGGCCTTGATCTTCTCGATCGCCGGCTCGCTCTGGAACGAGCTCTTGCCCAGCACGTTCATCACCAGCACGCTGTTGTACGCGACCATCGCGCGGCCCGACTCGGAGAGGATCATCGGGTGCGGCACGCCCGCGTCGTCGCAGACGGTCTTGATGCGGTACACGATGTCGCTGGCGTACTCGTCGACGGTGTAGTTGATCGAGCTCGACCAGGCCGACTGGCTGCCGTCGTAATCAACGCCCATGCCCCCGCCCACGTCCAGCATCGTCATGCCCGCGCCGAGGCGGACAAGCTCGGTGTAGATGTGCGTCAGCTCGTTGACGGCGGTCTTGAGCTGCTTGATGTCGTAGAGCTGGCTGCCGACGTGGCAGTGGAGCATGTTCAGGCAGTCGGCCATGCCGCGGGCCTTGAGATACTCGAGCGCGTCGAGAACCTCGGTCACGAAGAGCCCGAACTTGCTGCGGGCCCCGGCGGAGGATTCCCACCGGCCCGCCCCGCGGCTGGAGAGCTTCACGCGGACGCCGATCTTCGGGCGCACGTTGTACTTCTGGGCGTGCTTGACCAGCAGCTCCAGCTCGCTGAACTTCTCGACCACCGGGATGATGTTCCGACCCAGCTTGGTCGCCAGGATCACCGTCTCGATGAACTCGTCGTCCTTGAAGCCGTTGCAGACGATGGGCATGTCGTCCTGGCCCTGGCTCAGGGCGAGCACGGCCAGCAGCTCGGGCTTCGAGCCCGCCTCGAGGCCGAACTTCAGGTCCTTGCCGAGGCTCGCGATCTCCTCGCAGACGTGCTTCTGCTGGTTGACCTTGATCGGGTACACGCACGAGTAGTTGCTGGCGTACCCGTGCTCGACGATGGCCCGGTCGAACGCGCCGCGCAGCTCGCGCATGCGGTGCTCGAGGATGCCCGAGAAGCGGACCAGAACGGGCGTGTGGATGCCGCGCTCGGCCAGCCCGCCGACCAGCTCGCGGAGGTCGATCTGCTTGAGCGTGTCCTTGTCGGGCATGACGGTGACATGGCCGCTCTCGGTGGCGCCGAAGTAGCCCTTGCCCCAGTCGTTCATGCCATAGAGCTTGACGGCGTCGTCGACAGTCCAGCGGCCGTGCAGGAACGCGTTCTTGGAGACGGAGATGCTGGCCATCGTGTGCTGGGTACCTCAGCGCGCCGGCGCTCGCGGCGGACGCGACAAACGGGGTGCGTGGGCGGCCTGGGGCCGCCCGAGTGCGAAGGCAGCCCGCGCGGGCGCGCGAGCCTCACCGACCACCCGACCGGTGCGTTTTGGGCTGCGTGCTCGCGCGTGGGGGCTGGTGGGCCGCCCGCCGCGCTCTGCCGATCGCCGTTCGCTCGTGCCGAGATCTCTTGAGTGTATTCCGCGACGCGGAGGCGGGCGGCCCGCAGCGACGCCCGCCCGACGACATTCTCTGAGCCTCAGCCGAACCGCGCCGGCAGGCTCGCCGGCTCTCCGGTCGCAATGATCGACTTGAGGTGCTTCCGCATCCGGTCCAGCAGGTTCCAGTACATGACGAGCGCGATCAGCGGGCCGATGATCAGCAAGGCACCGACGACGGCGATAACCGGGAGCAGCCAGAGATAGAGCTTCGCGCGGTTCACGATGTACCCGTCGGGAATCCGCTTGGCCAGCCACTGCGTGTACAGCATGATGCCGATGAACCCGGCGATCCACGCCGCAAAGGCAGTGAAGCTCACCACGAAAAACAGGCCCCCGAACACCACTCCCGCAGCACCCGAGCTCAACATCGCGAACGTCAGGCCGGCTTGGATGACTCCCGCCGCCGCCTGCGCAGCGACGGCGATGCGGACGACCTTCCGAGGCGTGTCCGGCAGATCGGTGCCGACGAAGCCCGGGTCCGGTTGGGTGTATTGCCAGTATCCGAAGAGGATCAAGCCCTGGACCCCGAGCCCCAAGGCCATGCCTACGAGCGTGAATCCGCCTCCGGCAATCCCCGGGCCCGCGAGCGCGACCGCGGCGACCGTCGTGATGATCTGCAGCGCGATGTACAGCAGGATGCCGGTCAGCACCAGCCGCAGGCCCGACCGCACCGTTGCGAGGTAGTCCGGGGAGGCGAACTCGAGCAGAATTCCGCGGAGCGACTGCTGCACGCTCGTGCCGCATTCTGGGCAGTTGCCCGACAGGCTCAGGCCGCGGAGGTTGTACGAACACTGCACGCATGGGCGGTCGGTGTCCAGCACCCCGGACTGCGGCGGGATTGTCGCGGTCATCGCGGGCGGCGGGGCGACAGGCGTCTGGTTCATGGTGACGCCAGATTACCACGCTCGCCGGACCCGTGCAGGCCCCGCCGGAACCTTACACGTACCGATACTCGATGCTCGCATCGACATCCGGGTGCAGGCTGGCATGCACCGGGCACTTAAGCCCGGCCGCCTCGACCCGCTCGCGCATTTCCGCGGGCACCGAGGCCGGCAGCGTGACGACCACCGGCAGGCGGCCGATCCGCCGGGGGGCCGGAGGGGTGGTCATGTGCTTCTCGACGCTCGCCTTTGCCCCATCGATGGCGAAGCCGTGCCGCTCGGCGAACATAGCGATCGTGGTGAGGATGCACGATGCGAGGGCCGCCCCGACCAGGTCTGTGGGACTGAAGGCCGTGGCGTCGCCGCCGATGTCTTTGGGGGCGTCGGTCTTGAGCGTCGCGCCCTCTGGGTGAGTCAGGGCGCACTTTTTGTTGCCGACGTAGGAGGCGTGCAGGGTGAGCATGGCGGAGGGTAGAGGGCACCTGGCAGACTGGAGTTTGAACCGCTCGGCCCGAGACGCTATTGCCCCTTGCTCGGATGCCCCCTCAGCGCCGCAAGAACCACATCCTTCAGCCCCGCGTTGCACGCGAAGCAGTCCTTGCCCTTGACCGTCTCGGCCCCGGTCCAGTCGCCCAAAAACCCGCCCGCCTCCTTGATGATTGGGGCCACGCCCGCGATGTCCCAGACGCTGATGCGCGGGTCGATCATGACCTCGGCACGGCCGCTGGCCACAAGCATGTAGCCGAAGACGTCGCCCCAGCCGCGGTTGAGCTTGACCTTGTGGGCGAGCGACATATAGGCCTCGGAGCGGTCGATCGCCCGGGTGATCGAGCCTGCCAGCAGCGTCGCGTCTTCGAGCCTCGCCACATCGCTCACCCGGCAGGCCCGCCCGTTGTAGGTCGAGCCCAGCCCGCGGGCCCCCGTGTATAGCTCCCCGCCTCCCACGGCCGGCATGTACACCGCGCCCACCAGCGGCTCGTCGTCCACCAGGCAGCCGACCACCGTGCCATAGAGCGGCACGCCGTGGACGAAGCTTTTGGTGCCGTCGATCGGGTCGACGACCCAGGTGTATCGGCGGTCGCCCTCGGAGAGCCCATGCTCCTCGCCGAGGATCGCGTGGCTGGGGAAATACTTGCTGATGACGCCGCGGATGACGTGCTCGGCCTCCTTGTCGGCGACCGTCACCGGCGTCTGGTCGCCCTTCTCCTCGATGAGGGCCGAGCCCTCGCCGGCGTTGAAGTAGGCGAGCGTTCGCCGCCCGCCGGCGAACGCGGCTTCGGCGGCGATGTCGAGAAGATCCTTGAGGCTGGGCGTAGGCATGGCCAAGGGTATGGGCACGCCGGTCAATAGCCGGCCGCGCGGCCGGGCTCAGGTGAGCACGACGTACAGTGCGTGGATCACGCCCGGGATGAAGAACAGCAGCGTCAGGATGATGCTGATGACCAGCGCCAGGCCGACGCCCCGCTTGAGCCCCACGGCCAAGGGCGGCAGGATGATCGCGGCAATGATCAGGAACAGCGTATTGCTCGAGAGCGTGTTTGCCATGTTGCACCTCCGTTACCGGGAAGACTATCAAAGCCCGGGCGTTTTCGTCAGGAACCAACTCCGCCTTCGGCCTCGTCCTCGGCCTTGGCACGGGCCGCCACCCGCGGGCTGGCCACGATCGCGCCGCCCCGCACCGTCGCCCCCACGACAATCGCCGCGGCGATGAGCACGAGGTTCTTGACTATGTATTGGCCCTCGAGCGTCGGGGCGTATGGGAAACGCGTGAATGTTTCTCCCGGGTACAGCAGCAAGGGCATGAAGGTGCCGGGCATCTGGAGAGCCAGCAGCAGGATTGTTCCCCGAAGCACGATCGACCGCCAGCCGACCCGGCCGCAGCCGATGAGCAGGCCCAAGCCGATGAGCGTCTCCCACGCGGCGAGCACCGGGCGGGAAACGGCCGGTTCGACCATGCCCAGCGTCAGGTCGCGGATGGTCTGCCCCGCGAGCTCGTCGGCCGGCGAGAGGCCCGGGACGAACTTGAGCGCCCCGAACCAGAGAAAGATGATCCCAAGAGTAATGCGCAGGATGGCCGGGCCATGCTTGGCCGCCCAGCGTGAAAGACGGACATCGAGCTGGTTCATCGGGCCCCTTCCCTCTGCTCGGCCTGGCCCGGTGTGGGGCGGGACGCCCACGCCACAACAGAGGACACTTGCCTACCGCAGCGTTGCCGAGTGCAGGCCCGCCTCGCCGATGACCTGTTCGGCGTAGTTGTTCATCGCGTCTCGGAGCTGCTCGAAGCTCTCGAGCACGTAGTAGATCGGCTGGTAGTGATCGATCTCAAAGTCCGTCTCGCACACCCGCTCGAGGTCGAAGGGGCGATACTCGGGCACGTCGCGGGCGGTGCAGGCGGCGGTGGTGGGGCGGCCGGAACTTTCCCATTCGCCCGCCAGCGAATACGCGGCCTCGGCGTGGCTGCTGACCAAGCCCGAGCCGTAGACCTTGATCCGGCCGTTCTCGCGGATGAGCCCGAACTCGACGGTGAACCAGAACAGCCGGGCCAGCCGCGTGACGTGGCGTTCGTCGTCGCACAAGAGCGCGGCCTTGCCGTAAGTCTGCAGGAAGTCGGCAAAAACCCGCAGCGTGTGCAGCGGGACGTGCCCGAAGACATCATGAAAGATGTCCGGTTCGGGCAGATAGTCCATCACCTCGCGCGGGCGGATGAGCACGGTGGTCGGGAACTGCCTGGCGGCCAGGCAAGCGAAGAAGCTTTTGGCCGGCAGGTAGCCAGGCACGCCGTAGGACCCCCAGGAGCTCACCTGCCGAAGAAAGCGGTTCACCCCTTCGAGCGTGGTGCCGGTGGCGATCTTGGCGCCGCCCGCGACCACAATATCCTGTGCAAGCGTCAGGTCGTCGAGCAGCGGGAGCCGGTCGCGCGTCAGCCGCAGGATCTTCATCCCGTCGATGAACTGGCGGCTGACCTGCTGCTCGAGCACCTCCCAGCGCCGGTCGAAAAGGTCGCGCCACACGTCGTGGTCTTCCTGGGTATATCTCTCGTAGTGCTGGGTGATGTAGAACTGCCGTGCGTCGATCTGCGTCGAGGGCAGCGCCGGGGCCGCGTCCGCCGCGGCCTGGGCCCGGCGAGCGTCTTCTGCATCGATGATGTTGGTGTAGCGGATTTCGGTGCGCATAGGAGGGGCCAAGGGCTGGACGACCGGGGAACAGGCGGGGACAACGGGGCCGACGATCTATTGTAGAGTCGCGTGGGCGAACCGTGTTCGCCCGGCGCACGGGACGGCGGCAAACCGGGGATTTGCATGGGACGCTCGCAACGGATCGGCGATCGGGAGAACATGCCGGGGCGGCCTATCGGGCTTGCCCGACGGCGGGGAGGGCTGGGTTTGAGCATGCTTTGGGCGGCGTGTGTGACGGTGGGAGTGGTGGGGGTTGGGGGGGTAGGGGGTGCGTGGGGGTGCGAGGCCAAGCGGGATCCGAGTCGGCCGCTGACCGCCGACGAGGGGGCCGAACTGATCCGCGATATCCGGGCTGAGCGGACGCGGCTGAGCGATCTGACGCCGGCGGAGCGGCAATATCTGTTGCAACAGTTAAAGCGATAATCCCTCTTCTCCACCGTGTGGGAGAGAAGGCGGCGTTTCGGCGAGACACGCCCATGATCTACGCCGGCACTCATCACACCGCCGCGTATCGTCGAGCATGACGACCGCCACAACTCCCGCCGTTCCCCTCGTGTGCATTACCC
Source organism: Phycisphaerales bacterium (assembly GCA_038214505.1). Taxonomy (GTDB): domain Bacteria; phylum Planctomycetota; class Phycisphaerae; order Phycisphaerales; family UBA1924; genus UBA4658. The sequence goes on along the minus strand of JBBQRT010000034.1, from coordinate 26,951 downwards.
GCGGCGTCGTCGGGCAGGCCCGGATCCCAGGCGTTGAGGTCCGTGTCGGCCCGGCCGCCCCGGGGTTAGGCCGGGCGGAGCTTTTGGCCTTCGTCCGTGGTGCGGCGGCGATCGGAACGATGTTCGACGATCGCGTAGATGCCCAGTTTCTTGACGCCGCCGGGCCGGGGCTGCGGGGGGTGTGCAACTACGCCGTGGGGATCGACAACATTGATCTGGCCGAGTGCGCGCGTCGCGGTGTGGCGGTGGCGAACACGCCCGACGCGGTCACGGAGGGCACGGCCAACATCGCGCTGGGGCTCATCCTCGCCGTCGGAAGGCGGATCGCCGAGGGCGACCGCTTCTGCCGCTCGGGCGGGTTCGAGCGGCAGGGCAACGCGTTCCCGACGGGCTGGTGCGGGGTCCACTTCACGGGCCAGACGCTGCTGATCGTCGGGGCCGGGCGGATCGGCAGGGCCGTCGCGATGCGGGGGCAGGCGCTCGGGATGAAGATCGAGTACGTCGCCCGGCGGCGCCATTTGGACTTCGAGCAGGCTCCCCTGGCAGCCCGCTGGGTCGAGCTCGACGAGGCCCTGCCCCGGGCCGACGTCGTGAGCCTCCACACCCCGCTCACGCCCGAGACCCGCGGGCTCATCGGGGTCGCCCGGCTGAGGCTCATGAAGCCCACGGCGATCCTCATCAACACCAGCCGCGGGCCCGTGGTCGACGAGGCGGCCCTGGTCGAGGCCCTGCGCGAGCAACGCCTCTACGGCGCGGGGCTGGACGTCTTCGAGGCCGAGCCGCGGATCGAGCCGGGGCTCCTGACGCTCGACAACGTCGTCCTGACGCCGCACATCGGCAGCGCGGAGACGTTCTGGCGCGAGCAGATGACGCGGATGGTGTGTGAGAATCTGCGGGCGATGGCGACGGGCGGGACGGCGGCGAACCTAGTGGGGTAAGTTGGGGCGCGTCTCCGCCTCCCTCTCGAGCGAACGGGATAAGGGGGTCAAACCACGCAATCCCCCTTGCCACGGTCGCCCAATGTTCGGTATGCTGACCCCATGCTCGCCCGCGTGCAATCGTTTTTCCTCCAAGGCATCGACGCCCACCCGTGCGAGGTCGAGGTCGACATCGATCAGGCCGACGGGCCCGGAGGCGAGAGCTCGCGGGCCGTGGTCGTCGGGCTGCCGGATACCGCCGTCAAGGAGTCGATCGAGCGGGTCAAGTCAGCCCTGACCAACTGCGGCTATTTCGTCCTCAACGGGCGGCTGCTCATCAACCTCGCACCGGCAAACGTCCGCAAGGAGGGGCCGCTCTATGACCTGCCCATCGCCGTTGGGCTGCTGCTGGCCCAAGGCATGATCGGCGGCGACTCCGCACGCCGGAACCCGCCGCCGCGACGCGACATGCTCGGCATCGACGACCAGAACACCGACCCCCCCGAGCCCGTGGACCCCCGCAGGTATCTCTTCGCGGGCGAGCTTGCCCTCGACGGCCGCCTCCGCCCCGTCCGCGGCGTGCTCGCCATGGCCACGCTGGCCAAGGCCCAGGGCTACGCGGGCGTACTCGTGCCGCTGGACAACGCCGCCGAGGCGTCGGTGGTGCCGGGGATCGAGGCCATCGGCGTCGCGACGCTCACCGAGGTCGTCGGGCTCCTCAGCGGTCGGATCGCCCCGCGGCCGCATCCGCCGATCGACGTCGCCCAAGCCTTGGCAACGGCGGCGGCCCCCGTCGACTTTGCCGAGGTCCGCGGGCAGGAGGCCGTCAAGCGGGCGATCGTCGTCGCGGCGGCGGGCTCGCACAACCTGCTGATGCTCGGGCCCGCGGGGACGGGCAAGACGATGATGGCCCGGGCCCTGCCGGGCGTGCTGCCGCCGCTGAGCGTCGAGGAGGCGCTGGAGATCACGCGGATCGCTTCCGCCGCCGGGCTGATGGCGCCGGGCCAGGGGCTTGTGACGGCCCGCCCGGTACGGACCCCGCACCACACGGCGTCGGGCGCGGCGATCGTCGGCGGCGGAATGGTGCCCAAGCCCGGCGAGATCACGCTGGCCCACCGCGGGGTGCTGTTCATGGACGAGCTGGCGGAGTTTGCTCGTGATGTGCTCGAGACGCTCCGACAGCCGCTGGAGGACCACGTGGTCACCATCGCGAGGGCCCACTCGGCGGTGCGGTTTCCCGCGAGCTTCATGCTCGTGGCCGCCATGAACCCCACGCCCAAGGGCGACGTCTCCCCGGGCGAGGTCGGCAAGCGGGCGATGGACCGTTATCTCTCGAAACTCTCGGGCCCGCTGATCGACCGCATCGACATCCACGTCGAGGCTCCCGCCGTGCCCTGGGCCCAGCTCAGCAAGCCCGCCGACGGGCCGGGGAAGGGCACCTCATCGGCCCAGATGCGCGAGCAAGTTCTCGCCGCCCGCGCGGCCCAGACCGGCCGCCAGGGCCCGACGACCACAAACTCGCGTCTCAGCGGCAAGCAACTGGACGCGATGGCCCCGCTGAGCGAGGACGCCCGGACGCTGCTCGGGCAGGCGATGACCGAGCTGGGCTTGAGCGCCCGGGCCTACGACAAGATCCGGCGCGTGTCGCGCACCATCGCCGACCTCGAAGGCTCGACGGGAATTCAGGCCCAGCACGTTGCCGAGGCGGTGCAGTATCGGCTGCTGGACCGGAAGGTGTAGTTCACACCGGCGCTCCCCGCCCCGGGCTGCGGTCGTTAAGCGGGCTCTGCGATTCCCGCGCGGGCTCGTCGAGCGACTCGCTCCGGGCACCCTGCCCGGGGAACACCGCGCTGCCGCGCTGCACCCGCCCCCGGGGCGTGTCGTAGGTGTGGTTTTTGGGGAAACGGATGTCGTTTGAGTCAAAGTGCTTGAGCTCACCGCTCTGGTGCAGCTGCACGGCCCAGCAGGTGTTCCACTGCGGGCCGTAATCGATGACCAGAAGGGCCCAGCCGTCGCCCAAAGGCGTGCGGACCGGGATCGGGGGCGACAGCTGGAGCATGCCTGGGGGATGCATCGGCATGACTCTTACGCCGCGCATCGACCAGGCATGACGCGGGCATGTGTCCTCGCTCATGAGGGAACGCCGACCGGCCGGCGGGCCGCCCCCGGCCCGCTCAATCCACCCGGGCCGCGCGGGCCAGCCGCATCAAGTTTCCCGCCTCGCCCATCTGCACCTCTGGCTTCCAGCTAACCCAGTCCTTCCGCGTCTCGGCCACGATCCGCTCGGCGGTACGGACGTTGACGAAGCCGGCGCGGGCGTCGATCTCGGGCTGGCTTCCGGTGCGGACGGCCTCTAGAAACGCCCTGATCTCCGCGATGATCGGCTCGGCGTCGTCGACGGTGAGGTTCTGCAGGTTCACCAGCTCCTGCCACTTCAGGTCCGTCAGGTCGGCACCCTTGCGGAGCGACTCGCGGACTTCTTCCATCTGCGCGAGGTTGGCCGTGCGGCGGACGACGGTGCCCTTCTTGGCGGCATAATCGATCTTGATGTACGCGTTCTCGCCGGTTATGCGGGTGACGCGCTCGGTCTTGAGCGCGAGGCGCGAGGCCGTGATGTTCGCGACGCAGCGTCCCTTGGCGCCGTTTGGCCCGGTGTTCCAGACCAGCCGGGCGTTGCAGATGTCCTCGTGCTCGGTGATGACGGGCACGCCCGAGGCGTGGATCTCGTCGGGCTCCTGCCCGTTCATGAGCATGAGCACGACGTCCAGATCGTGGATCATCATGTCCATCACCACGCCCACATCCACCGAGCGGAACGTCATCGGGCTCACGCGGTGGACCTCGATGAACCGGGGAATGATCGGCAGGTTGCTCTCTTGCTCGGCCCGCAGGGCCCGCATGATCGGGTTGTACCGCTCGATGTGCCCGACCATCAGAACGCCCCGGCTCGAGTCGGCCGCGTCCTTGATCGCCTGCGCGTCCTCGACGCTGCCGGCCAGCGGCTTTTCAACCAAAACGCTCACGTCGGCCTTGAGGCAGCGGATCGCCACATCTTTATGGAACACCGTCGGCACCGCGATCGACACGCAGTCCACGCCCGCGTTGATCAGGTTCTCAACGCTGTGCAGGTGGCGACAGCCCCACTGCTCGGCGATGTCCCCCGCCCGCTCGGCGTTGCCGTCCACCACGCCCACCAGTTCCGTGTCCGGCAGCTGCGCGTACACCCGCGCGTGGTGCCGCCCCATCCGCCCGACCCCGATCACGCCGCACTTGAGCGGGCGGCTGCCCACGCCGCGACGACGGATAGATGCGGACGGCGAGTTCGGGTTCGTCATGATGGAGAGCCTCGAAAACCCACAACCAGACCCCTCGGGCCGCACCCCCGCCCCCTGCCCACCGCCCCCCGCTCCCCGCACCGGCTTACTGGGCCGCGGCCGTCAGGGCCGAGGCCAGCTCGTTCTTGCTCTGCAGGCCCACCCACTTCTTCACCGGCTGCCCGCCCTTGAACATGATGACCGTCGGGATCGCGCTGATGCCAAACTGCACCGCGACATCGCGGTTGGCATCGGTGTCGAGCTTGCCGACCTTCACCTTGCCGGCGAACTCGTCGGCCAAGGCGTCGATGGTCGGGGTGAGCATCTTGCAGGGCATGCACCACTCGGCCCAGAAGTCCACCAGCACGGGCGTGCTCGCGTCGATCACCTCGGACTTGAAGTTGCTATCCGTGAACGTCTTGACGTTGGCGCTGGCCATACGCGATTCTCCAGGGTCTGGGCGGCCCGTGCCGCGGTGTGCGTGAAGCTTCATAGTACGCCCGATGCCCCCGCCGACCGTCGTCGGGGCCCGCGATGGATCAGATGCCGCACATCGCCCCGCGACCGATCACGAGGATAAACGTCCGCAAACCATCATCATGCACGCCCCGCGGCCAACGACGGCTTGGGGTTTCCCCAGCCTCGTGAGTTCGGGCCTCGTCCGGATGCTGCTCGCCGCTCGGACCAATCTCACATCCCGATCGCCGCCCACGCCGCCCGCAGGGCCTCGGCGTGCGGTCGCACGTCGTGGACGCGGAAGATCCGCGCCCCCGCCAGCATGTGCCGCACGCTCAGGCCCACGCTCGCGTGTACCCGTGCCGACGCCGGAGCATCCATCGCCAGCCCTGCAGCCCGGGCCGTGAAGCTCTTGCGGCTCAGCGCCGACAGCACCGGCCGCCCGAGCGTCAAAAGCTTGCCCGTGCCCACGACGAGCGCGAGATTCTGCTCCACGCCTTTGCCGAAGCCCAGCCCCGGGTCGATGACGATCGAGTCCGGATCGACGCCCGCCCGCTCCGCCGCCGCGACGCGCTCGGCGAGGAACGCCCGCACCGCGCCGACCACGCCGGCCGCTCCATACTCGGGATCGCGCGGGTACTGATGCGAGAACACGTCGCCGCTCGGCGCGACGAGCCGGTGCATGAGCACAACGCCCCGCGAGCGATGGGCGCACAAGGGCAGCATCCCCGCGTCGTCGGTCCCCGCCGAAACGTCGTTGACCGCGTCGGCACCCGCGTCGATGGCCGCCTGCGCAACGCCCGCGAGCGTCGTGTCGATAGTGATCGCGACACCTTCACCGACTTCCGCGCGGATGCCAGCGATCACCGGCACAACGCGCCGGACCTGCTCGGCTTCCGCTATTCGCTGTGCGCCGGGCCGCGTGGACTCGCCGCCGATGTCCAGGATGTCCGCGCCGTCGATGACGGCCTGCCTCGCGGCATCAATGGCACTCGCGATGGTCGCGAGCACGCCGCCGTCAGAGAACGAATCGGGCGTGATGTTCAGGATCGCCATCACCCGCGGCCGGTCGAGCGTGAGCTCGCGTTCGCGCGAGAGCTTCCACACGGGACTGCGCGCCGGCACCGGGTTCATGAGGCAAGGCCCCCGATCGCCTCGCGAAGATCTCGCCCGCGTCCGCGGGATTCGTCCCCGATCTTCGTCGGCGGGAGGAAAAGAAAAGAGGGGCCGCGGCACGTTGCCAGCGACCCCTCGGGGGGGGGGGTGCAATGGGATATGAAGAGAGTATACCGTCAGAACTTCGGCTGTCCAGCCCCTGCGGGCTTCTTGCCCTCGGCAGGCGCTTCGCCCGCGTCGCCGTCCTCGCCGCCGTTCTGCATCTGTTCGAATGCTTCAGCCAGGGCAAACCCCGTCTTTGCGACCTCGGAAGGCACAAAGACACTCATTTGGGCGGCTCCGTCGACGGCGGAAATCGACAAGCCGACAGGAGGAAGTTTCTCGGAAATTTTGTCCGCACCGATCGGCACGCCGGCCATAGCGGCGAACGGGAGCACCAAGTCCAGCAGCGACCGGGGGCCCAGGTAGACCTCGGCGACGCGCGTCGAGGGCAGCTTCGCCTGAAGGTACTTGATGAGCGGATCGGAGTTCAGCGACTCGCCGCCCTTGCCGGCCGCAATCGCCTTGTTCATCAGCTCGCTGTTGCGAGAGTACGAGCGGTACACGCCGCCCTCGCCCTTGGCCAGGTAGCCGCCCGGGCCGCCCTGGGGGCCGAACATGAACTGCATCGCCTGCGCGCCCATCTGGCCCGCCTGATCGGCGTCGTTCATGGAAATCTTCATGTCCCACGCGTCGAACGCCGGCGCGTCGGGCTTGCCCGAGGCCTCGGTGTAGGTCGCCTTGTAGCTCATGCCCTCGATGGTCTTGTCGTTCATGACCGTGACGCTCTCGCGGATATTCTTAAGCGCCTGGGCCGGGTCGCTGCTGGCCGTGTAGCCGACCGTTGAGGTCAGCAGGCCCGCCAGCGCGCCGCCCATCGGGAACCCGACGACCGCGGCCTGGCCGTCGGCCTGGGTGTAGAGCTTCTCGTTCGCCTCGCTGACGTCCTTTCCGCCAGCCGCCGCCGACTTGGCGTAGAGATCCGCGAAGAGCTTGCGGGCCCCGGCCGACCGCGTGTCGAGCGCCGCGGCCAGCAGGTACGGGCCCGCGGGCAGCTTGCTCAGCAGCGGGCTGGACGATCCGCCGCCGGTGACGGCCGACGCGAGATACGAGCCCTCGTTGAACGAGCCGACCATGTCCATCCCGATGCCCGAGGCCGAGAGCTTCACGCCGCCGGTGACAAACTTCGTGTCGCGGATGAAGGCCTCGCCCAGCCACTTGACGGTAGCGATCTGGGCCTCGGGATTCTGGCCCATCATCTCGGCCCGCTCCTTGGCCTGAGCCTCGAACTGCTTCAGGGCCTCGGTCGCCAGCGGGCGGACGGCGTCCATGTTGACGATCGTCACGATGTCCGAAGCATCGGCAAGGTCCTCGCCGGCCCTGCCCATGCGGGTCTTCATCGCCGTCGCGCCGGGCTTGCCGGTGAACGCCTCGACGAGCTCGCGGGTCGAGCCGACGACGGCGTACCCGCCGCCCAGGTCCTTGATGAAGCCGTCCTCGCCCGTGGGCAGCGCGATGGTCGCGGCCTTGCCCTCGCCGGGGGCCTTGGCGTCGAAGCTCTTGAGCACCTCGTCGAAGCTCGTGATCGGGAGCAGCAGCAGGGCCCGCCGGTCCAGCTCCTCGACCATCTGCCGCTCGGCCTCGCCGGGAGCCTTGCCCTCGAGCTTGGGCTGCTCCTTGGGCGTCATGATGATGATCGCCAGGGCCTTGGTCGCGTCCACGCCGGTGGTGAACCCGCCCATGCCCAGCGCGTCCTGCACGCTGATCTCGGGCAGCTCGGCGCCGATCGCCTTGGACAGGGCGGCGAGATTCTTCTGCAGCGTCTGCGGCGCGGGGATCGCCACCGCGATCATCGCCTCGTCGGGCACTCGCTCGAGCACGGCGGGGATCGCCAGGGCCGAGGCATTCAGCATGCCCAGGCAAACGCCGCAGGCCACCAGCACGCCACGCACACGGGAACGGGTCATCAGGTCGGTCCTTTCAAGGAATCTCGGTCGATACACCGGGCTCGGCCGGGAAGCTCTCGCAAGTATACGGCTTCGGAGCTTCGCGGTTGAGGTTTCAGGACCTTCACGCCGCGAGCCGCAGGGGCAGGAGCAGGAGCAGGAGTGCATCGGAACGCCGGAACCGCGGATACACCCTTTGCGTCCGAACAACTCGATAATCCGGCCCGGCGGTCAGCGCCGATCCGCGCCGCGGGCCCGGTCGAGCAGCTCGAGGGCCGTGCGGATCGCCGCGAGCATCGAGGCCGGGTCGGCGGTGCCCGCGCCGGCGATGTCGAACGCCGTGCCGTGGGCCGGGCTAGTGCGGATCGTCGGCAATCCGACGGTTACGTTCACCGCCTCTCGCTGATCCAGCAGCTTGATCGGGATCAGCCCCTGGTCGTGGTACATCGCGACGATCGCGTCCAGCGTCCCCGGCCCACGCGGCGGGAGCACGGCCCTGGTGAAGATCGTGTCCGCCGGGTGCGGGCCCGTCGCATTCAAGTCCGCCTCGCGCGCGGCGGCGACGGCCGGCGCGATGACCGCATCGTCCTCGTGCCCCAAGAGGCCCCCCTCGCCCGCGTGGGGGTTCACGCCGCAGACGCCGATCGCCGGCCGCGAAACACCGAAATCCCGGCAAGCTCGGTCCGCCAGCCGAATCGCACGGAGCACCACTTCGCGCGTCAGCACCCGGGGCACCTCGCGCAGCGGCACGTGGATCGTCGCGAGCATCACCCGCATCGACGGCCCGACGAACAGCATCCCGCTCTCGGGCGCATCGAATCGCTCGGCCAGCAGCTCCGTGTGCCCGGGGAAACGGGTGTGGCCCGCGAGCGTCCAGCTGGTCTTGGAGATCGGGGCCGTCACGATCGCGTCCACATGCTCCGGGTCGCCAGGCGGGCGCCGGGCCGCGGCGATCGCGGCCTCGACGGCGGCGAAGCTCAACATCCCGCCGAATCGCGTCGACGTCGGCCGCGCCGGACGCTCGGGTGGGGCATCGACGCCCACCTCGACGAGTCGGACCCCGGCGCCCAGAACGTTCCGCCAGGCATCGCTCAGACCCAGTAACCCGGCGGCGTCGCCGAGCACCGCCGCCGACCCGAAGACGCGGACGGCAAACGCCCCAGAACCGATCGGCGCAGCGAGTTCCACCAGCGCCCGGACGATGATCTCTGGCCCGATCCCGAGTGGATCACCTATGGTTATGCCCAATATAGGGGGTAAGTTGCTCAAATCGGCACCTTTGGTGGGCGGGCGTGTATAGAGGATAGGAACTCCGGAACCCTTCCCAAGCCCGGCGGCCCGACAACCGATCTGGTCAGCCTCTCAAGGAACGCACCATGCATACCCCGGTAAGCGTCGCAGCAGGACTCATGATCAGCGTCGCCATCCTCGGCGGCTGTTCACCCACGCGCGAGGCGAAGTCGCCGGGCGCGAACCGGCCCGACGCGGAGCCGGTGCGTCCGCCCGCTGTCACGGTGTCCGAGATCATCAACGGACCGGTCGCCGCCGGAACGGCGGACGTTGAGCCGCCGGCCCCGCCGCGGCCCGAAGAGCTCGCCAAGCTCCCCAGCGCCGATCCGGGCTGGCCCAAGGCGGGCGACAAGCCGGTGTACACCGCGAGGACGCCCGGCGGCGTGACGATCCAGGACTTTGTCGCCGGCGAGGGCATGCCCGTGCTCCCCGGCGCGCTTGTGACGTTGCACTTCTCTGGCAGGGTTCAGGACGGCGAGCGGTTCCAGTCGACCTGGGCCGCCGGGCAGCCCGAGACGCACGTGCTCAAGGACTTCCTCCCCGGGATGCAGGAGGGGCTCGTGGGCATGCGCAAGGGCGGGAAGCGGCGCCTGCTCATTCCCGCGGCGATGGGCTTCGGCGACAGGGGCGTAAGCAACGACAAGGACGAGATCATCATCCCGCCCGGCTCGGCCCTGGTCTTCGACATCGAGCTGGTGAACCTGCAGCTGACCATCCGCGAGGCCGCGCCGGCCAAGCCCTGAACGCTCAGACACGGAAGATCGATCCGAGCTTGCGGCCCAGCAGGATCGAAGCGCCCACGAGCGTGACGGTCAGCAGGGCCATTCCCCACACGCCCATGGCGCTGGCGATGAACGGCCCGTCGCCCAAGCGGTTGAGGAAGTTGTAGATCGCCTTGGTGATCGGCGCGTCGTCCTGCTGCTGGGCCAGGATCAGCGCTTCGGAAACCGCGAGCATCGAGAAGCTGAAGGCCAAGAGCCCCCCGGCGATAATGTTGGCCATGATGAGCGGGATGATGACGCGCCGGACGGCGGTGAACCGCGATGCACCCAGGTTCATCGCCGCCTCCTCGAGCTCGCCGGAGGTCTGCTCGAGCCCGGCGACGGTGGAGCGGAGGATGTAGGGCATCCGGCGAACGGCGTAGGCCGCCACGATCAGCGCCAGCGGGCTCGGATCGGCCCCCAGCACCCCGATGAACCCGAGCGGATTGCTCGTGCCGTCCTTGGCGGTCCCGAAGGGCCAAGAGAGCGTCATCGCGACGTAGCCGAAGCAGATGACCAGCCCCGGCACGGCCAGGGGCAGCATGCACAGGGCGTCAAGCAGGCCCCGGCCGCGGATCGGTGTGCGGACGATGACGTACGACGCCAGGATGCCGAACGCGGTCGCGAGCACAACGGCGATCGAGGACATCTTCAACGAGTTGACGATCGCCGTGAACGCCTCGGGGTGGCCCAGGGCCTGCTGATAGTTGTCGAGCGTGAACGACCGGGGGATCACCGAGCCGTACCACTGGCCCGGGCCGGTGAGGCTGGTGAGCACCACGCCGATGTGCGGGAGCAGGGCCAGCAGTGTGACGAGCGCAAAGCACCCCGTGACGCCCCAGCCCGCGAGGCCCGTGAGGCGGGTTTCCTGGGCCGCGCGGCTGGCCTTGGAGTACATCGCGTAGCCCTTGGCCCCGAAGAGGAACTTGCCCACGGCATAAATCATCACGGCGCAGGCGAGCATGACGATGACCAGCGCGTAGGGCTCCGGGCTGGCCTCGATCTCGCGGATGCGGTCGAAGATCTGCACGCTGGTCGTCTGGTTGTACCCGAAGACCAGCGGCGTGCCAAGCTCGGTGAACGACCAGATGAACACGATCGTCGCACCCGCGAAGATGCCGGGGCGGATGAGCGGGAGGGTGATGCTGAAGAAGCGGCGGACCGGCCCACAGCCGACGTTCTCGGCGGCCTCCTCGAGCGCCGGGTCGAGGTTGGCCAGCGCGGCCGTCGCGTTGAGATAGATGATGGGGTATAGGTGCAGCGCATCGACCATGACCACGCCCCAGAACTTGGCGTTGCCCAGAAAGTCGGCGCTGGTGCCGAAGAGCGCGTTCAGGGCCCCCTCGCGACCGACCAGGGCCTGGACGCCGATCGCCCCGACAAACGGCGGCAGGATCAGCGGCACCAGGATCAGAGCGTTGAAGACGCCCTTGAGCGGGAAGAGAAACTTGGCGGAGAAGGTCGCCAGCGGGATCGAGATGAGGAGGCACAGCGTGGTGGTGCACGCCGCGAGCTTGAAGGAGTTGAGCAGGCCCTGCCGGAGCGACGGGTCCTGGAAGACCAGCAGGATGTTGGCCAGCGTGAAGCTGGTGGTCCCGTCGGGATTGCGGCGGACCAGCGCCCCCTGGACGGTGAGGGCCACGGGATAGATGAGGAAGACCGCCAGTATGGCCAGCAGGGCGGCCATCAGGGCGTAGCTCGAGAACAGCCGGGTCGCCTTCCGCAGGGTGGGGTCCATGGGGCGGGAGTGTACGGGACGCCGCGGGCGCGGGCGGACGTTCGCCCAAGCGCCGACAGATCCGCGATCCGTCGCCGATGGCCTAGCCCCGCCGAACCTCCGCCGACCCCAGCGTCACGATCGTCACCTCGCCCAGCGTCCGCCGGGCCAGGTACGCGTTGACCTGATCCAGCGTGATCGAGGCGTACGCCGCGTCGATCTCTTCGAGTGAGCGAGGGCGGCCGAGCCGGTACTGGTCGCTCGCCAATCCCGAGGCGCGGGCCCCGGTCGACTCGCCCGAGAAGATGAGCGACGAACGGATTCCGATCAAAGCCCGCTGCAGTTCCTCGGCCGTGAGCGCCCCCGCGGGGGTGTTTATGCGCTGGAGCTCCGCGAGCAGCACGTCGAGCGATTCCTGGGCCCGCTCGGGCTGGGTGCCGACATACGCCATGCAGCGGCCATAGTCGCGGTCGGTCGCGTAGCTCTGGCTGACGGCGTAGCACAGCCCGCGCTTCTCTCGCACCTCGGCGAACAGCCGCGAGGCCATGCCGCCCGACAGCACGCTCGACACCAGGCGCTCCAGCCGACAGTCGGGGCTCGGCTCCGGCGGCGCGTCGTGCATGCAGACGATCTGCACCTGCGACGACTTGTCCTCTATATGGTGCAGGCTGCCGCGGTCCGCGGCGTGGCCGAGCTGCACCGCCGGCGCCGCGCCTGACCACCCCGCGAGCAGCGCGTCCAGCCGCGACGCGATCGCGTCGGGCCCGCCCGCGGCGTCCAGATCGCCGGCGATGGCGATCACGCTCCCCACCGGTTTTGCCCGGGCCCGCCAGCCCTCGATCAGTTCCTCGCGCGTCAGCGCCGCCAGGCCCTCGGCCGTGCCCAGACCCGAGCGGTTGATCGGCGCCGGGTTGTGCCGCTCACGCACCGCCAGCACGGCCCGCTCCTGGGGATCGTCGCTCAACCCCTCGAGCGCCTGCATCGCCAGGTCGCGCGTCGGCTCGACGGCGTCCTGGTCGATCCGCGGGCGGAGCACCATGTCGACCGCCAGCGGCAGGGCGTCCATCAGCCGCGTGCCCAGCAGCGAGAAGCCCATCCGCATGTGAATGGTCGCCGAATCGACGCTGTGACTGACGCCCATGGTGTCCATCGCGTCGGCAAAGCCGCGGGAGTCGAGCCCGCCCGCGCCGCGCATCAGGAGCTCAGAGAGCATCGGGGCCATGCCCTGTCGGTTGTCGGGGTCGGTGGCGTTGCCGGCGGGCAGGAGCCAGGTGACGCCGACGGACTTGACGCCGGACATGGGCTCCATGACCAGGGGCGTGCCGCAGGAGAGCGTCTTGCTGATGATCGGCATGAGGGCGTTCCGAAGGGCTGTCCGGGCGTTTCGGGGCGAGTGTAGCGGGCGCAAAGGCGTGGTCGGAAGGCATTCGGTTGTCGATAACACGCCCGCGGCTTGCCCGCGCGGCGCGGGCGGAGCGGACGACCACGTCGGGCGCCGGCCCGGGTCGGGGCGTGAGCGTGCGTGACCGATACATCTTGATGTCCCCGCGTGGCCGCGCGGCGACGAGGGGTCAACTCACCATGCGCTACTTCCGCGACGTGCTGCTGCTCATCGTGCTCATCGCGCTGGGCGCCGGGGTCGTCTGGCTGCAGCAGGACCGGCAGCGCGGCGACGACCGCGTGAGCGCCGCTTCACAGCAGCGCCATAAACTCGACCAGCAGATCAAGATCCGAGCGGCGACGAAGACCGCCGAGCTGAACGTTCGCGGCTGGCCGACCACGGTGAGGGCCGATTGGTTCGACGACGCGCCGCCCATCAACCCGCTGCTCGACGCCGATCGGCCGTGGATCGAGATCGCGCCGCCCGAGCACGCCGGCCTCGAGCACCCGCCGGTGCGGATGACCGTCGATTCCGGTCTGGCGGCGTTCTGGTACAACCCGTATAACGGCTCGGTGCGGGCCCGCGTGCCGGTGATGGTGAGCGACGAGGCGGCGACGAGTCTCTATAACCGCGTCAACTACACCGTGCTCGCCTCGATCTTCCAGCGAGAGAAGCCCGCGCCGCAGCTCGCCGCCGTCGCGCTCGACAAGGAACCGCACGCGAAGGGCGACGGAGCACCATCCGCGCCACCCGCGCCGCGCAACGACGGCAAGAAGCGAGCAGGATCGACGAAGAACGTCGCGACTTCGCCGAGCATCGCGACACAATCAGACAACGACTGAGCTGCGAGCGGAGCAAACGGCGTGAACTTCGGCTCGTCCGCGCTCGCCGGCTCTCGTGCGCCGATCTGCGTCGATCGTGCGCCCATCATGCGACGATGCCGAGGACATCGTTCATGGTGTACCACCCCGCGTCGCGGTCCTTGAGCCACGCGGCGGCCGCGAGCGCGCCGCGCGCGAACAGATCGCGGCTGGTGGCGCGGTGCGTGAACTCGAGATACTCGCCGGGCCCGGCGAAGCGCACCGTGTGCTCGCCGATCACGTCGCCGCCGCGGATCGCGACGACCTGATCATCGCTCATCGCGTGCCCCGACGAGCGCACCGCGTCGCGCAGCCGCAGCGCCGTGCCGCTCGGCGCGTCCTTCTTTTTGCTGTGATGGGCCTCGATTATGGAGCACTCGAAGCCCGCGCCGAGCAGCTTTGCGGTCTTCGCGACGGCGTCGGCGAGCGCGAAAATACCCATCGAGGTGTTCGGCGCGACGAGAACAGCACGCGATGTGGAAAACTTTTTCAGCGCGCTCATCGCTGCGTCGTCGAGGCCCGTCGTGCCCACCAGCAGCGCCGCGCGATGATGCGCCGCGATGTCGATCGAGCGCGCGATCGCGTCCGGTGACGAGAAGTCGACGACGACATCGCACGCGGGCAGATCGTGCGGTTTCGCGGCTGTTTTTGGCACAATCGCGCGGCCCGATGCGCCGATGATCGGCGCCGAGGCGCGCGTCGCGCCGTCGCGCAGCGGCGCGCCGCTGACGACGAAGCGCTCGTCGTCGAGCGCGAGCGCGACGATGCGAGAACCCACTCGACCGAGCGCGCCCACGACGCAGAGAGACGTTGAACTTGAGCTCATCGACTTGCACTCCGGAACCGCGCGATGGTATCGTGCGCAAGGTTTGCTCAAGAGCGTGTGTGTCGTTGTCCGATACACAACGCGTCAAGGTGATCAAGAGCACTGGATACGATCGGCGCTCCAGACCCGCTCGAGACCCAAAGGCCCCGTTTGAACAGTTCGAGGAGAACGTCCCATGGCTAAGAAGACCACGAAGAAGAAGACCGCGAAGAAGAGCAGCAAGAAGAAGACTGCCAAGAAGAAGTAAGGCACTGGTCGCCAAGCCCTCCCCGAGCGCCGGCCACAGGCCGATCGCGTCTCGGGAAGGGCACGACCGCTTCAGGCCACGCCGCGAGCGTTGCCTGAACAACCGACCCGATCGTTCGGCAAGGTCGAAAGACCGCCCCGCACGCGCACGGTCACCCACGACCCCGGTCGAGAGAGAGACATTTACGCTGCCGAGCGGTAGCGAACACTGCACGGGGCCCTTTGGGCGGTGTAGCCCTTGCCCCGCTGGAGCGCCGAATCACGCGGGGCCGGCACGAGCCGGCTCCGTGTCATTTTTGCATACTCCCCACGCGCACGATCCAGGGCCGATCTCGCCGGCATCCCGGGCCCATCTCGCCTCTATCCGGGCCGATCATGCTTCGTGCCCGCTCGGCGCCCGCTTCCGCCTCCGCCGCTTGCACCGGGGCTCATCCCGGCAGACAATGCCGCCATGACTTCCACGCCCGCCCACGAGTTCGACGACTCGCCCGCCGATGCACGCCACCTCGGTCTTCGCGTCCTCCGGCGTGAGCACGAGGGGGTCCTCATCTACTTCGAACGCCGCGCCGACGTGAAGTTCATCGTCGAGTCCGGCGGCGGCAGTGCCGGTGGCCTGGTCATGCCCGTCGAGCCCGGTTTCGCCAAGGCCGGCCAGGGTCAGAGCGTCGAGATGGTCCTCTTCTGCCCCTCCGAGAGCGACTGGAGCCTCCAGCTCTCGCTGCAAGTGACAGAGATCGACAGGCCCGAGTCTGAAGAGTGCGTCGATCGCTGGATCGGCTATCACGGGCCCACCACGCAGACCACCTGGATCCGCTGCGCGATCGACGGCGGCAAGACCGAGACCGCCGTCTTCGGACCCGAAGAGATCGTCGCCCCAAACGCGCTGGGCCGCGCCGAGTATCCGCTGATCAAGAAGGCCAACGCCGACCGCAATCGGCTCGCCGCCGCCTGCAAGGCCCACGCGGCCATCATCGTCGCCGACCCGCAGTGCGTCGGCGTCGATCCCTTGGGTCTGGACATCAAGGCCCGCTTCGGCATCATCCGCCTCGAGTTCGCCCCTGGTCTGTACGCCGACACGCCCGACCTCGCCTCTCGCGAGATCGAGCGCATGCTCGGCCGCCCCTGACCGAAACGCCGCCCGGGCCCACTGAGCCTCCCCCATGCGTGAAGCCCATGCCCACATCGCCGCCTTCGGTCACTCGCTCGTGCTCCCCGATCTGAGCACATGCCGGAGCCTGGCCGAGTGTCTTGACCGGCTCTCGCTGGAAGCGTCGTCCACCATCCCCGGCGAGTGGGTCCGCATGCTCGGGGCCCGTCCCGAAGCCTGGCCCGAGGTACGCTGGCCGCGGATCGACGAGCTCGATCGAGCCTGCCCCGGCTCGCCGTGCGTGCTCATGTCCTTCGACTTTCACACCGCCGCGTGCAACAGCCTCGCGCTCGCCGCCGCCGGGCTTAAAGGAGGCGACGCGGTCCCCGAGAAGGGCTTGGTCGTCGCCGATCCCACTACCGGGAGCGCGACGGGCCTGCTTATCGAGCACGCGGCGTACCGCGTCTTCGACGCCGCCCCCGAGCCGACCCGCGCGCAGCGCCTCGACTACGTCCTGGCTGGCATGCGCCGCTTCGCCAAGCTGGGCTTTACCGAGGTCCACGACCTCCACAGCCAGGACTGGCTGGGCTCGGTTCTCCGCGATCTGCACGACCGCGGCGAGCCCGGCCTCCCTCGCGCTTTCCTCTATCCCAACGTCGCCCGCGTCCGCGCCGTCCACGCCGCCGCCTCCCAATGGTCCGGCGACCGCATCCGCTTGGCCGGCGGCAAGCTCTTCGCCGACGGCACGCTCAACAGCCGTACCGCCCTGACGCTCCATCCTTACAGAGAGCCCTCAACCGACGCCGGTGCCGGTCCCTGCGGCCGGGCCATGGTGGCCCGTGCCGAGCTCGACGAGGCCGTCACGACGTGCGAATCGCTGGGCCTTGGCCTCGCCGTCCACGCCATCGGCGACGGCGCCGTCCGCATGGTGCTCGACGCCATCGAGTCCGCCTCGCGGCCCGGGGCCCACCTGGGACCGCTCGGGGCCCACCGGATCGAGCACTGCGAGCTCATCGACGAGGCCGACGTCCCGCGCTTCGCCGCCCTGGGCGTGGTCTGCAGCGTCCAGCCCTGCCACCTGCTGACGGATATCGAGGTGCTCGAGCGACAGCTTCCGCATCGACTGAGCCGCGTCCTGCCGCTGCGCGAGCTCATCGACGCCGGCTGCACCCCAGGCTCGCGCCTCTGGTTCGGCTCCGACGCCCCGATCGTGCGGCCGGACCCGGGCGACTCGATCCAGGCCGCCGTCCATCGCCGCCGCCCCGGCGCGCCCGAGCACGCCGCGATCGCGTTCGACCAGCGCATCGATGAAGCCACCGCCCGGGCCTGCTTCCTCGGCGCTTGATCCGCCGCCGCGGCGTTACCGAAGCACCCGCGTCGGCGTCACCACCGCGTGCAGCGGCTGGTCGTGCCCATCCACCGGCACGCGCTCGACGATCTGCTCATCAAACGCCAGCGCGATCCGCCGCGGCGAATCGGCCCCGAGCGACTCTAGAAACCGGTCATACAACCCCGCCCCCCGCCCCAGCCGCCGGAGCGAAGCGTCGAACGCCAGCCCCGGCACGATCACCGCGGCCAGGGTTCCGGGCTCGATCGGCTCCGCGTCCGCCGGCGCCTCTCGAAACACAGGCTGCTGCGCGTTCTCAATAAGTTCCGCCGTCGAACCGATCCGCACCGGCGTCATTGCCCGCGTCGCCCACTCCACCCGCGGCACGCCCACCGCAAATCCTTGCTCCAGCAGAGCACCCGCCAGCGGATCGAGCTCGGGCTCCCCCAGCGCCGCGCTCGATGCATACACCATGACGGCCCCCGCTCCGCCCGCCGCTGCCGGCAGCAGGTCCGAAT
The DNA here is from genome assembly GCA_038214505.1 of Phycisphaerales bacterium. Classification (GTDB taxonomy): domain Bacteria; phylum Planctomycetota; class Phycisphaerae; order Phycisphaerales; family UBA1924; genus UBA4658. The sequence continues at coordinate 9,150 of JBBQRT010000034.1, read as the reverse complement.
CCAGCAGACGCTGGATCATCCGCGCCGAGGCCTCCGCCCGATGCTCGGGCGTGGCGTCGGCCAGCCGCCGCCGCATGAGGGCCCGCAGCGTCGCCTTGTCGAGCGTCCCGGCCTCGCCGGGCTGGTCGGCGTCCCTGGGCTTGAAGTCGAGCATCGCCCGGCTCACATCGGGGTGCAGCTCGAACACGCCGTCCAGCCGCGTCATCCGCAGCACGTCGATGATCGCCGATCTCGCCCCCGCGATCTTCACGTGGGCCCCGTGCCCGGTCATCCGCTTGTGAAGCAGCAGCAGGGCGGCGATGCCCATGGAGGAGATGTAGTTGAGCCGCGAGCAGTCGATCACGATCTTCCTGACGCCCAGGTCCGCGATCTTCTGCACACTCTCGGTAAGCTGCCGCGACGTGTGCGTGTCCAGCCCGCCGTCGACGGCGAGCACCAGCACATCGTTGTGCAGCTCGTGGTGGTACATTTCCATGATGTGGAGGGTACCGCTTCCTCAGGGCCGCGAGCCCGCCTCGGCTTCCCCGGCCCCGCCCGCCCCGCCCCGCAGCCGCCGGGCCTCCTCAAGCCGCTGGGCGAGGAGCTTTTCCGCGCCGTGATCCGTGGGCCGGTAATACGACTTGCTCACGCCCAAGTAATCCTGCTGCCCCACGCGGCCGAGCAGCTCGGACTTGACACCCTCGTCGTGCGTATATGCGTACGACCCGTCCGCCTTCCCCGCGCCACCGGATCCCGCGAGATCCCCGGCCTTCCGCACGTTCCCGTCCTTGATGTGCCGCGGCACCGGAATCGTCCGCGCCTCGCGAGCGTCCTTCATCGCCTCATCGATCGCGACATAGCTCGCGTTGCTCTTGGGCGACAGCGCCAGGTACGTGCAGCACTGGGCCAGCGTGATCCGGGCCTCGGGCATGCCGATCCGCTCGACCAGCTCCCACGCGGCCGAGGCGACCATGATCGCCCTCGGGTCCGCGTTGCCGATGTCCTCGCTTGCCAGGATCGCCATCCGCCGCGCGATGAACCGCGGATCCTCGCCCGCCTCCAGCATCATCGCCATCCAGTAGAGCGCGGCGTCGGGGTCCGAGCCACGCATCGACTTGATGAACGCGCTCGCCGCGTCGTAGTGCTGGTCCCCGGAGCCGTCGTACACCGCGGCCTTCTGCTGGATGCTCTCCTCGGCGTCCTCGCGGCCGATGCGAACCGGCCTCCCGGGCGTCCCGGCACGCCCGCTCAGCACCGCGACCTCCAGCGCCGTCAGGGCCCGCCGCGCATCCCCGTCGCTCTTGACGGCCCAGACCCGCAGCGCCTCCTCATCGACCTTGATCGCCCGCTTTCCGAAGCCCCGCTCCGGGTCCGCGAGCGCCCGGCGCAGCACCTCGACGATCTCCGCCTCGCTCAGCGGCTCGAGCCGGAACAGCGTCGAGCGGCTCACCAGCGCCGAGTTGACAGCGAACAGCGGGTTCTCCGTCGTCGCCCCGATCAGCGTGACGATCCCCCGCTCCACGTCCGAGAGCAGAACGTCCTGCTGACTCTTGGAGAACCGGTGGATCTCGTCGAGGAACAGGATCGTGCGCCGCCCGGAGTTCCCAAGCCGTTCCTTCGCGTCGTCGATGACCTTGCGGATCTGCGCAACGCCCACGCCCGCGGCGTTCTCCCGCTCGAAGTGCCGGTCCGTGCTCGCCGCGATCGCCTCGGCGAGCGTCGTCTTCCCCGTCCCGGGCGGGCCGAAGAAAATCAGCGATGTCAGCCGGTCCGCGTCGATCATCCGCCGCAGCAGCTTCCCGGGTTCCAGGATGTGCCGCTGCCCCACCACCTCGTCGAGCGTCCGCGGCCGCATCCTCACCGCCAGCGGCGCCACACCCCGCACCGCCGTCTCGCGCTTCGACTGCCACAGATCCGCCATGGCCCGAGTCTAGCGGCACAAGCCCCGACCCTACTCCTCCGGCGAAATCTCGTGCTCAACAAGATCCGCGTAGCTCTCACGCCGCCGGATCAGCCGCGCGCTGGAGCCCTCCACCAGCACCTCCGCCGGCAGCGGGTGCGAGTTGTACCGGCTGGCCATGCTCATTCCGTACGCCCCCGCCGTGAACACGCCCAGCAAGTCTCCCCGCGCCACCGGCGGCAGGGGCCGATCCTTGGCGAGAAAATCCCCCGTCTCGCAGATCGGCCCCACGATGTCGCACGCCTCGAGCGCCGGCATGTCCGGCCGCTCGACCCGGGCCGCGGGCTCGTGCATCGGCGCGACGTTCGCGGGCCAGATGAAGTGGAACGCCTCGTAGAGCGCGGGCCGGATCAGCGTGTGCATCCCCGCGTCGCACACCAGAAACTTCTTGCTCCCCGAGGTCTTCACATACTCCACGCGGCTCAGCAGCACGCCCGCGCTCGCCGCGATCGTCCGTCCCGGTTCGAGCACCACCCGCGTCTTCCGGCCCGTCCGGGCCCACCGCGCCTCCAGCCAGTCCTTGAGCAGCGGCACGATCGCCCCCGCGTACGCCGCCGCGTCCAGCGACTGGCCGGTCACATAGTCGGCCCCGAACCCGCCGCCGAGGTTCAGCGTGTCGATCCGGTGCCCGCCGGCCTCCAGCTCGTCCACCAGCGCTACGACCTTTTCCACCGCCTGCACATACGGCCCGACGCTTGCCACCGGCGATCCCAGGTGGATGTGGATCCCCGAGAGCTTCAGGAAGGGGTTTCCGTCGTATCGCTTGAAGAACGCGCGGGCCCGCGAGAGGTCGACGCCGAACTTGGTTTCCGCCTTGCCCGTGGTCGTGTACTTGTGCGTGACCGGGTCCACATCGGGATTCACCCGCAGCGCCGCCCGGGCCTTGACGCCCACCCCCTCGGCCAGCCCCGCGATGGTCTGAAACTCCTGCTCGCTCTCGACGTTGAACAGGCCGATGGGCCCGGTCTGCATCGGCGCCGGCTCGTGCTCCTCGGGCCGCCCCAGGGCCGAGATGATCTCCGCGTCGCTCTTGCCCACGCCGGCGTACACGATCTTCTCGGGCGCGACGCCCGCGAGCCGGGCCCGCGCAAGCTCGCCCCCGGAGACGACGTCGAGCCCGGCACCCAGGCCGGCAAGCAGCCGGAGCACGTGCAGGTTCGAGCAGCTCTTGACGCTGAAGCAGATCAGGGGGTCCAGGGCCGCGAACGCGTCGCGCAGGCGCTCATAGTGCCGCGTGAGCGTCGCGCTCGAGTACACGTACAGCGGCGTGCCGAAGCGGGCCGCCAAGGCCGACATCTCGCAGTCCTCGCACCACAGCCGGCCATCGCGATATTCGAAGTGGTCCATGGGCGCAACGGTAGATCGGCCGAGCGCCCGAGCGACTCAGTGACCGCCGCCGTGCCCCGAGTCCTTCTTGGCGGCGGCCTTCGTGTCGGGCTTTTTCGCTTCCCCGTGCCCGCCCGCGTCCTTCTTCTCGGGCTTTTTGGCCTCCCCGTGCCCGCCGTCCTTCTTCTTCTCCTCGCCGTGTCCGCCCTTCTTGCTCTCGGCCTCGGCCTTCGCCTTGGCCTCGCGCTCGGCCTCCCGGGCGGCCTGCTCGGAGAGATAGATCGCCTTCACGTCGTAGCTCACCTCGGCCTCGGGCCGCGGGCGGAGGGCCATGAACCACACCACCGACGCGAAGAAAACGTTCATGATCGCGATGTATGCGACCGTCTGCCGCGTGGACTCTGGGAGCTTGGCGTGCAGCGAGTGCAGCGGCATGAGCGCCACGGTCGCCGCGTGGCCGATCGGGGCCAGCGCCGAGCCCAGCCGCTCCCGCGCCGCGGGTTTGATCTCCACCGGCGCCGCCGCTGCGACAGCCACGGCCACCGCCGCCAGCTCGGGCTCGGGTGTCCGCGCAACAGGCTCGGCAACCGGGGTCAACGCGGGCATCGCCGCCGCGGGCACCGGGGCCCGCTGAGCGTCCGCCATCACCGCCTCGGCGCTCTGAGCCAGCGCCTTGTCCAGTTCCTCGATGTCCCCGATCGGCTCCTGGTTCGCGCGGCGTTCCAGCTCCGCCTGCTTCCCCGGATCCTCGGTCCCCGCGTGGTCGGGAACGGGGGCTTCCGCGGCGAGACTCTCCACCGACGCGAACGCCGCATCGATGTCCTCGATCGCCGCCTTGCCCGCGTCGGTCGCGCCGGCAGCTTCGGAAGCGTCCGTCTCTTCCCCGATACCACCCAGCAGCTCATCAAGCGCCGACTTCGAAGCGTCCATCTCCGGTGCCGGCGCTCCGGACGCGCCGGGATGCGGCGTCGATGCGCACGACCCGCTATCGAGCGCGGCGTGGGCAGTCTCGAAATCCGCAAACTCAGCGTCCTCTGACGTCAGCCCGTCATTCGCCGGTGAGTCCGCGGCGATCTCGCCGCTGACTTCCTGCACGTGCCGCTCGACACGCTCCGACGAGGCCTCGATATCCTGCATGAGCGCGTCAACGCTCGCTTCGAGGTCTTCCACGTCCTGGAGTTGGGCCTGAGGGTCGTTCATAGTTCGGCGGCGTACGTCAACGCCGGGATCGTGGGATGATCGACCAGTTCACCGCCCGACTCTAGGTGGTTCGCTCCCAAAGGCCCGAAAACCTGCACTTCACGCCCGTCTCCCGCCCTCGCCGGCCAGTCGAAACACGAACACTCCGCCGCCGACCTCATTTATGCACCGACTGCTTGTCGAATACCCCGACCTCCGCCCCGGCGAGACACTTGTCATCGAGGGCGACGAAGCTGCCCACGCCCTCCGCGTCAAGCGGCTGGGGCCCGACGACATCGTCGAGATTCTCAACGGCCAGGGCCTGATCGCCACCGCGACCGTTGTTGCCGAACCCGGCAAGCGCCCAAGCCGCGATGCGACGCTCAGGCTCCGCCTGTCGGTTGTCCGCCGCGTTGAGCCCGTTCGGCCCGCGTTGCACGTCCTGACAGCGACACCCAAGGGGCCGCGGGTCGACGAGATGATCCAGCAGCTCGCCCAGGTCGGCGCGGCAAGCTGGGCCCCGCTCTCCACCAGTCGGGGGGTCGTCGATCCCCGGGACACCAAACTCGCACGCCTGCAACGGATCGCCGGCGAGGCCAGCAAGCAGTGCGGCCGGGCCTGGGCCCTCAACCTTGAACCCCCGATCAGCTTCGCGCAGGCGGTGCAACCGCTTGCATCCACCGCCGTCGTCGTGGCCGATGCCGGGGGCGGGGCTGCGAGCGACTTCGACGCTCGGGCATTTGATTCGGTCCGGCTGCTGATCGGCCCGGAGGGCGGCTTCACGCCCGAGGAACTCGGGCTCGCACGCCCGGCCGGGGCGGTGGTCCTTCGGCTCGGCCCGCACCTCATGCGGATCGAGACCGCGGCCGTGGTCGCCGCGGGGATCCTGCTCGCGTGTTCCACGTGGAACAGCGAGCCCACTTGAGGCGTCGTCGTTGCGGGCCGGTAAACTCCCGTTGAGTTCAACCGCTTTTGAGAGGTTCACGATGAAGATTCGTTCCGCGGCGTGCGTGCTGGCGATGGTCGGTGGGATGGGGCTCGCGGCGCTGTCAGCGCTGGCCCAGGGGGTTGCGGAGGCCACGCCGGCCCAAGCCGCCAAAGCGCCGTTGTCCCCCGAAGCGCGCCTGGGCGCGACGCAGATGATCGCCCGCGGCGTGGCCTATCTCCGCGAGCGGCAGGACCAGGCGACCGGCGGCTGGTCGGTACCTCAGCCCGACAAGGACGGGAAGGCCCCGCCGACGTTCCCGGGCATCACGGCCTTGGTGCTTCTGGCCCTGGCCGAGGAGGACGGTCTGACGGCCGACGATCCCGTGGTCGCGGGCGCGGTGAAGCACCTGCTGAACTTCCAGCAGGACGACGGCGGAATTTACGACCGCATGCTCCCCTCGTACAACACGGCCCTGAGCGTCAGCGCCCTCAGCAAGGTTGGCACGCCGCGGGCCAAGGAGGCGGTCGACCGAGGGATCGCGTTCCTCCGCAAGCTCCAGTGGTCCGAGGACTCGGACCCGACGGTGGGGGGGTCGGAGGCGGCAAGAAAGGTCGACAAAGACCACGCGTTCTATGGCGGCGTCGGCTACGGGCGGAGCGGCCGGCCCGACAACTCGAACCTGAGCATGTTCATGCAGGCCATGCAGGACGCGGGCGTGAGCCCGGACGATCCGGCCGTCAAGCGGGCCCTGGTGTTTTTGCAGCGGACGCAGATGGACGAGCGGGTCAACGACCTGCCCTTCGCCAAGGGCTCGCGGCAGGGCGGGTTTGTCTACGCGACGGCCCCCAATGCCGAGAGCATCGACGGGCACGTGGGCCAGAGCATGGCCGGCACGATGGAGGAAACCCTGAGCGACGGGACCACGGCCAGCCGCCTGAGGTCCTATGGCTCGATGACCTACGCGGGGTTCAAGTCGTATCTCTATGCCCAGCTCCCCAAGGACGACCAGCGCGTGCGGCTGGCGTGGGAATGGATCCGGCGAAACTACACGCTGGATGAAAACCCGGGCATCCAGGACGAGGGGCGATACTACTACTACGTCGTCTTCGCCCGGGCCCTCAAGGCCTCGGGCGTCGAGAGTGTCGAGCCGCTGGGTCAGGACGGCAAGCCGACGGGCAGCGCCCGGAACTGGCGCGAGGACTTGGTCGCGAAGCTGTCCGGGCTTCAGACCCAAGATGGGAGCTTCAAGAGCGTCAACGAGCGGTGGATGGAGAACAACCCGGAGCTCATCACGGCGTATGCACTCATCGCGCTCCGGCAGGCGGTGGAGTGAGGGAGGGAGGAGGGTCCGTGGCGTCTTTCACGCTCGGCACGACCTTTGCTCAGGGCCGCGAAGGTCGTGGCACGGTCGGGGCACATTTGGGGCGCACGGGGGGGACGGGGGGGGACGGCTTGCCGGCTGTCGGAAATGAATCCGTCGCGGCGGACGGATTGAGCGAATGATGCTCCATGCGTGATGCGCAGGTGGTGAAGATTGCCAAGGCATTGGCGGACCCGACGCGCCTGAAGATGCTTCAGGAGATCCGCGAGGCCGGACGCCTCACGTGCTCGCAGGTCTGCGAGAAGTTCACGCAGAGCCAGCCGACAATCAGCCACCACATCAAAACGCTGGAGGGTGCGGGGCTGATCGCGGTCGAGCGGCAGGGGCAGTTCCATGTCCTGAGCGTGAACGAGGGGCTGCTGGGGGAGTTCGCCGCCGTGCTGGGCGGACGCGGGGCCGGGAAGAAGAAGCCCAAAGCGTCGACGGCCTGACGGCGGCGCGGGGCGTTGACGAAGCGGATGTTCGGCGTCCGCTGTCCCGCTGGCGCGGCGGCGGGTTCGGGCGGGAGTGGGTGTTGCCACAACAGACGTAGCGGCAAGCAGCGTCGAAGTTGGCTGTTTTGCGTCGAATCCCGGCCGTGGACGCGACCGCGGGCGCTAGACAGCCATCAATACCACAATCGGCGTGCCAGGACGTCGAGGCCGCAGTGCCGGGCGATTCAACGGACTGGGCTCCCGGTACGATGGGGTGTGCGGGGGCGGACACGAAGGACCAACAGCCATGCACACGCCGATTGCCCCCGAAGCGCTCCTCAAGCAGTTGAACTGGCGGTACGCCGTCAAGAAGTTCGACCCTTCGCGGAGGGTCTCTGTGGAGCTGTGGAGCGTGCTGGAGCAGGCGCTGATTCTGTCGCCGTCGAGCTACGGCTTGCAGCCCTACCGGTTCGTGGTGATCACGGACCAGAGCGTGAAGGACAGGCTGCCGCCGATCAGCTGGAACCAGCCGCAGCCCCGGGACTGCTCGCACTTTGTGGTCTTCGCATCGCGCGTGGGCGAGAATGCGGGAGACGTGGACGCGTATGTGAAGCGGATCGCGGCGGTCCGGGACGTGCCGGAGGCGTCGCTCGACGGGTACAAGAAGATGATGCTGGGCACCGTGAACAACATGCCCGAGGAGGAACTCAACTATTGGGCCAAGGCCCAGGCGTATATCGCGATGGGGTTCCTCATGGCGGCGGCGGCGGCGGTGGGAGTCGACGCGTGTCCGATGGAAGGGATCATTGCGGCGGAGTACGACAAGCTGCTCGGCCTGACCGAAAGGGGCTACACGGCGGCGGCGGCGGTCGCGGTGGGCTATCGCGCCGCGGATGATTCGAACGCGGCGCTCAAGAAGGTCCGGTTCGACCCGGCCGTCGGCGTGATCCGGGTGTGAGCCCGCCGGGCGGGAATCGGCAAGGTAATCGTCAGCTGGCAGGGCCCCGCACATCGTGCGGGGCCTTTCGCTTTGTCCTACGAAGCAGCGCGGACCATGGGGTCAATACTCAGGAGCTCGGCGAAGCAGAGGAGGCGGGACGGGTACCGGCGGGGCATCCAAGACGCCCGAGTTTCACCGAGGATTCGTATCACTTCCCGCTCATCTGATCGATGAAGCGGTCGGCCTCGGCGATGGCGGCCTCCATGTCGCGGATGAGTGCGCCCACATCGTTCTGGACCTCGACGGCGGTGCCTTGGAGCCCGGCGATGGCCTGGGCGTTGAGGTTGTGCTTGAGGAACAAAACCTGATTGCGAAGGCTGTCGAGCACGGGCTTCATCTTGCCCTCGGCCGACTTCATCATGCCGATGAGCTGGTCGTAGCGGGCCTTGGAATCGCCGAGCTGACGCTCGCTCTGGGCCCGCAGGCGGGCATCGGTGTACTGCGAGAGCTCGGCGTTCCACTCGGCGAAGAGTTTGGAGGCGACGACCTCGACGGTCTCGATCCGGGTCGAGACCGTCTTGGCCCGGCTCTCGGAACGCTCGTACTCCTTCTGCAGGGCGCGGTAGCGGCTTTCGAGCTCGCCGGGCTTGCCAGACTGGTTGGTGACGGCGAGGAACTCCTCGAGCGCGTCCTTAAACTGCACGCGGGCGGCGTCCTGCGCGTCGCGGGCGTCCCTCACGCGGTCGACAAGCTGCTCGCGCTTGGCGATCCCGAACGACTCACGGAGCGCGATGCCGGTGGACGTGCAGCCGGCAAGGCCCACCGGCATCGCGATGGCGAGGAGCAGCAAAAATCCGGAGAGGACGCCCACGGCGGAGCGAGTCGTGCGGGCCGGGCTGGTGCTGCTGGCGGTGCTGGTCATGGAACAAGTGTACCGCCCGCGGGGCGGGGCTTGCCCAAGAACGCGGCCCCCGGTGGTGCGCACCGGGGGCCGTGGGTGGATGGACGGGAAGCTTCCCCTCCCGGATCTCAGGCGGCCTTGGC
>JBBQRT010000033.1:0-39020 GCA_038214505.1 Phycisphaerales bacterium | reverse complement strand
GGGCTTACTTCTCGTCGCTGCGCTGAGGCGCAGCGTGTGCGTCAAGCGTTGCCCGGACTGCACGAGCGTCTGCGGGCGCGTCGTCGGGATCGGCGTGGGCGTTCCGCTGACATCGCGCACGGTGATGCCGATGGTCGCGCGATCGGCGTCGGTGGTCTTCGGAAACCCTTGTATAAACGAGGTCACGGGCCGGGCCGCGGCTTCGAGCGTGCGCCGGGCCGCGTCCTTGGTCTGTCGGGCCGCCTCCGCCGCGTTCTGGGCCGCGACATGCGCCGGGAACGCCGCGCTCCACGCGCCTAGGGCGTCCTTGAGCGGCTTCAACTCGGACTCACTAAAACCCTGCACCTGCCAGAACTTCTCCACGGCGGCGTAGTAGTTGTTCATGTACGCGGCGAAGTCGGCATCGGGCCTCGGGAAGCGGCGTTCGGCCATGGGCGGGCACTCCGGGAGCGGCCACATAGCGTGGCCGATCATCCGCATGACGTGTGCGATCAGCCAAACCAAACGGCCGATCGCGCGAGTGACGCGGACGGTCTGACACGCCATCCGCAGGACCTCACCATCGACCCGTCGGACCGGCCACTTGAGCCGGGCGGGCGGACATTTGTGTTGGCCGGTCGGACAGATGGGTTGGACGGTCGGACGATTCGTCTGTCCGCCCCCGCCTCGCGTGCATTCCAACGCGTGGTCACGCCGCTCTGACCCGAAGCCATCGCATTCTGCCCCACCGCTCACGCCCGCGATGGATCGGGCGGGGGGTGCCCCAGCCGCGCAGCGGTCAATGAGGCACCGGATGAAGGCGACCGCAGCAGGCTTGGTTCATTCGCATCAAGGCGCGGTGGAGAGTTTGGCTGCGCCGCCCGCCTCGGTCTTGGCGATCACGTCGCGGATGGCATCGAGCCAAGCCGCCGACTTGGGCATCAGGTCCGCGAGGGTGATCTCCCGTTCGCCGACAAGGACCCTGAGTCCCTTCACTCCGTGGGACGCGCGATCGAGCACCGTGGCCCCCGCCACGAGAGCGGCGACCCGACGAACGTACTCGAGGCCGATCGATGGATCGAGGCCGGACTTGTGGTAGTTATGGCGGACAAACCACATGCCGACTCGGCCCCCGTCCGCGAAGACCGAGCCGAACGAGAAGCGTCGCTCGGTGTTGGGCTCGTACCAGAACAGCGAGATGCTGGTGTCGCGGCCTTCGGGCTCGATGCCGAGCGTGTCGCACTCGCTGAGGAACGCGCGGAACTGATCGACCACCGGCTTGCCGAGCGACTCCGCGATGGTCTCGAACATCGCCTCTTCGGTCAGCCGACGCCGCCCGCCGACCTTCCCGCCGACGATGATCTCCGGCAGCGTGACCTTGATATCCGCCGGGGTCAGCGGGGCCCGCAGTTCGATGACGGCGCGCACGACTTCCTTGGTGCGGGCCAGCACGCGGGGCTGGACGAAGTACTCCTTGTCGGATGTGCCGGTCTTGAAGAGCGCGAGTTCAAGCAGCGACAGCGTGAACCCCAGGTGCGGCGTCCTTGCCAGCGTCTCTGCGAGGTGCTCAACGCCCGACTGGATGCCGTCGCCGACGATGAGAAGCAGGAACCGCCCCTGCGTGAGATTGCGGCTCACCGAGTCGATGAACAGCGCCTCGTCGTAGTCGGGGTGGTCGCAGACCAGGGCCTTGATAGGGTCTTTGTCGCCCTCGCGGGGATCGCTCGCTGTCGATTGCTCGTTCTCATCCAGCCGCCGCTTGGCGCGGACGGCGTTGCACAAGTCTTCATACGTCCACTTCGATACCGCCGCGGCGTAATCGACGATCTGCGCGACGACGATGCGGCGAGCCTCGGGGCTGCGGAAGAGCTTCGTCTCGACCAGCGTGAGGTATCCCGTGGCGCTGATGTACACGATGTCCACAGGACCCTTGTCCGTCGGCATCTCTCGCGCGACCGGGATCATCGGGCCAAACACCGGCTCGATCTCGTCGATGGGGATGATGGATGGGTTCTTAAAGAGAAGGTTCTGGAACCAACCCTCCCGGATCGTGCGCTCGTCGAACTTGACGCGATCCAGCCGCGTGACGGCGGAGAGGTTGACGAGGTGAGGCGTGCAGAACTGGCGGTCTTGCATGGCGTGATCGTAACGCCTGTATCACGCACACGCGCGTGCCTCCCGCCCCCCGGCACCCCCCGTCCAGCGACCCGAGTCCGCGCCGGTGCTCCTGCGGCGGGTGCTGCTCATACCAATGACCCCGCCGCTGCCGGGCCCGCTCGCGTCGCTGACTCCGGCCGCGGATCGCTCGATCTCGCGGTCACACTCCCGCTCGCCCGAACAGCCGCGGCGACGCGGGAGACTGTCGCGCCCGATTCGCCCGGGCCCGGCCGCGGGCCCTTCGGATGCACGCTCGGCCGGGGCACCGGCCCTGGCGGTCGCGGTCGCGGCGCTCGCGTCGCCCGATCGGCGGCGAGCCGGGCCGCGGGCTGTGCGCGGCGCTGCGTGCTCGGGTTCGCGCTGTTCCTGGTATCGCCGAGCCGCGTGTCGGCGAGCGTTCTCGTTGATCCCGCGCGCACGGGCGGCCGCCTTACGCGCGAAGCAGCGCCAGCGACACCCCCGCGTGGGCCGTCCACAGGGCCGTGCGGGCCCAGTTGCTCAGCACAAGCCGCCGGTGCGTCGCGGCGGTGAAGCCGCGCGAGAGCTGGCCGTGCAGCGGGACCTGAACGAGGAACGTGCTGGCGAACACGAGCACGACCAGGGCTGCGCCAAGGTGGCCCAGACCGGCCTGGGCCGTGCCGCGGAGGAGCCAGGCCAGGAGAACCGCGCTGCCGACCTCGACGAGCATCAGCGGGGCGACCACCAGGGTCGTGCGCGACTCGTGGACGCGCTGATACTCCGCGTAGCCCTCGCGGCCGACGCGGGCCAGGAGCGGATAGTGCACGACCTGCACGAACCAGATCACCCCGGCCATCCCGCACGAGGATGCCGCGCCGGCGAGCTTCGCCGCGTGGACAAGGCCGGGGTCGGCGAGCATTACATCGACGGGCATGCCAGGCTCGCATAGTCGGGCCGGTCGGCGGCCGAGGCGTGCCGGAATGCCCGCAGCACGCGGCCGCGCGAGACCACGAACGCGCCGGGCATCTGAAAGCCGTCGCCCTCGAGCCGCCCGATCCCGTGGCCCGCCAGAAGCGCCGCCGCCCCGCGGGCCCAGACCCGCGGGCCGAAGAGTTCCTTGAAGCCGCCGCGGCGGAGCTCGAGGGCCCGGTACAGGAGCCGCTCGGGGTCGGCCGCGTACGCCGCATCGCGCAGCCCGGCGCGGTCGCCCATGGCCCGCAGGGTCTTGGTGTCGGCGGCGAGGCCGACGACCACGATCGCGCACCCGCCGCCGGGTCCCTGGTGTGCGCCCGCCGCGGCGGCGCCGCCGGCCGGTCGCCCCCCGCCGCGGATCGCGTCCTGCTGCCGCGCCAGGTCCGCGATCGCCTCGCGGCAGAAGGTGCAGCCGGTGTGCCGCACCAGCACCAGCAGCGCCGGGCGCTCGTCGGTGATGGCCTTGAGCGTCCGCCCCAAATCATCGCGGACCCGCCCGAGCGCCGCGGCCAGGTCCACCGGCCCGCCCGCGCCCGGTCCTTCTGCGCCCGCCCCCGCCGCTCCCGCCGCCCGCGCCGCGGCCCACAGCATCATCGCGAAGGGAATCCACCACACCAGATCGTTGCTCAGGATCGTCACCCCCATCGACCACGGCAGCAGCCCCTTGCTCGCCGCGTCGATGAAGCCGATGGGCCCGAAGACCTTGCCAAGCAGCCCCACCAGCACGATCGGCCAGTGCCGCAGCGGGTCGCGGGCGGCGCACAGGTAGCCAATGCCGTAGACCCCGACGATCATCCCGACGCAGGCCCAGAGCTGCGGCCAGAGCACCGTCGAGCCGTCCGCCGGCGCGGCCCCGAGCAGCCGCATCGACCACACCGGCGCGAGCACCATGACGCCGCCCCAGACGATGTTGTATACGCCCGCGGCGATCAGCCACCAGAACATCCACGCCGGCCCGCGACGCCGCTCGCCGAGCACGACGGCCGCGCCGGGCCCCGCAACGCTCGCGGCCGGATCAACATCGGGGTTGGTCGTCGCGGTGTTCGCCAAGCCCAAGCTCCTTCGCTATTGCGCCCCGGCCCGATGCAGATCCCGCGGGCCCGCCTAGGCCCGCGCCGAGATCGACAGGCCCACATCCACCCTCGCCCCCAAGCCCCCGCCCACGCCCGCACCCGCTCCCGCGCCCTTCTTCCGTCGAAGCTCCAGGCTCCCGAGCTGCCCGCACGCCGCCATGGTGTCGCGGCCCTTGGTGCGGCGCCGTTTGGTGTACACGCCCGCCGCCGTGAGCATCGCGACAAACGCGTCGACGCTGGCCTCCTCGGGCGCCGGCCAGGGCGAGTCCTCGCGCGGGTTGTAGGGGATCAGGTTGACCAGCCCCGGCAGCGCCGGCCGCCCGGCATATCCGCCGCGGCCCAGCACGTAGTCGGCCAGCTCCGCCGCGTGCTCGGGCCGGTCGTTGACGCCGGGGATGAGCACGTATTCGAGGCACAGCTTCGCCGCGCCGTAGATCGGCCAGGCCTCGAGCGCCGAGCGCAGCTCCCCCATCGAGTACCGCTTGTTGATGGGCATGATCGTCGCCCGGATCTCGTCGCTAGGCGCGTTGAGCGACACGGCCAGGTTCAGCCGGTGCCAGCCCGGCTTATGAACCTGCTCGGCGAGCTTCCGGATCCCGTCGACGCGCCCGACCGTCGAGACGGTGATCTTGCTCATCGGCAGGCACGGCCCGCTGTGGTCGCTCAGCACCCCGATCGCCCTGACGACCTCGCCCAGGTTGTCCATCGGCTCGCCCATGCCCATGAACACCACGTTGGTGATCGTCGCGACGCCCAGCACGTGCCGCGCGACGAACCACTGGGCCACGATCTCCTCGGCCGTGAGGTTCCGCAGGAGCCCCATCTGCGCCGTCTGGCAGAACCCGCACCCCATGGCGCAGCCGACCTGCGACGAGACGCACAGCGTGTGCGTGAGGATCCGCTTCTTGCCGATCATCGGGATGACCACCGTCTCGGTGGTCATCGTCGCGCCCGGCCCGGCCTCGGAGAGATCCTCGCGGGCATACACGCCCGCCCGCGCCGGGCCCAGGGGCAACAAAAACTTCCGCACTGTGCCCTCGCCCGACTCGGACTCCTGAACGCGGAGCACGGGCGGCAGCTCGACATCCAGCAATGGCTGCCTGGTCTCGCCGCGCCGGAACAGGGCCCGGTACCGCTCGAGCGCGCCCGGCTCGCCCCCACGCATGCCCGCCGCCGCGCACGCCGCGGCATACTCGTTGGCAGGGACCGAGAAGGGATCGGGGATGGAGTCGGGGCGTGACAGCATGAGGTGTCAAGAAGTATAGAGGCACCGGGCCCATACCCCGCGCACCCGGGGCTGCTACGCGTCCGGCGAGCTCGGCAGCGACCGCGGTCGCTCCCCGGGCGCCTCGGGCAGGCGGTCGAGCCAGGACGCATCGATCAGCCCCGCGCCGATCATGTCCGGCAGGTGGACTCGGTCCTTGCGGCGAAACGCCGCGAGCTTGATCCGCACAAGCGGGCCGAGATCGAGCACGCGAGCACGGTCGAACTCCGTCGCCCCGGCGATATCCGGGTTGGCGGCCGGCTCGCCCGCCCGCACCAGCTCGCTCGCGTAGACAATGTGTACCGCGTCACGCACCGAAGACCCGGCGTGGTCGAGGAACAGATCGATGCCGGAACTCCGGCGGTGCACGAAACCCGCGGACGCAAGCGCGGCCCGGGCCGCCTCGAAGTCGTCCCTGCGAAGCAGCACGTTCACGTCCCGGGTACTGCGCACCGCGGCCAGATCGACCGTCGCGACCCAGGCGGCCACCGCGCTACCGCCGACAACCGCGTAGGGAATGCCCGCAGCGCCGAGCGTCCGCGCGACCTTGAGCATGCGTTGCCGAACACCTTCCACCGCGTCCACCATCCGCCGCAGCACGCCGTCGTGGATCGGTTGCGTCCGGGGCCTGCGCATGGGCGAGGGTATGGCCGGACCTATAGAGGCTCACCTGCCCGGCGGCGCCAGCTTCCCATCCGCCCGCATGAACAGCGCCTCGCCCTTGCTGATCGCCTGGCCGGGCTTCAGCCCGTGCTCGCCGCCAAAGACCGCCAGTTCGCTCAGCGGGGCGACAAACCCGGCGCTCGGGTTGTCGGCGCTCTTCAGGGGCGAGCAGTTCCAGAGCTTCCAGAGCTCCGCCATCTTCGACGGCAACGCCGGCCAGAGCAGGAGCGACGCGATCCGCAGGCTCTCGGCGCACAGCACCAGCACGTGCGCCAGTTGTCGGCGCAGCCGGTCGGCCTCCACCCCCCCCTCCGTCCCCCCCGCCGTCCCGAGCTTCTCGATCTCCTTGGCGATCGAGAACGGCCGCGTGTGGTTGATGAACAGATCAACCTGGCTCACGATCCCCATCCCCTGCACCAGCGCCGTGTCGAGCGTGAAGGCGTCGAGCCCGGCCTCCGCGGCCGCGACCGCGTCGGAACAGATCTCGGCGAAGTTGAACGCGCTGTGGCCCTCGGGCGTGAAGCGGACCCAGTCCTCCTGCGCCGCCACGCCCTCGTCGGGCAGCTTCCCGTCGAAGTACTTCTCGATCATGTTGCCCACGCGGCTGGCGCAGTTGCCGATCCCGTTGGCCAGATCGGCGTTGAACACCTCGACAAACTTCGCGTACGAGAAGTCCGCATCCGTCTCCCGCAGCGGCCCCTGCGTGAGCAAGTACCACCGCAGCCCGTCGAGCGAGTAGCGATCGACATACGCCCGCAGCGTCTCAAGATCGATGAAGTTGCCCAGCGTCTTGCTCATCTTCTGCCCCTCGCTGATCCAGAACGAGTGGGCGTAGACACGCCGGGGCGTAGGCATCTCGAGCGCCATCAGAACCGCCGGCCAGATCGCCGCGTGGAACCACAGGATCTCCTTGCCGATCACGTGCACATCCGCCGGCCAGAACTTGGCCCGCTCCGCCGGCACCCCGTTCGCTGCGCCGATCTTCGCGTCCGGCAGCCCCAGCGCCGAGCAGTAGTTCAAGAGCGCATCCATCCACACATACACGACATGCTTGGGATTGCTCGAAACCGGGATGCCCCACGAGAACGTCGTGCGGCTGAACGGCACGTCCTGCAGGCCCTCCCTCACGCGGCCCCTGATCTCGTTGAACCGCGCCTCGGGACGCACAAACCCCGGGTGCGCGTCGAAGAACGCCAGCAAGCGTTCCTGGAACGCCGACAGCCGGAAGTAGTAGTTCTCCTCCCGCGCCTTCACCAGGGGCTGCCCGTTGAACGCCTTGTACCCGCGGTCCTTCGCGTTGGTCTCGGTGACGTACTCTTCCTGCCCCTCGTCGTACCAGCCCTCGTAGTGGCCAAGGTAGATGTCGCCCGTCGCGATCAGCCGCTCGAACGCGGCCTGCACCTGCGCCGTGTGCCGCGGCTGCGTCGTTCGGATGAAATCGTCGAAGCTCGCCCCGACACTCCGCATCGCCCCCTCGAACTCCGCGGCGTTCGCGTCGGCCAGCGCGATCGGCTCCAGCCCCTTGGCCCGGGCCGACTTCTCGACCTTCACACCGTGCTCGTCGGTCCCCGTGAGAAAGAACGTATCGCGTCCGCTCAGCCGCGCCAGCCGCGCCGCCGCATCGCACACGGTCGTCGTGTACACATGCCCGATGTGCGGCCGGTCGTTGACGTAGTAGATGGGCGTGGTGATGCTGAACGTGCGTGCGTGCGGGGCCATAGCACCCACTGTAGTTCCCCCCGCCTTCCCTCCTCCGCCCCCGCTCCTGCCCCCTCTCCTGCCCCGCGGGAGAGGACCGCTTGGGGCGCAGCCTCAAGCACATGAGGGCACGTCTTGCCAACCCCGACACCCGTCCCCCGCCCCCCGTTACAAAATCCTCCGCGACCGCGGAAAGCTCCCAAGCACCGCCAGCTCCCGGCATATCCCCTTGGCCTGCTGCACCGCCGCCGCGAACCACGGGTCGTCGGTGTGGCCCTCGGCGTCGACAAAGAACGTGTACTGCCAGTTCACCCGCCCGCTGGGCCGCTTGTCGATGTGCGTCAGGTTGATCCCCGCCCGCTGGAACACGCTCAGAACGCTCACCAGCGCCCCCGGCTCGTTGGTCGTCGTGAACATGATCGCCGTCTTGTCCCCGGGCTTGCCGCTCGCGTCCTTGGGCGTGGGCTGGGCCTTCTGCTTGCTGAGCACATAAAACCGCGTGATGTTCTGCGCGTTGTCCTCGATGTTCTCAAAGAGGATCGACACGCCGTAGATCTCCGCCGCCAGCTTCGAGCCGATCGCCGCGATCCCGTCCGCGGCCCCCGACTCCGCCGCCTTCTGCACCGCCCGGCTCGAGCTCGCCTCACCGACCAGCTTCGCCTGCGGATACTGGGTCGCCAGCCACGTGCGGCACTGCTCGAACACCTCGGGCTTCGAGTGAATCTCCTTCACGGTGCTCGGCGGGCAGTTGGCCAGAAGCGCATGGTGCACCTCGATCTGCACCTCGGCATACACGTTCACCTGCCCGTGCTGCTCCTGGAACGCCGCCAGGGTCTCGGCGATCCCGCCCCCGATCGAGTTCTCGATGGGCACCAGCCCGCAGTCCACGTGCCCGCGCGCCACCTCCGTGAACACGCCCGCGATCGCGTGCAGGTCCTCGAAGTCCACACTGGTCCCGAACTGCTTCACCGCCGCCAAGTGCGAATACGACCCCGGCGGGCCCAGATACCCGACCCGCAAGGGCAGCTCGAGCCGGAACGAGCCGGACATAAGTTCCCGATACACCCCCTCGATCGTCCGGTCGTGCAGCGGCCCGGCGTTGTGCCCAAGCACCTTCGACAGCACCTGCGCCTCCCGGTGCGGGGCATACACCGGCGTGCCCGTCGCCCGCTTGACCTTCCCGACCGCCACCACCAGCTCCGCCCGCTTGTTCAGAAGATCGACAAGCGTGCGGTCAACCGCATCGATCTTCGCCCGCAGCGGCTCCAGCGGGTCCGCCGCCTTTTCGCGCCCGCGCCCCGGCTTCGCCTTCGCCGCGCCGCGGCCTTTGACAGTGGGGGGGGAAGAGGGCCGTTTGGTGGGTCGTTTGGCCATGCGTCGCTCAAAGGTCTGATAACCACCGCTCCTGCGGCTCCTCCCCCCCCGTCCCCGGGCCCCCGAATGGGTCTATCGGCCCGACAGGGCTCAGGGATTGCCTGCTTCGCCGTGATTCGCTGCGCGACAAGAGCGCCTCCCCAGGCGTGGGGACCAATGGTCTCGCCGACAGACCGCCGCAACTCCCACGCCCTGCTCCCATCTCTCCGGACCCTCATCGTTCGTCTAACCCGGACCATCCGTCCAAGATACCAACAAAATACCGAACTTTGCTTGCCCGCCGACCGGATCCGGGCGGTTCTGGCCGATGCGGACCCGCTGAGCCGATGACACAGGAGAGGTTCGTGCCCGAGTTCCTTCAGAGGTTGCTGGACGTGCTGACTTCGGCTCTACGCGGCGCCACCGATCTGCCTTGGAGCATGCACGCGCTCGTCGGCCTGCTCATGGTCGCCGGGCTGGTGCTCTGGCTCTCGGGCCAGCGCGTCCTCAAGCCCGCCGTCATCGTCTTCGTCGGCATCCTCGGGGCCCTTCTGGGGGCCATCATCGTTGCCATGACCCCCCTGAGCAGCACCGCCAGCGTCTGGCACGGCCTGGGCGCCGGGCTCTTTGCTGGGCTCCTTCTGGGCCTGCTCATGTTCCGCTCGGCCATCGCGCTCGGCTCCGGCGTGGTCTTCGGCCTGCTCCTGCCGCTGAGCGCCGCGTGCATCCTCGCCGCCATCAACCCCGCGACCCGGGCCGCTCTGCTGCACCCCCTCGCTCCCGAGCCCGCCGCCACCGCTCTGGCCCCCGCCGGCCCCCGTCCCGCCGACGCCCTCGACACCGTTCTGTCCCGTTTCCGCGAGTCTCTCAGCCAGCAGTCGGGCATTCCCGCGGCGTCCCTCGACTCCATCCTCGCCCAGGCCGTCCCGGCCCGCGTCAAGCCCCAGCCCTCCCAAGCGCTCGAGCCCGCCGCCGACGAGCCCGAGTCGGCATCGTCGGTCCAGCCCGCGCTGAGTCGTGTACACGCTTTCACGACCGAGGCGTTCGGCCAGGCCGCCAACGTCTTCGCCACGCTCCCGGCCGCCCACCGCTTCGCCATCGCCCTGTGCGCGATCATCGGGCTTGCCGGCGGCGTGGTCATGGGGCTCAATCTCGCCCCGTGGGCGACCGCCGCCGTCGCCAGCCTGTTCGGGGCGGCGATGTGGGTGCCCGGGCTGGTCTGGCTCAGCGTCGCCATGTCTGCCCCCTGGATTGAATCGCTCAACCGCCCCGCCCTGCACTGGCTGATCGCCTGGGCCGGCCTGGGCCTGGTGGGCGTGCTCGTCCAGTGGTCGGGCCTGCTGGGCGGCTCGCCCAAAACAAAGAAGCCCGCCGCGGCACCAACCCCCAAGCCCGCCTGACAGAGCCTCTCGCGTAAGCGAGAGACGGCAGGACCGATGAAGTGCGGTCGCGACGCGGGCCATCAGCGACTTCGTCGCTTCAAACAAGAATTCTCCCTGTTGTGCGTGGCTCGCGCTCGCGGCTCAGCTCAATCCCATCGCCCGCAGGATCGATGCCACATCATCGGCCACCCGGATCGGGCGGTTGGACCACCGCCCTGTGGGCTCCCGCTTGTGCTTGGCGTCGATGTCGGCCTGGGCGGCCTTGGTGTCGATGCCCGTGTGATACGTCACTGTCGCGTCCGGGTCCTTGAGCTGGTGGCCCGTCAGGATGCACACGACGGTCTCAGTAAGCTTGATGACGCCCTCGGCGATCAACATTCGGGCCCCGGCGACCGAAGCGGCGCTGGCGGGCTCGCAGCCGTAGCCGTGGCGGCCGACCAGCGCCTTGTGTTCGAGCATGGTTTCGTCGTCGACGCTGCGGACCACGCCGTTCATGACGTGAAGGGCGCGGAGGGCTTTGGAGAGGTTGACGGGGCGGTTGATCTCAATGGCGCTGGCGACCGTGTAAGCCTTTTCATGGGCCGCGTCCATGCGGGCGAACTCGCCCGAGCACGCTTGGCCCGACCAGTCGCCGGCCAGCGTTGAGACGACCGACTCACGGACGGTTGCACTCCGGGCCGGGCCGGGGACCCAGCGGACGCCGAGCTGGTTGTAGAGGCGGTCGAGCGTCGAGGCCCCGCGGGCGTTGATGACGGCCAGCCGGGGGATCTTCGGGATCATTCCCAACGCACGCAGCTCGATGAACGCCTTGGCAAAGGCCGAGCAGTTGCCCAGGTTGCCGCCGGGGACGATGATCCAGTCGGGGAATGGCGCTCGTGGGGCGGGCGTCCCGCCCGCCGTGGTTTCAGGTCGGCCCTTGGCGGCGATGGCAGGCGGGACGCCCGCCCCACCGGAGCCATCCGGGCCATCCGGGCCGCCGGGGCCACCCAGGCCAAAGCCCAGGTCCCGCAGCACGCGGCACATGATGGTCTTCTGGCCTTCCAGACGGAAGGGGTTGACCGAGTTGAGCAGGTAGACGGCGTTCTGGCCATCGGGTCCGGGCCGCTCGGCGATCTGGCGGACGCGGGCCAGGCAGGCATCGAAGTCGCCGGCGATCTGCAGCGTGGTGGCGCCGTAGTCCAGAGCCTGCGAGAGCTTGCCGAAGGCGATCTTGCCGTCGCCGATGAAGACATAGGCCCGCAGCCCGGTCTGGGCGGCGTACAGGGCCAGGCTCGCCGACGTGTTGCCCGTCGAGGCGCATGCGACGACCTTGGCCCCGACCATCCTGGCGTGGGTGAAGCCCGCGGTCATGCCGTTGTCTTTGAACGAGCCCGACGGGTTCATGCCCTCGTACTGAAGATATAGCCCGGGGCCGGCGCCGATCTCTCGGGCCACCGCGGTGGCCTTCTGCAGGATCGTCTTGCCCTCGCCGACGGACGCGATGTCGCTGGGGGAGCGGTAGAACGGCAGCAGCTCGCGGAACTGCCAGACGCCCGAGCACTCGGCGCCGCTCTCGGGGCGGCGGAAGAAGTTGAAGTCGCCGCCGGTGAGGCGGCGGATCGCGTCGTAGTCGTAGACCACGTCCAGCAGGCTCTCGCCGCGGCCCGCCGCGGCGCAGACGGGGCAGGCGGTGAGCACCTGCTCGACGCCGAACTCGGACCCGCACGCGGGGTGCATGCAGCGCTGGACGGCGTGGATGGGCTCGTGCTCGGGCATCTGGTCAGAGGATATCGGCCGCCCGGGGCCGTTCCTTCAGGGCCGGGTCCGGGCGGGGGCACGAACCGGCCGTCGTGTGCGGCGCGGTGTCGGTATCCACTAGACTCCCGGCATGGCTCAGCGCCGCACGGGCTGGAACAAATGGCGGGTTCTCACGTGCTTCTGGCTCGTTCAGACGGCCGTCCTGTGCGTTGCTCCGTCGGCATGGGTCGCCCACGTGGGCCGGGTCGACGGGCCCGAGGGCCGGGCGATGGGAGGGTTTGATGTTGAGGACTTTGCCGGGGCGTTCAGCGATGGCGAGTATTGGATCTTCGTTCTCGTGCTCGCGGGCGCGATGATCGCGCTGCAGGCCATCATGCTGCTGCCGGTGCGCCGTCCGCGGGCCCGGGCCGAGCGCGGCTGGCCCTTGTGGCTCAGCGCCGCCGCCTCGGCCGTCGGCGCGACGGCCCTGCTTGCGGGGTTGGTGCTGTTGGCCATCTCGGTGGTCCGGGTGCTGGATCTGCACGTCTACTTTCAGGGGCAGATGCCCGACTCGTCGGTGCCGGTGCTGTGGATCGTGCTGTCTGCGGTTGCGGTGTCGTGGGCGGCCGGCACGGCGCTGATCGCATTGTTCATGCGGCGGCGGCTGGATGCGGGCGAGCGGCACGAGGGCGTGCTGCTCCGCGTCTCGCGGCTGCTGCTCAAGGGCACGGCGATCGAGGCCATCGCCGTCATCCCGGTCGACGTGATGATCCGGCGGAAGACCGATTGCTACTCGACGGAGGGCACGGCGTGGACGCTCACGCTGTGCTTCTCGGTGGGCCTGCTGGCCCTTGGCCCGGCGATCCTCGTGCCGCTCTTGGCCCGGAGACGCAAAGATTTCTACGCGGGCAAGTGCGAGCTGTGTATGTACGACCTGCGGGAGCTGATCGCCTCGGGCCGGGCGATCGACCGGTGCCCGGAGTGCGGCGCTGGGTGGAGGGTGGGGGGATGAACCCGATGTCGCACGATGCGGTCAGGAGTGCATCACACGGCCTCTGGCGGCTCATCGGCTGGTATGCGGCGGGGCAACTCGCGGCCCTGGCCGTGCTGCCGGCGGTGTGGTCTGGTCATCTCGAGTCGGTGTCCGCTGGTGACCCGCTGGGACTCAGCGGCTTGCCGGCGCGGGTTCTGCGCGTCTGGTCGTTGTGGGACTATTGGATCACTGTCGCCCTGCTTGCCGTGTCGATCTTCATGCTGCAAGCGGGCACGTTCATCGGCGTTCGACGCTCCGTGCCGCGGCTGAAGCGGCCGCTGGGGCTGTGGCTGAGCTGCCTGCCGGTAGGTCTCGCTCTAGTGCCGCTGGTGGCCACGGCTGTGTTTGTGATTGCCGCGGCGATGCAGAGGTTCGTGGTCTTGGCGGATTTTCCCGATCCGCCGGTTCGGATTCAAAGGTACCTGCCGTTGATCTATTTGGGCGTCGTCTTCGGTCTGTGGGCGCTGGGCACGTTGATCGCGCGATGGATGATGTTCCGGTGGATGCGTCGTGGCGGGACGCACGAGGAGTCGCTCAGCCTGGTGGGCCGCAGGCTGCTGCTCACGGTCGGCGTGCTCGCGCTGCTGACGCTCCCTCTCGACATTGCTGCTCGCCTTTCGGGCGACTCCTTCCAGACGCTCACCGCGCAGCCTCTGACGCTCTGCGGCCTGATGGCCATCACCGTGCTCGGGCCGCTGGTCATCCTGCCACGGCTCGGACGCAGCCGCGCGGCGTGGTACGCGGCCCGGTGCGAGCGCTGCGGCTACGAGAAGGGCGTGGTTGACGGCACGGGGCACACCCTGCCGCGATGCCCGGAGTGCGCGCTGGAGTGGCAACAGGCCAGCCGGACTGTCGCTGAGCCGCAACAATCTGGCCCATGCCCCCCAATCCCCCCCAGCCCCCAAACACGGTGATCCACCCGGGAGGCGTGCCCGACTGTCCGGCCTGCCGCCGGGTGGCTCAGGCCCGGACGCTGGAGTACCCGTCGTTCATCTGCGAGCTGTCGGAAACGGTCGTGGCGTTGCACAAGCACCAGACGTGGGAGGGGTGGTGCGTGCTACTGCTCAAGGAGCACGCCGAGCACCTGCACGAGCTGGAGGCGGGGCGGTATCTACGGGTTATGGAGGATGTGAGAACGGTGGCCCGGGCGGTGGTGAGAGCGTTTGCACCGAGGCGGGTGAACTACGAATGTTTGGGAAACGTGCTCCCCCATCTTCACTGGCACGTGATTCCGCGTTATCCCGCCCCGATCGACCCCGATCCGGGCTCGACTGTCTGGGTTCGTCCGACCCACGAGCAGGAGTCGGGCGTAGAGCCATCGCGGCAAGCCGAGCTGATTCGGCGTTTACATGCAGCCGGGATCGGTCAACAGGGATAAAATAGATACCAATGCCCACCACCACCAAAGCCAAGTCCAAGGCTCCGGCGAAGGCCGCCCGCCCCAAGGCCTCCCCCAGCAAGGCCCTCGCCCCCGCCGCCAAGAAGCCGGGCAAGGGTTCATCCGGAGCAACGAACGGCACGGCGGAGGGAACGCTCAAGGTGACCGTCGTCGCCAAGGCCCCGCCCGCCCTCGCCCCCGCGGCGAAGCCTGCCGCCAAGCCTGCGAAGGCGGCGTCGGCCGAGGCGTCGCTCTGCGGCAAGCTCGGGATCGTCGCCGGTTCGTGCGTGGTGCTCATCGATGCCCCGACGAGCTTTCCGCCCAAGCTGGATCCGCTGCCCGACGGGGTCGAGCTGCGGCACTCGGCCATGCGCGGGGCCGGGTTCGACATCTCGATCCTGTTTGTCCCCAACGTCAACACGCTCAACCGCCGCTTCAGCCAGCTGGCCAAGCTCATGCGGCCGGGCGGCAGCGTCTGGGTCGCCTGGCCCAGCCGCATGACGGACTTGAAGGAAGAGACCGTCCGTCCCGTGGGCGTCAAGGAAGGCCTGGCGGACAACAAGACGATCGTGATCGACCAGAACTGGTCGGCGATGCGGTTTATCGCGAAGGCCTAAACGGCCGAGCGGCCGAGTGATTGATTCTCGTGCGACGCCGCCTGAATGGGCGGCGTCGTTTCTGCTCGCTCTGCCATTCCGCTACTTCACCACCGCTGACTCCTACCGTCTCCGCCCATGGCTTCTCCGGCTCGCGCCGATAGTTCCGCCCAGCCGTTTGTCGCCCGCTTGGAGCGGCTGCGCCGGGTCGTGGGCGAGCAGGGGTTGAGCCATCTGCTGATCACCAGCCCGAAGGACGTGGGGTATCTGACGGGTTTCCTGTCGGGGGACAGCTATCTGCTGCTGACGCCGCTGACGCACAAGGCGGTGCGGCCGGTGCTGATCTCCGACTTTCGCTATCAGGAAGAGCTCGAACCCGTCAAGCCGCTGGTGGATGTGGTGATCCGGACGACGCCGATGATCGAGGCGCTGGCCGATGCGCTCGGGATCGCCGGCGGCGGCGGGCCGGCCGCGGGGGCGGCGGGGGAGCCGGCGGGGAAGATGGGGATCCAGGCCGAGCACATGACTGTGGCGCTCAAGGCGGCGCTTGGTCGGAAGCTTGGGGCCAAGCGGCTGGCGGACACGCAGGGGCTTGTGTCGCGGCTGCGGGCGATCAAGGACGAGGCGGAGATCGCGCTGATCCGCAAGGCGTGCAGGATCCAGGAGCAGTCGCTCGAGGCGGTGCTGCCGACGGTGAAGGTGGGGCAGACCGAGGCGGATGTGGCCGCGGCGATCGAGGCGGAGATGAAGCGTCGGGGCTCGAGCGAGCCGGGGTTTCAGACGATCGTGGCGTCGGGCCCGGCGAGCAGCCTGCCGCACTATCGGCCCGGCTCGAAGAAGATCGCGGCTGGCAAGCCGCTGCTGATCGACTGGGGCGCGGTGCATCGGGGCTATCACTCGGACATGACGCGGGTATTCTGCTTCGCGGGCCCCGGGGGGAAGTGGCCCGCGAAGATCGCCGAGATCTACGGCGTGGTGCTCGAGGCGCACGAGCTGGCGGCGAAAGCGATCGCGCCGGGGAAGACGAGCACCGAGATCGACGCGATCGCCCGCGGGCACATCGCCCAGGCAGGATTTGCCGAGTGCTTCGGGCACGGGCTTGGGCACGGGATCGGGCTCGACGCCCACGAGGAGCCCCGGCTGAGCAACATGCTGGGCCGGACGCGACTCGAGGCGGGGATGGTCGTTACCATCGAGCCCGGGATCTACCTGCCCGGGGTCGGCGGCGTGCGTCTCGAGGACGACTACGCCGTGACTTCCGAGAAGGGTGGGGGGGCCGTGCGTCTGTCGTCCATGCCCAAGGACATGGGCTGGGCGAGCTTGTAGGGCCTTGGCGGAACGAGCACGTTCGTTGCTGGTGTTCCGCCCGTGTCTGATTGGTCAGCCTGTCACGCCGTCACTCCCACCGGGACCTACCCATGATTGATATCCGCAAGCTGAAAGAACTCGTCCGCCTGATGGTGGAGAACGACCTGTCGGAACTGGACCTGCAGGACCAGCAGGAGACGGTCACGATCAAGCGGGGAGCGGGGCAGACGACCCCGATGGTCGCGGCCCCCGCCGCCAATGCCCCGGCACCGGCTGCCGCCCCCGCGGCGGGCGGCGCGGGCGACGACGACAAGGCCGAGGGCTCGACGGCCTCGGAATCAGCGAGCACCGCCGGGACGACGCCGGTGAACAGCCCGATGGTGGGCACGGCGTACCTGGCACCCAACCCCGACAGCCCGAACTTCGTCAAGGTGGGCGACTCGGTCGGGCCCGAGACGACCGTGTGCCTCATCGAGGCGATGAAGGTCTTCAGCGAGATCAAGGCCGAGTGCACGGGCACGGTGGAGCGGATCTCGATCAGCAACGGGCAGGCGGTGCAGTATGGGCAGCCGTTGTTCTTGATTCGGCCGACATGAGGCACCGGGCACCAGGCACCAGGCGCCTGATGGCCCGGCCTCGTACGGACAAGCCTTCCGCTCGCCTCCTCCGCACCGGTGCCTGGTGCCCGGTGCCCGGTGCCTTCATCATGTTCTCCCGCATCCTCATCGCGAACCGTGGCGAGATCGCCCTCCGCATCATCCGCGCTTGCCGCGAGCTGGGCGTCTCGCCGGTGTGCGTCTATTCCGAGGCCGACAAGGACGCGCCGTATCTCAAGCTCGCCGACGAGGCGATCTGCATCGGGCCCGGACCGGCGAAGGAGAGCTATCTCAACATCTCGCGGCTGATCGCGGCGGCGGAGGTCGCCAACGTCGACGCGATCCACCCCGGGTACGGGTTTCTGTCCGAGCGGGCCGAGTTTGCGCAGGTTTGTCGCGACTGCAAGATCGAGTTCATCGGGCCGACCCCGGAGGCGATGGCGCGGCTGGGCGACAAGGTCGCGTGCAAGAAGGCGGCCAAGGAGGCCGGCGTGCCGGTGTTCCCCGGCTCGCCGGACGCGATCGACGACCCCGAGGAGGCGGCGAAGATCGCGGCCCAGATCGGCTACCCGGTCATCATCAAGGCCGCGGCGGGCGGGGGCGGGCGCGGGATGCGGGTGTGCCACAACGAGATCACGCTGCTGGCCAACCTCAAGTCGGCGGGCACCGAGGCCCTGGCGGCGTTCGGCAACGGGGCGGTGTTCATCGAGAAGTATCTCGAGCACGCCCAGCACGTCGAGATTCAGGTCATCGGCGACAAGCACGGGAACGCGATCCACTTGTGGGAACGCAACTGCTCGGTGCAGCGCCGGCACCAGAAGCTCATCGAGGAGGCGCCGTCGCCGGGGCTAAGCCGCGAGAAGATCCGGCCCGTGTGCGAGGCGGCGGTCAACCTCATCAAGCTCGCGAAGTATCACGGGGCCGCGACCTGCGAGTTTCTGATGGACGAGAAGCAGGACTTCTACATGCTCGAGGTGAACACGCGGGTGCAGGTCGAGCACCCAGTAACCGAAGAGATCACCGGGGTGGACATCGTCAAGACCATGATCCGTGTCAGCGCGGGCGAGAGGCTGCCCTACACGCAGGACCAGATCAAGGTGAACGGGCACGCGATCGAATACCGGTTGAACGCCGAGGACCCGGCCCGGAACTTCATGCCCCAGCCCGGCAGGATTACCCGCTGGGAGCCCGCCGGCGGCCCGGGCATCCGGATGGACACCCACGTGGTCACGGGGTACGAGGTTCCGAAGTTCTACGACTCGATGGTCGGCAAACTGATTGTCCATGATGACACGCGCGAGCTGTGCATCACACGCTCACTGCGAGCGCTCAAGGAGTTCAGAGTCGAGCCGATCAAGACCACGATCCCGCTGCACCAGCGCGTGCTGGAGCACTCGGACTTTCAGAACGGCGGGGTGGATATTCATTGGCTGGAGCGGTTGTTGAAGTGAGGTTGCGAGGGCCGGGGTCGACCCCCGCGCGGAGCGCGTTGTGCTAAACTCCCGGGCATGATCCGCAACGTCGAAGCCGTCTACGTCAACGGCGGGCTCAAACTCGTTGATCGCTTGCCGCTCCGCGAGAACGAGCGGGAACGGGTCAGCATCGATCAGCTCGACACGCCGGAACGCCCCGCCGCCGCCGCCGCCGGACGTGGCGAGGCGACGGATCGCTTCCGCGATGGAGTTGCCGCGTCGCGGCGGAAGACTGCTGGACCGCTTGACGGTCGCGATTGTTCGCGGCCGGACAGCTGAAGTAGCCTTTCGCGATGCACACACGGCGCGACGCTATTCGTCTTGGTAGCATGTGACTATGGCCAAGCTGCGCGTCAAGGACATTCAGGAACTCGCCAAGCAGATCATCCGTGATTCTTCGGGAGGCATCCGGTACTCCGCTCTAGTAGCCATGATCGCCCGAGACCATCCCGAAACACCTGGGAATACCGTTCACGGTTCGGTCTGGGACCTCGATAAGACCTTCAGTGGCGAGATCGTCAAGCCGAGCCGTGAACTTTTTGCATTCTCGAAGACAGGTGCCGCGGGCAGTGCGCTAACGCCTACTCCAGTAGCCGAAGTGATGGTTCGCGAGAGCGACTTCTACGAGTCATTTGCAGAATGGCTGAAGAGCGACCTAGATGAAGCCACTGACGCGGTGCCGCTGGGCGGGAGCGGGCTTCGGAGCAAGTGGGGCACGCCCGACGTGGTAGGAACATTCAAGCCGCTGCCGTCTAACCGGGTGAAGTTTGATCTAGAGATCATCTCGGCCGAGATCAAGACGAGCCTCTCTGAATCGATCACAGCCTTCGGGCAGGCCGCGGCCTACAGACTCTTCTCGCACAAGGTGTACTTGGTGATGCCAGCGAATGTTCCCGAAGAGGATCAGAGTCGGATTGAGGCGCTCGCGCTCCTGTTCGGCGTCGGCTTCGTGCAGTTCGATCTGGACACGGACGATCCGGCCTACCGAGTCCGCGTGCGTGCACAGCGGTTCGCCCCGGACATGTTTTACCTCAACGAGTTCGCCGAGCGGCTGCACGATCACAACAAGTCCGCGTTCAACCGGCTCTTCCAGTGACCGTTTTGTGACCGAAGCCGGCTGCAAAACAAGCCGACTTCGGCTGCGCGACCGCCGTGCCACCTGGCGGGTCCGGGGCCATCCCGGGCTGCGTCCGGCTGCTGCTATTCCTACACTCCATCTCGCACCCCGGAGTCCATTCGTACATGACCACCCTCTCCGCACCGCGCTCGGCGCCCCTCCCCCACGCCCCCGCCCTCGCCATCAACGGCGGCACGCCGGTCTTCCCGGCCGCTGTCCCGTTCATGCACACGGCCCTGACGCAGGCCGACATCGATGCCGTCAACGGCGTGCTCAAATCGGGCATGTTGCGGGCGGCCAAGAAGTGCGACGAGCTCGAGACGCGGTTTGCCGCCATGAGCGACGCCAAGCACTACATGACCTGCGCCAACGGCACCTGCGCACTGCAGCTCGCGTACGAGCCGCTCTTTGAGCGGGGCGACGATGTGCTCGTTCCCGCATGGTCGTACATCGCGACTGTCAGCATGGTCGTCGCGCGCGGGGGCAACCCGATCTTTGTCGACTCGCACCAAGACACGATGCAGATCGACATGGCCGATGCGGCCCGGAAGATCACGCCGCGGACGCGGGCGATCGCCGCCACGCATCTTTATGGCTGCCCGGTCGACATCGACGCCGTGCAGGCGTTGGCGAGCAAGCACGGATTGAAGGTGGTCTACGACGCGGCCCAGGCGCACCTGTCGACGTACAAGGGCAAGGGCATCGGCGCGTATGGCGACGCCGTCACGTACTCGTACTACGCGACCAAGAACCTCGGCACCGGCGAGGGCGGGGCGATCAGCTGCAACGACGACGCGCTCGCCCGCCAGATCAAGCTCCTGCGGTCCCACGGCGAGACCGACAAGTATCTCCACGAGCAGGTCGGGTACAACTACCGCATGAACGATCTGGCCGGCGCGATCGGCTGCTCGAAGCTCGACCGGCTGCCCGCCGACACCGCGATCCGCCAGCAGGTCGCGGCCAAGTACGACGCGATCCTTGCCAAGATCGACGGCCTGAAGGCGCCGACGACCACGCCCGGGGCCGTCGGCGTGTATCACTTGTATGTCGTCAAGCTCGACGCCGTCCGCTTCGCCTGCACCCGCGATGAGTTCTGCGCTGCGCTGATGAAGGAGGGCGTGCCGACGGCCGTGCACTATCCACGGAGCCTCAGCCGCCAGCCGGCGTTTGCGCAGTTCGCCGGCAAGCAGGGCCACCCGCCGATCGCCGACGGGCTCAGCAAGCAGATCTTCGCGCTGCCGATGCACCACATGCTTTCTGGCGAGCAGATCGCCAAGATCGGCGAGGCTCTGGAAAAGGTCGCTTCGGCGTACCGGGTCTGAGCGCTCGCTCGGCGGCCCTGGGCCTCTGAAGCGGGCGAAGGAGCCGGAGCCCGGGGCGCGAGCCCCGCCGGGAGCTTTCGCGCCCCCGCCGACATTGGTGCGCACGCGGCAATCGGGGCACGCCGCGCACGCCGCGACGTTGCCCGGGAAGAAACTACACCATGGTCAGGGCACCACCGAATCCCCTTCGACCGGCGCGGCCTTCACGCTCGACGGCAACCGCTTCCAGATCATCAGGATCGGGACCAGCGCGACGAGCGCGAGGATGGCGCCCGACACGAACGGCGCGCCCGCGAAGTGCACCGGCGCTCCGGGCTTGGTGAAGAACGCGAACACCTGGCTTCCCAGCAGCGCGCCGATGATTGTCGCGATGCTTGAAAGCGCCGCCAGCGAGCCCTGGAGGAGCCCCTGCTCCGTCGCCGGGATCGCCTTGGTCGTGATCGACTGCAGCGCCGGCTGCGACACGCCCCCCAGCGACGCGACGGCGATGATCGCGTAGATCATCCACGGCTCCGGCGCGAATGCGTAGCCAAGGAACGCGCACACCGCGATCAGCAAGCCCCCCACCAGGCAGGCCCGCTCGCCGAGGACCGGGATGATCTTGCGGGCCAGAAAGCCCTGCACGATCGCCGACGTGATGCCCACCGTGAACAGCGACCAGCCGACCTGGGCCGGGGTCCACGCGAAGCGATTGCTCATCGAGAGCACCCAGGTTACGTGCAGGCCGAACTGCGCGATGTTGAGCAGGAAGAGCGAGCACGCGAGCACGAGGACAACCCGATGCCCGCTGAGCCAGCGGAACGCGCCCAGCGAGCTGGACTTGGCCCAGGAGAACGGCCGCCGGTTCTCCTCGGCGAGCGATTCGGGGAGCACGAAGTAGCCGTAGAGCCAGTTGGCCAGCGTCAGCAGCCCGGCGGCGATGAACGGATAGTGCAGCTGCCCGGGCCCGATCAGGGGCAGGTTGACGTTGGGATCGCCCAGCACGCCCCCGAGCAGTGGGCCGAACATGAACCCCAGCCCGAACGCCGCGCCCATCATTCCATACCCCGCGGCACGCTTGTCCGGGGGCGTCACGTCGGCGATGTAGGCGTTGCACGCGGAGATGTTCGCGCCGGAGATGCCGTTGATGATCCGGGTGATGAACAGGATCCAGATGTGCGGGAACCACACCGCGGCCGCGGCGGCGGCGAGATAGTCAAGCCCCGAGCCGAAGAGGGAGATCAGGATGACCGGGCGTCGCCCGAAGCGGTCCGAGAGCGAGCCCAGGATCGGTGCGAAGATGAACTGCATGACGGCGTAGGTGGCCGCCAGGCCCCCGACGGCCCACGCCGCCTGGCCCTCGGCGCCATACTCGGGCAGGCCCAGGAAACGTTCGACGAGCTTGGGGGCGACGGGGATGAGCAGGCCGAAGCCCAGGACGTCGAGCAGCAGTGTGAAGAAGATGAACGAGAGTTTCGGGGCGCGCGAGGGCATGGCGGAGGGGAGCGTAGCGATTGCCGCTCCGCGCCGGCGCGCCCTTCGGCGGCAAGCTCCGACCTCCATACGCGATCAGCGGACACGCCCGAGCCTGCCTGAAACGCCGCCGACCAGTCGCGTTCACCGCCGTCGGCGCATCGCGAGCAGGCCTGCAAGCTCCAACAGGCCGGCCGAGGCCGGCGTAGGGACGGGATTGACGATGACGTCGTCGAGCACGAGCTCGGTCGTCCCGCCGGTGGGGAGCAGGAAGTGGCCCCAGTTGGTGAACTCGACCGTGACGGGCAGGCTGGGGTTAGCCGGAACAAACGAGAACTCAAGGCGCAGGCCCGATCCATAGAGCAGCGAGCCGGAGGGGACGGCGAAGTATCGGATCGGGTCGCCGAGCTGGGTGTTGGTGACGCGAAGGCCGAAGATGCCCTCGGCACCGGTCGGCGCGCCAGAGCCGGGGAACGCGCCCTCGCCCGAGACCCAGAAGCTCAGGATGTAGCTCGGTGCGGGCGACAGGTGTGTGTTGACGAGCTGGGTCAGCGTGCATGGCACGGGGAACGTCGGCAGCGGCGGGGTGATGGTCGGCGTGCCGGCGAACGTGACCTCGCCGCTGGGGTTGAACGTGGGGATGAGGCTCGCGGTCGCGCCCTGGCCATTGCCGAAGTACATGGCGTTGAGCCCGTCGGGCAGCGGGCCGCTGCCGCGGTGGGTGACGGGCGAGCCGAGGTTGCCGCCCCAGTTGGCGTAGGTGTTGGTGCCGCCGGTTGATATCCATCCGTGCGGCACGGCGAACGGCGTCGCGAGGGTTCCGGTGGCCCAGAACACGCTGCTCCCGGTGGAACCGGGACCGGGCAGGCCCGCGGCGTTTCGGAACTCAAACGAGCCGTTGGTGACCAGGTTTCCCGCGTGCGTGCCGATCTGCGGACCGGCCGGCAACAGCGTGAGCTGCGACAGGGCGTCCGACGCCCCGGACATAGCCAGAACAAGGCTGGCAAGAGGTGCCAGCGCGACCGCATTCCGACCAGGTTTGGACGTCATCTTCTCTCTCCTGGAAGTGTCAAATCCCGAAACCCGAGCACTAGCTACGGCAACCATCCGTAGACGTATTCGTGCAAATATACTGCTTTGCTGAGCGGTTGCCAGCACACAGCGGAGGAATGCGAAGAGATCGTTAAGCTGGTCCGGCCGCGATGGCGTGGAGTTGACGGCCGGTGGCACAGTTGTCCCGCGGCACCGAAGCCAAACCGCGCTGGGGCCGACCGCGGTGCCCTCGGCGTGGGCTGCAACCTCACCGCAATCGCACCGAAGTCGATCCCAGAGGCGATCGACTTTGGTGGCACGGGTTCGGTGCCGATTGCCCCGGGCCGGGCGGCTGGCTGCCGGAGGTGGGGGGGCCGAGGGCTGGAGGGAGACCTAGCATCGGCCATTCGCTCGGGGCGCGGCGGCGTTGATCACGGTGTGTGGTCGGGCCGTCGCTGAGATGCACCCGCTGAACCTGATCCGGTTTGTACCGGCGGAGGGAAGCGACGATGCCGCTGACGGTTGATCCCCTCGACATCCTGCGTCTGCACCATTCGTGGGCCACGCGCCTGGTCGTGGACCGCTGCGCCACACTGTCGGACGACGAGCTTCACCGGCGATTCCCGATCGGGCCGGGGAGTGTCCACGACACGCTCTTGCACATCCTGGGAGCGATTCGTTACTGGCACGATCGGCTTCGGGGTGTCGCGGTTCGGCCGCCGGTTGATCCCAGCCCGCTGGGCCAGCCCCAGCCCCGCCGGTCGCTGGCCGAGCTTGGCATGCTGTACGCCGAGTCGGATCGCGAGCTTGCGCGGCTTGCCGAAGACCTGCGTGCCGGGCGCGTCGAGCCGGTGCTCCTGAGCCGTCAGCCTCCGGGCAAGCAGTTTACCGCCGTCATCACGTACATGCACATGTTTACCCACGGCGTCCATCATCGGGCTCAGGTCTTGAACATGCTCCGACAGATCCGACCCACCGAGAGCACCCTCGATCTTGATCTGCCTGACTGGCAGGTTCTCGAGGAAAACACCGTCTGAGTTTGTGTAAGGAATACCCATGAAGCCCTCGTCCACCATCTCCAGCGCGCCCGCCACGGCACGATCCATCGCTCACCCGCTCCCCCTCCACGGCGCCGACAACCCCGGCGCCGATCCCGCCGTCACTACCCCCGGCTCGTTCGCGAACGCGCCCGACCTCGGCGGGCCGCTGACGTTTTCAAGCCCGAACACCCCGGGCATGCCGCCGGCCAGCGACAAGACGGCGTGGGACTTTCTTCCCGAGGGCTGGAGCGTCGTGGACCTCGGACCGGCGTCGCTGGGTGCAGCGGCTGTCCAGAGCCGTGACTCGGTCCGCGAAGTCGGAGGTGGCGAGCCATCGGCGGGCCACTCGGCCGCGAACCCTCCGGACCCGGCCTTTGCTCCCTCGCCGTGCAACGTCCACGATCAGCGCTGGACGCCCGCCTTCGGCAACGGCGGCGGCTCGGCGGCGGCCGGGTCGACGTTCATCCGCCCCGACCAGTTCACGCCGTTTGTTCCCGGGTGCGTGTCGAGCGACTGGGTCGGCGATGTTGCTTCGGAGCATGCGGGTGTGGCACCGTTCCTCGGGCGGAATCACCGGCCGCACGCCGGTGCCACCGAGAGCAGCATGGCGGAGGGCACCGGCTGCGATTTCTGCCTCTCCGACACGCATGCGTATGTCGAGTTCAACACCGCCAAGCCCTCGCGGGCCCAGTCCCGTCGGATCCGTGTCGTGTATCCCAAGGGCTTTCAGCCGCTGACGCAGCTCGAGCACGCGCGGCTGGGGATTATCACGCCGCAGATGCAGCGGGTGGCGCAGCGCGAGCCGCACCTGACGCCGGCGATGGTCCGCGACGAGATCGCCGCGGGGCGCATGGTGATTCCCGCGAACATCCACCACCTGGCCCACGGCCTCGACCCCATGTGCATCGGGCGGGCGAGCAAGACGAAGGTGAACGCGAACATGGGCGCGAGCCCGGTTTCGAGCGGCACCCACGAAGAGGTCGAGAAGCTCAAGTGGGCCGAGAAGTGGGGCGCCGACACCGTCATGGACCTCTCCACCGGCGGCGACATCGACGCCTGCCGCGAAGCGATCGTCAGGAGCGCCTGCGTGCCCATCGGCACAGTGCCGATCTACTCGATGATCATCGGCAAGAAGATCGAGGACCTGGACTGGGCGATCGTCGAGGCGTCGCTGCACCACCAGGCCAAGCAGGGCGTGGACTACTTCACGATCCACGCGGGCGTGCGGAAGGCGCACTTGAAGCATGTCAAGAACCGGCTGATCGGGATTGTCAGCCGCGGCGGGTCGCTGTTGGCCAAGTGGATGCTCGTGCACAACCAGGAGAACCTGATGTACACGCGCTGGGAGGAGATCTGCGGGATCCTGCGCGGGTACGACGTGACGTTCTCGATCGGCGACGGGCTGCGGCCGGGCGGGCTGGCGGACGCGACCGACGAGGCCCAGCTCGCCGAGCTGTACACGCTCGGTGAGCTGACCGAGCGGGCGTGGAGGCTCGGCGTGCAGGTGATGATCGAGGGGCCGGGCCACGTGCCGTTTGATCAGATCGAGTTCAACGGCAAGCTGCAGCGGGCCGTGTGCCACGGGGCCCCGTTCTATGTCCTGGGGCCCCTGGTCACCGACATGTTCCCCGGCTACGACCACATCACGTCGTGTATTGGTGCGACATCGATGGCGTATCACGGGGCGGCGATGCTGTGCTATGTCACGCCCAAGGAGCACGTGGGGCTACCTAAAAAGGACGACGTGAAGCAGGGGTGCATCGCGTACAAGATCGCGGCCCACGCCGCGGACGTCGCGCTCGGAATTCCCGGGACGCGCGACCGCGACGACGAGCTGACCAAGGCCCGTGCGGCGCTGAACTGGGACCGGCACTTCGAGCTCTCGTTCGATCCCGACACGGCCCGCGCGTACCACGACGAGGATCTGGATGTCGACACGGACTTCTGCGCCATGTGCGGGCACGACTGGTGCAGCGTGCGGATCAGCAAGGAGATCCAGGAGTTCGCCTCGGGCAAGGCCGACGGGTTCGAGCGGATGGGCGGGAAGGACGGGACGGTGGCCGGGGCGGCAAAGCTGTCCGCCGCGCTGACCAGCGAGCAGCAGGAGATCCTGGCCAAGCGCGGCGTGCTGTCGCCCGAGGAGATCCACAAGCTCGCGAGCAAGACGAAGAAGGCCGTCGGGGCGGAGGCGGGAAAGGCGTCGTGCCACAGCGATTATGTCGACCCCGAGACGGCGACGCGGGTGCACGCGGAGAAGGTCGGCGCGACGCTGGTGCAGCTTGATGTGCGGCCGGCCTTGGGGATTTCCAAAGAGGATCGGGTGGTGTAGGGCGTGATGGGGCCGGCCGCGGAGTGTGGTGAAGGCTGGTTTGCGCAAGCTCGGATGCGCACCGGCCCCGAGTGTCATGCTTTGTTAAGCGCCCCATTTCAGTTTCCTGTGACCCAACAATCTCCGGATCGCGGGCTGTAGGATGGGTGCGGAACGCCGCAGCACCGGAGGCCCGTCATGCTCTTGACTATCCCGACATCGCCGAGCGCTCGGCGGGCGGTACGGCAGCTCAAGTGCGTGCTATACGACGGCGAGACGTCGAGGCCACCCGCCGTCTTCGGCATTCCGGGTCACTGGCGACAGATCCGGCCGCCGCCATCAGCACCCTTGAAACCATGCGGAGAGGAAGTCGAAGATGTCCTGGACGTTGATGCCGCCCAGGGCGTTGAAGTCGGCGGTTGTCGAGCCCGCGAACCAGGCGGAGAGGAACGCGAAGATGTCCGCAACGCTTGTGTCGCCGGACTGGTTGAAGTCTGCGGCGTCGCAGCGCGGCGCCAGGGCATCCCGATAGAAGGACCAGTTGGACGGCCCGATCGCCGACAGGAGCGGAATGGGCTGGTGGCCAACACCCGGATAGATGTTGAATGTGTGCGTGATGCCAAGGCTGGTCAGGCGGTTGTGGAAGTCGATGTTGGGCGGGAGCACGCTGTCGTCGCCGCCCACGGCGATGCGAAAGAGCACATTGTTGGCCGCGAGCGCCGGACCATGAACCGCCGCGAGTGTCCACGGGTTGGCGGCAACGACCAGCGCGGGATCACTGTTCCACACATCCGCAAAGATCGTGTCGCGGCGAGCGGGAGGGATGGGAGCATCGGGCGGAGCATTGGGGAAGTCCAGCTGCATGGGGCCCGCGGCGAGCATCGAGATGCCGCAGAACAAGCCGCTGTTGCCGATGCCAAAGCGGCCTGTGCCGTAGCCCCCCATGCTGAAGCCTTCGAGAATGCGTCCGCTCTGCGAAGCGATGGTGCGGAAGTTCGCGTCGATGTGCGGGATGAGCTCGCCGATGATGACGGTCTCGAGCGGCACCGACCCGTCGGCGGCGTTGCAGTACATGCCGTAGGGCATGCCGTTGGGATAGACGATGATCATCGGCGGCAGCAGTCCGAGCGCCATCGCGTTCGAGAACCAGCCGGTCATCGGCGCGATGCCCGTGGTCGCCGAGCCCGCGCCGTGAAGCCAGTACAGCA
The DNA here is from genome assembly GCA_038214505.1 of Phycisphaerales bacterium. Taxonomy (GTDB): domain Bacteria; phylum Planctomycetota; class Phycisphaerae; order Phycisphaerales; family UBA1924; genus UBA4658. Next base: position 10,943 of record JBBQRT010000033.1, on the reverse strand, counting down.
CGGGAAAGCGGCGCAGCGGCTGCAGGCCATACGCGGGCGGGGTGTAGATGTGGAAGCTCACGCTGGTCCCCGCGGCCGGGCTCTGAAACGTGCGATACTGCACGCCCGGGGCCGCGACGGGCGCGGTCGTCCATTGAGCGTGCGCGGTGGTCGCCAGAGCCCCGACAACCATGGCGACCAGCCCGACACCGCGTAGGGCGGCGAGACACGCGGCCATGAAGATACCTCCCGAGGCGCACATCCCCCGTCCCCTCTGGCCAAACGCCGCAAGGTTGCGGCTATTGCCGATAGATCAGGCTACACCCCAGGCACTCGACGAAACACGCGGCGAGGCCGCCCAGATTTCTCGGACGGTGACACCGGCGGGTGGCGTTCAGGTGCCGCGCCGCCGAAGCGGGGTTGTCCTGAAGCCGAAGTCGGTGCGTTGGGCGGTGGGATATGCCACTAGGGGTAGAGGCACCGAAGTCGATCCCAAAGCTGATCGACTTTGGTGGCACCGGCGATCAATGGCGTGCCACACGATCGAAATACTTCGATTCCACCTGCCAGCGACGGCGTGGGCCTGCATCGCTGAAGGTTCCCGATTACTTCCATCCAGTTTCTCCGCGGCGTGCCGAACGCCGCGGCTGCGTCATCGACTGGGAGCCTCGCCGACCAGAAACAACAGCCCGGTGGCGCTGCGGGCAGCGCCACCGGGCTTTGACAAGCGGAGAGGGGGGGATTCGAACCCCCGAAACGGTTACCCGTTTACGCGATTTCCAGTCGCGTTCCTTCAGCCTCTCGGACACCTCTCCGTGCTTGATCGCCGGCGGCGGGGAAGGACCCGCCGTGGGGGGCAAGTGTACGCGGGCAGACCGCATCGGCACACCCCGGGGGCAAGATGCGAAAAAGTCCGTTCCGCCGGACGGGTGCGCGTGTTTGTTCGATCGCGGCGGGCGGCGAGCGGGGGCGAGAGGTCCGCGGCGGGTTATGGCCGGCGACTGGCCAGCTCGGCATCGCGCAGGGCCGGATATGCCGGGCCGGCCGTGCGGTCGACGAGGCGGACCCAGATGGCGTCGAGCAGGCGGACGCCGAGGTAGCGGCCGGTGACGAGGGTGCCGATCGCGTAGCCCACGCCCGCGCCGACGATCACGTCCGTCGGCCAGTGGGCGTCGAAGAGCACGCGGCAGAGTCCGACGAGCAGGGCGAGGGGCCAGACGACAAGGCCCAGACGCGGATAGAGGCGGGTGATGAACGCGCTGGCGGCGAAGGCGAAGATGGTGTGGCTTGAGGGCATGGACCAGAGGTCGGCGCTGCCGTCCTGCCAGGCGTGGACGAGCCGCCACGAGCCGTCCTGGGTGGGGACCGGGTACTTGCCCATGGGCCCGAGCAGTGTCTGCGGGTCGTTGAAGTAGGGCCTGGGGCGCGGGCGCCCGATGAACATCTTGGCCGACTGTGAGATGAGTTTGGCCAGGCCGACGATGAGCAGGAGGTCCAGCAGGCGGCGGCGGCGGAGCGGGTCGATCTGCCAGATGACCAGCGTGAGCACGAGGTAGAACAGCCCCTGGCCATACTGCTGCCAGGCGAACATCTCGCGGCGGAGGTCGCCCTTGAGCGATGCGCCGAAACGGGCGATGGCGGCGCCGATGGGGCCGTCGAACGGGAAGACCACGAGGGCCAGGGCCCCGGCGACCAGGAGCACGACGAGCCAGCCGGAGCGGGACCACCAGCCTTGGGCGGGCGGCTCGGCGGCGGTCGGGGTTGATAACGGGTCGCTCACGCGGCGCGATGATACCCGCGGACTGTATAGTCCCCTCTTCCGCGTGCTTATCGCCCTGCCCGATCACACGTCCGTCTATGCCCGCTGGCGCACCGCCGGCCTTGGGCTGGTGCTGCTGTGCGCCCTCGTGCTGGTGCCGGGGTTGATGACGATCGGGCCGGTGGACCGCGACGAGTCGCGCTTTGCGCAGGCGAGCCGGCAGATGGTCGAGAGCGGGGACTGGGTCGTGCCGCGGGTGCAGGACCGGGCCCGGCTGAACAAGCCGCCGCTGGTGTATTGGTTGCAGTCGCTGAGCGTGAAAGCGCTGGGGGATCCGGAGGGGACGGCGGACGGGAACATCTGGGTGTTCCGGGTGCCGAGCGCGGTGTGTGCGCTGCTGACGGTGCTGGCGACGTGGCGACTGGGCCTGCGGCTGTTCGACCCGCGGGCCGCGATGCTGGGGGCGGCGCTCTTGGCGGTCAGCCCGATGCTGGTGTGGGACGCGCACCAGGCGCGGGCGGATCAGCTGCTCCTGCTCACGGTGGTGCTTGCGCAGCGGGGGCTGTTCGAGATCGCATCTCGGGCGCTGGCGGGGCGGCGTGCGGGGCTCGCGTGGCCGATGGTGTTCTGGATCGCGGTGGCCGCGGGGATCTTGGCCAAGGGGCCGATCACGCCGATGATCGCGCTGCTGACGGCGTTGGCCTTGAGCGTGCTGGCCCGACGCGCGGGTTGGATGTGGGCGTCGCGGCCGGTATTGGGTCTGGTGATCCTGATCGCCATGGTCGGGCCGTGGATCGGGGCGGTTGTCGCGCGGGTCGGGCTCGGCGAGTACTGGTCGATCGTGTATGCCGAGACGCTCGGGCGTTCGGCGGAGCCGGCGGAGGGGCACTGGGGGCCGCCGGGCTATCACCTGGTCGCGGTGTGCGTGCTGTTCTGGCCGGGCGTGCTCTTGACGGCCGCGGCGGTTCGGCGCGGCGTCTCGCGGGGTGTGCGGCTGAAGCCGCTGCGAGTGGCGAGGCGTCCCGAGGCGTTCCTCCTGGCGTGGGTGTTGCCAACGTGGCTGGTGTTCGAACTGGTGAGCACAAAGCTGCCGCACTACACGCTGCCGCTGTATCCGGCGCTCGCGCTGCTGTCGGCCCGGGCGGTGTTCGCGGCCCAGGCGGGGTCGCTGCAGCACGCGACGAGCCTCGGGGCCCGGCTGGGCTTTGTGCTCTGGGGGGTCATCGGCGTGCTGGCGCTCGGCGGCGTGACGATCGCGAGTCTGCTGCCGAGCGTGCGGGGCGGGGCGGCGTCGGGGCTCATGCCGGCAACAACAACGCTCATCGCGGCGGGCGCGATCGTGCTCGCTGTGCTGGTGGTCGTGCCGCTGGCGACGCTGGCGGCGGTGCGGGGGCGGGTCGTGAAGGCCCAGCTGATCGCGGTGGCGCTGACGGCGGCGTGGGGCGCGGTGTTCCTGCACGCGGTCCTGCCGGCGAGCCCGGCACTCTGGGTGAGTCCGCGGCTGGCCAATGTGCTGCGCGAGGCGGACCCGCCGCGGGACGACCGGGCTCCGGCATCCATCGGCTTGGTCGGCTATCACGAGGACTCGGCGATTTTTCTGACCCGTGGGCGGGCCCGGCGGCTGGACGCCCAGGATGTGCGGTCGTTTCTCGCGCGGAACCGTCGGGCCCTGGTCGCGATCGATCGCGAGCGCATCAAGAGGGCAGGGGGCGAGGACCTGGGGGCGATCGACGAGCTCGAGTGGCTCGGAAGCGTCCGCGGATTGAACTATTCGACCGGCAAGCCGGTGAGCATCGATGTGTACCGAAAGGGCCCGCCGTGAGCGACATCCCGCCCGAGGCCCGCATCGAGGAGACGCCCGCGCCGCCGCCGGCGCCCGTGCCCATCGGCGGGCTGGTGCTGGTCGACAAGCCGGCGAGCGTGCGGATCAAGTCGACAACGGTCGTGCGCTCGGTCAAGCGGCGGCTGATCGCCGGGGGCTGCCCGCGCTCGATCAAGGTCGGGCACGCGGGCACGCTGGACCCGCTGGCGTCGGGGCTGCTGATCGTGCTGGTGGGGCGCGGAACGCGGTGGTGCGAGCGGCTCATGGCGAGGGAGAAGGAGTATCTGGCGACGATCGACCTGTCGCGCTCGAGCCCGACAGACGACCTCGAGGTCGAGCCCGCGCCGCACAATGGGCCGCTGGAGGCTCCGAGCCGCGAGAGGGTTGAAGCGATCCTCGCGGAGCGTTTCAGCGGCACGATCCAGCAGCGGCCGCCGACATTCAGCGCGATCCGAGTCAATGGCAAGCGGGCCTACGCGTCGGCTCGCGCGGGCGAGAAGCCCGAACTCAAGCCGCGGCCGATCATCATCCACCAGATCACGATCCTCGAGTACGCATGGCCGAACCTCTCGCTCGATATTCGCTGCGGCAAGGGCACGTACATCCGCTCGCTGGCCCGCGACATCGGCGAGGCGCTCACCGGTCTGCCGGGCGTGCTCACCGCGCTCCGGCGGACGGCGATCGGGCCGTACCGCATCGAGCACTCGACCGAGCTTGATGCACTATCCGTGCACATGACGGCGGCGGATCTGGTGCCGCTGCCCGAGGAGAGTTGAAGGGGCGTCGGTGACGACGCGGCCTCGGATACCCCGCCGGTCCCCGGCGGGCGTCGTAACGGTGTGGGGGTAAAGCAAGATACCAAGGGAGGAAGACCCGCCCCGGAGGTGCGGGGTACCCGAAGGCGAGTTAGCCAGAGGCAAAGGCCGACGACTCGGCTCGTTCTACGCGCTCGCCTCGGCCGTCGCGGCCTTCTCCGTCTCGGCGGCCCGCTCGGGGAACCGCGTCTTCTCGATCGCAAGGACCCACTCTTCCAGTGGCGTGTATCGCAGCAGGTCCAGCTCGTGGGCCCGCCCGTCGTTCGTCAACAGCGTGCAGTAGAACTTGTGCCACTTCCGCTTGTCGATGTCTTTCACGTCCGCGGGCAGAATGCCGACGTTGCCCGGCAGCCCGAGCCGCTGCATCGCGGGGTCGAAGGTGATCTGCCGGGCCTTGGCCTTGCTCTTGATGATCGTCAAGAGGATCCAGAGCCCGCCGCCATAGCCTACGACGACGAAGATCCACTGGAACCACATGTCGTACGCCGACAGCGGCGAGGGCTTGTCGGACGAGCCCCAGAGCGTGCCCAGCTCGTTGAGCAACGCCTGCGGCGAGAGCTCGGCCTTCTCGCCGCTGCTGGCGGTCTGGGCGAATCCCTTGCCTGCGGCGGGATCAAAGGTCAGCGTCCGCCCGGTCTTCTCGACGGTGCCCAGCGGCTTGGGGGCCGGGCTCAGGCGCCAGGCCTTGTTCAGCGAGTCGAGCCAGAGGAGCTTGTTGTACTCCATCGCCGCGCGAAGCTGGTCGTTGGAACCGCTGCCCCCGCCGGCGGCTTGCTGGAGCTGGGACCGCTTGGCCTTGAGCTCGGCGTAGGTCGCGGCGGGGTCGGCGACGGTGATCGTGCTGCTGGTCAGGCGCCCGGCCTTGTCGGCGGCGACCAGGAAGTCGCGGAACTGGAACGACGCGTCCTCGAGCCCGCGCTTGGGATACAGATACAGCCCGTCAAACAGGCCCCAGCACCCGAAGACCAGCAGGACGACCATGAAACCGCCGGTCTTGAGAACCCACGGGCGGTTGAGCGAGGTGTGAAGTGTCTCGGTCATCATGCTCCCCTGCCGCCCCCCCGAGCGCCTCCGCCAAACAGTCATCATCGGCCTGATTTCGCCCCGCCGCGAGCCCTAGTCGGCACGCGGAGGGCCAGCAAGCCGTCCAAGTCTACTCGGACGGCACCACCGGCAAGTGTCCGACCGTTCTCGCATCCCCGAGCCGATCTCAACCCGCCTCGGGGTGGTTGAGCGTCTGTTCCCAGAACTCCTCGGCCCATGCCCGCCCCTCGGGCGTGTCCATCATCGTGGCCCAGCCCCCGCCGCCGCCGGGCTCGACCTTGCGGGTCGGAATTCGTGGCGGGCGCGACCCGACCTTGAGGGCCTTGGTCAGCCACCTCGAGTGGAAGCCCCGCATTGCCTCGCCCCGAGCCATCAGATCCAGGCGTGATACCAGCCGGTCGAACATATCCCCAGTTTATCCCGGACCCGGCGACGCACCAGTCTTCACTCCCGGACTCGGCCCACAATCCGACCGCCGCCGAACGCGCCCGGAGCGGCTTCAAGGAACTCACAGAGCATGAGCCAGCCCGCCGCCATTCCGCCCCCCGAGCTAACGAGCTCCGCGGCCCCACCCCGTCCCCGCCTGCTAATCCTCGGCGGCGGGTTCGCCGGGTTGACCCTGGCCAAAAACCTCCGCCACGCCGAACTGGACATCACGCTGGTCGACCGCAGCAACCACCACACCTTCCAGCCCCTGCTCTATCAGGTCGCGACGGCGAGCCTGTCGCCGGCGGAGATCGCCGGGCCGATCCGCAAGATCCTGTCGGGCCAGGCCAACTGCCGCGTGCTCATGGGCCAGGCGGTGGAGATCGATCTGGCGGCCCGGCGCGTCTTGCTCACCGACGGCGTGCTCGAGTACGACCTTCTGGCCCTGTGCTGCGGCGTGAGCCACTCGTACTTCGGCCACACCGAGTGGGCCAAGGACGCGCCGGGCCTGAAGACGATCGACGATGCGCTGGAGATCCGGCGACGATTCCTACTGGCGTTCGAGGCCGCCGAGCGGGAGACCGACGCGCACCAGCGGACGGCCCGGCTGACGTTCGTGATCGTCGGCGGCGGGCCCACGGGCGTGGAGCTTGCGGGCGCGATGGCCGAGGTCGCCCGCCGGGCCATCCCGCGCGACTTCCGCGCCATCGACACAACAACCGCCCGCATCGTGCTCGTCCACGCCGGCGACCGCCTGCTGGGGACCTTCCCGCCGGTGCTCTCCGAGCGGGCCCGGCGCGACCTGGTGGCCCTGGGCGTCGAGGTCTTGCTCGGCTCGCGGGTCACGCACGTCGACGACGACGGCGTGATGATCGGGCCCAAGCGGATCTGGGCCGAGAACGTCATGTGGGCCGCGGGGGTCGAGGCCCAGGCGATCAGCCGGACGCTGGGCGTCGAGCTTGACCGTTCCGGGCGCGTGGTCGTCGGGCCCGATCTGGCGATTCCCGGCCATCCCGAGGTCTTCGCCCTGGGCGACCTGGCGAGCGTCATCGACGCGGCGTCGGGCCGGCCCGTGCCCGGCGTCGCGCCCGCGGCCAACCAGATGGGGCGGTACGCCGCCGGGCTGATCCGCGAACGTGCCGCGGCCATCAGCGCCGGGCGCAATCCGGCGTCGCTCGGGCCAGCGCGGCCGTTCAGGTATGTCGACAAGGGCGCCCTGGCGACCATCGGGCGGCTGCGGGCCGTCGCGGAAATCCGGGGCGTGAAGATCGCCGGCGCGACGGCTTGGGCCCTGTGGGCCTTGGTACACGTGGTCTTTCTCGTCAGCTTCCGCAACCGCGTGCTGGTCATGCTCCAGTGGGCCTGGGAGTTCGCCTTCTTCGCCAAGGGCGCGCGGCTGATTACCGGCCCGGGCGAACTCGGTCTTGGCTCGTCGGGCCGACCGACGAAACCGTCGGCCGCGGCGGCCCCGGCCTCCCCCAAATAAATGAGGGCCCCCGCTCGGGGGCCCTCATGGTCAAACGGCTTGAGATGTACGGCGGCTTGAGTAGGGTGCGGCCGCCGAGTCGGATTTAGGTGCAGCCGGCGAACCAGGCGGAGAGGAACTGGAAGATGTCCGATACGTCACGGGTGCCCGTGCCGTCGCCGCCCACGTCGCTGAAGGGCGAGTTGGCGAACCAGGCGGAGAGGAACGCGAAGATGTCGGCCACGTCCTTGTTGCCGTCCTTGGTGAAGTCGGCATAGCAGCAGCCGCTGTTGACGGCCGACTGGCCGGTGCAGCTGGTGTTCGAGGCGGGTAGAGGGCGGGTGCCGATGCCCGCGGGAGCGATGCAGGCGGCGGCATTGGCGACCAAGGCGCAGGTCACGCCGCGGCAGCAGACCACGGAGCCCGTGGAGCTCGTCAGGGCGATCTCCAGCGAGTTGAACGAGTTGGTGTTCTGGTCCGTGCTGGCCTTGAGGAAGTAGTTGACGGTCGTGTTGACCACCGGGTCGGCGGGCGTCGTCGAGCTTCCGAGGTTGTCGGGGATCGCGATGACATCGAGGTTGGCCAGCGGGTCGCCCGACGAGTCGACCACGCCATCGTTGTTGCGGTCGAGGTTGAGGCGGTCGATCAGCGAAGCCCCGGCGTTCTGGCCCGTGCCGGCGAACTGGCTGAAGTAGAGGAATCGATCGTTGCCAACCACCAGCGAGCGGCCGGTCTGCAGCGACGCGGTGGTGGCCAGGCCACGCATCACGACCCAGTTGGACGGGCGGGGATCGACGATCGACAGCACGTTGCTGGTCGTGCCGGCGAACGAGGAGCTGGAGGCGTAGAGGAACGGGCTGACGGCGGGGTTGTACGCCAAGGACATGACGCGGCTGGAGTCGATGCCGCCGTCGGGCACCGCCGTGCGGAACACGGGCGTGCCGGGGCCGGTGGGGGTCATCGGGATCGTGAATAGGGCCGGGGCCAGGGGCGCACCGGGGAACGCCGGGTTCGCGTTGCGGACCAGCACGACCAGTGTCGAGTCGTCCAGCCACACCGCGCCGGAGTTGAAGAGCGGCGAGAAGTTCAGGTCCGTAGGCCCGAAGCCGAAGGCGTTGCCGACCGTCCAGGCGTTGGTGAACGACGCGCCGGCGCCGGTGCCCGGGGTGGGTCCGGCCGCGTACTCGAAGATCACCACGCGGGAGTTGTCGTAGCCGACGGTCGCGACATAACGGTTGCCGGGGCTCACGGCCAGCGTGCCGTAGCGACCGGTCGGGACGTTGAAAGGGTTCTGGACGTTGCCGGCCTGAAGGCGGTAGATGATGGAACCCGCGTTGAGGTCGCCGTTGGTGGCGAGGTTGAAGATCGTCGCGCCGCCGCCGATCGAGCCGAAGTCCATGCCCAGCAGGTTACCGCGGGCGTTCTTGGGCGAGTTGAAGGAGTTGTCGAAGGCCAGGAACTGCACGTTGCTGTAGCGGGTGATGGTTCCGACGCGCTGGGGGCTGGGGGCCGCGGGGGTGCCCGCGTCGCGGATCTGCCAGACCGAGTCGTAGTTCTGGCCCACGCTGGCGCCGTAGAGGATGTCGCCGGCCTGCACCGGCACGGGCACGGCACAGACGTTGACGCTGCAGGTGCCTGAGACGGCGCCCGTCACGCCGACACCCTGGATCTCGCGCGTGTTGGTCGTCCAATACGCCGTCGGCCCCACGCACTGGTCGCGGGTCGTCAGCGTGCAGGCCGAGCCCACACAGCACACGCCGACGCACAAGTTGCTCACCAGCGTGCCGCTCGAGCCGGACGTGCACGTGCCGCCGATGATCCAGGCCTCGTAGTCGCTCAGGCCGGCCAAGACGGCGGCGCTACGGCAGTCCGCCTCGGTCAGCACCGAGCAGGACAGTGTCGCCACGCAGCAGCGGCCGATCGGCTGGCCGCAGGCGGTCGGGAGGTTCGCGCCAGTGGCGTAGGAGCAGGGCGTGCCCAGGCCGAGGAAGATGCCGGTGCAGCCGGCCTCGGAGGTCACGGCGCAGGCGACGCCGGTGCAGCAGGCACCGAGGGTCGCGGTGCAGCCGTTGACGGGCGTGGCGATCGCGACCGCGGGCGTGCCCACGGTGCCGCTCGTCGAACGGAGCGTCGGGCGGAGGGGGTTGGGGATGAAGTCGTTGCCGTTGTTGTCGGTGTCGATGCAGCCGTCGCCGCGGCGGTAGGCCGCCGTCGAAACGCCCAGCTGCGTGCCCGTGGGCTGAAGCTCGAAGCAGATCGGGCCGCCGCTGTCGCCGAAGCCGACGTAGTCGGCCACATCGGCGCGGGGCAGGCCGGGGCAGTTGGCAAGCTGCACCGGGGGCGGGGTGCGCCCGGTCACAAGGGCCAGGCGGCCGGAGTTGGTCGCCATGCCGAAGGTTGTGGTCGGGTTGAAGTCGCCGCTGAAGGTCGTCAGGCCCATGGTGGTACCGCCGCCCAGGCGGATCAGGTAGTACGAGCCCGGCGGGATCGAGGCTCCGGCGAGGAAGTTGACGCGCTGGGTGAACTGGCCACCCGCGGAGGCATATTGCAGGCTCCAGTCCGTCAGGTCCACGGCCGTGGTGCCCGCGTTGAACAGTTCGACAAAGTCGCGATCAAACACGCCGCCGGATTCGCCGCCGCCGGTATAGATCTGGCTGATGCGGACCGCCGGGGGTTGGCAGGGCAAGCCCGCGGGGCAGGCATCGCCGGCACCGAGGAACACGCCGCCGGTCGCCAGGCACAACGCGCGGGTGGCCAGGCTGCACGAGAGGTTGATGCAGCAGCCGCCGACGGGGTCGGGGCAGAGGTTGGTCGGCAGGCAGCTGGTCAGGCCCGCGCCCGCGACCGTGCCCGAGGGGCACGCCGCCGAAGCGAGCGTTACCACGCACGCGCCCGTCTGGGTGTTGCAGCAGACCTGCACGGGCAGGACCGACGCGCACAGCGACGCGGCCGAGAGCGTGTTGCGGGGCTGGGAGTTCAGGGCTCCGGCCGCCGCCGTCACGGTCACGACCTCGAAGTCGGCCGCGTTGCTGCCCGTGTCCGTGCACCCGCCGACGCGGCGCCGGAGCCCGGCGCTGTTGCTGGTCAGCGCGGGGGCCGCGGCCCCTTCGCTGGCGTTCGCGTTGCCCCAGCCGACGAAGTCCGAGACCAGGTCCGTCAGCGTGCCGGGGTCGCTCACGTTGAGGGCGACCGTACTGTTACGCACGACCGCGAGCTTGCCGCCGGTGGCGGCCAGGTTGACGCTGGACGAGGCGTTGACGGGGAAGGGCAGGCCGCGGAACCCGACGAAGTTCGCGGGCGTGGCGAGCTGGACGAGGTAGTACCCGCCCGGCTCGATGACGCCCTGAAGCGAAATGACGGTCGTGACGTTGGCAGTCGCCGTGCCGGACTGCAGGCTCCAGCCCGCGAGGCTGACGGCCTGGTCGGAGTTGTTGTGGAGCTCGACGAAGTCGGCGATGTACTCGGCATTGCCGCCGCCGGCGACGCCGCTGCTGGGGCTGCTGCCGCCACCGGGCGAGATCTGACTGATGACCACCTGAGCGCCAGCCGTCGAGGCCGCGCCGGCCAGCCCGAGCACCGCCGCGGCGGTACACAGCAGGCGGTGAAGAATCTTGTTGCTACGCATCGGACGGG
>JBBQRT010000032.1:0-39240 GCA_038214505.1 Phycisphaerales bacterium | reverse complement strand
CATGGGGAGCTGGAGGACCTTCTGAGCCAGCGCGGGGGCGGCGGCGAGGGCGATGCAGGCGGCGGCAAGGAGGAGGGAGAGTCGGGCGGGGCGGGGGAGACGGGGGGGACGGGGGGTGGAGCTAGGGAGCGACATCATCGGGTGAGACTCCGGGAGTGGGCGATGGGCGGAGAGCTATGCGTGGGCGGCGGGAGGCCGCGGCGCACACACCGATACCCGCGGGGAGATCGCGGGATGCCGGGCATGGTAACACGCGGGCGAGAAACGCTCAAATGCGAGGCACGCACGGGCGCGGCGAGGTTGGGACGCGGGCACGAAGAGGGATTTGTCGGGCTGCGGTCAGGGGGCGATGGACGCGAGCTCCTGCTCGACGCGGGCGGTGAGGCGCTGGATCGTGGCGGGGCCGAAGTCGAACTCCGCGCCGGCGGCCGTGAAGAGCTCGGGGAGGGGGCGGCTGGCGCCAAGGGCGAGGGCCTTCTTATAAGCGGCGATGGTGGCGGGGCGGTCGGCGCCGGCGTTGAGCCAGAGCTGAAGGGCGCCGAGCTGGGCGATGCCGTACTCGATGTAGTAGAAGGGCATCTCGAAGATGTGCAGGACGCGGTGCCACTCGGCTCGGCGGAGGTGCTCGATTCCGGACCAGTCGAGGCCAAGGCCCAGGCGGTTCTGGAGCTCGACCCACTGGCCGTGGCGCTGGGCGCGGGTGTGGGCGGGATGCTCGTAGATCCAGTGCTGGAACTGGTCGATGATGGCGATGGCGACCAGGCCGCGGAGGACGCCTTCGAGGTGGTTGCGGCGGGCCCGGGCGTCCTCGCCCGGGGTGTAGAACTCGTGCATGTGGGGATAGGTGAGCAGCTCCATGCTCATGCTGGCGACCTCGGCGAACTCGAGCGGGAGCTCGTTTCGATAGTGCAGCAGCGGCTCGGCCCGCATGGACAGGGAGTGGAAGGCGTGGCCGGCCTCGTGGAGGAGGGTGTCGACGTCGCGCTGGACGCCCGCGGCGTTCATGAAGATGAAGGGCTTGCGGATGCGTTCGCGGCTGGACTGGTAGCCGCCGGGGGCCTTGCCCTTGCGGGAGTCGAGGTCGAGGCTGCGGGCGAGGCCGCCGCCCCCCCCACTCTCGCCGCCGGCGTTGGCGTCGTCGAGGGAGCGGAACATGCGGCCGAGCTCCGGATCCATGGTATCGAAGATGCGGGCGCACTTGTCGACGAGCTCTCGGACGTCCTTGAACGGGCGGAGGGGCGGGCGGCCCATGGGATCGACGGCGGTGTCCCAAGGGCGGAGGGTGTCGAGGTGCATGGCCGCCTTGCGGTCGTTGAGCAGGCGGCGGACCAGCGGGGTGACGTGTCGCTCGACGCCGGCGGCGAAGTCGTGGCAGGTCGTCGGGGTGTAGTCGAAGCGGCGCTTGGAGACGAAGGAATAGTCGCGGAAGTTGTCGAAGCCGGCGTTGGTGGCGACGCGGTGGCGGAGCGGGAGCATCTGCTCGAAGATGGTGTCCAGCCGGTCGGCGTCGGCGTAGCGGCGCTCGGCGGCGGCCTTCCAGGCACGCTCTCGGAGGTCGCGGTCGGTGGTGTCGTTGTAGCGGCCCATCTGGCTGAGGGTCTGCTCGCGGCCGTCGAAATCGACGGTCATGGCGCCGCAGGTCTGCGAATACTGCTGGGCGAGCATGGTGAGCTCGGTGCCCAGGGGGATGTTCTCTTCCCGGAAGATGTCGACGCCGGCCTTGAGGTCGCGGAGCATGGTCGCGTAGCGGGACTGGTCGAGGTCCCCGGCCTGGGGGGCCTCAACGATCTTGCGGTCGAGCTCGAAGCCCCATTTGCGGAGGCCAGGCTCGGTGTGCTCGACGAAGGCGGTGTAGGCGTCGGTGGCGGCGCGGTCGTCGGTCTGGCAGGTCATGCGGATGTAGAGGACGCTGGCGGCCTCGCTGACGGCCGCGTCGAGCTCGGAGCGGTCCATCAGCAGGCGTTCGAGGCACTTGACACAATGGAGCTCTCGATCGATCAGCTCGCGATAGAGCGGCTCCAGGGCGTCGGCGCGAGTGGCGTCGAGGTTCTCGGGGACGATCTGCGAGGCGGGCGTGAAGGGCATGAGCATGGGCGATGGGACTCCGAAAAAACTCATTTTAGGGTGGCGGCGGAGGCGAGCCAGGTCTGGATCTGGACGCTGAACTCGACGAGCATCCAGACGCCCATGTGGCAGGCGGCCAGCAGGCTCGTGTCTCGGTGGGAACGGCGGAAGAAGGCGAAGAGGACGAGCCAGTAGGCACCGACGGCGAGCAGGAACACAGGGGCGCGGGCGAAGGGGCTCTCGAGGCTGAGTCGGAGGGCGGCGACGAGCTGGAAGACGCCGACGGCCAGCAGCATTCGCGAGGCGGCGAGATCGACGTGGCGCTCGAACTGCGTGGCGGTGAACTTGCTGGCGAGCCAGACGCCGGCGACGCCGGTGCCGGTGTGCAGGAGCGTCTGGACGAGCACGAGCCCCGCCAGCGCTGCGGCGATCCCGACGGTGGCGTTCTTGCTGACCGTCGCGCTGACGATCATGGCGGCCAGGACACAGGCGACGCCGGCGATGGCGACGACGCGGGGCGAGCCGCGGCCGGGGAGAACGAACTCGGGCTTCTCGCGGCGGACGGGGGGTTGGGGCTCGAGGACGACCACGCCGACCTCGGGCTTGACGACTCGGGCGGACTTCTGGTCGTAGCCGCAGTTGAAGCAGACAACGGCGTCGGCGGCCATGGGCTTGCCGCAGTTGGGGCAGGCGTCAAGGTCGGTCGAGTCGGGGACGAGAGACGGGCGGCTGGTGGAGAGATCGGGGGCGGGGGCGGGTTGCGGGCGGACGCGCAGAGACTCGGGCAGATCCAGGGGGATGTGGCCGGGGTCGGGCTCGGGCTGGGGAGGGGTTTGGGTCATGGGGTCATGGGGTCATGGGCGCTTGGTCGAGTTACTTGGGGCGTGCGGGGACGTGGGCGAGGCCGCCGCGGAGGAAGTACTCCATGAGCTCGTCGCCGGGGCTGACGCGGAGGTCGCTCGAGTCGGCGGCGGCCTCGCTGTAGGGACGCTGGACGGCGCTTCGGACCCAGGCACCGGCCATGAGGAAGGGGACGGGCGTGTCGTCGTGCTTGCGGGTGGAGACGAGGGTGTAGTGGTCGGGTAGGACGAGGAGGCGCCAGCCCCTTGCGGAGCGGTCGACGGCGGGGTCGCCGTAGCGGGCGAGGGCGGCCATGACGGGGCCGACGACGTGGTGATCGATGGCCTCGATGGCGGCGACCTTGGTCTTGGCGTCGCCCTGGTGGCTGGCCTCGTCGGGGGCTTCGACGTGGCAGCAGACCAGGTCGAAGCGGCCCAGGGCGTCGATGGTGGCGCGGCCCTGGCCAGCGTAGTCGTTGTCGTGATAGCTGGTCGCGCCGGGGACGTCGAGGCGCTCCCAGCCGATGAGGGCGGAGATGCCGGCGAGCAGGTCGACGGCGGTGGTCATCGCGCCCGAGAGGCCGAAGCGTGAGGCGAAGCTCGGGAGGCTCGGACTGACGCCCTGGCCCCAGATCCACGCGGCGTTGGCGGGGCGCTTGCCGGCGGCGACGCGGGCGAGGTTGGTCGGGTGGGTCGGCAGGTAGAGCCGCGAGAGCTCCATGAGCCGGTTCATGATGCGGGCGGCTTCGGCGGCGGGAGCGGAGGAGGACTTAGCGGCAGGGAGGTATTCGCGCCACGGCTCGCGCGGGATCTCGTGGGGCGGGGTGGCGGTCACGGCGCCGTAGTCACGCTGAGCTAAGTTGGGCCCGTCGTTGGCCGAGGAGTCGACGAGGATGTTGCGGTACGCGGCGCCGGGGGTGAGGCGGAGGTCGGCGCACAGGGCCGGCTCGCTGGCGAGCCAGAAGTCGTAGAGGCCTTGGACCAGCGTGCGGGCCTCGGCGGAGGAGATCGCGCCGGCTGAGTGGTCGAGCATGAGGCCCGCGTCGGCGGAGCTCTCGTCGCCAAGGGTGACGAGGTTGACGCGGAAGATCCAGTCCTTCGGGCGGAGTTCGAGCCCGAGGGCGGCGGCCTCGAGGGGGGCGCGGCCGGTGTGGTACTTGCGAGGGTCGTAGCCGAGCAGGCACATGGAGCAGACGTCGCTGCCGGCGGCGAAGCCCGGGGGAGTGGTGACGGCGGTGCCGACGCGGCCGACGGCGGCGAGGGCATCGAGGTTGGGGGTGCGGGCGGCCTGGAGGGGCGTCTGGCCGCCGAGCTCGGCGAGCGGTTTGTCGGCGGCCCCGTCGGCGATGATGACGGCGTATTTCACGGGATGGGAGCGTAGGGAAACCGGGGGGCGGAACTCAGGCACCCAGGCCGAGCATGCGGAGGGGGGCTTCGACCACGGCGATGCCGAAGAACAGGACGGTGGCGCCGACCTGGAAGATAAGGCTGCCGGCGAAGAAGAAGGCGAGCGCGAAGCCGACGATGGAGAGGAAGCCGCCGGCCTGGGACATCGTGAACTCGCGGTAGGGGCGGGAGAAGTTGGCGAGGATGCGGGAGCCGTCGAGCGGCGGGACGGGGAAGAGGTTAAAGAGGCCCAGGGCGATGTTGAGCATGGCGCCGAGCTTGAAGAAGAGGGACAGGTTTTTGTGGATGTGCTCGGGGATGGGGCCGGGACCGCCGGTGGAGGGCTCGAGGGCGGCGAGGATTCCGGCGGCGAGGATGCAGATGGCGGCGAGGATGAAGTTGGTCGCGGGGCCGGCGACGGCGACAAAGGCCTCGGCGTAGCGGCCGCGGAGGCGGGAGGGATCGACGGGCATGGCGCCCCAGGCGATGCCGGCGAGGGCGAAGATGATGAGACTGGGCATCCCCATATGGACGACGGGGTTGAGCGTCATGTGCCCGCTGGTCTCGGGCGTGGGATCGCCCTTCTTGAGGGCGGCCCAGCCGTGGGCGAGCTCGTGGAGCGTGATGGAGCCGATGACCCAGATGATCCAGGAGGTGAGGCCGGCTGGCCCGAGGGAGTTGAGGGTGTTTGTGACCCACCAGCCGTTGCCGAACATCGGGATGCTCCGGGGAGAAACGAAACACGCGGGTCGCCCGGGCAGAGCCTAGGTGACCCGCGTGAGGGGGTGACGTGGGGAAGAGGTGAGCGGAGAATCAGTGCTCGACGGCGGCGTCGAGCGTTTTGGCTTCGGCGACCCAGGCCTGGCAATCAGCCGCTGTGGGCTCGGCCTTGCTGAGGCGCTTGGCCTTGTTGACTTCCAGGAGCTTGGCGAGGAGGTTGTCGGGGAGGCGCTGGGCCAACTCCTTGACGGTGTCGACGCCGGAGGCCTCGAGAAGCTCGGCGAAGTCGCCGGAGATGCCGCCGATGCGCATCAGATCGGCCATATTGACCCACGTGAGGATGGAGCCTTCACGGATGCCGGTCTTATCGGCAAGCTGAGCGCGGCCGGCCTTGGTGCGGCCGGTGGCGAGCAGCTCGCGGACCCAGGAAACGCCGGCCTTGCCGAGCGCGGTGCGGTACTTGGGGCCGATGCCCTCGATGTTGATAAGGTCGCCCTCGCCCGAGCCGGACTTGGCGCGGGTGTGGACGACGCTGTCGGACATCTTGAGGCCGCCCATGTCGGCGGCGGGGTGGGCCTTTCCGGCGTAGGTCTTGCTCATCGCGATCTGGAGGATCGCGTCGAAGGCCTTTGGGTCCTCGATGGCGAGCTGGGAGAGCATCTTGCGGTTGAGGAGGATGCCGGCCATCTTGAGGCCGTTGATGAAGACGCTGTAGCGCTGGTCGCGCATGCGGCAGGCGGCGGTGAGGCGGGTGATCCAGAGGCGGCGCATGTCGCGCTTGAGGCGGCGACGGTCGCGGAACTGGTAGACACCGGCGCGGACGACGGCGTTCTCGGCGCGGTACTTGGACTTGTGGTTGGAGCCGAAGTAGCCGCGGGCCTTGCGGAGGATCCGCTTGCGGGCCTGGGTACGGGCGGCGCCCTTGCGAACGCGAGGCATGGTGAGACTCCGTCAATGCGTCCGAGTCGGGGCGGGCAGGGGTCGCCCGGCTTGAAGCCCGTCGGACAGGGATGGGATCGGATTCGATGACAACGACCGACTGCGAGGGGAACGGCTCAGCTCTTGGGACCGATGGTCAGCCCGAGCTTGGCCCGCTCGGCGCGCTTCTCGGCCTGGGCCTTCTTCCGCTCGGCGGGGTTCGGGCTGCGCTTGAGCACGGCCCGGGCCTGGTCGCGGCCGCGGAGGCGGCGGAACAGGAGCTTCTCGAGGCGCTTGGCCTCGGGGTTGGACATGGTCTTGTCGGTGCGGAGGCGGCGGAGGCGCTTGGAGGACTTGTGGGAGCGGAGGTGCTTGCCGCCGGCTCGCTTGTGACGCACGAGGCCGGTCGCCGTCAGGCTGATCCGCTTCAGGCTGGACTTGTGGCTCTTGTTCTTGGGCATGATTTCACCGATTGCCTGGCTTGGGTGGATGACTGGCGTGGTCCGGACGGGGGCAGGCGTTCCCCGGAGCCGGGTCGAGAGAGTAGGCGTTGCGGCCGGCGGAAGCAAGCCTGTTCAGTGCCCGTCCGGGAAGTCCGGCCGGGCCGGCGCTTCTCGAATCGCGGCCGAGTTCAAGGCCGATCTGAGCCAGACGTCCATCTGCGGGAACGGGATCGGGATGCCCGCGGCGTCAAGCTCGTCCTTGATGCGTCCGACGAGCTCGTCCTTGCATGCGAGGAAGTCGGTTGTCGGGACCCAGACCCTGACGGTCCATTCGACGGCGTTGCTGCCCAGGTTCTGGAGGACAACGTCGACGGGGCGATCGGGCACTCGCCGGGCAACCCCCAGCGCGGCCCGGCGGAGCGCCTCGCGGGTGAGGCGGAGGTCCGCCGCGTAGGCTGCCCCAACGTTCAGGTCGCAGCGGCGTACCGGGTGGTGGGTGATGTTCTCGATGGTGGAGCCGAAGATCTGCCCGTTGGGGATGATGAGGCGTCGGTTATCGCCGGTATCGATCTTGGTGTTGAAGAGATCGATGTCGTTGACCTTGCCGATCTGGCCGGCGAGCTGGACGACGTCGCCGATCTTGAACGGCCGGATCACCATGAGCATGAGCCCCGCGGCCAGGTTGGAGAGGGAGCCCTGCATGGCCAGGCCGACAGTGAGGCCTGCTGCGCCGACCAGGGCGGCCATGCTGGTGATGTTGAAGCCGAAGAACCCCAGGCAGGCGATGATCGCAATGACCAGGATGATCCACCGGACGGCGTTGCCCACGAAGCGGCCGAAGGTCTGGTCGATCTTGGAGCGGGCCAGCATCCGACCGATCGACCGCCGGGCCCACATGCCCAGAATCCAGGCGATCGTGAGCAGGAGCATGACGGCCAGGAGCTTGACGGACCACTCGAAGCCCAGGCGGGTGAGCCACTCGGTGAACTCCGCGGCGGATCGCCGGGCTTGTACGGCCTCCTGAACGGCGACGGCGCTTTCGACCGCGACGCCGACGGGCACGGGCGTCCGCAAAGGTATTTCTGGTGGTTGCATGGTCGCAGTGTTCCGCGGTGTGCCCGTCGCGGTCCGGACGGTTCAGGGCCCGCTCTGCCACAGGAGCGCCGAGGAGGTGGCGAGGAAGACCACGTAGCTCGCCAGGAGCGCCGTGCCTTTGGTCCGGGAGACGGTGCGGTCGTGCGTACGCACGATGGCGATGAGCGCCAGGGCGAGCAGGGCCATGTACACCAGCGGGAGACGGAGCGAGGCGTCGACGGGCGTCTCCGCGGCACCCATGGAGCTGCCGATGAGCCCCGAGAGCCCGAAGATGGCACCGGCGTTGAACAGACAGGAGCCGACGACGTTTCCGACCGCCAGGTCGGTCTGGCCGCGGCGGACGGCCATCAGTCCGGTGACCATCTCCGGCAGGGTGGTGCCGATGGAGACGATGGTGACGCCGACGATAGCGGCGGGCACGCCCAGCCCGATCGCCACGCCCGAGGCCCCGTCGCTGGCGAGCGAGCCGCCGAAGGTCAGCAGGGCGAGCCCACCGACGAAGCAGGCGCCGATCATAAACCATCCCATGGGCGACTTTTCCATCGTCGGATCTCTGCCGATCGCGGCGGCCGAGGCGGGCGCGACCTCGGTCTGGCGGAGCGCGGACATGATGGTCCAGGCGCTGTACGCGGCGAAGGCCGCGAGCATGACCGCGGCCGACCAGGTGGGCAGGCCGAAGAGCAGGGCCATGCCCGCCATGAACACCAGCAGCGCCGCGTTGAGCCAGAGCTCTATGTTGACCAGCCGTTGCTGCACGACGAGGGGCCGGATGATCGCGCAGGCGCCCAGCACGAGCGCGATGTTGCAGATGTTGGCCCCCACGACGTTCCCGAGCGCGAGGTCTCCCCGGCCTTTGCTCGCCGAAATGAGATTGAGCGAGAGTTCGGGGGCCGAGGTGCCCCATGCGACGAGCGTCAGGCCAACGACCAGCGCCGAGACCCGCAGCCGACTGGCGGTATCGACGGATGCCGAGACCAGCAGCCGCCCGCCGACCAGCAGCAGCACGAGCCCCCCCACGAACGTTCCGATGTTGACAATCAAGAGTACCTCCGTTTGTCTGCGCGTGCCGTGGCCTTACTTCTTCTCGCCCGCGGGGGCCGCCGGCGACTCCGGCGCCGCAGCGGTCCAGGAGTTCATCTTCGCGGGGTCGAGGTCGATCACGACGGGGTAGTGGTCGGAGGCCCATCCGTCGGGGGCGTCGGTGGTGCGCCAGTCGACGCCAGCGGGGCGGTTGATGGTGCCGAAGACGAAGCGGGTGTCTTTGATGAGGCCAGCGGCGGCGCGGGGGCTGAGCATCAGGTGGTCGATGACGCGGTCGGAGGAGTGGGTGATGAACTTGGGGTCGCCGTCGGGCAGATCGCCGAAGGCGTCTACAAAGCCAGCACCGGAGATGAACTTGAAGGCTCGCTCCTGCGGGCGGGCGTTGAAGTCGCCGAGAATGATGACGGCGGCGGCGGGGTCGGCCGAGAGGAACTCGTTCGCGAGGGCGGCGGTCTTGTCGGCCTCGCGTTCGCGCCAGTAGCCGTCGGCCCGGCCGCCGCTTTTGAAGTGGACGTTGAAGAGGGTGAGCGTTTGGGGCTTTGTCTCCGGGGCGCCCGCCGGGGCGTCTTTGGAGGCGGGGAGCTGGATGGTAGTCAGAAGGGGCGAGCGCTTGAACTGGATGGGGCCGCCGGCGACGCGGTCGGAGTCTTTGCGGTTGGCGGGGTGGGTGCCGCCGAGGGGGAGGTGTAGCCAGTTCTTGGCTTGGGTGATGGGGAAGCGGCTGAGGACGGACTGCTCGATGCCGCGGTCGTCGCCGGCATCGAGGGAAGAGATGTGGGTGTAGCCCATGTCGTTCAAGTAGGTGTCGCGGAAAGTGGTGAGGGTTTCGAGCGATTCGATTTCCTGGAGCGCGAGGACATCGGCATCGACGGCCCGGATGGCGTCAGCGACGGCCTTCATGTGGGCATCGGGCTTGGGCATTGTGCCGCGGGATTTCTGATCGGCCATCCTGCCCTCGGCACCGGGGGCGAAGAGATTCTCGATGTTGTATGCGGCGACGCGGATTGCCCCGGCGGGCTTGGCGGGGGCCTGGGTCACGCCGTGACGGATGACGCCCTGGGGCTTGGATCTGGCTTGGGCTTCGGGTGCTGCTGGGGCGGGCGACGAAGCGGGAGATGCGGGGGGGGCTGGTGCGACGGGTGGGGCGGGGGGAGCGGGGGGAGCGCTTTGGGCGTAGAGAGCGCTGGCGAGGGACGCGCAGGCGAAAAGGGCGATGAGGAAGGGGCGAGCGACGCCGCGGGGAGAGCTATGGATCGGCATCGTTTCGGACTCCGGGAATCTGGAGGGTTCAGGCGGACTTGAGGCCAAGCAGGCGGCCCAGTGGCGCGACGGGGAGGGAGGGAACAAGCGATTGCTCGGGGGCTGTACCGAGGACGGCGGCGGCGGCTGCGTAGCCCGAACGCGTGGCGCCTTCCATGGTGGCGGGCCAGCCGGTGTTGGTGTAGTCGCCGGCGAGGACGAGGCGCGAGGGGCCCGCGGGCTCGGGGCGCGAATCTTCGAGGCCCGGGACCGGTGCGAAGGTGGCGAGCTTTTCCTTCACTGCGCGAACGCCGACGAGCGTGGCGTCCTGGGCGCGGGGCGAGCAGGCGCGGAGGTCGGTGAGGACGCGGTCGCCGATCTGGGACTCGGTGAGATCGACCCAGTCGTCGGCGGCGCTGATGACGGCGTGGACGTAGCAGCCCGGGTCGTCCTTGCGGAAGATCCACTGCGTGGAGCGCTCGACGAGGACGGCGTGGGGGATGGGCTGACCAGTGCGGCCGGGGAGGTCGGGGAGGACCGGGCGGTCGAAGGTGAGGTGGACGCCGAGGATGGGGCTGTGGGTAAAGGCATCGAGGCGGGCGAAGCGGTCGTCGCGGGCCTGGACATCGGGGCTGACGATCCGGCGGACGCGTTCGACGGGGACAGCGCAGACGACGGCGCCGGCGTGGAAGCGTTCGCCGTCGGTGGTGGTAGCGGAGGTTTCGTCGAGCGTTTCGACGCCTGCCCCCAGCACGACGCGGCCGCCGGCGGCGGCGATGATGGACTCGGCACGCTCGTAGAGGTCCAGGAGCGGGACGCCGGGGACGCCGATGTCGGCGGCGGAGCGGGCGGCGAGGAAGCCCTCTTGAAAGACGTGCAGCGCGCTCGAGGCGGAGACGCGGGCGCAGTCGAGGTTGCAGGCGCTGACAACGACGGGGGCCCAGAAGCGCTCGATGACGCGGGGGGTCTGGCCCGTGTCCTTGAGGAACTCGGCGAAGGTCTGGGCGGCGTGGTCGCGGCGGTCGACGCGCATGATGCGGGAGCAGGCGCGGGCGATCTGGAACTTCTCGCCCGGGGACAGGAAGGCGGCGCGGAGGAAGGAGGCGGAGAAATGGGCCGGGACGGGGAGGGGGCCACGCTCGACGACGCTCATCCGGCCGCCGGACTCGAGCCAGAACTGGCTGGTGTGCCAGATGATTTTTTCGCGTGCGCCGAGGCGCTCGAGCAGGTCGAGATAGTTGGTGCAGCAGCCCAGGACGACGTGCTGGCAGTTGTCGAGCCAGCGATCCGAGCGGACGTCCTTGAAGGAGGTGGCGCGGCCGCCGAGCTTCTTGCGGGTTTCGAGGAGGGTGACCTTGGCACCGGCCTGGCTAAGGCGCAGGGCGCAGGCCATGCCGGCGATCCCGCCGCCGACAATGAGCACGTCGGGGGCGGCGCGCGGGGCGGTCACCACTTGCCGACCCTCGCGAGGACGGCGGCCTGGAGGGCGATGGAGGCCTTCTTTGCCCCCGGGAGGCGGATGCGGCGCTGGTCGGCGACGCGGGCGGGGTCTTTCTGGACGATGTCCAGGAGGCCCGAGTAGATGCGCGTCATGGCCCAGAGCGTGGGGCCGCAGGAGGGGTCGATGATGGATTCAAGCTCGGTGGAGGCGCTGTAGTGCTCGCGAGCGATAGCGGCCTGCTCGGCGACGAGGGCGGCGCAGGCGTCGGGGCGGTGCCAGTTGCGGACTTGGTCGGGGGTGAGGTCGTGGCGGGCGAAGATCTCCCGCGGGAGGTAGACGCGGGAGGGGGCCTCGTCGAAATCCTGAAGGAAGTCGCGGAGGATGTTGGTGCGCTGGAAGGCCTGGCCGCGGCGGAGGGCGAGCTGGCGGGCGTGGGCGGGGTCGACACCGGGCTTGAGGCCCCAGATCCAGACGCAGGCGAGGCCGGCGGTTCCGGCAACGCGGTAGCAATAGCGGGCGAGGTCGTCGTCGGTCTGGTAGCCGGGGGCGTCGAGGTCCTCGGCGAGGCCTTCGAGCATGTCAAAGAAGATGACTGGGTCGATGGGGTAGGAGCGGACGGTGGCGGCGAGGGCGAGCCAGAAGGGCGGGTCGGCCTCGTGGGGGAGCTGGGCGTCGACGATGCGGCGGGTGCGCTCGCCGAAGAGGCGAAGACGTTCGCGGCGGACGGGGGCGGGCTCCGGGGCGTCGGCGCAGTCGTCGGCGGCTCGCATCCAGGCATAGATGGCGTAGATCGCGCCGCGGCGTGGCTCGGGGGTGAGTCGGAGGCCGTGATAGAAGTTTCGGGCCCGCTCGCGGACGATCTGAGCGCAGGCGGCGTACGCGGCGTCGAGGCGGTCGTCCGGGACGCCGGGGAGGTGGGGGCGCACGGCGGCGGTTGGCCCGGGGGGGGCCAGCGACGCCGCGGAAATCGATGCGCCGGGCCCGCTGGAGATGCTCGCCGTGCTTGCGCTCAAACGCCGATGCCTCACGCCTTCCGGAACCTCGCCCACAGGTACGCGCGGCCGACGAGGCCCGCCTTGGTGAACCTGCTCAGCCGCGGCCGGGACCACAGCGTTGCGCACCCCATCCCTTCAACTGCACGGAGAATAGCTTCGCCGCCGGCCCCGAACAGCCAGACGACAGGGGCGAGGGAAGGGTCGAGGGCGGCTGGGAGAGGGCGGCCCTGATCGAAGAGCTCGGCGGTGCGGTCGATCAGGCCGCGGACGGCCCGGATGTAGGGGACGCGTGCGGCGGGGTCGTCGGGGCGGTGGGCCCAGTCGCGGAGCATGTCGGCGGAGATGCCGGTATCGAGCTCCGGAAGATAGACGCGGTCGCGTTCGAGCAGGTCGCGGCGGACGTCCTGCCAGAAGTTAATGAGCTGGAGGGCGGTGCAGGTGGCGTCGCTCATGGCGTAGCGGTCGGCGTTGGCGGGGGTGTTGGGGTAGCCGCCGAGCTGGAGGACGATTCGACCGACGGGGTCGGCGCTGCGGGAGCAGTAGTCGACGCACTGCTCGAAGGTCTGGTAGCGGGTGACGCGCTGGTCCTGGATGAAGGCGTCGATGAGGTCGCCAAAGGGCTTGAGCTCAAGGGCGGGGTGGCGGCGGAAGGTCTGGGCGAGGGCGATGTAGACGGGGTGGGAAGGGTGGGCGGTGCCCAGGGGGGCTTCAGTCGAATGTCCCCCACTGCCATCGGTGGTGCAGGCGGCGGCATGGCAGTCGCCGAGGCTGGTGCGCCACCAGGCCAGGAGGGCCTCGGAGCGGGCACGGGCTTCGGGGCTGGCGCCGGTTTCGTCGCCTAGGTCGTCGGCCCAGCGGCAGAAGGCGTAGACGGCGGCGAAATCGTCGCGGAGAGAGGCGGGGACGAGGCTGGTGAGGACGCTGAAGTTCTCGTAGTGGCTGGTCGCCAGGCCGCGGCAGTAGGCGATGGCCTGTGCGGGGGAGCAGGCGGGGACGGAGTTGGCGGTTTCGGCGTCGGGCCCGACGAGCGGGAGCAGATCGATGGGCGGGACGCGGGGGTCGAGGGCGGCGGATTGCGCTGGGGGCGAGGCGTGCATCGGGGTCAAGGGTAGTTCGATGCGTCGGTTGTGGGGCGCGGGGTGTGGTTGTGCTTCCTACCCTTGGGGCATGCACATTCTGCTGGCGAATCCTCGGGGCTTCTGCGCGGGCGTCCACATGGCGGTCGACGTGGTTGACCAGCTGCTGGACCTCTGCAAGGACGTTCCGATCTACGTGTACCACGAGATCGTGCACAACAAGCACGTGGTGAAGCGGTTTGTCGACCGCGGGGCGATCTTCGTCGAGGACCTCAACGACGTGCCGGAGGGGAACATTCTGGTGTTCAGCGCGCACGGGATCTCGCCTAGGACCCGTGAGCTTGCGCGGCAGCGGAACCTGACGACGGTGGACGCCACGTGCCCGCTGGTGACCAAGGTGCACTCGGAGGCGATCCGGTATGCGCGGCAGGGTTACCAGATCCTGCTGATCGGGCACGCGGACCATCAGGAGGTGATCGGCACGCGCGGGGAGGCGCCGGACGCGACGCAGGTCGTCGAGAGCCCGCTGGACATCCCGACGCTCTTCATCAAGGACCCGGGCAAGCTGGTGTATCTGACGCAGACGACGCTCTCGACGGATGACGCGGAGGTGATCATCCGGGCGCTGAAGGCGGCGTTCCCGAACATCAAGGAGCCGCCGGGCTCGGACATCTGCTACGCGACGACCAACCGGCAGCACGCGGTGCGGCAGATCGCGCCCGAGTGCGACCTGGTGCTGGTGGTGGGGTCCAAGAACTCGTCGAACTCGGTGCGGCTGACGGAGATCGCGGAGAACGTAGGCGTGAAGGCGTACCTGCTCGACGATGTTTCCGAGCTGCGGGACGAGTGGTTCCGCGGGACGCCGGGGGACGGGCGGGATGCGACGGTGCTGCTGACGGCGGGGGCGAGCGCGCCCGAGGACCTGGTTGCCGAGATCTGCCGGACGCTCCTGCGGGGATACGGCGGCTCGATCTCCAGCCGCGACGTTGTGGAAGAGGACACGGAGTTTGCCCTGCCGGCGACGCTCAAGCGGCTGATGCGCGAGAAGGGTGTGGACCCCGAGGGTCGGAAGATCCGGGTCGGGAACTGGCAGATCACGCGGGAGGCGTACGGGGCGGTGCCGCTGACGGTGGGTGGGCGCGAGGTGTGAGGGTGTAAGGGGCCAGGCCCGACGGGGACCGTCGGGGGTACCCAAGGCGAGGCCGGCCGGGGACCGACGGGACTATCGGAGGCGGGGGTCGCGGAGGCGGACTGCCCGGCGAGGTGATCTAGGGCGGGGGTTGATGGATCAATGTCGATGGATCAATGACAAACGCCCGGACCTTGTGGGTCCGGGCGTCTGTATTTTTAGTGAACTGACGAAGCGAGTGGCTTACCAGCCGCCGCGGCCACCGCCGCCGCCGCCGCTGCTACCGCCGCCGCCGCCGTAGCTGCCACCGCCGCCGCCGGAGGAGCGACCGCCGCCGCCACCGGAGGAGCGACCGCCACCACCGCCGCCGCCACCCCAGCCGCCGCGGCTGCCGCCACCGCCGCCGCCGCCGCCACCCTCGCGGGGACGGGCCTCGTTGACCGTGAGGTCACGGCCGCCGAGGTTCTTGCCGTTCATGCCGTCGATCGCGGCCTGGCCCTGAGCGGCGTCGGCGAACTCGACGAAGCCGAACCCACGGGGGCGGCCCGTCTCGCGGTCCATGACCAGCGAGGCGGACGTGACGGTCCCGTACTGCTCGAACGACTCGCGAAGCTCCTGCTCCGAGGTCTTGAACGAGAGATTACCAACGTAAAGCTTCATACGACGATTCCTTCATTTGCCCGAGACGAACCCTGTGATACCGGTGCTTGAACTCGGGCAGAGAAAGCGTCGGAAGTCCCAAACGAGGCGCCGGCACTCGCCGGCTCGATGCAGAGACGGAGAACTGTAGGCAGGCTGGGGGGTGGGCAGTCAAGCCCCGGGGTCAAGCCGGGGATAGAAGCTGGGGGGAAGGCCAGGGGGATGGGGTCGAGGGGGGCGGGTGAGGGAGGGTGGGGCCGGCCGTCCGGGTCATTCGCGCGAGTAGATCTGCGAAAAGCCCTTCTCCTTGGATTCGGGTTTGAAGGCGATGTCCTGAACGAGCGTGTTCGGGCCGTCGGAGCGGTAGGTGACGGACTGGATGCCGCCGGGAACGTCGTTGATCGGGACGAAGACGGCCTTGCCGGTTTCGAGCGTGGCGATGCGGAAGACGTCGACGTCCTTTCGGCGGTCGTCGAGTTCGAGCTTGCGGTGCAGGTGGCGGAGGTAGAGCGTGATGCCGTCCTTCTCGGCGACGATGGCGGAGAGCTCGTAGAGGACGGGCCCGCCGCCACGCTCGGCGGCGGCCTGCTGCTGGAACATGCCGAGGAAGGTCTTGCCCGACGGGCGCATCCAGTGCTCGCGGTTGACGGACCTGTTGGCGTTGACGGTGACCCACTGGCCGGTCATGAAGGCGAGGGGCTCGAGCTCGGGGGCGGAGGCGGGAAGGAGCGGGGCCTTGGCGGCGGCGGGAGCGCTGTCGGCGGCGGGCTTGCTCGAGGTGCAGGCGTTCAGCCCGCCGGCCAGCAGGAGGGTCAGACCGATGACGTGGACATGCCGCATGGGTTGAAACTCCTCGGGTCGGGCGCGGGGCCGGGCGTTGACTTGGCGGAGAACTTCGGGCCGGATGAGCCGCGCAGGGTAGCCGGGCGGGGTGTGGGGTTCAGAGGCCCGATACCATTGGCCAGCCGTGAAGAATCCCACCTCGCACATCTTTGATTTCACTCCCGAATCTCTCAAGGTCTGGTGCATCGAGCGCGGCATGCCGGCGTATCGGGCGGCCCAGATCCTGGACTGGGTGTACGCCCGGGGCGTGGTCGATCCCGCGCAGATGTCGAACCTCGCCAAGCGGGATCGGGACGTGCTTCTGGAAGAGATGACGTTTCTCTCGGGGCAGACCGTGCTGGCCCAGAAGGCATCGGACGGGACGCAGAAGCTGCTGGTGCAGTGGGAAGATTTTGAGGTGGGAGCGGGGTATCGAGGTGACGAGGTGGCAAGGGAGGGCGAAAAGGGCACGTCGCTCAGGGTGCTCGGCTCGTCGCCGGTTCACGGGGGCGGGTTGACGACTCCGTCAGACTCTTCACGCCAGACCGAGTGCGTCATGATCCCGGTGGACGCGGACGAGCGCGACGGCGAGGAGGGCGAGGGGCCGACGCGATCGCGGCGGACGGCGTGCATCTCGTCGCAGGTGGGTTGCCCCGTGGGGTGCAAGTTCTGTGCGTCGGGGATCGGCGGGCTGGACGGGAATCTTTCAGCGGGCAGGATTGTCGAGCAGGTGTGGCGGCTTCGGTCGCTGCTGGACAGCGCAGGGGTTAGGGGGGGCGGGGGGGGCGGGGCGGGGGGCGGGATCGCGCGGATCAGCAACGTGGTGTTCATGGGGATGGGCGAGCCCCTGGCAAACTTTCAGAATGTGGTGCGGGCGGTGCGGACGCTCAATGCGCCGTGGGGGATGGGGATCGGCGCGCGGAAGATCACGATCTCGACGGTGGGGCTTCCCAAGGCGATCGAGAAGCTGGCCGAGGAGCTGGAGGTGCCGGTGACGCTGGCGCTCTCGCTGCACGCGCCCAACGACCAGATCCGGCGGCGGCTGATCCCGTGGGCGGAATATACGACGATACCCGAGCTGCTCTCGGCGTGCCAGAAGTGGTTCGAGAAGACCAAGCGGGAGATCACGCTCGAGTACATCCTGCTTGGGGGTGTCAACGACCGGCCCGAGCATGCGCGCGAGCTTGCGGAGTTTGCCAGAACGGTGCGCGGCAACGTCAACCTGATCCGGTACAACGAGGTCAGGGGGATGCCGTTCGTGCGGCCCGAGGACGGGGACGTGCTGGAGTTTCAGCGGATTCTGCGGGCGGCGCGGGTGAACACGCACATCCGGGCCAGCCGCGGTCGCGACATCGCGGCGGCGTGTGGGCAGCTTCGGCACGAGGCGGGGACGACGGCGGCGTGAGAGGGCGGGTCACCCCTCGCGTATAGACCGGCGTCGGTACACTGGGTCGTCAAGGAGATCCTCATGCGCCGGCTCGCTTTCACGATCGCGCTTCTGCCGGTTTTCACCGCCTTGGCGGCCTGCAACACGAGCAAGGCCCCTCCCGAGAGCGCTGCGATGTCTGAACAGGTTGCCGGAGAGTGGGTGCTTGCGTCGCTGAGGGGGCAGGCGGTTCCGCCGCCGCCGAAGAAGACGGATCGGGTGCCGTCGCTGGCAGTTACGCGGGACGGAGCGGTCTCCGGTTTCGCGGGCGTCAATCGGTTTGCCGGCACGACGGACGCGGCGGGGCTGAACGAGGGCCGGATCACGCTGGATCGGCTGGCGGCGACGAAAATGGCCGGGCCGGAGGGGGCGAACCGGTTCGAGGCGGGGTATCTGGCGGCGCTGGGCGAGGCCAAGGTGTTCCGCGTAGCGGGCTCGAAGCTCGAGCTGCTGGACGCGGGCGAACGCGTGGTGGCGACGTTCATCCGGCGGTGAGTGCGGGCTTGCGCGGCGTGGCTGGGTGCCGGCTCACGGCAGGGCCAGGAGCTTGATGGCCATCGCTACGGCGACGACGACGACGATGGTGCGTATGAGGGGGGCTCCGCCGCGGACGACCAGGCGGGCCCCAACCTGTGCACCGATGAACTGGCCGGCGGCCATGATGAGGCCGGGGACCCAGAGGACCTTGCCCCCGGCGATGAAGAGGGCGAGCGAGGCGACGTTGCTGGCGAGGTTGAGGAGCTTGCTGTGGGCGGTGGCGGTGGGCAGGGTCATGCCCAGCAGGGTGACGCAGCCCAGGGCGAAGAAGGTGCCTGTGCCGGGGCCGAAGAAGCCGTCGTAGAAGCCGACGCCGAGGCCGACGGTGAGAGCGAAGGCGGTCATGCCGATGCGGCGGTGGCGCTCGACCTGGCCCAGGCGGCGGGCCAGAAGCATGTAGGCGGCGATGGCGATGAGGAGCCATGGGATGACGCCGCGGAGGAAGTCGGGGTCGATGCGTTGAACCAGTACGGCCCCGGCTGCGCCGCCGACGAGGGCGGCGATGATGGCGGGCCAGAAGCCCTTGAAGTCGACGAGGCGGATTCGGATGAAGTGGAGGCTTGCGGAGAGAGAGCCGGCGGTGCCCTGGAGCTTGTTGGTGCCCAGGGCCATGGGGGCGGGGATGCCGGCCCAGAGCAGGGCGGGGATTGTGATGAGGCCGCCACCGCCGGCGATCGCGTCTACGCAACCGGCGACGAGGGACGCGAGAAAGAGGGCGATGAGAACCCCGGCGGAGAGTTCAACCACCCACGGCGTCCCAAATGCTGCTGCTGGCTGGGCCGGATCGCGAGGCGGGCGAGCAAGTGGCGGTCCGATCCGTGCTCATCGCCAACTATAGACGGCGGAGATATCGCGGCCTCTGTCGCGGGAGCGTGAGACACGGAAATCAACCAAGATCGGGTCGGTGAAGATCGAAGAGGATGCACACTTGCGAACCGTAGACAGGGTAGAGGATCTCGCAGCGGAATGTTCGGAAGGCTTTGTGATCCCAGCCCAGTCCGTCGGCGACGCTCATGAGGGCCTCGGTGTAACGCGGAAGGCTCTTGTGGCGTGCGCAGGAAATCCCGGTACCGATCTGCTCGACCGACTCGGCCAGATCAAGACG
The DNA here is from genome assembly GCA_038214505.1 of Phycisphaerales bacterium. Classification (GTDB taxonomy): domain Bacteria; phylum Planctomycetota; class Phycisphaerae; order Phycisphaerales; family UBA1924; genus UBA4658. The sequence goes on along the minus strand of JBBQRT010000032.1, from coordinate 20,325 downwards.
GCGCGCGGCCTGGCCTGGGTCGACAGGGTCGGCCAGTCCCTGAAGAACGGTGTCGAAGATCGCCAGAGATGGGGTTGTCTTTGGCCAGACGTCGCGGTGAATGAAAGCATCAAGCACCAGACGCCGTACTGGCTGTTCGATGGTGGCATAAACGTAACGAACTCGTGGGCGGTCGAGCACCGGTTGTAGGGGGTGGTTCGCGGGATAGTACTCGGCGAGCATGAGATTGATTGCGGAGCGCAGCCCCACGGCATCGCCAGTGAGGCGGTATCGAACTCGGCGGCTCTCCACGATGCTCTCGATGGGGAGTCGCTGAGGTGAGCAGAACTCTCGCAGCAGCGAATCACCATCCGGGGTTCGCCCGAGCGGGGCTCGAACGTGGTCGGACTCGGCCAGATCGCTGGTGTACTCGATGTTGACGCCGGGCCTGAGTCGACGAAGGCCGATCATGCCGCCCACCATGAGGGTGTCGCACCAGCCGGATTGGGTCGGCGACGGATGGATCATGAACCCGACGCACGCCGCCTCGCAGCTCACACCCTTGATGCCGACGGCCCCGCGGAACATGGCCTGCTTGGCCGCCGCCTCGGACCGGCGGCGGGCGTCACGGATGGAGGTGCCCAGCAGAGCGTCGAGCTCGCTGCGGTCCTCGAAATACTCCGACAGCAGAGCATCAAACTCGTCGACGCTCCGGCGGGCGAGATCGATGCTAGAGGTGGAAGTGCCGTGATCGGCGGCGGCGGTGAGGAACAGCCGAAGGGGTACGGGACCGGGAAGCGCGTACATGACCGCCAACGGCTCGTCGCTGCTCAGGGCACTCATCAACCGGCTGGTAAGGTCTTTGTTTAGGTGCAGTTCGTGAGCGAGTCGTTGAGGACGAACAGGCTGATCGCCGAGTTGAGCAACGACGCCGGCGAGGTGTACTCGCAAGCGATCCCCTAATCCGGCGATCCGTTCCAGGACTTCAACTGAACCGGTCGGGCCCGTAGTGCTTGGCATATGCACACCATCCTACTGCGAGTCGACCCAAAGCCCAGCTTTTGGCAAAATTCTCTCGGAGAACTGGCCGAGATGATTCGGTGGTTTATGGTGAAGCTGGCTGTGCCAAGCCGTGCCCCGCTGGGCCGGTCCGAGAAATGTGGAACCAACTCCGGAGGATGCCATGCTCGAGTTCTCGAAGAATCGCTCGCTGTCGCGACTGTTGTCTGGCGTTTTTGCTGTGGCGATGACCGCGGGCCACGTGGGCGCGCAGTGCCCGGGGACTGGCTGGGCAACGGGGTTCAACGTCGCGGGGCTGACCGAGCCGCGTGCGGCCGTGATGTTCGATGATGGTTCGGGTTCGGGCCCCATGCTGTATGCCGCCGAGACTGGGCGAGTCGTCAAGTTGACGGGAAGCACTTGGACCCAGGTGGGACCGGTTTTTCGCGCCAGCTTGATGGGTGGCCCGGCCGCGACGCTTTCATCGTTGGTGGTGTTCAACGGTCAGTTGTACGCAGCGGGCACGTTCAGGCGCATCGGGGGGGGGACAACATCGGGCGGCACGGTGACCAACAATATTGCTCGCTGGAATCCGACGACGGGGAGCTGGGAGGGCTTCGGTCCTGGGACCTCTACGGGAGGTAACCCCTCGCGGGGACTCACCGGCACGGCCGTGACCGGAATCATTCCGACCGTGTCGGCGATGTGGGTGCTTGACGAGGACGGGCCGGGGATCGCCCCACCCGCGCTATATGTTGCGGGCTCGTTCCTTCTCGCCGGCGGGTCGTCGATCCGGGGCGTTGCCCGATGGAATGGGACGGCGTGGTCGGCGATGAGCATCGGGCACACCGACATCGCCTTTTCGCTGGGCGATTGGGACCACGACAACGATCCGGCGACGGCCCGAAGGCTTGTGATCGGTGGGCGGTTCGCCACGATCGGCAACGGTCCAGTCGGAACCAGCCGGATCGCTCTGTGGAACCCGGCGATCAGCAACTGGGAAGGTATCGGCGGGGGCTTCGCGGGCATCAACGGGTTCGTCGACTCCTTGACCAGCTTCGATCCCGACGGGGTCGGGCCGCTGGCACCAAGGTTGGTTGTCGGGTGCTCGAGCTTCGCGAGCTTCCCGCATCTTTCATCGTTCGATGGCACGGCGTGGACGGCCATGCTTCCGACCGTGGGGTCGACGAGCACGAAGTTCGTGCAGGCGCTGGCCATGCAGTCTGGTGCCGGTGGAGACACGCTGTTTGCGGCGATCAACGATCCGGACGAGGCGGCGACGAGCAACAATCGGTACGTTGCCCGATGGACGCAGGCGGGGGGCTGGACATACGCGGACGGCAACCTTCAGGGGAACATCTGCCTCCAGTTCGGCGGGTCGCTCGCGTTGCCGCGGGCGTTGACGAGCGTGGACCTGGACGGGGCCGGCCCCTTGTCGGACCAGCTCCTTGTGCTCGGATCGCTCCGCAAGGCCGGGTCGAGCAGCGTGAGCGGGGTCGCGGCGCTCGACGCAACGACTCAGACATGGGGACCGTTGGCGTCGGGCATCGGGTCGGCGGGCCTTGTCAACGCCCTGGTCAACTTCGATCCCGACGGGGCTGGCCCGCTTCCGGCGAACGTGCTCGCGATGGCGACCTCAACGATGGGCGGCTCTTTGGGCTCGACGCTGGCACGCTGGAACGGGACAACGTGGGAGGGATTCGGCGGGTGCGCTCAGGGCGCGCAGGCGGGCGAGACGCTTGCGATCGGTAGCGAGAACGGAGAGCCTCGCTTGTTCCTGGGTGGAGCGCTGGCAGGAATTAACTCGCTCTCGACGCTGAAGACGCTTCGCAACGGGCAGTGGCAGAACGTGATCGGGCCCAATGGCGAGCCGGCGTTCGCGGTCGGGGACATCGCGGGAGTGGATCCCGACGGTGCCGGTCCGCTGCTCCCGATCCTTTACGTCGCGACTCATGCCGTAGACGGGAACAACGTGGAGTCGGCGCAGGTGCTTCGGTATGACGGGACCAACTGGCTCGCCCTGCCAGGCCGGTTCACGTTCACCAGCCTTGGCGGACTGCCGGGCGGAGTGCTCTGCGCACTCACATCGGTGGACGATGGCGGCGGTGCCGCTCTGCTGGCTTCGGGCAGGTTCACGGACATCGACGGTGTGCCGGCGCGGTTCATCGCGCGGTTCGATGGCGCTGCTTGGCAGGCCATGGGAACGGGGCTGCCGGATCAGGTCAATCGTTGCCGGCCCGCGGCGGTGACGCTCGGCGGGACGCGGAAGATCTACATCGGAGGAACCTTCGGCGACAATCCCGGCGAGGCGCGTGTGGCGCGGTTTGATGGGGCATCCTGGACGCTGGTCCCGGGCGTCGGCACGCCCGGCTTCGTGGACTGGGCCGCGATCACGGAGTTCGATGACGGCACGGGCAACGCGCTCTGGGCGGTAGGTCCGGCAACGATCATCGACGGGGTGTCGTTGACCTCGCCGAACATCGCGAAGTTCAACGGTACATCTTGGTCGTCGGTGCCCGGTGCCGGGCTCACCGCGGTCTCAACGTACGTTTCGCTGCTGCCCATCGCAGACGGCGTCAACAAGACCCTCTGGATCTCGGGTGTTTCCCAGGTGAGCCCGGTCTCGTCGAACATCGCCCGCTTCAGCGTCAACACCTGCCGGGCCGACTTTGACTGCTCGGGAGTTCGGGACGTATCGGACATCTTCAGCTTCCTCTCGGCGTGGTTCGCGAACGACCCGCGAGCCGACATCGATGGGATCGACGGGCGCAACGTCACGGACATCTTCACCTTCCTGAGCCTGTGGTTCGCAGGCTGCTAAGCAGACCCTTTCCTTGTGCCCGCGCCGCTGAAGGGCGGCGGGGCGCTTTGATCCACACTCGATCAGCAGGAGTTAGAGCCGTGAGCACTTCGGGTATCCAGCGGCGTGCCGCGACACTGCGGGTAACCGCCTCCCCGGCGGGTTTCACGCTCATCGAGCTTCTGGTAGTGATTGCGATCGTCGGAGTGCTGGTGTCGATCCTGCTGCCGGCGCTCGGAGCCGCTCGGCGTACGGGCCGCCAGACGGTGTGCATGAGCAACCTGCGCCAGTATGGGGTGGCGGCCGAGGGCTACTCGAGCGACCACAAGGAGCGGATCCCGACGTTCAGTTGGCGTGCGGGAAGGTCGTACAGCGGGTACGCGGATCTCAACCCGGCACCCGGCGGGAGCGGGTTCGGCGAGGCCGTGGCCGATACGCGGGCGGGGGCGGCGCAGGCGACGGACATCGCACGACGGCTGACATCCCGGGACGATCTGCCGGTGCCGCTGAACTGGGTGCCGCACGCGTTATACAACCATCTGGTGCTCAACGATTACCTTGTGGCGCGGCTGCCCGAGCCTTCGATGGTCTGCCCCGAGGACTCGGTGCGGAAGGGGTGGCAAGCGGACCCGACCAACGCGGCGGACCCGTTTGATCCGTCCGACCCCGGGCGATGGCGGCTGGCGTATTCATCGTCGTATGCGATGATTCCGGCGGCATACTCGGCGGACTTCTACGACCCGTTGCTCGGTGGGTTTACGGCGGCACCTACCAACCAATACCTGGTGATCAACATGGGCGAGCGGGCCCTGGGCACGAGGAAGACTTTCGAGGTCCGCGCCCCGGGTTCGAAGGTGCTGCTTTTCGACCTGATCGCGCGGCACGAGCGTCGGGCCTCGTACTACGCCAAGCCCGACGCTCGACAGCCGCTGCTGTTCTTCGACAGCTCGGTGCGAATCAAGCGCTCTTCGGAGGCCAATCTCGGAGGCTTGCCCAACGCGCCTTGGAACCCGGCACCCTTGATGGTCCAATACCGTCCCGACCGGGGCCTGGGGGATCCACCAACGGCGTCGGGGCTGTTATTTGATACCTTCGCTGCCCGGTACCAATGGACCCGGGGCGGGCTGCAGGGAATCGACTTCACCGGTGCGGAACGGCCACCGGAGTAGGTACTACGCGGCGACCCGGGTTCACGCGGGCCGGTCAGCGCCCGGAGTAGTCGATGAGTCGTGCGAGCTCGCTGCGGAGTTCGCTGCGGGGGACGACGCGGTCGACCATGCCGGCCTTCAGAAGGTATTCGCTGCGCTGGAAGCCTTCGGGGAGTTCCTGGCGGATGGTCTGCTGGATGACGCGGGGGCCGGCGAAACCGATGAGGGCCTTGGGCTCGGCGAGGTGGATGTCGCCGAGCATGGCGAAGCTGGCGGTGACGCCGCCGGTGGTCGGGTCGGTGAGAACGCTGACGAATAGGCCGCCGGCGTCGTCGTGGCGGGCGAGGGCTGCGGAGGTTTTGGCCATCTGCATGAGGGAGAGGCCGCTCTCCTGCATGCGGGCGCCGCCGGAGCCGGAGACGATGATGAGCGGGAGGTTTGTGGCGGTGGCGGACTCGATGGAGCGGGTGACGGTCTCGCCGACGACCGAGCCCATGGAGCCCATCATGAAGGAGAGGTCCAGAACGCAGAGCATCGCGGGGCGGCCCTTGATGAAGCAGGTTCCCGCGAGGACGGCGTCGGTCGCGCCGCTCTTGATCTGCTCGGCGACCAACCGGTCGCGGTAGCTCTTCATGTCGCGGAACTTGAGCGGGTCGGTGGGCTGGAGGTTGGTGAACATCGCCTCGAAGGAGGCGGTGTCGGCGAGCTGGCGGACGCGCTCGGCGGCGCCGATGCGGTAGTGGTGGTCGCACTCGGGGCAGCAGTGGAGGTTGGCCTCCATCTGCTTGCGATAGATCATCTGCTCGCAGCCGGGGCAGCGGAGCCAGAGACCCTCGGGGATCTGGTTCTTGCGGGGAGCCTTGAGGTCGCTCCAGGTCTTGATGGCCGAGCCGGTCGTCGTCATGGATGGCATCCTCGAAAACACCGGGGAGCCTCGTGCCTCCCGGCCCGCCGGCCGCAACACATGGCTGGCGGAATCACCCCGCGAACATCCTTCCCCGCACGATTACGCGGCGGCATGGGCCCGCCGAAGACCGCTTGAACCGGTCGAGAGTCTTGGATCGTTTTTCGACAGTTCGTACCACTCGGCCGGGGGGCGGTCGGTGACCATGCCCCACATCTCGCGGACGTCGGCCTGGTTGAGCGTGCAGCGGACCAGCCCGAGGGCGATGGGCCGGAGCACGAAGGCGGCGGCGGTCGCGGGCTTGACCTTGCGGAGAAGCTTGAAAATCGACTTGTCGAGGCGCTGGGCGTAGTCGGCCAAGGCCTCGCCGTCGGGGGCCGTGATGCCCCGGGGGTCTTCCAGGAACAGGCGGCCGGCCCGGCAGAAGCGACGCTCCAGATCCTCGTATAGCAACCCTTCCCAGAGGCCCAGGCCCACGTCGCGGAGTTCCGGGACGACGACTAAGCGGGCTCCGACGGCCTCGGCGAGCAGGCGAGCGGTCTCGCGGCTGGCCTCGTCGGGGGCGGAAAAGATGGTCGCCAAGGCAGGGGATGCACCGGGGGCGGACAGAGCGGCGATATCGGCCCGAACGCGGCTGGCACCGGTGGGGCAGATGGGGAGGTCCACCCGGCCTTGGACACGGCCCGCCGCATCCCACTCGGTTTCACCCGAGCGAAGGACCAGGAGTTTCTTGGAATCGACCTTGCCCATGTCGTGCGTGTCTGAACTGACTTTCGATACGGCTGACGCTCAGTACGCGACGTCTGGCCGTCCCGGTCACCGGCTCGACCGGGCTCGGACCGGCAGACCGGGTACGAGCACGAAGAGCGTTGGAGGGCAGTCTAGCGAAGTGGATCGGACTGTCGAGCCGCCATCCATCAGTGGGGAGGCCCGATAACCGGGGATTCCAGGGCAAACACCACCGAACAACCGCAGAGTATTACCCCACTTTGGGGGAATCCTTGTCGTCTGGCCGACCTTTGAGGGCTCGGACGGCGCGGGCCCGCTGGTCGCGGGGGAGACCGAAGATGGCCGAGGCGGCGACGACGGTGTCGCAGCCGGCGTCGAGGACGCTGTCGATAGTTGACTGGTTGATGCCGCCGTCCATCTGGAGACGCTGAAGCGGGGAGAGCTCGTCGCTGATGAGCTTGGTTTTTTGAAGCACGTCGGGGATGAAGGCCTGGCCGCTGAACCCGGGGTTGACGGACATGACGAGGATGAGGTCGAAGAGTTCGAGGTAGGGCATGGCGGCGGAGGCGGGGGTGGGCGGATTGATGGCCAAGCCGACGGTGAGCCCCCCGCCACCGCCTGCTCCGCCGCGACCGTTGTCGAGCTCGCGGATGCGGCGGGCGAGGGCACCGAGGTCGGGGCCGTTGACGACTTCGACGTGGAAGGTGATGTGGTCGGCCCCGGCCTTGGCGAAGGCCTGGGCGTGAAGCCAGGGGTCGGTGACCATGAGGTGGACGTCGAGGAAGGCCTCCGGGAGGTTCCGGCGGAGGGACTTGACCATGTCCGGGCCCATGGTGAGGTTTGGGACGAAGTGGCCGTCCATGACGTCGATATGGAGGAGGTCGGCCCCGGCACCCAGAGGTTCGGCGGAGCGGCTGAGACCCAGGGGGCCGGCCTTGGGCGGCGAGCTTGGGGCGAGGACGTGGCGGCAATCGTCGCCCATATAGCAGAAGTCGGCCGAGAGGATGGAGGGGGCGATGAGGGGAAGACGGCGCGGGTGGGTAAATAGGTTGCGCATCGGGCCGAGTGTAGTGGCGTGTGGCCGGTACACTGCTCCCCCCTACTTTCTGGAACAATCCGCAATGCACAGCCCGACCTCGCTGCAGTCGATCGCGCACCGCCTGGAGACCGTGAACCAGGGGCACGTGCTGCGGTTCTATGACCAGCTGTCCGATGACCAGCGGCGGGACCTGCTCGGGCAGGCGGCGGCGATGGAAATCGAGAGCCTGCCGCGGCTGGTGCAGGAGTATGTGGTCAACAAGCCGGTGTTCGCGCTGCCGCCGGAGGTCGAGCCGGCGGGGTACTACCCACTGAACGACCGGAGCCCGGGGCGGGCTTGGAACCGGGACGCGATGCGGCTTGCCGGCGAGGCGTTGATCTGCGCGGGGAAGGTGGCCGCGTTCACGGTGGCGGGCGGACAGGGCTCGCGGCTTGGGTACGAGGGGCCCAAGGGGTGCTATCCGGCGGGGGCGGTGACGGGCAAGCCGCTGTTTGCAGTGTTTGCCGATGCGCTGCTTGGGGCAAAGGATCGGCACGGGGTTCGGGTGCCGTGGTATGTGATGACCAGCCCGCTGAACCACGCGCAGACGGTGGAGTTCTTTCAGTCCGGCCGCTACTTCGGGCTCGACCCCGAGGACGTGATGTTCTTCCCGCAGGGGGTGATGCCGAGTCTGGACCTGAAGACCGGTCGGGTGCTGCTGGCGAAGAAGCACGAGATCGCGACGAATCCGGACGGGCACGGCGGGTCGCTCAGGGCGCTTCATGTTTCCGGAGCGCTTGCGGACATGCGTCGGCGCGGGGTGGAGCACATCTCGTATTTTCAGGTGGACAACCCGATCGTGAACATCCTGGACCCGGTGTTCCTTGGGCTGCACGCGGCGGCGGCGGACTCGTCGGCGCAGATGTCGAGCAAGATGGTGGCCAAGGCGTTCGCGGAAGAGAAGGTGGGCGTGTTCTGCCGGGCCGGGGCGGGGCCGCGGAAGGGGCGGACGGAGATTGTGGAGTATTCGGATCTGCCGATGGAGTATCAGCGGCAGACGGGCCCGGACGGATCGCTGCGGTTTAACGCAGGCTCTATTGCGGTGCACGTCATCGGGGTGCGGTTTGTGGAGCAGCTGAACACCGACTCGACGTTCTCGCTACCGTATCACCGGGCGGAGAAGAAGATTCCGTGTGTGGACACGGCGACTGGGGAGACGATCGCGCCGACGGCGAACAACGGTGTGAAACTGGAGCGGTTCGTGTTCGATGCGCTGCCATTGTGCGAGCGATCGATCGTGATGGAGACGGACCGGGTGGAAGAGTTTGCCCCGATCAAGAACGCGTCGGAGGCAGGGAAGATCGTGCCCGACTCGCCCGACGACTCGAGGCGGATCCAGACGCTGCGGGCGGCGCGGTGGCTGGAGGCGTGCGGCGTGGCGGTGCCCAAGACGGCCGACGGGGCGCCGGACTGCGTGCTGGAGATCTCGCCGCGTTCGGCATCGTGCGCGGCGGAACTTAAGGGGACGGGGCTGCCAAAGGCGATCGAGCGCGGGGCGCGGGTGGCGATCTGATCGGGATGCGGCGGGCGGGAGCGACTATCACCTTGCGGAGATCACGCAGGGCGTGTGTTGCGCGAGTGGTTGGCGATTGCTGACGGTGGATCGATGTTTGTGGTGAACCAGACACAAGCGGGTTGAGGCGCTGGGGAGTGGCGATAGGGGCCGGTGATCGGGCGATTGGTCTCTCGCTTACGCGAGAGGCTCTGTTGAGGCGGACGCGATCCAGCCGCCGGCGAGGACGACGTCGCTTTGCCCCCCCCACTGCTCGGAGTCGTAGAGGACGATGGCCTGGCCCGGGGCGACGGCGTGCTGGGGGGTGTCGAAGACCACCTCGAAGCGGCCGCGGCGGCCGGACGGTGTTGACGCGGAATCGTGACCGTCTGGCCCGAGCAGGCGGGCGCGGGCGGGGACGGGGGGAGTGTTGTAGCGGTACTTGGCGAGCACGGGTCGCCAGTCTGCGAAGGCGGATTCATCGACGAGCCAGTTGGCTTCGCCGGCGATACAGCGATCGGTCAAGAGAGCCTCGCGTGGGCCGACGGTGACGGTGTTGGCGGTGGGGTCTTTGTTGACGACGAAGATGGGGTAGCCCAGCGCGACGCCGACGCCGCGGCGCTGGCCAATGGTGAAATGGTGCTGGCCCTGATGCTCGCCGACGACGCGGCCGGATTGATCGAGGATTGCGCCGGGGCGTGCGAGCTCGGGACGGCGGCGTTCGACGAGGCCCGCGTAGTCGTTGTCTGGGACGAAGCAGATTTCCTGGGAGTCGGGCTTGTCGAAAGTGGGCAGACCGAGCGATTCGGCGAGCTGGCGGACGGCGGGCTTTTCCAGGCCGCCGATGGGCAGGAGGGTGCGGGCGAGCTGGTCGCGGGGCATGCCGAAGAGGACGTAGGACTGGTCCTTGGCGTGATCGACGCCGCGGAGGAGGCGGGGGGAGGTGTCGAGGTGGCGAGGTGGCAAGGTGTAAAGGTCGCTGGACTGGCTCGCCACCTGGGCACCTTGGCACCCGGGCACCTGAATCCGCGCGTAGTGCCCCGAGGCGACGAACTCGGCGCCGATCTGGCGGGCGTAGTCGTGGAGCTTGCCGAACTTGAGCCAGTCGTTGCAGCGGACGCACGGGTTGGGGGTTCGGCCGGCGGCGTAGTCGTCGACGAAATAGTCGATGATGCGGGCGAAGTCCTTCTTGAAGTTCACGACGTAGAAGGGGACGCCGAGCTCGGCGGCGACGAGGCGGGCGTCGGCGGCGTCGTTGATGGAGCAGCAGCCCTGGTGCCCGATCTTGATCTTGCCGGGGTCGCAGGCGATCTGGGCGGAGTCGAAGGGCTCGGGGGAATCGAGCGTTTCGCCGGGCGAGCCCAGGCGCATGAAGACGCCGACCACGTCGTAGCCGTCGCGCTTGAGTAGGGCGGCCGCGACGGAGGAATCGACGCCGCCGGACATGGCGACCAGGACCTTGGGTTTGCGGGGAGAGGTGGTCAATGGGGGAGTATATGAAGGCGTGGATTGCGGCGGGCTCGGGGCGATCGGGGCTCAGTCGGCCCGGGCGGCGGTCCACGAGGCCTTAGCCTGGACGATGCGGGGGAGGACGCGGGCGAGGGTGAGCAGGGCGTCGATTGCGCGGGAGATGCAGATGAGCATCCAAATGCCCGCGGCGGGCGCGAGCATGCACGAAACCAGCAGCGAGAGCGGGAGCAGCCGGCTGGACACGCCCGAGACGCCCAGCAGCGCCAGGCCGATCGCGGGCAGCATGGTCCAGGTAATGGGCTTGAGCTTGGCGGCGTGGCTGGGGAGCGGAACCTTGATGAGCAGGCTTCGCAGGACAAGGCACGCGGGGGACCAGAAGGCCCCCAGGGCGACGGCCGTCACGACACCCAGGAGGATGGCGAGCTTGCCCGCTGCGGAGTCGATCGACCGGCTCGGGAAGGCGAGGGTTTGGAGGTAGAAGAAGGTCATGAGCAGGAGCCAGAGGATCGCGCTCAGGACGATGGTGAGCAGGCGGAGGATGGGGAGGGCGGGGTCGGAGGGGACAAGTTCGGTGGGTGGATGGACGGGGTGGGAGAGGGCGAGCCAGCCGCGGGCATGGCGGATGATGGCGAGGGTGAGGACGATGAGGCCCAGCACGCCCAGAACTATGCGTGCGGGGCGCTCGAGCTCGGGGCGCGACGACATCGGAACGAGGGCGACCAACAGCATCGCGCAAACTGTGATCAGTGCGGCGGCGACGAGGAAGAGCGTCAGTCCGGCCACGACATCGCGGACGCCGGCACTCACACGCTCGACGGCATCGCGCGGTGAGAAGACCAGCAGGTCGCCGGAGGCGGAGCGGGCGATGGGCGTGCCGCACTCGGGGCAGACGCCGGAGATCTCGAGGCCTTCGAGGTTGTAGTCGCACTGCACGCAGGCGATCGGGAAGGCCAGGACGGTGTGGGCAGGAGCGGGAAACGGCGGCGGAAGCGGCGGGGGCATAGACAGCGCGGCGGGCGATGGGTCGGGGTCGCTCATCGTGGCTTCACGCGGTCGGGGAAAACTCAGACCAAGGCGGCTTGGGCGGCGCGGACGGCGTTCTGGAACATCATCAGGCCGGGCGTGGGGCCGGTGCGGACGGGGGCGGGGAGGCGGGTCCAGAAGGGGTGCATGGTCCAGTTGAGATAGCGCTCGGGGTGGGGCATGAGGCCGAAGATGCGGCCGGAGGCATCGCAGATGCCGGCGATGTCGGCGGCGGAGCCGTTGGGGTTGCTCGTGTAGGTGAGGGCGATCTGGCCGCCGGACCCGAGGGCGTCCAGAACGGCGGCAGAGGCGGTGACGAAGCGGCCCTCGCCGTGGGCTATCGGGAGTTGCAGGATGTCGTGGTTGCGGTCGGCGGGGAAGGCGTCGGCGAGGCCATGGGTCCAGACGCAGGCGCTCTCGCGAACGGGGGCGACGCCGACCCAGCTATCGATGAAGCGGGCGCCGGAGTTGTGGGCGAGGCTGGCGGTCTGGGGCGGGGCGGCGGCCTCGGGCCACTGACCATCAACGGGACCCGGGAGGAGGCCGACCTGGACGAGGACCTGGAAACCGTTGCAGGCGCCGATCATGGGGCAGCCGCGGAGGGCGGCCTGGCGGAGGGCGGGGTAGAGGCGTTCGCGGAGCTTCATGGCGAAGATGCGGCCGGAGGCGATGTCGTCGCCGTAAGAAAAGCCGCCGGGCACGCCGATGAGGTCGAAGGCCCCGAGCTGCGCAGGGTCGGCGATGAGGCGGTCGACGTGGAGGAGGGTGGGGTCGGCGCCGGCGAGGGAGAAGGCGCGGACCATCTCGGCGTCGCAGTTGGTGCCGGCGGCACGGATGACCAGGGCTCGTGGGGTGGGCATGGGTCGATTGTACGGTTGGGCCGAGGAGACGTGACGGTCGAAGGTTGCTTGGACGGATTGGTTTGTGGAGGGCACGGGGGCAAGTACACTGGGGGCGATGCCTGCTGTCTATCCATTCCGTGCCGTGACGTTCGCCTCGCTCAAGGACCAGTCGGCGGTGGTGGCGCCGCCCTATGACGTGCTGGATGCGGCGGGGAAGGCCCGGCTGCTTGGGCGGGACGGGCGGAACATCGTGGGGGTTGATCTGCCGCATGTGCCGGCGAAGGTGCTGGGGCCAGCGGAGGCATATGCCGGTGCGGGGCGGCGGTGGCGCGAGATGCTGAGCGACGGGACGCTGGCGCGGTCGGAGCGGCCGGCGATGTTCGCGTATCGGCAGATGTTTGTGGGGCAGGACGGGCGGGAGAAGATCTCGCGGTCGGGGATGGCATGCGTGGTGGACACGGTGCCGATGGGGCCGCGGGACGGGGGCGGTATTCTGCCGCACGAGGAGACGTTCAGCGGCCCGAAGGAGGACCGGCTGGCGTTGATGCGGTCCACGAACGCGCAGTTGTCGCCGGTGTTCGGGCTGCACGCGGACGAGCAGGGCGGGGTTGGGAGAGAGAGCGGGGCGGCGGCGAGGGTGCTTGAGGGGGTGATGGGTGCGCGGCGGCCGGACCGGACGGCGACGACCGAGGACGGGACGCTGCACGAGGTGTGGACGGTTGGCGACGGGCGGACGATCTTCGCGTACGAGAAGGCGCTCGCGGGCGAGGATGTGTACATCGCCGACGGGCACCATCGGTACACGACGGCGTTGAACTATTCACGCGAGGTGATGGCGGCCCGGGGCGGGTCGATCGGGCACGATCATCCGTCGCGGAAGGCGCTGGTGGTGCTGGTGAGCATGGCGGACCCGGGGCTTGAGATCCGGCCTACGCACCGGGTGCTGGGCGGGATGAAGGGCTATTCGTTCGAGGCGTTTGCGCGGGCGGCGCGCGGGGTTCTGGCGATCCGGCCGGCACCGGGGGGCTTGCTGGATCTTGAGAAGGAGATGAACTCGATGACGATGCCGCCGGCGCCCTTGCCGCGGAACGTGCTGGGGCTCTACGACTTTCAGACGCGGCGGGCGTACACGGCGAACCTGACGCATGCGGACCCGCTCGGCAAGCGGTTTGCGGGCAAGCCGCGGGCGTGGCGGGAACTGGACGTGGCGATCGTGCAGCACGCGATTGTGGACGACGTGTGCCGGCCCGCTCTCAACGGAGGCGAGGCGGTGGAGTGGGCGTTCCCACACACGCTGGAGGGGATCGCGGAGCTGGGCGCGGGCGCGGGGGGTGCGGGAGGTGCGGGAGGTGCGGGGGGTGAGGGGGGTGCGGGGGGTGCGGGGGGTTTCGAGGCGCAGCTGGCGGTGGTGGTGCGGCCGACGCCGCTATCGGCGGTTCGGGAGATCTGCCGGGCGGGGGTGCTCATGCCGCAGAAGAGCACGTTCTTCTACCCGAAGCTGGCGACCGGGCTGTTCATGCACGCGATGGAGTAGAGCAAGGCGTGATACGAAGCAACGGCGAGCCTCGGGCAAGCATTCGAGAGCTCGGCGGAGCAGACCAAGCCCGCCGGGGACCGGCGGGGCACCCAAGACGCCCGAGTTTCATCGTCGATTCGATGAGCTCGGGCGAAAGAACGTCCCTCCTTGCCCCCAGGATTCCGCATCGCGGGGTCGGGATGGAGCATCTGGGTCTCGGGATGCTCCATCGTGTTGACGAGACGGCGTTTCTCGTGAGCGAGATGGAGTTTTTTGTTGAGAGGATGGAGTTTCTCGTCAAGGAGAAAAAGTTTCTCGTCAAGGAGAAACAGTTTCTCGTCAAGGAGAAAGAGTTTCTCGTCAACAAGAAACAGTTTCTCGTCAACAAGAAACAGTTTCTCGTCAACAAGAAACAGTTTCTCGTCAACGAGAAACAGTTTCTCGGCCACCAGATGCAGTATCTTTGGTCCCTATAACACCCCGCCGGGCCGCGGATCGCCGTGATCCGGGGCCCTTCGTCGTGCGGAAAGCACTGGAAGGCCGCAGCGCGGAGCGATCTTTGCGGAGTTGCGACGAGCGGTGCGGCCAGCGTCTATAGGCGTGGGTGGGTCGGGGTGGTGGCGGTCTCGGTGGTCGGCGCATCCTTCCGCCCCGGTCGGGCCTCCCCGGCTTTGGGTCCGCGCCGGGGAGAGGTGCGGAGGGGGGGGAGGGGGGGGGAGGCTTTGCGGAGTCCCTCTCTGCACGAGCGGCGTGGAGTTCTCCGGTCATGCCGTGAGACAACTCGACGATGAAACTCGGGCGTCTTGGGTACCCCGCCGGTCCCCGGCGGGATTCCTCTGCTTCGAGCTACCGGATACCGGCCCGAGATTCAACGTTCATTCGTATGAGTCCTTCTTCTCGCGCTCGTGCCAAGCCTTGAGAACCCGGGCTTGGCGGTCGCGAGAGATACCGGCGCTAAGAGCCTTGGGGTCGACGGTCTTGAGTTCCTTGCCGTCTCTCTTGGCTTGCTCGAAAAGCCTGGCGGTCACACGCTCGCGGCAAGCGAACTCGCTGGGCCACCAGGAGAGCGTCGCCTTGACGGTGTCGGCGACGGAACTCGCGCGGAGGCCGGCGGCCTTGGCCTTAGTGAAGCTCACCGGGCGCATGCCGCCGGCGCCGGGGGAAGTGGCTCGGGGCGGAAGCCGGGTGTGGGCGCGGACGAATAGGGCACCAGACGCGCGGGAGCGGAGTTTCCGTCGGGCATGGCGATCGCTAGTGTCCGGGCGGGTTGCGGTACACTGGGGGGAGATGGAACTGACGCCGCTGCGGTACTTTCGGTCGATCGCTCAGCACGGGCACATGACGCGGGCGGCGCGGGCGGTGGGCGTCTCGCAACCGGCGCTCTCGGCGGTGGTTCGGAAGCTGGAGGAGGAGGTCGGGGCGGAACTCCTGCATCGGACGGGGCGGGGCGTCGAGCTGACGGAGGCGGGGCGGGTGTTTTTGGCCCACGCCGAGGACGCCCTGCGGCGGGTGGACGCCGGGACGCAGGCGGTGCGGGAGCTGCTGGGCCTGGAGCGGGGGTCGATCCGCGTGGGTGGCGGTGCGACGGCGACGACGTATCTCTTGCCCCCGGTGGTGTCGGCGGTGCGGAAGAAGCACCCGGGGCTGCGGTTTTATGTGCGGGAAAGCGGGAGCAACGCGGTTGCGCAGGCTGTGGAGAGCGGGGAGCTGGACATCGGGATCGTGACCCTGCCGCTGGGACGCGGGGGCGAGGGCGGGGCGGCGGGGCTGCATGTCCAGCGGCTGGTGCGGGACGAGCTGCGGCTGATCGTGCCGCCGCGGCACGGGCTGGCGGGGAAGGGCACGTTTCGATGGAAGGATCTGGCGGGGGAGTCGCTGGTGGCGTTCGAGGCGGGGACGGCGGTTCGGGAGCTGGTCGATTCGGCGTCGAGCGCCGCCGGGGTTATGCTGAATGTCGTCATGGAGCTTCGGTCGATCGAGAGCATCAAACAGATGGTGGCGGCGGGGATCGGGGTGGGGTTTGTGTCGCGGTTTGCAATCCGCGAGAGCGAGGGGCTCGCGTGCCGCGAGGGGTTGCTGGCGAGGGAGCTGGCGATCGTGACGCGGAAGGATCGAACGCCGAGCGCGGCGGTGCGGGCGTTTGAGAAGGCGGTGATGGGGCTGGCTGCCAAGGGAGCGGGGCGGGGCGGGACCGAGAGGGCCTAATGCCAGAGCGGTTCAACGCCAAGACGTTCTTCGGATTGGCCCTGGGGCTTGGCAGCACCATCGGCATGGTCGTGAAGCTGTACCTGACACTCGCGGACGACGCGCCGGCGTTCTGGTGGTGGGCGGCCGGGGGTGTTGTCATGTTTTTCGCGGCGGTGCTGCTGGTGCAGGGGGCGCGGGAGCGGGCGAGTGTGCGGGCTCGGGTGGCGCGGGCGGCGCGGGCGTCTGGAGCGTCGGCGTCGCGGCGCGGCGCGGGCGGCACGGATGTGGATGGGGGCTTGATGGACCGGCTCGAGGGGCGCGAGGCGCCGTGAGCTTGGGGGGGAGGCCAGCGGCATCAGTTTTGGTTATGTCCATGAGCGTCTGAATCGATTGGATTCATGGCACGGGGTGTGCGATAGTTGCTGTAGATCCGACCGAGCGACACCAAGGAGCTTCCTCGCATGGCCACCCCGAACCCGTTCAACGCCAAACGCACGCTCGCCGTCAACGGCACGACGTACACGTACTTCTCGCTTGAGGCGCTCGACCAGCAGACGGGCGGCAAGGTCGCGCGGCTGCCGTACTCGATCAAGGTGCTGCTCGAATCGATGCTGCGGAACGTCGACGGGTTCGTGGTCAGCAACGACGACGTGATCGGGCTGTGCAACTGGAACGCGACGCGGCCGGCGCAGATCGAGCTGCCGTTCATGCCCGGGCGGGTGGTGCTGCAGGACTTCACGGGCGTGCCGTGCGTGGTTGACCTGGCGGCGATGCGGGACGCGATGAAGGCGCTCGGGGGTGATCCGAACCAGATCAACCCGCTGGTGCCGTGCGACCTGGTGATCGACCACTCGGTGCAGGTGGATGCCTATGGCAGCACGGTGGCGCTCTCGATCAACAACGACAAGGAGTTTTCTCGCAACCGCGAGCGGTACGAGTTTCTCAAGTGGGGGCAGCAGAGCCTGCGGAACTTCCGCTGCGTGCCGCCGGCGACGGGGATCGTGCACCAGGTGAACCTCGAGTATCTGTCTCCCGGCACGCTGACCAAGCAGGTCGGCGGCGAGACGCTGGCGTACCCGGACTCGTGCGTCGGCACCGACAGCCACACGACGATGATCAACGGGATGGGCGTGGTGGGCTGGGGCGTGGGCGGGATCGAGGCCGAGGCGGTGATGCTGGGTCAGCCCTACTACATGATCACGCCCGAGGTGATCGGGTTCAAGCTCACCGGGAAGCTGCCGGAGGGTTCGACGGCGACGGACCTCGTGCTCACCGTGACGCAGATCCTGCGGAAGAAGGGCGTGGTCGAGAAGTTCGTCGAGTTCTTCGGGCCGGGCGTGGCGGCGCTCTCGGTGCCGGACCGGGCGACGATCGCGAACATGGCGCCCGAGTACGGCGCGACCATGGGCTTCTTCCCGGTGGACCAGAAGACCGTGGACTTCCTGCGGTTCACGGGCCGGGCCGAGCAGGCGGCGCTGACGGAGGCGTATGCTAAGGCGAGCGGGCTGTGGTGGGACGCCTCGAAGCCCGACCCGGAGTTCACCGACGTGCTGGGGCTCGACCTCTCGACGGTGCAGCCGAGCCTCGCGGGGCCCAAACGGCCACAGGACCGGGTGGCGCTCAAGGACGTGCAGAACGAGTTCACCGCGGCGCTGACGGCGCCGCTTGGCAACCAGAGCTTCGGGCTCGCGGCCGACAAGCTCGCCGCCACGGGCGTGGTCAGGCACACCGCGAGCAACACGGCGGTGCAGGCGACGGGCCTCGAGGGCAAGTCCAGCCAGCTCTCGCACGGCGCGGTGGTGATCGCGGCGATTACTTCCTGCACGAACACGTCGAACCCGGACGTGATGATCGCGGCGGGGCTGGTGGCCCGCAAGGCCCGGGCGCTCGGGCTCTCGGCCAGGCCGTGGGTCAAGACGTCGCTCGCGCCGGGCTCGAAGGTGGTGACCGAGTACTTCAACAAGGCGAACCTGAGCGTCGACCTCGAGGCCCTGGGCTTCGCGACCGTCGGCTACGGCTGCACGACGTGCATCGGCAACTCGGGGCCGCTGCCCGAGGAGGTCGAGGCGGCGATCAGGGAGGGCGACCTCGTGGTCGCCAGCGTGCTCTCGGGCAACCGCAACTTCGAGGGTCGCGTGCACCCGGCGGTGAAGGCCAACTACCTCGCGTCGCCCCCGCTGGTGGTGGCGTACGCGATCGCGGGGACGGTCGACATCGACCTGGTCAACGACCCGATCGGCACGGGCAAGGACGGGCGTGCGGTATTCTTGAAGGACATCTGGCCCAGCCACGCGGAGGTGACGGCGCTGCGCGACTCGTGCGTGACCAGCGAGCAGTTCACCCGCGAATACGGCAACGTGTTCGAGGGCAACCCGACGTGGAACGCGGTGCCGGTGTCCAAGAGCGATCTCTACTCCTGGAGCGAGCGGTCGACGTACATCCAGAACCCGCCGTACTTCGCGGGCATGACCGAGAAGCCGGGCGTGAACGCGGCGATCGCGGGCGCGCGGGTGCTGGTGCACGTCGGGGACAGCGTGACGACCGACCACATCTCGCCGGCGGGCGACATCGCCGCGGCGTCGCCGGCGGGCGAGTATCTCAAGTCGCTGGGCATCGCGAAGACCGACTTCAACTCCTACGGCTCGCGCCGCGGCAACGACCGCGTGATGACCCGGGGCACGTTCGCCAACGTGCGGGTGAAGAACAAGCTCACCGGCGTGGGCGTTACAGGCGACGCGGGCCCGGCGGTGGTGAAGGAGGGCTGGTGGACGCGGGACTTCACCCAGGGCGGGAAGATCGTGCCGATCTACGACGCGAGCCTGAACTACAAGAAGGCGGGCACGCCGCTGGTGGTCATCGCGGGCAAGGACTACGGCATGGGCTCGTCGCGCGACTGGGCCGCCAAGGGCACGATGCTGCTGGGCGTCAGGGCCGTGATCGCCGAGAGCTTCGAGCGGATCCACCGGTCCAACCTGGTGGGCATGGGCGTGCTGCCCCTGACGTTCAAGGCGGGGCAGAACCCCGAGAGCCTGGGTCTGTGCGCGACCGACGTGCTGGACATCCACCTGCCCACCGAGGCGCAGGGGGGCATCGCGCCGCGGGGCGACGTGCGGGTCGTGGCGACGACTACGCAGGGAGACAGGAAGGGCCAGAGGATCGAGTTCGCGGCCACGTGCCGGCTGGACTCGGCCGTCGAGGTCAACTATTTCCGCAACGGCGGGATCCTGCAGACGGTGCTGCGGAAGCTGCTGAGCGAGGGGCGGAAGCCGGCGATGGTCTAGGCCGGGGCCGGCGGGACCCGCGGAAGCATTAAGAAGGCCCGGGGACGCGTGTCCCCGGGCCTTTGTGCTTCTCTCTGCGTTCGAGCGATGCCGGGCGCTACAGGCATCGCGGCGTGCGGTGCGGCCCGGGCCGCTCGGGCCGGGGCCGAGGTAGACGGCGCTGTCGCCGCACTTTAAAGCACTCAGGCCGCGATGGTCGCCTGGGCCTGCTCGCTCCAGGGCCCGCGCTCGCCGGTCGGGCTCACCCAGCGCATCCAGACGTAGTTGATCTTGCCGCCGTCGGCGGAGTCGAAGTTCATGACGTAGGGCGCGCTGGTGTCGACGGCGACGAAGCGGAGCTCGGACGCGCCCGCGGGGGGCGTGGTGCCGACCTTGTTCCAGATCTCGACGCCCAGCACACCCGCGGGCTTGGCCTTGCGGGTGGGCGTGGCGCTGTCGACGAAGCGCAGGGTCTGCTGGAGCCGGTTGTTGCACTCGATGGAGCACTGGGGCGCGGTGGTGGGCGGGCCGATGGGCGAGGGGGCCTGCGCGACGGTGATGCCCAAGGAGGCCTTCTCGGCATCGCTCACCCCGGCCGACGCCTGCAGGCGGCGCACCAGCGGGCGGATCGCCGCGACATACGCGGCCCGGTTCTCGTCCTTGGTCTGCTTGGCGGCCTTGGCGGCGTTGACGGCGGCGACGTGCGCGGGGAACGCGGCGTTCCAGCCCGCCTGCCCGGCCGTGATGGGGGCCATGTCGGGCGCGGTCAGCCCGAGCGCGGCCAGGTTCGCGTTCGCGTAGACCACGAAGTTGGATTGCCAGGCCTGAAAGTTCGCGTCGGGACCGGGGATGTAATCAGCCATGTGGATATTCCTCTACAGGTGGATTCGGCGGCTCG
>JBBQRT010000031.1:0-41573 GCA_038214505.1 Phycisphaerales bacterium | reverse complement strand
CGAGGGCTACGCCCTCTCGGCGATGTACTGCCGGATGGACAACCGCCCCGACGACGCTCTGGTCGCCGCCGAGGAGGCCATCGCGCGGTCCAAGACCGACCCCGCCGCCTACGCCCTGAAGGCCTTGGTGCTCAACGACCTAAATCGCCCAGTCGAGGCCCAGCAGGCCTTCGCCCAGGCCGCGCAGGTCCGGGCCGCCCGGCTGCAGGTCACGCCCGACCAGCCCGCCGCCGTCACCAGCCACCCCGACGCCGCCAACTGAGTGCCCCACTCCCCGTCTCCCGCTGGCGGGAGGGGGGGGTCCTTCCGCATCACCCACGGACGAACGGGTTCGACGCCTTCTCGCGCCCGATCGTCGTCTCCGGCCCGTGCCCCGGCAGCACCCGGGTGTCCTCGGCGAGCGTGTACAGCCGCTCCCGGATCGACCGCTCCAGCACCTCGGGATCCGAGCCGGGGAAGTCGGTCCGCCCGACCGAGCCGGCGAACAGCGTGTCGCCCACGATCGCCGTCCGCGATTCCTCGTCAACTAACGCGATCCCGCCGGGCGAATGACCCGGCGTGTGCAGAATCCGCCAGCGCGTGCTGCCCAGCGTCAGCTCCTCGCCACCGCTCAGGACCCGCGTCGGCGGCGGGGCCGTCACACTCGTGCCCATCGCCGCCGAGAGGTTGAGCACCGGGTCCGCCAGCCAGTGCTTCTCGGCCTCGTGGAGCATGACCGGCAGCCCCGGGTGGGCCGCGAGCACCTCGCGGACCCCGGCGATGTGGTCTACGTGCGCGTGCGTGAGGATCAGCGCCTCGGGACGCAGGCCTGCGTTGGCGATGTGCTTGAGCATCCGAGCCGGCTCGAAGCTCGCGTCAATGATCCAGCACGGCCGGACGTCGCCCTTTATCGGGGGTTCTGGCGGTCGCACGACGTAGCAGTTGGTCGCGAACGGCCCGAGTGTGAACGCCGCGATGTCTGGAAAGGGCTGCGTGCGTCCCGGGTATCTCATGGGCGATGATATTGGGCCGCCGCAGCCGAGCCCGCGTGTAAAGAACCTAGGCCCACTCCAAGGCCCGGCCCAACGATCATCCTCGGGCAGCCGATACAGTCTTCTTGTAGTATCTTAAAGGCTCCGGGCTCTTGGGCCCGCGCCCCTTGGCCAGCCGCACGGAGGACTTGGTGTGCCCCAGACCGACGATCGAAACCCTCATACGTCCACCATGCGCTCTGGCCCCGCGCCCCGCCAGCGCGTCATCAACCCCGCCATGGGCCTGCTCATGGACCACGGCTGGGCCATGGCCCTGTGCCTGGCGCTGATCCTGCTTGGCGTCTGGCTCGGCGGCACGCCCGACAGCCGCACCACCGCCGACATCTTCCAGGCCGCCGGTGCCCTGGGCATGATCATCGTCCTCTCCGTCGCGCCTATCACCTGGCAGCTGCGTCGCCAGGCGACCACCCGGGCCGCGATCTCGCGCAAGGCCGATCAGCTCGTCGACGCCCTCCGCAACATGTCCGACGCCTCGTCGCTCTCCGACGATGCGAGGCGCGTGCTCAACCGCGGCGCCGAGCGCGACCTGCTCTGCCGCGCCATCGAGGAGGACATCCAGGCCCAGGCGTGGGACGCCGCCGTCGTGCTCTGCGACGAGCTGGCCGACCGTTTCGGCTATCGCCAGGACGCCGAGGAGTTCCGGGCCCGCATCGATCTCTCCCGCCACGAGATCCAGGAGCGCCGCGTCGCCGACGCGATCGCCCGCCTCGACGGCCTCATCGTCCAGCGGCGCTGGGACGTGGCCATGCGAGAGGCCATGCGCATCCGCCGCCTCTACCCCGAGAGCACCCGCACCGAGCGTCTCCGCGACCGCGTCGAGCAGGCCCGCGCCGTCTACAAGGCCGATCTCGAGCGCCGCTTCCTCGACGCCGCCCAGCATAATCGCAACGACGAGGCCCTCGCCCTGCTCAAGGAGCTCGACGCCTATCTCTCCGAGCAGGAGGCCGCCCCGCTCCGCGAGGTCGCCCGCGGCGTCATCGGCAAGGCCCGCGACAACCTCGGGGCCCAGTTCAAGGTCGCCGTCCAGGACCGCCAGTGGGCCGCCGCCGCCGCCTTGGGCCGGCGCATCATCAACGAGTTTCCCAACACCCGCATGGCCGAGGAAGTCCGCGGCCTGCTCGACGGCATTCTCGCCCGCGCCAACAACGGCACGCAGGCCCCCGGCGACCCCGTCCCCGCCCGAGGCTGATTCGCCCCGAGAGCCACCCGCGCGGGTCCTCAATACCGCGGCACGCTCGGGTCCACCGCCACCGACCACTGGTCGATCCCGCCCGCCATCGACTTCACGTTCGTGAACCCGAGCCCCCGCAGCGTCGCCGTCACGCGCAGCGACCGCATCCCGTGGTGGCAATGCACGATGATCGGCCGGTCCTTGCCAAGGCCCGCCGCGGGCCCGTCATCGGCGATCAGCTCGTCGGCCCGCTGCTCGATCTCGCTCATGGGCACCAGCAGCGCTCCGTTGATGCGTGCGGCCTGAGACTCCTCCGGCCGCCGGCAGTCCAGAAGCAGCAGCGCGGGCTCCGCGGTCATCTTCTCCCGCGTTTGCAGCGGTGTGACTTCCCAGTCGGGCTTGAACGCATACCCCGCCGGCAGGCTGGCATCGGTCGGCATCGGCGAGCTCCTCCTCAATCCTTCTTCGGCTCGCTCCGCGTCCCGGGGCGCACCGTCGATCGTTCCCACGGGGCCTTCCGCTCCGGCGGCCGCGACGACTCGGGGCCCGGCGGCATCGCCGTCGGTGGCACGCTCGACGGCGGCACATTCAACGGGGGCGTGTTCGCCGGAGCAGTCGGCGTCGGCGACACCTGCTGCCCGGCGGGGGGCGACAGGGGGCTGCCGGGAATGCTCGGCACGCCCGGCGCGGGCACCATCGGTGTCATCGGGCCTCTCGGACCCGCCATCTCCCCGGCCACGATCACCAGCGGCGGGGGCACGATCGTCTGCACCCGAGGCTGGCGCTGATACGGCTCGAGCCCCGTCCGCGTCGGTAGGTCGGGCCGGGCCTGAACGACGGCGCGGGGAACGAAGAGCACCACGTCCGCCGCCGCCGCCAGCGGCGCGACCAGCGCCTCCTGGATCTGCCGGTCCATCCCCGCGCTGGTGCCCGTATCGAGCGCCGACGCCGCCGTCGGATACTCGCCGCGCGTCCGCCGGAGCGTGTCGTTGAGCAGCAGGTTCTGCGAGTACCGCGGCTGGTGGGCCGAGAGATCGTTGGGTGCCGTCACCTGCGTCGCTCCCCAGTTGCCGCGCTCCAGCGACACCACCGAAGGCCGGGCGTCGCCCGCCTGAACCACGGCCCCGCCGTCGCCGCCGCCGACGTAGACCGGCGCCAGCCGCTGGTTGACCGTCGCCGCCGCCTCCTCGGGCACCTCGCGGATCGACGACTCGGTGATCGTCGGCGGACAGAACACTCCGCCTCCGCGGCCCGTCGAGTCCGTGGGCATGACCACCCCGATGCACGACTCCGTGTTCAGCGGCCCGGCGCACGCCGTCAGGAGCAGCAGGGGGGTCAGTGGCGCAAGAGCACGCGGTGATCGCAGCAGTGATCGCATGGCCAGAGTCTAGCGTCGGCCCTCCGAGTCGGGGCCCCTCGTCCCCGCCGATGGTTCGCCTCATCCTTCCCCGGCGCGCGTCGGCCCCTGCACCCGCCCTGCCGCGGGCATCAACACACGCAATGGTCCCTCCACCCGCGTCCCACGCTCGTCGGAGATGGTGTGGTGGAACCCAGGCTTTATCGCCGCGCTGGCCCAGCCCTTCCAAGGCGTGCCCGCCATCACCGGCGCAACGGCGATCATCCCCACCTGATGATCCGGCCCGATCTCGAAGCGCTCGCAGATCCGCCCGAGCACCTCGCCAAGCGCCTCGATCGGCGACGCCCCGCGACGCATGAGCTCGACGGCCAGGAACGATCCGCATGTCCCCATCACGAACTCTCCGTTGCCCGTCGCCGCCGCCGCCCCGCCGCGCTGGTCAACGTAGAGCCCGTGCCCGATGATCGGCGAGTCGCCCACCCGCCCCGGCACCTTGAACGCCATGCCCGACGTCGAGCACGCCCCCGCCAGCCGTCCATCCCGATCCAGCGCCAGGATCGACACCGTGTCGTGCGAGTATGGCTCGCCCGCGCCGCCGCCAGAAGCCCCGTTCCGCTTCTCCTCCACGTTCAGCGGCGGGATCCACCCCTTGTACCGCTCCCGGTCAAGGTTCCGCGGGTCCTTGGTCCACTTCTCCCACTCGCCCCGCGCCGCCGGCGTGAGCAGCTCGGCCCGCTCGAAGCCCTCCCGGGCCGCGAACGCCTCGGCCCCCGGGCCCACGAGCATGACGTGGATCGTCTTCTCCATGACCCGCCGCGCAATCGCGCACACGTTCGCATACTCGCGCACGCACGCCACCGCCCCGCACCGCGCCGGATCGGTCATCACGCACCCGTCCAGCGACACCCGCCCCTCGGCATCCGGCAGACCGCCGATCCCGACGGAGTTGATGAGCGGATCGTTCTCGATGAGCGTGGCCGCGTGTACGACGGCGTCGAGCCCGGCCGCGCCCGCGTCCAGCATCGCCTTGCCTGGCAAGTTGCCTACCGGGGCGAAGGACCAGGTCGAGAGCATGATCGGCACCATCGGGCTCGTCGCATCGGCAGTGGCAGGAGGCATGGCCGAGGATACGGCCAATCCGGCCCCATCCCCCCGTTCCCTTCCTCCGCTGCCGCATAAGGCCGCCGCTCCGCCACTACCCTCCGCCCATGTCCTCCCCCCTCTCACCTTCCCGCCTCCCCGCCATCTTTGCCGATCTCCGCCAAGCCCGCCGCAAGGCCCTCATGCCGTTCATCTGCGCTGGCTACCCCGCGCCCGGCGACACGGCGCCGCTGCTGGCCGCTATCGAGCGCGGCGGCGCGAGCGTCGTCGAGGTGGGCTTCCCCTTCAGCGATCCGATCGCCGACGGCCCGGTCATCGCCGCCGCCATGCACGAGGCTCTCCAGAAGGGTGTTACTCCTGCGAGTGTCTGCGCCCAGGTCGCCGATGCCCGCGCCGCGGGGTTGAAGATCGGCGTGGTCGCGATGCTCAGTGTCTCGATCGTGCATCGCTTGGGCCATTTATCGCTGCTCTCCATGGCCAAGTCCGCGGGCATCGACGGCCTGATCGTCCCGGACCTTCCGCTCGAAGAGGCTCAGGCTCTCGTCGGCCCCGCGCGCGACGCCGGCCTGAGCCTGAGCCTCCTGGTCGCCCCGACCACGACCCCCGACCGGGCCGCCCGGATCGCGGCCCTCTGCACGGGCTTCGTGTATGTCCTGGCCCGCGCGGGTATCACCGGCGCCGGCGCGGCGGTCGATGTCGCCCCGCTCGCCGCCCGCATCGCTCAGCTGCGAGAAGCGACCGACCTGCCCTTGGCGGTCGGCTTCGGGATCTCAACCCCCTCGCAGGTCCGCGATGTGGTCCACGGCGCGGGGGCCGACGCCGCGATCGTCGGCAGCGCGCTGGTGAAGCGGCTTGCCGCGGGAGCAGACGCAGCCGGTGTCGCCGAGAGCTTTGTTCGCGAGCTGGCGGGGGGGTTACTCCAGATCGCCGGAGCCGGGACGCGGGAATGACCGGGCCGGTCGCCGCGCCCCGTGCCGCACGGTGTGCACCCACACGGCCGAACCATCGACCTCGTAGACAATCCTGAAGGGTCTGACCAGCGCCTGACGAAGATCGCCTCCAGTCCGGCTGCGCTCCAGAGCCGCCGGAAAACGCTGGGGCATGACCGCGAGTGATGCGATCATGCGCAGAACCCGATCGACAACGGCCGCGGCGTTCAGCGGGCTGTCAACGGCGATGGCGTTGCGAATCTCGGCCAGATCCGCCAAAGCAGACTCCGAGATTCGGACATCGTGCCGAGCTTGCTTCCGACGAACCATCCTTCAGACCGTCCCCACGCGCCGCACGCCGCGCGCGGATCGCAGACGAGCCTTGGCAGCCGCGATGCTCATGTGCTCCCCGCGGGCGATCTGCTTGCGGCTCTCGACGACCGCACGCACGGTGTCGAGAAACTCCGCGGCGTCCTGAAGAGAGTGGTATTGACGCGGGCTGAGCACAAACGCCGCCGCCTTTCCCTGCCGGGTCAACATCGTCGGACCCTTGGCTCTGGTCAGTCGACGCAGGTGCTCGTCGATCCGCTCGCCAAACTCGGAAGCCGGTGTCGGTGTGGGTTCGAGCATGTCGAAAGTGTATCGGCGATTACCGGCTCCCCGAACCGCGCGATGCGAAAGGCGACTTCCTCGGCCCAGCCCCCTGTCGTTTCCCTTGGCCTCCCCTCCCGGCAACAATCCCCCCGTGGCCTGCCCAACGGCCCGACCACCCCCGGGGGGGGCGCGTCTTGCCGACCAGCGATCGCGACGTGAGGTTCCGGATTGTCACCCGGAACTCCGCCCGACCGGCGAGCGCGAGCGGCCGAACCACGGGCAGGCCGGAGGAGCCCCATGTCCGGCAGCAACGGTACCAACGGTTCGGCAAGCTACACCAACCTCCGCGGCGACGCCGTCGCCGCCACCACCGATTGGGCCGGGGGCAGGCAGCAACTCAGCGGTTCCGCCGGCGGTGCCAAGCGTCTGGATGCCATCTTCGGCATCGACGTCTTCTCCGAGAAGGTCATGCGGCAGCGGCTTCCCAAGGATGTCTTCAAGCGCCTCATGCTCGCCATCAACAAGGGCGACCGCCTCGACCCCCAGCTCGCCGACGGCATCGCCGCCGCCATGAGGGACTGGGCCATCGAGAACGGCGCGACCCACTACACCCACTGGTTCCAGCCCCTCACAGGCCTCACCGCCGAGAAGCACGATTCCATGATCGTCCCCGACGGCCACGGCGGGATCCTCTTCGAGTTCTCCGGCTCGGCCCTCTCCCAGGGCGAGCCCGACGCTTCCAGCTTCCCCTCCGGCGGCCTCCGCGCCACCTTCGAGGCCCGCGGCTACACCGCCTGGGACCCCACAAGCCCCGCCTTCCTCACACGCTCCGACAACGGCGTGGTCACCCTCTGCATCCCCACCGCCTTCGTCTCCTGGACCGGCGAGGCCCTCGACAAGAAGACCCCGCTGCTCCGCTCCATCGATGCGCTCTCCGCCCAGGCCATGCGCATCCTCGCCATCTTCGGCACCGACAAGGGCGTCAGCCGTGTCCACACCACCCTCGGGCCCGAGCAGGAGTACTTCCTGATCGACCGCAACTTCTACTTCGCCCGCCCGGATCTTCTCGTCTGCGACCGCACCCTCTTCGGCAGCAAGCCCCCCAAGGGCCAGCAGCTCGAGGACCACTACTTCGGCGCCATCCCCGCCCGCGTCCTGGCCTTCATGGCCGAGAGCGAGCGCGAGCTCTATCGCCTCGGCGTGCCCGTGAAGACCCGCCACAACGAGGTCGCCCCGGGTCAGTACGAGATCGCCCCCATCTTCGAGCTCGCCAACGTCGCCTGCGATCACCAGATGCTCGTCATGGAGACCCTCAAGCGCGTCGCCCCGCGCTACGGCCTGCAGGCACTGCTCCACGAGAAGCCATTCGCCGGCATCAACGGCTCGGGCAAGCACAACAACTGGTCGATCTCCACAGACACCGGCGTCAACCTGCTCGACCCCAAGGTCGAGACCCATACCAACATGCAGTTCCTGGTGTTCATGTGCGCCGTCGTCCGCGCCGTCGACACCCACGGCGACCTCCTCCGCGCGTCCATCGCCAGCGCCTCGAACGACCACCGCCTTGGCGCCAACGAGGCCCCGCCGGCCATCATGTCCATCTTCCTGGGCTCGATGCTCTCGGACATCGTCGAGCAGATCGAGAAGGGCGGCCTCACCCGCACCCTCAAGGGCGGGCGCCTCGACCTGGGCACCCAGTCCCTCCCCAGCCTCCCCCGCGACACCGGCGACCGCAACCGCACCTCGCCATTCGCGTTCACCGGCAACAAGTTCGAGTTCCGCGCCGTCGGCTCCAGCCAGTCCTCGGCCTGGCCCATGACCGTCCTCAACACCATGGTCTCCGAGAGCCTCGATGTCATCGCGACGCAGCTCGAGAAGGCCATCGGCAAAAACCCCACCGAGGCCAGGGTTCAGGCCGCCGTCCGCGACCTGCTCAAGTCGCTCATCAAGCAGCACAAGCGCGTCATCTTCAACGGCGACGGCTACACCCAGGAGTGGCACATCGAGGCCTCCAAGCGCGGCCTGCCCAACCTCCGCGACTCCGTCGACGCGCTCCCCGTGCTCAAGAGCAAGAAGGCCATCGACCTCTTCAAGAAGTACAAGGTCATGAGCCCCTCGGAGACCGAGAGCCGGGCCCACATTCACATCGAGAAGTTCAACAAGCAGGTCTCCATCGAGGCCGAGACCATGGTCCAGGTCACCAAGACCATGATCATGCCCGCCGTCCTGGCCCAGCTCAAGACCCTGGCCGACACCGTCGGCAGCGTCGATCAGGCCGGCGGCGACGCCGAGGTCGCCCGCGAGGAGCTCAGCCACTACGGCGAGATGCTCCGCACCCTCCGCGAGCGTCTCGGGGCCGTCGAGCACTCCCTCGAGCACCACGAGGACGACGTCTTCAAGCACGCCAACCACATCAAGTCCGCCGTGCGCCCCGCCATGAACGAGCTCCGCTCCATCGCCGACGAGCTCGAGACCGTCACCGCCGCCAACCTCTGGCCGCTCCCCAGCTATCGCGAGATCCTCTTCATCAAGTAACGCCCCACGGCGGGCGCACCGCAACGACCAAGAAACAGGCCCGGGGCAGCATCGCCCCGGGCCTTGTTCGTGATCAATCGTGCGGATCCCGACGCCTTCATCAGCTCACCAGCGCCGTCGCGGCCTCGATGGCCTCGACGACCTGCCGGACCGCGAAGGGCTTCTTGAGCATCCCGTCGAACCCCTGCCCCTTGAGCTGCTGGAGCTGCCCGTCGGTCAGCTT
Organism: Phycisphaerales bacterium; assembly: GCA_038214505.1. Classification (GTDB taxonomy): domain Bacteria; phylum Planctomycetota; class Phycisphaerae; order Phycisphaerales; family UBA1924; genus UBA4658. The sequence continues at coordinate 32,632 of JBBQRT010000031.1, read as the reverse complement.
CCCGCTCATCGCGATGACCTTGCACAGTTGAAGCTCGTCGTCGCCGCGGAGCATGTTCGCCACCGCCCGCGCGTCGCCCTCGCCAAGGTGCACGTCCAGCAGCATCACGTGCGGCTTGAACCGCTCGGCCTCGATGCCAGCCTGGAAGCCCGTCGTCGCCGTCCGGACCTCGTAGTTGGCCTGCTCGGAGAGCACCTTCTGGAGGACCTCCACGATCTCCAGCTCGTCGTCGACGACCAGGATCCGCGTCTTTCCGCCCGAGATCCCGTCAAAGGGAATCCCGTGCTCCTTCATAAAGCGCACCAGTTGGCTCACCGGGATCCGGCGGTCCTTGGACCCCGGGATCCGGTAACCCTTCAGCACGCCCGTATCAAACCATTTGGACACGGTCCGCGGCGCAACATTGCAGATCTTCGCGACCTCGCCGGTGGTCAAGACGTCCTTGTCGAAGCTGAGCATCCTCGTCCTCGCGTCCCCGATGGGGAATGCCGGGAAAGCCTCTTCCCGTGGTTCCTTCGGCGTGGTACGGCCGGACGGTCAGCGCGACCGCCAGGCCCCGGCACGAAACACCTGTGCCGGTTCCAGCCGTCACGACATCGACGCGAACCGCGCGGGTCTTGACGGCTGGGCCGCGCAATCCGCGTGATTCCGCCTATCCGGACCAAACGGCCCAACCCAAACTCCGCCCAAGGTGTGAACAGCGCGTGAACCGAACCACCCGATCCAGCCCCGCTCTCCCCCATCTCCACCAGCATCCACTCGGGCAATCCCCTCGATCAGGTTCCTACACTCTTCACATGCACCTTCCCTGTGTCTCCGCGGTCCCCCAAAGGAAGTGGGAATCCAGCGCGGATGTGAACTCGTACCACCTGAATCAGTGGAGAGACTTGGCCAAGCTTTCACATCACCCACCAACCAGGTCGGGTTTTTCCCTTCCGTGTTCCCTTCGGCGCGGCAAACCAGCAATACATCCCCAGTCCGCCAAGCAGATTGACACCCCAACGCTCACGGCGGTACCTTACGCGGCCATCCCGTCGCCCCAAGCCGCCCGGCCGCATCCGCGTTCAGGCGGCGTTCGTAGCGTCTACACCCGTCGCGCCCTCTCAGCCCGCCGACCGGGCGTGATCCAGGAGTTTCCAGTGCCGAACCGTCCCTCCGAGCGTCCCCTCGTGTCCTTGGCCCTCTGCCTCTCGATCTTGGCGGGCACCACCCTGAGCGTGCCGGCCTTCGCCGACGACTCGGGCGACGTAGAGACCAAGCCCGCTGCCGCCGCCCCGGCCGCCGCCCCCGAGTCGAAGCCCGCCGATGCCGTCGATGCGAAGGTGGACCCCAAGGCCGCCCAAAGGGCCGCCGCCAAGCAGTCGGCGATGATCGACGATTTCTGCCACTATGCGATCATCGATCGCTGGGACCTGGTCAAGTCAACCGCCGAGAGCCTGCTGAACGAGGACATCAAGCCCGTCGAGTTCGCTCGCCTGGTTGATCGCGGCGTCGGCGAGCGCCGCTTCGCCCGCGCCGTCACCAAGGCCCAAGGCCGCGCCGACGTCGAGACCGCCGCCGCCAAGCTCCTCAAGCTCTACGAGACCGGCCAGCTTTCGAGCTCCCGCGATCCCTCCGCCATCACGGCCAACATCAAGCTCCTCTCGGGCGACGGCCGCAACCGCTCCTATGCCCGCGACCGCCTGCTCGAGGCCGGCGAGTACGCCGTCCCTCAGCTCTTCTCGACCCTGCTGGACAACTCGGACCCGATGCTCCAAGCCGAGGCCCGCCGCGTCCTGGTCGAACTGGGCCGCAAAAGCGTCATCCCGCTCACCACCGCCCTCCCCGCCCTCCGCCCGCAGGAGCAGATCGTCGTCCTGGGCCTGCTGGGCGACATGCCCCAGCAGTCCACGGCCCTGCCCTTCCTTTACGACCTGGCCAACTCGAGCCCCGACGCGCAGGTCCGCACCGCCGCCGAGTCGTCGATCCAGCGCATCAGCGGGATCTCGAACCCCCAGCTCCCCGTTGCCGATCGCTACAACGATCTGGCCGACGCGTACTACAAGGCCAGCCCGAGCCTCGTGAGCTTCCCCGGCGAGGACAACCAGCTCGTCTGGGCCTATGCCCCCGGCACGGGCCTGACGATGCAGGCCGTCGACTACCGCGTGTGGCCCCAGACCATGGCCATGCACCTCAGCGAGCTAGCACTCAGGCGCGACGCCGGCAACGCCCGCTCGGTTTCCAACTGGATCGCGGCCAACTTCTCCCGCGAGATCCACACGCCCGAGGGCTACGCCAACCCCGCCTATGCCTCCGATCGGCGAGAGGCGATGTACTACGCCGTCGCCGCCGGCAGCCAGCCCAATCAGGCCGTCCTGGCCCGCGCCCTCGACAGCGGCGACACGCGTCTGGCCCGCCGGGCCTTGGCCGCCATCGAGAAGACCGTCGGCGGCAAGGGCCTCCTGAGCAGCGCCACACCCGCCAGCACGCCCCGCCGCCCGCTGGTCGACGCCCTGTCGTACCCCAATCGCCGCGTGCAGTACGACGCGGCCCTCGCCCTGGGCGCCGCGCAGCCGCGCGAGGCCTTCGAAGGCTCGGACCAGATCGTCCGAATCCTCGCCGGCTCGATCCGCGATGCCAGCAGCAAGTACGCCCTGGTCCTGACGGCCGGGAGCGACTCGACGGAGCGCCAGTCCTCGATCGCGGGCCTGCTCAAGGAGCAGGGCTACACAATCCTTCCCCCCGCCCAGCGCCTCGACGACGTTCGCCAGGCCATCGCCGACGCCCCGGGCATCGACCTGATCGTCACCAACATGCCCAGCGAGTCCACCGCCGAGCTGATCGCTCAGACCGGCAGCGACTCGAAGCTCCGCGCCACGCCCGTGCTGGCGCTGGTCTCGGCCCAGGGCTTTGTCGAGCAGTCGCCACGTTTCGCCCGCGACGCCCGCGTGAAGATCGCCCGCGAGGGCCTGGCCCCGGCGGACATCGCAGAGGCCGCCAAGCAGCTCGTCGAGACCTCCACCGGCGGCCCGATCGTGGGCGACGAGGCCGAGCAGTATCGTTCGCGAGCCCTCTCGGTTCTGCGCGACCTGGCCGTGGGCAACAACCCCGTATTGAACGTCGGCGACGCCCAGGCCCCGCTCATCGCCTCCATCGAGGGCGCCCCGGCCGAGCTCAAGCTCCGCATCGCCGAGGTGCTCGCGCACATCGGCAGCGAGAAGTCGCAGCGCACCGTCTTCGAGACGGCAATGGCCGCCCAGGGCCCCGCGCGCACAAGCCTCTTGGGCTACGCCGCCGAGTCCGCCAAGCGCTTCGGCAACCAGCTCGAGCAGCGCCAGGTCGACGCCTTGGTCGCCTACACCCGATCGGCCACGGGCGACGAGGCCACCGCCGCCGCAGCCCTCATGGGCGCACTCGACCTCAAGGGCGCGAACATCGTTCCGCTGATCCTGGGCGACCAGGGCGCAGTCAGCGACGCGAAGAACTGAGCCCGGGCTTCCAGCACACGCCGATCGTCGGAGGCCGACCTTCGCGGGTCGGCCTCTTCTCGCTCTATCGCTCCTCGGAGCGAGGATCACACCGCCGCCGTCACGAATGAATACGCGGGCCAAGGCCCGGTCAACATCACCTTCTCCGGCGTGTTTCTCGCCACGTCAGCGAAGGCTTGTTCCAGCTTGTCCCGCCTCTCGCGAGGCACGAGAAGATGCACGCCCGGCATCAATACGGCCTTCCCCGGTCCTTCGAGCCGCGTTGCCCGCGCGAGCGCGACCATTGGCCCGAACCCGTCGCGGCACAGCTCGACAAGCCGGGCCGGCACGCCGTCGGCCAGCTCGAAGGCCGTCTTGCGCGTCCGCAGATACGCCGCTCCCGCCGTCCCGCCTGCCGGTTCTGGCGTCGTCGCGGCCGCCGCCACAGGCTCCAGCCGCACCCGCAGGCTCCACTCGTCGCACCCGTCGACCTGGTCGAGCACCGCCCGCAGGTGGGCGTCGCGGGCCAGAAGGAAGCGCCGGACTTCTTCGGGATCATCGACGGCCCCGAATCGCGCGGGAACCAGCGCCATCGCCCGATGGAGCGACTCGACGCACGACTGGAACGCGTTCAGCACGTCCATCCGGGCTTCCGGCGCCGCGGCCGCCCCGCCAACGATCGCCGACACGCCCTCGTGCGAGATGAGCTCCAGTTTCTCGTCCGCGCACCCGCGCGAGCCCGCCGCGTCGAGTTCCTGTCTCGCCTCCCCCTGGCGGGCGTAGCCGTAGACCACCAGCGGCATCAGCCCGGCTCCCCCGCCCCCGCCGGGCCCCCCGGCCCATCGAGCGACGGCGCGAAGGAGTAGGGCGGCCAAGGACCGGTGAGCGTCACGCTCAGCCCCTCGAGCGCGGCGGCCGCACGAACGTCCTCAACGACGCGCGCAAGCCGCTCGGCCTGATCGCGCCCCGCCAGCAGCGACGCGCTGGCGATGATCTCCGTGCCGTCTTCCTGGCGTTTACCGCTCCGTCCGAGGCGGATGTCGGCGCAGGCGGTCGCGAGCGTCCGCAGAGCCGCCGCGCTCTGCTCGGCCATGAACGTCGCGCTCCGGGCCGCCGCGTCCTGCTCGACCTTGCGCATGAGCAGATACCGCGCCCCGCCCGCTCCCGTGTCGATGCCGCGTTCTTTGGCGATGCGTGCCGTCAGGGCCCGCGTGGCGGCCGCCGGGTCGCCGATGATCTTCACGCTCCACTCGTCGCGTCCTTCGGCCTGGTCAAGGAACAAGCGGATCGCGCCCGCATGGCGCTCGAGCACCGCCCAGAGCGAGTCCTCGGCGACGAACAGCGTCCCGAAGCGGGCCGGGAGGACCGCCGCCGCGTCCGTCCCCCGGGCCGCGTGGATCAATCGATCGTGCTCGCCCGCGCGCCGGGCCAGCCAGACGACGTCCGCGAGGTTGGCCTCTCCGCTCTCGCCGGTGAAATCCGAGGCGTCCACGTCGATGACGATCGCGCCAAGGTCGCCCCGTGTGAGCATCCGCGCGCCGCCGGCAGACCCGTCGCCCGCCCCGGGCGGCACGATAAGCCGCCGGGCGCTCCCGACGCAGAGCAGGTGCATGGCCGCGTGTTCGAGCGTGGGCATGCCCGGGATATCGGTCGTCGGCACATGTCGCGTGACGCTCCTAAGCGTGCCCAGCGGCTCGCGGGCACCGCCTCCCGAGGGGATTCTCCCCGTCTTCAGACCGTCTCGGGCCCCTCGACCTCGGGGTCGCGGTTCTTGCGCTTGGGCCAGTGCTCGCGGGCCGTGACGGCGTGGAAGAGGTTGTACTTCCGCACGCTCCCCCGCGGCATCCTCTCCATCTCATCGACCTCCGGCACGCGATGGATGAGCATCCACACGCCCGCTAAAAGTAGCGGTACGCTCAGGATCAGCACCGAGGCCTGCGTCGCCCGCTGCGCGTCGAGCCACTGGTGGGCCTTGGCAAACTCGCCGAAATAGCCCGCCAGAACGATGCCCGCGGCCGTGGCCCCGAAGCTCGCGACGTTGGTCAGGCTCAGGGCCCGCCCGCGAAGCCGGTCGGGCACCAGCACCTGGATCGCCGCCCACGACTGGTTGAACGCCCAGATCCAGAACCACCCGCACGCGAGCATCGCGATGAACCCCGCCCAAGGCGTCGTGGTCAGCGCGAAAGCACAGATCGTCGCCCCCAGCCCCGTAACGGCCAAGGGAATGAAGTGGTGCTTGGGATACCACCCCGGGACATACCGCAGCGCCAGGCCCCCCGCGACGGCCCCGATGCCCTGCAGGGCCAGCAGCTTGCTCGCGGTCCGCTCGGCCCCCCCGTCCCCAGCGCTCACGCGATAGACGTCCAGCACGAAGTTCGAGAACAGCCGCACCAGCGGGGCCGCCAGCAGGCTCAGCAGCACCTGCGCGATGAACACCGCCCGGGGCCCGCGCTGCGTGAACAGAAACGCGACGGCCTCGCGGACCTGCCGCCGGATCGGCTCGCCGCCGTTCTCGCCCCGCGGCGGGGCCGGCGCGTCGGGCGTCGTCCACACCACCACGCCCATGAGCAGGAACGTCACCGCGTTGAACCACAGCAGCGGCGGCGGGCCCCACTTGGCCAGCACCAAACCCGCCAACACCGGCCCCAGCACCCGCGCCATGTTGAACTGGATCCCGTTGATCGTGATCGCGCTCGTCAGGTCGCCCCTGGGCACCAGCCGGGGCGTGAGCACCTGCCAGGCCGGGAAGTTGAACGCCATTATGCACCCGTTGAGGGCACCGAGCGCAAACAGCCATCGCACCGCCGACCGCGGATCGGCAAACTCGGTCATGCTCACGACGGCCACGCCCATGGCCACAAGCCCGGCGAGCACCTGCGTGACGACCAGCAGCGTTCGCCGGTTCACCCGGTCGGCCGTGAGCCCGCCCGCGAATCCCAGCGCCATAATGGGCAGAAGCTGGGCCACGCCCAGTATGCTCTGGTCATCCAGGCGGCCGGTGGCCTTGGCGACAAACATCTGGATCGCGAACATCTCTGTCCAGGTCCCGACATTGCTGATGGCCTGCGCCGCCAGCACACGCCGGTAGTACTTGTGCTTGAACACCCGCCAAGGCGAATTGGCGCCGCGACCCTCGTGGGTCGCGTGGCCATAGCGTGCCGCATCGGCATCGCCGGGCTGGGCCCGGGCGTCGGGGTGTGTGCCGTCGATCGCGCCCGAGCTTGGCGCACCGGGGGCCGCCGCCGTGCCGGGCGTGGCGGTGGTGGGGGGGATGATCGTGGCTGGCGAACGCGCGACCGATTCCCCGGGCGGGCTCGCTCCGGGGTCGGCGGCTGATGACGGGGGAACCACGACGCGACTCCGTTGCGTCTCTCGTCCGTCGGATCAATCAGACGGTCGATCGGGCAGGGCTGGACGGGGCGATGCTATGCGCCGCGGTCATCCATGCGCCTCGCGACGAACCGTTCAGGCACGTTGCCTCGAGTCCTGACCCGCCGTGTTCCCGTTGGCAAACCGCATCGCCCGCACGCCGAAGTAGACGATCGTCTCGAACACCAGCATCCCCAGGACGAAGCCCACGCACGCCTTGGCCACCCACCCCGCCCCCGCGAGCAGCGGGCCAACGGGCAGCAGCATCCCGGCCGGCGTCGCCAGCAGGAGGCCCAGCAGCGGGTCCAGCACGCGGCGCATCGCCAAAGCGGCGTACACGCCCGCGCCCGCAAAGATCCAGCCGAAGCTCGCGTGCGAGCACACGGCCCACGCGACGTCCTTGTCCACGCGCCAGCCCCGACGCAAGCCGAAGAAACGGATGCCCCGCGCTTCCAGCCACGTCGCGCCCCACAGGGCCGGAAAGAACACGATCAGTCCAAGCAGCGCCAGCCCCATCGCCGCCCGCCGCCCGCCCGCCGCGGCGAGCCCGAGCAGCAGCGCCAGGGCAGCGGGCGTCAGCGCCGCGACCAGGCAGTTGATCGACACGAGGTTGAAGGCCCGCATGCGCCGCCACGTCGGGCTCTGAACCTGCACCGCGCTCCACACACCGACCGGCCGCCGCAGAACCTGCCCGGCGGTCTGGGCCCACGCCGCCAGGCCCGGCCGGCGCTGCCAGGGCGTGCCGACCCGCCGCGAGGGCAGCGATGCGGCGATCGCCGTGCCGCACTCTGGGCAGGCGGCGTTGCCCCCCCCGTCGCTCGGCAGACCGTCGATGACATACCCGCACCGCTCGCAGAGGAGCGTCTCGGGAGGCGTCAGGCGCGGGTGCGCTGTGGGCACGACTGACGATACGGGCCCGCCCCTTGTCTCCCGCGCGCGGCAGAGGACCGCTTGGCGCGAAGCGACCAATGGGTCATGGTGCGTGTTGGCAACCCCAACCCTTCGAACCCTCTCTTGGCCTCGCTGTTGCTCGACCCCGACACGTCCCGTCTACCCTCCCGCCCCGTGATCAAGATCCGGCGAATCAGCAACTCCGACCCCCTGTTTCCCCAGGCCGTGGCCCTGCGCGAAGAGGTGCTGCTGGGGCCCATCGGGCTCGACGCCGCGAAGTTCCGGGCCATGTTCCCCGTCGGCGGCGACGCCGAGCAGCACTTCGAGCACTTCGTCGCCGTCTTCGACCATCCCGGCGGGGCCCGCGTGGTCGGCACGGCCCTGCTGCTGCCCAATCATCCCGCAAGGGGCGTGGGCAAGCTCATGCAGATGGCCGTCGATCGCCAGCGCCACGGCGAGGGCATCGGTACGCAGTTGGTCGTCGCCGTCGAGCGCCGGGCCTTCGGCGAGCTCGGGCTCACCGAGCTCTTCTGCCACGCCCGCGACACGGCCTACGGCTTCTACGCGAGTCTCGGGTGGGCCTTTGATTCCGACACGTTTGCCGAAGCCGGAGTGCCGCACCGCCGCATGGTCTTTCGCCCGCCCGTGCTCATCGACGAGTAGCAATCCGCCCGCTGATCACCGTGCCGCCATTGTCCGCCTTTGCTGGCTTTCCCTCTCCTCCTGCGGCATACTCACAAGCGATGTACACACCTCCCGACATCCGGCACGTCCTCGCCTCCCGCGGGCTGCGCTGCACCACCCAGCGAGAGCTGATCTACGCCGCGTTGATGCAGGCTCACACCCATCCCACGGCCGACGAGCTGTTTCGCGCCGTCCGGCCACAGCACCCGGGCATGAGCCTCGCGACGGTCTACAACACCCTGGAAGCCCTTGTCGCCGCCGGGCTGGTCCGCCGACTGCCCCCGCCGCCCAATGCAGGCGTGGGCGATCATGGCTCGCCCCGGGCCGCCTGCCGCTTCGACGCCGACACCTCGGACCACGTTCACCTGCTGACCCGCGACGGCCGGGTGCAGGACGTGCCCGAAGTCGTCTCCGACGCCGTCGCTCGCCGCCTGGGCCCGGACCTGATCCGCGAGATCGAGGCGGCCATCGGCACAACGATCGCGCGGGTGCGTGTCGAGCTGATACAGGGCGATCCGCCCCCCGCCCCCCACGCCCCCCCCGCCCCTTCTCCCGCGAGCAGGTGAGGGCACGTGCTGCAACCCCGACGATCGTTTACGGATATGGCCGGGGAAGCCTGATGCCCACCGCCTTCGCCCGGTCTCGGTCCGCTCGACCAACGCTCCCCCGCACGTGGGAGGCGGGGCCCAATCCCGACCTCCCGGCCACCTGAAGTGAAGTTTTCCGCCCCGACGCCCGATAGGTCGTGGTCGGACACACCTCGCGGAGGCACGCCGTGCATCTCAAACCCGTCAATCGTCGCCAGTTCACACGCTTCCAGCTGGAAGCGATGTATACCCCCATCGCGGTGCGGACCCTCGACAGCGAGGTGTTCAGCATCCAGGGCCACGCCTACGACATCTCCGAGGGCGGCGTGCGGTTCGAGCTCGACCGCCCTGTCGCGCCCGGCACCCAGATCGCTATGCAGATCACGCTCCCGAGCCACGATCTCAGCGAGCCCGGCCCGGGCCGGAGCGTGTTCGTGTTCGCCAATGTCGTTTGGCTGGAGGACGAGGACGAGCCCGGCCCGGTGCGGATGGCCGCCGTGTTCACGCACTTCGCCCGGATGGGCGACAAGGACCGCCTGATTCGTCAGTTCGCCACCGGCCGCTATCGCGCCGCGGCCTAGGCCCTCCCCTCGGGCCCGATCTCCCGCACGCGGGCGAGGTCGGGAAAGAGCCGGCCGGTGCTCCGTCTCAACCTCCCCTACGCTCCGTCATGTTCGTCGACGAAGCGGAAATCATCGTGAAGGCCGGGGACGGGGGACGCGGGTGCGTTTCCTTCCGGCGTGAAAAGTACATCCCCAAGGGCGGGCCCGACGGCGGCGACGGCGGCCGCGGCGGCGATGTCGTCTTCGTCGCCGATGCCAACATCAACACCCTCTTCGACTTCCAGGGCAAGCACCACTGGACCGCCCCCTCGGGCGATCCCGGCCGCGGCAAGCAGCAGTACGGCCTTGCCGGTCAGGACATGCTCGTCCCCGTCCCCCCCGGCACCCTCGTCTTCGACAAGCTCACCAGCGAGCTCATCGTCGACATGGGCCCCGGAACGCGCTTTGTCATCGCCAAGGGCGGCCGCGGCGGCGTGGGCAACGAGCACTTCAAAACCTCCTTCAATCAGGCCCCCAAGCACGCCGATCCCGGCGAGCCGGGCCAGAAGAAGCTCCTGCGCATGGAGCTCAAGCTCATCGCCGACGTCGGCATCATCGGCCTGCCCAACGCCGGCAAGAGCACCCTGCTCTCGGTCATCTCCGACGCCCGGCCCAAGATCGCCAGCTACCCCTTCACTACGCTCATTCCCCAGCTGGGCATCGCCGCGCTGGACGACACACGCCGCCTGGTCTTCGCGGATATCCCCGGCCTGATCGAGGGCGCCTCGGGCGGCGCGGGCCTGGGCCACGAGTTCCTCCGCCACGTTGAGCGCACCCGCATCCTTGTCCACGTCGTCGACATCCTCCCACCCGACGGCTCGACGCCCGCCCAGAGCTATCGCACCATCCGCGGCGAGCTGGACCAGTACTCCAAAAAGCTCGCGCAGAAGCAAGAGCTCATCGTGCTCAACAAGGCCGACATGCTCGACGACGACGAGGCCAAGGCCGCCGTCAAGCGGTTCCGGGCCGCCATGAAGCTCGGCAAGACCGACACGGTCCTGCTCATCAGCGCCGCAACCCGCCTTGGCACCCGCGACCTGCTGGAACTCGTCTGGGCCACGCTGCGGCCCGACGCAAAGAAGTGGGCCCCGATCGTGCCCGTGCCCGTCAAGACCCGCAAGCCCAAGCCCGCGACCAACAAGTAACCCGCCCCGCTCCGCTCGTCCCTTCGCTCTCAAAGACCGATCGGCGATCCGTAGCCGCGGGGGCGTGTTATCAAACCACGGGTAAACACCGGCGAGCTTTCTCTCGCTGGGAGAGACTTTCGTGGCACACTCCACACGTCGGGTGTATACACTCGTCAGCCAGCATCATCAATGCGCAGTGCTCACCTCAGCCAGGAGTTTGCCATCATGCGGAGCAAGGCTTATTTGTTCGTCTGCGCCGCCGCGATCATCGCGGCGTCCGGCGCCGCCCACGGTCAGGTCGTCGTCAGCCAGCTCTATGGCGGCGGCGGGTCGACCACCGGGACGCCCGCATGGGCTCATGATTGGGTTGAGCTCTACAACCGAGGCACCTCTGCCGTTTCGATCGCGGGCTGGTCGGTGCAGTACGCCGCTGGCACCGGAACGACTTGGAACGCGCAGGCCATCGGCGGCGGGCCGATCACGTCTCTCAACCCCGGGCAGTACCTCTTGGTGCGTCTGGGCCGCGGAACGGCCTCTTCGCTGGGCGCAATATTAAGCACCGCCGATGTCGTCGGGCCTGAACTTGGCGCCGGCACAATCGCCATGGCCGCCACCGCGGGCAAGGTCGCGTTGGTGAGCAACACGACCGCCCTCTCCGGCACCAACCCGACGGGCGGAGCGCTTGAGGATCTGGTAGGCTATGGCGCGGGGACCAACGGCTTCGAGGGCGCACCGGCATCGGCAACGGGACTTACGACTGCCGCTTCGCTCGTCCGACGTCTGGACGGTTGCTTCGACACGCAGGCCAACAACTTTGACTTTGCGCTCGGCAACGCTGCTCCGCGCAGCTCCACGACGACGACCGGACCCTGCCCGACCGACGCCGGCGATCTGACAGTCACGACCACGGCCCTGCCGGCCTGCGACCTTGGGCCCGCCGGCGCGCCTGTTGCTTACACGTTCACCGTGAGCAACAACGCCGGCAATCCACTGGACGCGGCGCTGAGCGTCGCGGTCCCGGCCAACCTGACGTTCGTCAGCTCCGTGCCCGCGGGCACGTTTTCGGCGGGCGTGGTGAGCATCCCGGTTGGCACAGTGACGGTGGGTTCGCCCGTAGCCGTCACGGTGAACCTGACCGTTGGTGCGACGGGCGCGGGCCCCGCCGCGACGGTCGCGCTGTCCGGTCCGGGCACCGAGGCCAACCCAGCAAACAACGGACCCGTGACCGGGACGAACGTGTTTGTTCCTTCCAACACACCCATCGCGGCCCGGGCCATGCTGGTCGTCACGGATCCGGCCGGCCCGCTGGCTGCCCTCGCCTCGGACGTGCCTGGCCTCCCTGCCGGCACCAAGTTCTTGTGGGGCACAGCAAGCACCGAGTGGTTCAGCCGCATGTTCCCGAGTGATAACGGCGAGCGCTGGATCGCGCGGGGCCGGACCGCCGCGGGTGCCGCGGCCGACGATGTATTGCTGACGTACAACGCCATCACGAACACGTTCTCGCTGGTCGCTCAGCAGGGCGACGAGTCCGTCCCCGGCTCGGGCGTGCTGGTGGGCGACATGGACCAGACTCCGGGCATCAACAACGCTGGCGACTTCGTCTTCTCGACCACGCCCACCAGCGCCTCAACGGCACAAATCGTCCTCAAGAGCGTCGGCGGGGTCCGAAGCGTCGCCGTCCAGCCCGGGACGGTTAGCCCGCTTCTCACCGTCGCGCCCGCTGTGCTCGCCGCCACCAACAGCGCCATCAACATCACCAACGCCGGCGCCGCCTCTTTCCACACCAGCTCCGGCGTGTCCGCGACTGCCACCGGGACCGTTCAGGACGCGGTCTTCGCGGGCGACGGGTCGATCCTTCTGGCCCGCGAGGGCACCGTCGTCCTAGGCACCGGAACCGTCCCTGGCAATCAGGCCAGCTCGACGGCCTGGCAGTGGCTCACCATCCAAAGCGGGAGCATTCAGGACACGGCACCGTACATCTCCGGCGACGGAAGCAACTCGCTCCTCCAAGGCACCATCGACGCGCCCACCGGAACCGATCCGGAAATCGTGGTTTTCAATGGCAACGTCGTGGTCCAGGGCGGCGTAACGCCGATCGGCAGCACGACAGTCTCGCCCAGCGGCATCCTTTCGATCGCCGGGCAGGGGGCCAACTGGCTTGCGACCGGCACAGGCACCGTGGGCACGCTCGACTGGGTGATCCGCAACGGCGTTCAGGTCGCCCTGGAGGGCACGCCCGCCATCACCGGCGGGACAGAGAACCTGGTCAGCACCTTCGGTGCCGGAGCGGTCAACAACCTGAGCGACTGGGCGTACACCGGCTTCCTGAACTCCCCCACCAACTACAACGATGTCGTGCTGGTCCTCAACGGCACACGCGTCCTGCTCCGCGAGAACGACCCCATCGACCTCGACAACAACGGCACGGTCGATGGCTACGTCCGGCTGTTCCGCAACGCCCGAATCGCCATCACCGCCGACCGCAAGCTCTACATTGTCGTCGAGATCGGAGCGGGCACTCAGCCCTGCGGCACGGCCCAGCGCACCAAGGTCGCCGACGCCCTCCTGGTCTTTGATCTCGCCGCCGGAAGCTCGGTCGTCTGCTGCCGCGGCGTGACGTGCACCACCGTCGCCAACGCCGCCGCCTGTACGGCTCCCGCGGGCATCGGCATCAGCACCTTCTCCGGCACGACCTGCACCGGCCAGTCGGCCATCATCGCCGGTTGCTGCTATGCCGATTTCAACAAGTCGGGCGTCAAGGACGTGGCCGACATCTTCGCCTTCCTCTCCGCTTGGTTCGCCAACAGCCCCTTCTCTGACGTCGGCGGCGACGGCACCGGCACCCGCGATGTCAGCGACATCTTCCAGTTCCTTTCCGCCTGGTTTGTCGGCTGCACCTGAGCCGGCCCGTCGGCGGCAGCCTACTCGGCGGCATCCGGTCGGAGCCTGAACACGTATGGACCCAGGGCCCCCGCTCGCTCGAGCGGGGGCTTGTCATGTAAAGAGGGGGGTTTATCCGGACCCTCGGCCCACGCTGGCCGAAAGACCATGACAATCTGAGGGCCGGTGGCCCGTGCCGCTGGCGGACCGGCCCAAGTGCGGCAAACTGATAGGTTCACGCCTCGTCCCTGAAGGAACAACACTCATGCCGACCATCCGCCATAGCAACCCCTCGGTCGTCCCCGGCCTTAGCCGCCCCGCGAGCCTGCTCGCGCGGACGGTGCTGGGCGTCGTGATCGGGCTAGGTGGGGGGGCAACCGCCTGGGCTCAGGCGGGTGGTGGGGCGGGTGGCGGGGCCGGTGGTGGGGGAGGGCCCGAGCCGACGCTGCGGCCATTCGAGTTCGGCGCGACGGCCGTGGTCCGGAAGACCCAGCGGATTACCTGGCCCCTGACACGCGGGACCGGTCTGCCCGGCGGGGGCGGAGGCGGTGTGGGTCAGGCGGTCCCCTTCGGACCCCGCGGCACAATCTGCCCGGGCGTCGCGCAGTCCCTTGCCGCCAACTTCGACACGCTCGACGTCGGCTCGGAGATCACGCTGCAGGCCGGCATGGTCCAGGGCGAGGGCTTCGGCCAGACCTACATCGTGCCCGACCCCAACCCCGCGACGCCGGAGAACGAGGCATTCCCCGTAGAGGTGAACCTGATCGAGGTGCTGACGGCCACTGTCGGCTCGCCCTCGCTGGCCGCGCCACCGATCACGCTGGGTTGGACGATCGAGGTCTACGACGGCGAGCCGGTGGCGGGCAACTTCCCGGTGTTCTTCGTGAACTCCACGGATGACCAGGCGACCAACCCCGACCTCCCGGCCGACATCACCTTCGAGCGGATCCCGGGCTCGTCGGGCTGCCAGCCGTGCGCCACCACGAACCTGCAAGCCTCGGTCACCAAGCTGCAGTTCAGCGTCGATCCTGCGGCCGACCCCTCGGATCGGATCATCATCGCGGGCAACGACGCTGTCAACGGCGTCAAGACCGGCCGCTTCACCGTGGTGTTCAAGCTCCGGCAGATGAACGACAACACGCCCTATGGCGCGTGTACCTTCAACATCGTCAACCAGTGCGGCCCGCTCAACCGCTGCACCAACGGCTTCATGGCGACCGAGTCGAACGCGAGCGGGAGTCTGAACTCCGTCACGCGGAACTGGGCCTTCTTCGAGGCCTGCGGCCCCTTCGCCTGCGCGGGCGGGACGTACCGCTTCAGCCAGCTCTCCGCCGGCGGCGGGCTGTCGGGGGCCTGCCGCCCCAGCCGCGACAGCCTCATGCAGGCCACATATACCCCGACCGTCTGCACGCTGACGACCGCCGGTGCCTGCTGTAGCGCCGCGACGGGCGCGTGCACGATCTCGGCCCAGGCCGCCTGCGCGAGCGGGTACCAGGGCAACGGCACAGTCTGCGCTCCGAACCCCTGCCCACAACCCTCGGCGGCGTGCTGCATCAACGGCCAGTGCGATCTACGGGCCGAGGCCGCCTGCACCAGCGCCGGCGGCGTCTTCCAGGGCGCCGGTACGACCTGCGCCCAGGCCAACTGCGTCCCCGGCGGCGGGGCGTGCTGCTTCGGCATCGACGTCTGCGTGCTGCTCGAGCAGGCCCAGTGCGCCGGCTTCGGCGGCACGTTCCAAGGCGCCAGCGTCACCTGCGTCACCTCCGGGCCGTGCCCCGTCGGGGCCTGCTGCCTGCCCGACGGCTCGTGCGTCTTCAACCGCACCGCCGCCGAGTGCCTGACGCTCTTCGGCGGCACGTTCCGCGGCTCGGGCACCACCTGCGCCAGCGTCTCCTGCCCGATCCCCACCGGCGCATGCTGCGCCGGCACCGGTTTCTGCAGCCTCCAGACCCAGACCATCTGCGGATCGATCCCCGGCACCAATTGGCGCGGCGCAGGCACCACCTGCACCCCCACCAACCCCTGCCCCCAGGCCGGCGTCTGCTGCCGGGGCACGACGTGCTCGACGGGCGTGGCCCAGGCCGGGTGCAGCGCCCCCGCGGGCATCGGCGCGGCGTTCTCCGCCGGCTCGCCCGCGTGCAACGCCGCCGGAAACGGCATCAGCCCCTGCTGCTTTGCCGACTTCGACAAGGCGGGGGGCAAGACGGTCGGGGACATCTTCGCGTATCTGAGCGCCTGGTTCGCCGCCTCGCCCTACGCGACCATCGGCGGCAACGGGACCGCCACGCCCAATGTCTCGGACATCTTCGGGTTTCTCAGCGCATGGTTTGCCGGCTGCTGAGGCCGCGGAACATTTCACGTTCGGCCTTCCCGCCCCGCCGGGCCGGTGGTCCGGCCGCGCGGCGCGGCCACAATACCGGCATGTCCGACCTGTACGAGATCCAGCGCCCGCCCACGCCGCCGCGACTGCCCGGGTCGGTTGTCCTGCGACCCGACGCCGATACGGTCATCGACGCCCTGGCGGCGGACCTGCTCATCCACGCCCACAACTGCGTGCGGACCTTCGGCGACTTCCACCTGGCCCTCTCCGGCGGCTCGACGCCCGTGGGCCTCTACCAGCGGCTGATGATCGACCCCGGCTACCGCGACCTGCCCTGGACGCGGACACACCTCTGGATTGTCGACGAGCGCCGCGTCCCCTTCGACGACGAGAAGAGCAACTTCAAGATGATCTCCGAGATCATCGGCGACCACTCGGGCATCCCGCGTGAGCAGGTCCACCCGATCTTCGCCATGGCCCCCGACGCCGACGAGCAGTATCAGCGCACGCTCCGCGAAACCCTCGGCTGGCGAGAGCGCGGCCACGACCGGCTCGACTTCGTGCTCCTGGGAATGGGCGCCGACGGGCACACCGCGTCGCTGTTCCCCGGCTCGCCGGCGCTGCTTGAATCGCTCGCCGATATCAGGGCCGGGGGTGTGACGCCGGAGACCGCGCTGGTGCGGATCAACGCCGGCCCGACGGTCACGCCGCCGGACCGGGTGACGATGATGCTGCCCCTGATCAACGCCGCGCGGTTTGTCGCGGTGCAGGTCGTCGGCGCGGGCAAGCGATCGATGATCCAGAAGATCGTGGCGGCCCAGGACGACCCGGACATGGCCGTCGAGCTTCCCGTGCTGGGCGTTCGGCCCGTCGGCGGCGAGCTGCGGTGGTACCTGGATCACGACGCCTGCCCCGGGGCCCAAGCGCCCTCCGACCGGAGCCCGCGTTGAACCTGACCATCGAGCCCAACGAACGCATCACCTTCGGCCTGCGGTACCAGGACGAGCACCTGCTGGTGGTCGAGAAGCCGCCGCACACGCCCACCCAGCCCGGCAAGGGCCACCTGACCGACACCCTGCTCAACGGACTCTTCGCGCAGTTCGGGGCCCAGCTGCAGAACCTCGGCAAGGCCCGCGATTTCGGCCTCCTGCACCGGCTCGACAAGCCCACCAGCGGGCTATTGATCGTGGGTTTGCGTCCCGCGGCGTACGACGCCATGCGCGAGATCTTCGGAACCCGCGGCATCCGCAAGTTCTACTGGGCCGTTGTCGACGGACGCCCGAAGACCGTCTCGGGCGTGCTCAAAATGCCCATCGCCGAGAGCCAGGTCAAGGGCGAGGGGTGGGGGGGCATGAAGCTCGCGCATATCTCCCGCGCCGGCAAGCCCGCCGTCACGGCCTACCGCGTGCTCGAGTCCAGCCAGATGGCCAGCCTCGTCGAGTGCCGCGCCGTCACCGGGCGGCTGCACCAGGTCCGCCTGCACATGGAAGCGATCGGCTGCCCGGTCCTTGGCGACGATCTCTACGGCCCGCGCCGCGTCCACGCCGCCTCGCCAAGGCTCGCGCTGCACGCCCACCGCATCGCCTTTACCCACCCGATCACCGGCGCGATCATCGATGTGAAATCCGGCTGGCCCGGCGACCTGCGGCGGATGCTCCGGGCCGTGGGGCTCCACAAGCCCGGCACCGCCCCGGCCCCGGGCGCGGTGGAGACCGGCGCCGAACCGCCGGCCTGATGCAATCCCGCTACACCGTCCGCATGAGCTCCGAAGCGACATGGTCGCCCATCAGGAACCCCGCGTCGGTCAGCGTCCAGCGATCCTCGCGCTCAAGCACCCAGCCCTGATCGATCATGCGATCGACGGCGCGCCGAAGCGTCGCAACGGCGGCCGGCGCGAGCCCATGAACATCGTCCAGAATCCCCGCAGCGTCCAGCCCGGCGCTCAGCCGGATCCCCATCATGATCCGCTCCCGCACCAGCCTTAGCGGGTCGGGGGCCTCGACATCCACCACCGGCGAAAAGCCCGCCGAATCCAAGTAGTTGCCCAGCCGCGGCACGTTCTTGAACCGCCAGCTGCCCGCGTGGGACGCATGGCCCCCCGGGCTCCCCCGGCCCATGAGGTGCCCCGAAGCGCTTGGCCCCGCCGCCAGCCAGGGCTCCTGCACCCAGTACGCGATGTTGTGCCGCGACTGCTCGCCCGGGGCGGCGAAGTTGCTCACCTCGTAGCGATCAAGACCGGCCCCGCGGAGCGTCCCAAGCGTGTGCGAGAACAGCTCGGCCTCCAGCTCGTTGGGGCAAGGCTCGAACTCGCCGAGCTCCAGCCGCTTGGTCATCGCCGTCGTGGGCTCGTAGGTGAGGTTGTAGCACGAGAGGTGCGTCGTTCCGAGCGCCAGGGCTCGCCGCAGGTCGTCGTCCCATTCGTCGAGGGTCTGGCCCGGGATCGCGAAAATCAGGTCCAGCGACTGCCGCGGGATCCCGGCGGCCCGGGCGAGCTCGATGGCCCGCGCGACGTTCGCCGGGTCGTGCCAGCGCTCGAGCGTTTTGAGGTGCCGCGGGTTGAACGACTGGGCCCCGACGCTCACGCGGTTGACGCCGCCGGACTTGAGAATTCCCAGCAGCTCGGCGGTCGTCGACTCCGGGTTGCACTCGACGGTGAACTCCGCCTGCCCGAGCCCGTCGCGTCGGCCCTCGCGGATGGGTGAAAGGTCGAACCGCTCGGCGATCGCGACCAGCAGCCGCTCCCAGAGGTCGGTGCGCAGCAGGCTTGGCGTCCCGCCGCCGATGAAGACGGTGTGCAGCGGCGCGGCGAACGGCGCAAGCCTGGAGAGCTCGTCGATGAGGCGGTCGGTGAAGGCGGCCTGGCGGTCGCGGTTATCCACAAACGAGTAGAAATCGCAGTAGTGGCACTTGTGCACGCAGAACGGCGTGTGGATGTAGAGCGAGCGGGGCAGCCGCTCGGGGCCGTCGGCGGCCTGGGCCAGAACGAGCCCGGCGTCGACGCCCCGATCCGGCTTGCCCGGGAGGGCGGGTCCGACGCTATGCTGGGGAAGATGGATGGCCATTGGAGGTGGGGACGGGGGGCTCGGGGGTGTGCAGGGTGGCCGCGCTCCGGGTCCTGGAAAGAGAAGGATACGTCGCCGTGAAGATCTCCCTTGTGATGGTGAGCGCCGACGGCACTCTGAAGGATCTGCCGCCCATGAGCCTGCCGATCCCGATCGGGCGGGGCGAAGAGTGCAAGGTGCGGATCCCGCTGGCCGCCGTCAGCCGCAAGCACTGCGAGCTGCTCGAGGATGACGACGAGCTGATCGTCCGCGACCTGAAGAGCTCCAACGGCACGTACGTCAACAAGGAGCGTGTCAGGCAGCGCGAGCTGCTCCCCGGCGACCTGCTCGCCGTCGGTCCGGTGCTGCTGGTCGTCCGCATCGACGGGCACCCGAAGGTCATCGACCCGATCATCGCCTGGGCCAACGGCGCCGTCGGCGGGGCCGCGGGACCCGGCGAGTCCGCGGGCGACCACGGCGACGCCGGCGTGCCCACATGGAACAGCCAGCAGGGCCAGAAGCCCGCCGCCCCCGCGACAGGTTCCAAATCGCCCGTGCCGGCCCCCGCCTCCTCGCGGAGCCCCGCCCCCAAGGCCAAGGGCAGCGATATCGATTCCTCGCTCGACGAGATCATCAAGGACCTGTCCGAGAGCGACTTCGACATCGACTTCGACAAGCCCAAGAAGAAGTGACCGAGTCAGAACCGCGACCGTCAGGGAGCGGGTGAAACCAAGCCAGTACCGCGACCGTCAGGGAGCGGGTGAAACCGGGCCAGTACCGCGACCGTCAGGGAGCAGGCGTGTTCATGCTCTGTGGGCGGCTTCCCTGCTCTGTGCCGCCTCGGTTCCATCCCGCCCGCTCCCTCGCGGTCGCGGTTCAAATCCGATCCTCACCGCACGATCAGCACCCCGTGCGGCCCCTTGCCCACACCCACGAAGAAATCGGCGGCCTCAAGCCGCACGCCGTTCTTCCGCTGAACGCTCCAGAACCCCAGCTCGCCGTCGATCGCCTCGGGGTCGAACGAGCGGAACTGCGTCACGCACACGTGGTTGTCCTTGGCGTCGAAGCTGATGCCCGCCGGCAGGGCGCTCAGCGCATATTCGCCCGCGGGCGCGAGCGTGCCGTCGGCGTTGACCGTGAGCAGCGAGATCGAGCCGCCGGCCGGGGGCGCGATGCTCGTGTCGAGCACCGCCGAGTGCTGCATGTTCGCGGCCACCACCAGTTTGCCGTCCGATGAGATCGCCAGAGCGACCGGGTTGACGCCCACCGGCGCCTCGCCCACGACCACGTGGCCCGCGGCGCCACCATCGGCCGAGTCGAGCCCGGCGGGCATGTCGCCCACGCGGATCGAGATCAGCGTGCCCTGCGGCGTGCCCGCGGTGTAGGCGTCCTGACCCTGCGACCACTGAAGGTCCGAAACGATGAAGTGCCGTCCATCGGGCGTGAATGCGCCCGTGTACGGGGCACGCCCGGCCTTGACCGGCTGGGCCCAGGGCGCAAGCTCGTACGCGCCGGCGTCGGTGCGCCGGAAGCGGTAGAAAACCACCTCGCCCCGGTCCCTCAGCGTGACGGCCAAGGCCCGGCCGCCGGGATGCCACGCGATGCTCGTGGGCTTCGCGTCGTCGGCACCGGCCGTGTCGGTCCCGAGCACGGGCCAGGCGGCGGGCTCGCCGGTGAACGAGCCGCTCTTGAAGGGCACGAGCACGATCTGACTCCCCGGCGTGTGCGTGACGACCGCGACCATCTCGCCCGCGGGGTGGGCCGCCACGGCGATCGGCTCGGCCGGCACCTGGATCTTGGCGGACACGAACGGGCGGAGCGGGTCCGTCAGGTCGATGGCCGTCACGGTGTCGCCCTTGGGCAGGTCCAGGATCGTGCGGGCGTCGGGGCCGGCGGGCCCGCGGTAGTCGACGACGAAGGCGTAGTTGCCGTCGCGCGTGACCGAGAGGCACGTGGGCGGGCACAGCGCGGAGTTGGAGACGTTGACCTGCGAGAAGGCGGTGACGGGCTCGCGGATCGGCAGGCTCACGACCGTGAGCATGTCCTGCGCGCTCGGGTCGCGCTCGCCCAGCTCGCCGGTTGTGAACGCCGAGGCCGTCATGTCGGCATCGCCGACGGTGATGATGTACCGGCCCGCGACGGCGCCGGGCGTGCCGAGGCGCGCCGATTCGCAGCCGACAAGGCCCGAGAGCGTGCCGACCATGGACAGGATGAGGGACGCCGAGAGGATCGATCGAGCGTGCATGCGCGTGGTCTCCGTGGGCCGCGAGCATGCTACCGAGTCGCGCTGGGTTTCTCACCTCAGTCTTCGCGAAGAACGCTGTCCACATCTACCGCCGATCCAGGGGGATGCAGGAGCGCAGCGCCCGGATCCATCGAGGAAAACGCCGCGATCGCGCGCCGCATGTCTGTCGGAAGCGGCGCGACAAAGTGCATCGCGCGATTGTCGGTTGGGTGTCGGAATGACAGCGTGGTCGCGTGCAGCGCCTGTCGGTTGATGACAGTTTCCTCCGGCGACGCGCTCTGCCCCGGCTCGAGGTGCCGGGGCGCGTCGAGCGAGGCGGGCTCGCCGTCGCGGTCGGAGGTGTACAGGGCCTTGCCGCCATACATGTCGTCGCCCAGGATCGGGAAGCCCCGGTGCGTGAGGTGCACGCGGATCTGGTGCGTCCGCCCCGTCTTGAGCTCGAGCTCGACGAGCGAGAAGCCCGCGGGCACGCCGTGACGGCTGGCGGGCTTGCTATACCCCGGCTCGGCCGCGGCCCGGAGCGCCGGCTTCCAGCCGATGCTGTCCGGCGGCGTGATCTCGGATACCCCCGGAGTGCCGTGCTCGATCGGCGCGGCCACCGCGGCATCGCCCACGCGGAACTGCCGCCGCACCCGCGCGATCGTCAGCGTCGACTTGCCCAGATGGTCGTGCCGAACGACGTACTTCTCGCGGTACCCCTTCTCGCGCGAGGGGTGCGGGCCCAAGGGGAGGTCGATGGGGTCGACGGGCGGCTCGTAGACGCCGTGGACGATGGCGAGATACCGCTTGTCGACGGTCCGCCTCTCGAACTGCTGCCCCAGCCGCCAATGGGCCTCGTCGGTCTTCGCGAAGATGATCAGGCCCGAGGTCTGCCGGTCAAGGCGGTGCACGACCCCGGGGCGGGCGAAGTCCTTGCCGACGCTCGAGAGGGCCCCGGCGGAGCGGTTCTGAAAGTGGAACGCCAGGGCGTTGATCATCGTGCCCGAGTTGTGGCTCCGGGCCGGGTGCACGATGATGTCCGGCGACTTGTTGATCACCACCAGCTGCTCGTCCTCGTAGAGCACGCCGAGCGGGATGTCCTCGGGCTGCACGTCCGTCGGCGGCGGCGGCGGGACATACACCTCCACACGGTCGCCGGCCCGCAGCTTAGTCGAGCTCTTGGGTGCCCGCGCGTTGACCGTCACACCCCCCTCGTCGATCAGCCGCTGCAGCTGGCTGCGGCTCATAAACGGGATGCGGTCGCACAAATACTTGTCGAGCCGCTTGTCGAGATCGCGCTGCAGCACGAACACCACGCGGTTGGGCGCATCGTCCTCCGCCGAGTCCGTCGACGTCTGCGCCGCCTGCTCCGGGTCGTCGGGAAGCGTCAGCGCCAGGTCCGCCGCGTCGGGGTCGTCGCCGCCCGCCTGGGCGGCGTGGATCCGCTTGAGCAGCGCGTCGGGATCGACCTTGCCGCCATGACGCACCACCTCGCTCGAACGCGGCGTGTGGGCCCCGGAGCGGGCCGGGGTGTGACGGTCGGGCGACCATTGCGGCTTCTTGGGCACGTGGCATTGTTGCTCCCGCGCCCCCGCCGCGATGGGAAGACGCGAGGTGGAAAACAAAGAAGACCCGTTGCCGGGTCTTCAGAAAGCGTCGGATTCGCAAACCCTTACGGATTCGCCGGCGCGGGGGCCGGTGCCGGAGCAGGCAGCGGAACGGGAACCGGTGCGGCCGGCCCACCCGGTACGCCCGCCGGCGGGCCCGGCAGCGGCGCGAGCTGGATCGGCGTGCCCGGCGCGCCGGGGGTCGCCCCCGGCTGCGAGATGCTGCCGTCGGGGTTGATCGTGATGACCTTCCCGTCCGCCGTCTGGGCCTGCATGTTGGTCATCGGCGTCACCACGGGCGTCTCGGGCGGCGTGGGCAGCTCGGCCCTGGCGTACAGCTTGGCGGCGGCGAGTGAGTCCAGCGTCTCGGTCCGCTTCTTGGCGGAGCTCGCAAGAGCGTCGAACTTGCCCTCCGTGAGCGTGATGATCTCCTGATAGAACCCCTTGGCTGTTTCCCCCTGCTGCCGCCCCTCGGCGATGGCCGCCAGACCGCTGAGAGCACCCGCGGCGAGCAGGATCTGGTCCTGACCGCGGGCCGCGTCGGCGACCTTCTGGAATAGCGCCTCTGCCTTGCCAGCCTGAGCGTCACGCTGCTCCTTGGTGAGCAGGCTCTTGCCCTCTTCGAGCTTGCCCTCGCGATCGACCTTCACGCCCGGCTCGACGCCGGTGCGGAACGACTCGAGATAGATGTCCGCCGCCGCCAGACGGGCCAAGTGCTCCACCGCTCCCGCGCCCGCGTGCGTCTGGGCGACTTCAACAAGCGTCGCCGGATTTCGCGAGATGACGGCCTCGTCGTAGGCGATAAACGCCTGGTCGCGAGACATGTCGCGGCTCTGCTCCAGCCGCTGCACACCGAAGTACGCGAGCGCGACCAGCGACAGGGCCATGACGACATACGGGCCCCACTTCTTGAGCGCGTCAATGAACTCCTGGTTCACGCGCGACTCTTGGAGGCCCTTGCCGACGCTGATCTCTGCCTGGCGTTGATCCATGGGGAATTCGTCCTTGGTGGGCCCAACCTTGCGGGGCCAAGATGGTAGGGGGCCAGCGGTTGATCGGTCGTGCACCCGGCCCGGGCTCAGGTCCGAGGCGCAATATGCCCAGCAAGCCCGCTCAGAACACCCAGGCCCGCGGGTCGGCCAGGAGCCGGCTCGGCACCAGCCGCTCGCGGATCAGCCCGACCAGCTCGACCAGCCCCGCCCCCGTGTAAGCGCTCACACGCACATCGACCGGACCTGGCTCCGGCCCCAGATCGCTGCGGAGCCCGACACGCACGACCTCGACCCCCGGCGGGCCTGCGACCTCGCCGGCCGTCAAATCACTGCAGAGCAAAATCAGGTCCGCCCCCGCCGCGACCATCGCCGCGGCGGCCTGTGCCTCGGCCAGAACCTGACCCTCGGCCGTACCCGGGACGGGGTGCACACCCGGTGTGTCGACGTACCGGACAACCAGACCCCCAAGATCGAGCTGCACCCCGACATGGTCGCGGGTCGTCCCGGGTTCGTCGGCGACGATCGAAACGCCCCGCCCGGCCAAGGCGTTGAGCAGGCTGGACTTGCCGATGTTCGGCGGCCCCAACGCGACGACCAGCGGCGGATCGATAAGCCGCCCCAGCAGCGCCGATTCGCTTGAGGAGAGAAGGCGGCTCTGGTCGCGGGCCGCCCAGAGATGCCGCAGGGGCTGTGCGAGAAGCACGTCAATCGCCAGCGGGCTGGCGGCACGGGCGAGGGCGTCGCTGAGGCGAGCGTCCAGTTCGGTCTGCCCATCGGGAAACCGCTTACACGGCGGCTCTTCGGCCGTGGGCGTGCAGTTCGCAGCAACCAAGGCCGCGTGCAGCCGCCGGACCACGGCGGGCCCGGCGTGCGGAAACAGCAGCGCCGTCCCGGGCGTGAAGCGGGCCACCACCAGCGTGTCGACGCCCACAATACTGCGGAGCCGGACGTCGCCCGGGGCGACGGGCGCGATGCCTAGAGCGACGAGGGCGGCGTCGATGTCGCCGTCGAGCTGCACGATCGCCAAGGCGGCCTGGCCGGTAGCGTTGGGGGGTGAGGGCGAGACGAGTCGAAAGGTGGCGGGCACGGCTGGGGGAGGAAAGCGTTTACACACCCGGATCGTCGTCGGACTCTTCCAGTGATTCCAGAGTCCGGACGGCTTCGAGCATGCCGACAAGGGCCAGATCGGGGACCACGAGCTCGACCAGCGGGTCGTTCTCGAAGAGCATCGGGGCGTCGCCGCCGGTGGCGATGACGCGGGGATAGGCCTCGTAATACTCGGCGTACGCGTCGATGAGGTGGTGGACCATGCCGCGGACGGCGGCGAGGGCGCCGAGGACCATGGCCTGGGACGTGTGCTTGCCGAAGGGGGGCGCGACGGGGTCGTCGGGGCCCTTGGCGGGCAGTAGCTCGGGGGAGAGCCGGACACTGGGAAGCGCGGCGGTCTTCTCGTGCAGCGCGTCGAGCATCATGCTGAGTCCGGGCGCGATTGCGCCGCCCTGAAACACGCCCTCGCCGTCAACGAAGTCGACCGTGACGGCGGTGCCCGCGTCGATCACCACGCAGGCCTGCTTGGAGCGGGCGAATGCGCCCATGGCGTCGAGCAGGCGGTCCTGGCCGACCGTCGAGTCGTCGGTCAGGGCGGTGATGATGGGGATCTCGAGTTCGCGGCCGAAGCGGAGGACGCGGATATCGCGGGCCAGGAGAGCGGTTTCGATAGCGTTGGCGGCGGGGGCGTTGACGGAGGCAAGGACAGCCGTCGAATCGGCGGGGGCGTTCTCGAGCAGGCCCGCGATGGCGGCGGCGATGGCCTCGGCGTTGTCGCTCTCCAGCACGATCGAGGGCTGGAGCGTGTTGTCTTCGACGCACGCGAGGCGTGTGCGGGTGTTGCCGACGGAGACGAGGACGAGTGGAGCGGGCATGGGGGCAGCGTATGCCAACGTTTTTGTGGATAGGCCGGGGCGAGCGTGGCGGTCCGTCCCCTGATCCCGCATGGGGCTACCCTCCGCGTTTGCAAGGATCGTGCCGGCATTTTGCCGTGGAGACGCTTGAACGATGGCCCGCTGCCGAGTCGATCAGAGCATCGAGCGTGTGACGATGAACGGCTTCGCGTTCCCGCTGGGGGTGTACCCGGTCGAGGAGATCGAGGCCAAGCCCGGCTACACCATGGCGTTCGAGCCCGCCGACGGCGATGGCCCGTCGCTGGGCGGCGCGGGCGGGTCGGGGGGCTTCGGCACCGAGAACAGTGGGAACGGGGGCGGCGAACGGTCCGGGAGCGATGGCGGCGAGGGTGGCGGGGGCGAGTCGGGTGAGTGGGAGGAGTGGCCCGACCGATATGTCTTCGACATCCTCGTGCCGGCGACGCGGCTGGAGCCGCTGTGCCGTTCGATGCTGGCGCTGCTGCCCGGGCGGGTGTACCCGATCGTGGATTTTCTTGGCCAGGACGAGTGGCGAGAGGTCGATCCTTATGTCAGTTACGACCTGGTCGGGATCGACCGCTTTCTCGAAACGCTCCGTCGGTTTGCCGGGTTTTTCTTCGAGGACGGACTGGCGGGCTTCGGGGCCATGAGCGAGGAACCGTTTGTCTATGTGTTCGTCGACGAGCACAAGGTTGTGACGGTGCGGGTTGAGGCGGGGCTCAAGGAGCGGGTCGAGGCCGTGCTGGCGGCGTTTGATCTCGAACTCCGTGAAGAGCTTCTGAGCGCCGATTCGGCGACGCACGAGCATCGGACGGTGCTGGAAGCGCCCGACGGGCGGCACGACCTGCTCAACCCCGACGAGATCATGGAGGGGCTGCGGGACGAGTGGCACCTGGTGCTCAACATCGACCCGGAATCGAACGTGGATGAAGAGGGGAACGATCTGGGCGTGACGGGGTGGCGGTGCATCGTGCGGTTCGACCCGCCGCTGGAGAAGGGCGAGGACGAGGGGGCGAAGCCGTCGAAGGCTGGAGGCACGAGTGCGGCGGCAGGTTCGGAGGAGTCGGCGGAAGTGGCGACCGGCGGCGCATCGGTGCAGTGGCCCGAGGCCCGGTACTGCCAAGTGTTTCTGACGGCCGAGTCGTACAACGCCGCCTCGGACCTCGCGTATGAGGGGCTCGAGCAGCTGCTGGCCAAAGAGGGCAAGAGTTTGGAAGCGCTGGAAGACGCCGCCGAAATGTCGCTCAAGGGGAGCAAGGGCGGTGAAGATGACGAAGAGAATGAGGACGGGTCGGGACCGGGGGGCGAGATGGGCGGGGCGGGACTCCCTGAACCGGTGGTGATCCAGGCGGATCGCTGGGGGGAAAGCGATTTCGTGCGAGAGGTCCAGAGCGTCACCGGACAGAAGCCGGATATGAGCCAATCAGCGGTGTGCTTCGTGGAATGGCTTCAGTGAGCGGACGGGCCCTGCAGGGCGGAAATTGCACGGGCTGTCGGTTGCGCGGTGGGGCTTGGTTGCAGGCCCCGTCGTGGGCGGGCGGGGCGGTGCGGGAGGGGGTTGGGCGGATCGGACGGGCGGGTGGGGACAAGAAAAGTCTCTGGGGCCGGTTTGCGTTCCGGCTGGTGGGGCAGTATCTTCAGACCCCTCATCCTGCGGGCTGGGTTGGTCCGAAGGATGCGCCGGGGCGTGCAAGCGTCACGGCGCGGGGTGACCGGAAGAGCGTGGACTCGGCCCGGGGCCGGGAACACGTCCCGTCCGGCTTGCGAAGACAGAACGTTGCGCTCCGGGCCCAGTGCCCGGCGCACGCGGAGAAGAACGACATGCCCATCGATCAGACCCGTCGGACCAAGCGGACGCTCGCGGCGCTCACCATCGGCGCCACGGCCGCGCTCACCGTCAGCGCGGCCGCGCTGGCTCAATCCGCCGGCGGCGTGGCGGGCGTGAGCGTAAGCGCGTCGCCCGACGTTTCCGTGGTCCAGGCGGCCCAAGGCCTGCTCGAGCAGGACCGGCTGATCCAGGCCCGAGCGACGCTGGACCGGCTGATCGGTTCGTCGCGGTTCGCGTCGCTCGGCGATGCGGAGCGGTCGGCGGCGCTCTCGCTCCTGAAGAAGATCGACGCGAAGATCCAGACCGCCGACGCGGTGGAGATGAGCGTGCAGAAGGCCGAGTGGGCCATCGGCGACGGCGACCTGTTGCAGGCCGAGCGTCAGGCCAAGGCCGTCGCGGGCCGCTCGTCGGCGAGCCAGTCGCAGAAGGCGCGGGCCCAGGACGTGCTCTCGACGGTGGGCCAGCGTCGGACCGAGCTCTCGCCCCTGACCCCGGGGCTTCTGGAGCAGGCGACGGCGAGCATGAACGCCGGGGACTATCCGGCGGCAAAGGCGACGATTCTCGGGCTCATGCGCTCGGGCGTACAGCTCTCGAGCGACCAGGCCAAGGGCCTCGAGACGGCCCAGCTTCGGATCGTGGAGCTTGAGCAGAAGGCGGGCAGGGCGTTCGAGCTGCCCCTGAGCGGCTCGCTCTCGGTGATGCAGGCCGGGCAGGTGCGGCGTGCGGGCAAGGGCGATTCGGGCCGCGACGAGCCGCTGCCGGCGACGCTGGCGCAGGCGGGCCAGCCGGGCGACCCGGCGTATCCGAGCGATCCGGCCCAGCCGGCTTTTCAGCCATCGCAGCCCGCGCCGGTGCAGCTGCCCCCCAGCAGCCTGCCCCCGCCCGCGCCGATGATCGCCGACGCGCCGGCGTGGGCGCCGGCCTCGATCCCGCAGGACGACATCGTGACCCAGGCCATGCGGATCGAGGCCCAGCGGATCGTCGCCGAGGCCGACCAGGCGTTCGACCAGGCCCGCTACGGCGTGGCGGTCGACCGCTACACGCTGGCGATCGCGCAGTTCCGCCAGTATCTCTCTTCGGGCGACGTGACGCGGATCGAGGGCCGTATCGCCGAGGCGCGGGTGCGCTTGGCGGGCGGCGGGTCGGGGAGCGGGACGGACATCGCCCGCGACGTGGTGGCGAGCCAGACGCTGGTGCGCGACCGTGCGACGGCGGAGTTCAACAGCTTTCTTTCGCAGGCCGACGCGAGGCTGAACGAGGGCGCGGCGGACCGGGCTCAGGACCTTGCGGCTCAGGCCCAGCTTTCGATCAGCCGGGCCCGCAGCGCGTTCAACGACGCGGAGATCGCGGCGTTCAACACGCGGCTGGATGCGCTCAAGGCCCGCATCACCGGCAAGCGCGACGAGATCGCCAAGACCGAGACCGAGCGTCGCCAGACGGAGCTTCAGGAGAAGGCCCGAACGACCGAGTCCGGCCGCCTGGCCGAGCGGGATCGGAAGATTGGCGAGAGCATCGACCGCATCCGGGCCCTGCAGTCGGAGCAGAAGTACGAGGAAGCGCTACAGGTCGTCGACCAGACGCTGTTCCTTGATCCGAACAACCCCACGGCCCTGCTCCTGCGGGACATCCTGCGGGACGTGGCGATCTACAAGCGGTACAACGATCTCGAGGACCAGAAGGCGTACAACCACGCGCTCGAGAGCCTCAGGGCGAGCGACGCGACGATCCCGCCGCCGAACATGATGAACTTCCCGACCGACTGGCCGGCGAAGACGTTCTCGCGCGGCGAGACGGCGGCGTTCGCGGACAGTCCGGAGAACCGGAAGGTTCTGGCTCAGATCAGCTCGAACGCGTCGCGGATCCCGAGCATCGACCTGAACGAGAACCGGTTCGAGGACGCGGTGAAGTTCCTGACCCAGGTGACGCAGCTGTCGTTCGACCCCGACTGGGAGGCGCTGGCGGGCGTGGGCGTCGAGAAGGACACGCTGGTCACGCTCAAGCTCACCAACGCGACGGTCAAGACGGTGCTGGACCGCCTGACGCAGAAGGTCAGCCGCGACCAGTTTGCGCGGGCCGGGTGGGCCGTCAACGAGGGCGTGCTGGTGGTCTCGTCCGACGAGGCGCTGCGGCGGAACCGGACGCTGGTGATCTACAACATCCAGGATCTGCTGTTCGAGATCCCCAACTACCCGGACGTGCCGCAGATCGACCTGAACAACGTGCTGCAGCAGGCCAGCTCCGGCGGCGGCGGCGGCGGGCAGAGCCCGTTCACGGGCGTCAACAACCAGCAGAATCAGGTCGACCCGCAGGCCCGCGAGCGGCGGATCCGGCAGATCATCGAGATCATACAGCAGAACGTCGATTTCGACGGCTGGAAGGACAACGGCGGCGAGACCGGCGCGCTGCAGGAGCTCAACGGCTCGCTGATCATCACCAACACGCCCAAGAACCACCGTGAGATCGTCGGGCTGCTGAGCAAGCTGCGCGAGATCCGCAACATGCAGATCAACGTCGAGACCAAGTTCCTGCTCGTCAACCAGCAGTGGTTCGAGCAGATCGGCTTCGACCTCGACATCATCTGGAACGCGAACTCCAACCAGGTTCGCAACATCCAGAACCAGAACCCCAACGCCCTGCCCAGCGACCTGTTCGATTTCAGCGGGACGCAGCGGCCCCGCGGCCTGCAGCGCACCGGCATCGGTATCCCGGTCAATACCGGCACCATCAACCCCGCGACCGTTACCGCCGGGACGCCCAACAGCTTTTCACCGATCGGGAGCAACCAGAACTCCTTCGGCCTCACCAACTCGCTGGCCGAGGGCGACTTCGCGTCGGCGATCCTGGGCCAGGCCCCGGCGCTGGGCATCGCGGGTCAGTTCCTCGACGACATCCAGGTGGACTTCCTGATCCAGGCCACACAGGCCGACAAGCGGACGGTGCGTCTGACGGCCCCGCGCCTGACGTTCACCAACGGGCAGCAGGCGAACATCTACGTTGTGACGCAGCAGGCCTTCGTGTCGGGCCTGACCCCGATCGTCGGCGACTCGGCCGTGGGCTTCAACCCGCAGGTCAGCGTTCTGTCCGAGGGCGTGACGATGCTTGTCGAGGGCGTGATCTCGTCGGACCGGCGGTACGTGACGCTGAATATCGATGCGGGCGTGGCCCGCCTCGACGGGTTCCAGCAGTCCAGCGTGTCGGCGGTGGCCGGCGGCCAGCTGGTCAACTCGGCGAACACGCAGTCGTTCATCCAGCTGCCGCAGATCACCGTGACGCGCGTGCGCACGACGGCAACGGTGCCCGACGAGGGCACGGTGCTTCTGGGCGGTCAGCGGCTGGTGACCGAGGTCGAGGTCGAGACGGGTGTGCCCGTGCTCTCCAAGATCCCGATCATCAACCGCTTCTTCACCAACCGTCTGGAGAGCAAGGAAGAGCAGACGCTGCTCATCCTCGTCAAGCCGACAGTCCTGATCCAGACCGAGCAGGAGGAGAAGGCGTTCCCCGGCCTGCTCGACTCTGTCCGCACCGGGCTGACCCGCTAGGCCGGGTCGCGGCCGGTCCCGACCGCTTGAGCACGCCCCCGGACGCACGCGTCCGGGGGCGTTTGCGCACCGGACCCGGGCGTCGGGCGCGGGCGACAGGGAGCATCCGGACGGGTCCGAACGTCTAGACTTGCGACCATCATCCCTTGGGGACGGACCTGCTCACTTCCCGCGGACCCAGAACGAGCCCCTTGTTCCGTCCTCTTGCTTTGACCCTTTGTCCCGATCCCCCCGTTCCGACCGCCCCCCGTTCCGACCGCCCCCGACCCACGCCCCCGCACGATCCAGCGTTCCGGGCCCGGAGAAACTCGAATGCCTTCCAGCGGCTCATCGCGACTGCGCGTCAAGAAGCACAACGATGTTACCGAGGTCGAGTTCATCGACCGCAACATCCTTGACGAGGCGAACATCCATCAGATCCGCGAGGAGATCATGGGGCTGATCGAGGCATCGGCCTCGCCGCGGCTCCTGGTGAGCTTCGCGAGCGTCGATCACATGTCGTCGGCGGCGCTCGGCGCGATGATCTCGATCAACAACGCGGTGAAGATCAAGAAGGGCCAGCTTCGGCTTGCGAACATCGATCCGCAGATCTATGAGGTCTTCAAGATCACCAAGCTCGACAAGCTTTTCCAGATCCACGACTCCACAGATTCGGCGATGAAGAGCTTTCAGTGAGCCCACGGCCGGACGCTTCCGAGCACGCCGCTTGAGCACCACCTCACCCCACGGCCCCGACCACGGCCAGCAACCCCCGGAGCGCGTCAAGCTCCTGGTCGCCAACCGGCGCGAGGACATCGAGCGCGCCGAGAAGGGGCTGCTTTCGGGGCTTGAGCGGCACGCGTTTCCCGAGGCGGCGGTGTTCGCGGTGCGGCTGGCGATCGAGGAGGCTTTGGTCAACGCGTTCAAGCACGGGCACCACGGGATGCCGCCCGAGACTCCGGTGACGTTCAGCTACAGCCTGACGCGGGACCGCGTGCAGATTGATATCGAGGATCAGGGCCCGGGCTTCACGCCCGAGGATGTCCGTGACCCGACTCTGGACGAGAACTTGGACATCCCCAATGGCAGGGGGTTGCTACTTATGCGCGCGTATATGGAGAGTGTGGAGTATTTGGGCAATGGGAATCATGTTCGGATGGTGTACGTCAAGCCGGCGCAGGGGTAGTGAAAACGTGACTGTTGGGCGAATCTTTGCGATTTGATGCAATGCCCACCCTTGTATCGCGACGGGAACGTGGTAGAGTCTGGTCGTGTGGGCGGGTCAAACAGGCGGCTCTAAGCCGTCAGGAGTAGGGAAAGATGCGTAACTCGATTATTGCACTTGCTGTTGCAGCCTTGTCTCGTCCGCGATGGCCGCGATGGTGACCTACAACGGCACGTTTCCGCTCGCTTCCACCAACATTCCGTCTACGCCGATCGCCCTGCAGCAGTGGGATCCGGCTGCTTTCGGTGTGACCGCTGCCGATCTGGTTTCGGTCAAGGTTGAGCTCACGGGCAGGGCCTTCGGGCGCACCCGCATCGAGAACCTGGACACGACGCCGAGCGTCGCCAACTACAACGTGTCGGCTTCGGTCAC
>JBBQRT010000030.1:0-42030 GCA_038214505.1 Phycisphaerales bacterium | reverse complement strand
GCCAGGTGTCCGCCCGAGATCGAGATCTGGTCGCCGATGGCCTTGCGGATGTCCGCCGCCACCTCCGGCAGCTGGGCCACAGAGAGTTTGCGGAGGTCGGCGGGGGAAGCGATCTTTTCCAAGAGCGTCATTGCGGGGTTTCTCACGGTCCGTGCGAGCTGAACACGCCCCCGAGCGGGGCACGAGAATGGTCTGAAGCCAAGGCCCGGAAGCCAGGGCTTCCTTGGGGGAAGGATACTCGGGTCGCCCATGGCCGGCCCGGCACGCTCCCGCCCCCTACATGTTAGCGGTTACTTGGTCCGGACGGCCATGTATGTCGAGAGCTGCCGCAGCGGTTCGGCCGCCTCGCCAAGCGGCTCGACGGCCTTGAGCGACACGTCGTACAGCCGCCGCACCTCCGCCCGCGTCGCCTCGACCCCCAGCACCCCCGGGTACGTCAGCTTGCCGGCATCGATGTCCTTGCCCGCCTTCTTGCCGAGGTGCTCGGTCGATTGCGTCACGTCCAGCAGATCGTCCACGATCTGAAACATCAGCCCGATCGACTCGGAATAGGTCGTAATCGCCCCGAGTGCATCAAACCGGTTGGCCCCGGGCCGCCCGTCGAGCGCCGTCAGCGCCCCCATCCGGCACGCGGCCCGGATGAGCATCCCCGTCTTGTTGCGGTGGATCGTCTCGAGCTTCTGGATCGGCTTGAGCCCGGGGGGGAACCCGCCCAGCGTGTCGTAGATCTGTCCGGCGATCATCCCGTTGGTCCCGGTCGCGAGCTCGAGGGTCAGCTTCGCCCGCAGGCTCTCGCACCCCACGCGGTCCGCCAGCACCTGGAACGCGCTGGTCAGCAGGCAGTCTCCCGCCAGCACGGCCATCGCCTCGCTGGTGTGCTTGTGCAGCGTCGGCCGCCCCCGCCGCAGGTCGTCGTTGTCGAGCCCCGGCAGGTCGTCGTGCACCAGGCTGAAGGCGTGGATCATCTCGACCGCGGCGCAGGCGGGCAGCGCCGCCCTCGCATCACCACCTTCGGTCCCCAGCGTCCCCTCCGCGGCCACCGCCGCGAATGCGTGCCAGCAGAGCAGCGGCCGGGCCCGCTTCCCGGGCCCGAGCGCCGAATACCGCATCGCCTCGATCAGGTTCGTCGGCAGCGACAGACCCGAGAGATACTCGTCGACATACGCGTCGATCCGCCCCGTCGGCGCCGTCACGCCGGCGGGCAGCTGCGACGAATCGGCCGAGCCGTGGAGCGGCGCCGGTGAGGTTGGGGAGACGGGCGGTGCGGGTGGGGACAGGGGCGTTGATGGAGGAGACATGGTGTAAGGATACAGGACGCGGCGACAGTTGAACACCCACCCCCCAACCCACCCCCACCCCCGCCGCCGAGATCAGGCCCCGCCCGCCCGTAGATGGAGCAAACACGTCAAGGTTTGCTCCATCTCCGCCGCAGTTGCCCCTTCGGCGTTGGGATCTTCGGACCTCAACGAGGGGGAGACTGAACGCGAAGACCGTGAAGGAAAGCAGAACGCGGAGAGACCCGAAAGGCGGAGGAAACCGGAGAAGAGCCTCGGTCTTGAACCCGGTCCCCTCTCTGGTTTGCTCCCGGTGCTCTGCTCCCTCAGAGTTCCGGCATTTCCGTCTTTAAAGCCCCCGCATTCGACCCCTTACCCCGCCGCTTCCTGGGCCTTGAACAGCTCGTAGAGCTCGACTGCCGTCGAGCACACGTACACCTTCTGCCGGAACTCCTCGATGCTCATGAGCTTCGAGATCCCCGCCAAAGCCTGAATATGGTCGCTGGTCCGGTCCGGCGGGCTCGCCAGCAGGATCACCAGCCGCACCGGCTTGCCGTCGATGGCCGCAAACTCCATGGGCGGATTCGGCTTGGCGATCGCGATCGCCAGCGTGTTGACCCCCGCCGACTTGCCGTGGGGGATCGCCAGCCCGTGCCCGATCCCGGTCGTCCGCGTCTGCTCACGCGTCCAGACCGCTTCTTTGAGCGCCGCCGGTTGGGACACCTTGCCGCGGAGCGCGAGCATGTCCACCAGTTCGTTGATCACGCCCTGCTTGTCGGCGGCCTCGGCCGGGACCTTGATGCAGTCGACGCTGAGTATGTCCACCAGTTTCATGCGAGGGGCACCTTGCCCGGCATCCGCGTGCCGCGATTCCATCAGCGGCGGGCGACCGGGCCAGAACTCTTCGGGAAGGGCGGGAGTGTACCCGGCGGTTCCCCCACTCGGCGGCTCCCCCCCAGCGGCTCAGCGCCCGATCGCCGTGGCCCTCCATTAACCCAGCTTCACCGCCACAACCCCCATGAACAGCGGAAACTCCCGCCGCCCGCGATTCTCCTCAGGGGCCCGCGGCCCGCTGCTGGCCGCCCGCGTGCTGATCCACTCCTGCATCCCCACAACCCCCAAGCCCGCCCCGCGGCAGGCCTCGACATATGCCCCGATGGGCCGGTGGAACGTCGGCGTCGCCAGCTCCCCGCCACGCTTCTTCATCGCCGCCTTGCCCGGGTGCATCTGGATGTTGCGGGCAAAGCTCGTCATATATACGTCCACCCGCCGGAACTGCCGCTGCCGCTGCTGGTCCCAGCCCCAGTCGCTCTCCCCCGGCACGCGGAACGCCGGGTGCGTGATCGCGAACACCAGCCGCCCCCCCGTCCGGAGCACGCCCGCCATCGATCCGAGCGCATCGGCGAGCGGATCGATGTTCGTCAGTGCCATCACGCACGTGATGGCATCAAACACCCCGAGCTTGTGGGCCGCGCACAGCGCCGGCAGCTCCCGGGCGTCGGCCACGTGGTACGCCAGCCCCGCGTCCTTGGGCGCCCGCTCCCGGGCCGCCAGCACCAGCTTCGGCGCAGCATCCACCCCGACCACGCTCGCTCCGGCCGCCGCCAGCCGCCTGCTGAGCATCCCTTGACCGCACGCGGCGTCGAGAATCTTTTCGCCCGCCTTGGGCTCCAGCAGCCGCATCACGCCGGGCAGGATCGTGTTCTCGAAGTGGTCGTTGCCTTTGTCCGAACCCTCCAGCAGCGCGTCGTACCACTCGGCCACCGAGTTCCACGACGTGTCGGCATCCTTCAAGACCCCCGACGCACCCGAACCGCCCAGCCCGCCCGAGCCCGCCTCACCCCGGGCTTCTTCATCCGGCTGGTCCGATTCCGGCTCGAGCCCGACGGCCTTGGCAAACGAAACCGGCGCGGGCGAGTTGAACCGCATCGCGCTCCGCGTCCCGGGATGCTCGAACCCCAGCTCCGCCGCGTGCAGCGCCAGCCGCTTGATCGGATCGCTCGATGCCCCGAACCGCCGGTCCCCGATCAGCGGGTGTCCAAGCTCCTGCATATGGATACGGATCTGGTTCTTCCGCCCCGTTTCGAGACGCACCTTCACCAGCGTCCGCCCGTTCCCGGCCGAAACGACCTTGTAGTGCGTGATCGCCAGCCGCCGGCCATCGTCCCCGCCCCCCCCGTCCCCCCCGCCCCCCCCGTCCCCGTCACTCCCTTCGCCCCCTTCGCCCCCATCGCCCCGCTCGCCACCCCTCTCCCCACCCCGTGCCTCTCGCTTCCGCCGCGTCGGCCCGCGATCCTCCTCGATCATCGACCGCCGCGTCCCGGTGTGCCCCTCTTCCCCGAGCGCGCCCTCGCACACGGCCACATACTCCCGGTGCGCTGTCTTGGCCCGGAACTCTTCCTTGAGCGCCGCAAACGCCCGCTCGCTCTTGGCAAAGACCAGCAGGCCCGAAGCCTCCTTATCCAGCCGATGGATGATCCACACCCGCCCGAGCGCGGGCCCGTCCTCCCGCCGCCGCCGTTTCTTGCCCACCGACTCGCGGACGTGCTTCTTCACCACGTCAAACACGGTGTCCCCGTCGCGAGCACTGGGACGCATGGACTTGGGCGCTCCCGCCGCCGCCGCCGGATCGGCCGTGACGATGCCCGTCGCCTTGTCGACCACCAGCAGGTCGGGGTCTTCATAGACCAGCCGCACCCCCCGCGCCAGAAACCGCTCCCGCGCCTTGGGCGGCCTCACGCCTTCGCGCCGCGTTCCGCCAGCAATCGGGCCGCCGCGTGCATGTGTTCGATCTGGTCCATCAGCCATGCCGCAAACGCCTCCTTGCTCATCGGTTCCCCGATGCCCCTTTGCCCCAAGCCCCCCGACCCCGGTGTCAACACGCCCGCCCGGGTCACGAGCACGCCCTCGATCGTTGGCGAGTCCATCGTCGCCAGCGGGTTGGCCACAATCGCATCCACGCCCTTCCGCTCCAGCTTGCTCGTCGCCGACTGCACCAATCGCTCCAGAGGCTCGAGCGCAAAGCCCACCAGCACCTGACCGGGCCGCCGATTCCGCGAGCATTCGGCCAAGAGGTCCGGCGTCGCCTCCAGTTCGATGCTCAGCCCGCCCTCGGACCGCCGGAGCTTCACTGTCTCCCGATCAACGCCCTCGACCGCCCGAGGCCGATAGTCCGCCACTGCCGCCGCCATCACCAGAACATCCGCCCCCGCCAGCTCGCGGGCCAGAAGCGCCTGAAGGTCCGCCGTGGTCCGGAACTCCATAACCACTGCCAGCGTATTTCCCTCCGGTCCGCCCCGCAACCCGGACGTTGCCACCCCAGGACCGCTGAGCACTCGCACCGCCCATCCCTTGGCCATCGCGGCCGCCGCGATAGCCAGGCCCATCCGGCCCGACGACCTGTTCCCGATGAACCGCACCGCGTCGATCGGCTCGAACGTCGGGCCGCAGGTGATCAGGATGGTCTTGACGCCGCGGTTTCGCTCGCTGGTGGGGGGGAGGGGCTGTGCGTGGCTGGACATGGCGGCCTTGGGCGTTCTGGGTCGGGGTCTTGATGGTAGATGCCCAGCTGTTGATGCCCCACACGCCGCGCACGTCGCTACCATGACTCTCCCCTGTTCGCTCCGCCCGGCCCGATCCGTCGGCACGGCATTCGGTTCTCTCTCGACCGGCCGTTCCCCATCCACCGAACCCGCCCCAAGCACGCTCTAGCCGCCCCACACGCACATGGCACGATCCCGCAAGAAAATCGGTGAGATCCTCGTCGGCTGGGGCCTGATCAACCAGAAGCAGCTCGACGACGCCCTCGCCAAGCAGCCCGGCTCCGGGAAACGCATCGGCGAGATCCTGGTCGAAAGCGGCGCCGCCAAGGACGACCAGATCGCCAAGGCCCTGGCCCACCAGCACGGCATGGAGTATGTCGACCTTGCCGCCGCCGGCGGCGCCAGCAAGGTCGACGCCAAGCTCATCCCAGAGGAGCTTATCAAGAAGTTCCTCGTGCTTCCCCTCTCAAAAAGCGGGGGCAAGCTCCAGCTGGTCATACACGACCCCACCGACCTCGACATGCAGGACATGCTCCGCTTCCGCCTGAACACGGAGCTCGAGCCCCGCCTCTCGGCCAAGAGCCAGATCAAGTGGTTCATCGAGAACAAGCTCAACGGTCAGGCCGCAACCGCCGCCGGTGGTCAGCCCACCGAGAGCCTGATGAAGGACATCAAGCTCTCGGACCCGGGCAAGAGCCTCGTCACCGAGTCGATCGACCGCTCCATCGACAAGTCCGTCGATAAGTCCGTCGACAAGTCCATCGACGTCGCCGCCGACGACGCCCCCATCGTCAAGCTCGTGCAGCGCATGCTCGTCGAGGCCGTCAAGATGCGGGCCAGCGACATCCATATCGAGCCCATGGGCGACCGCGTCCGCCTCCGCTATCGCATCGACGGCGTGTGCATGCGCCGCGACGACCTCCCCAAGCGGATGCAGTCCTCCGTCCTGGCCCGCATGAAGCTCATGGCTGGGATGAACATCGCCGAGAAGCGCCTCCCGCAGGACGGCCGCATCAAGATCAACATGGAGGACAAGCAGGTCGACTTCCGAGTCTCCGCCTGCCCCGCCTACCACGGCGAGTCCATCGTCCTCCGGATCCTTCGCCCCGAGTCGGTGAAGATCGGCCTGGTCAACCTCGGCTTCGAGGACGACAACCTCGCCATCTTCAACCGCATCATCCGCCGCCCCAACGGCATCTTCCTGGTCACCGGCCCCACCGGCTCGGGCAAGACCACCACGCTCTACTCGGCCCTTGACGTCCTGAACCGCCCCGACAAGAAGATCATCACCGCCGAAGACCCCATCGAGTACAACTTCGAGGGCATCAACCAGGTCCAGATCAACGACAAGATCGGGCTGACGTTCAAGGTGGTGCTCAAGAGCATGCTCCGCCAGGCCCCCAACGTCATCCTGGTCGGCGAGATCCGCGACCGCGAGGTCGCCGACATCGCCATCCAGGCCGCCCTCACCGGCCACCTGGTCTTCTCGACGCTGCACACCAACGACGCCCCCAGCGCCATCACCCGCCTCATCGACATGGGCGTCAAGCCCTTCCTCGTGGCAAGCTCGATCCAGGCCATCATGGCCCAGCGACTCATCCGCATCCTCTGCCCGGAGTGCAAGGCCGTCGACCCCGAGCCGGACCCGAAGTACCTCGCCCTCTGCGGCATCACCATGGAAGAAGCCCGCGGCAGGGTCATGAAGCCCGTGGGCTGCGAGAAGTGCAACAACACCGGCTTCCGCGGCCGAAAGGCCATCTTCGAGATGATGTCCATGACCGGCGAGATCCGCGAGATGGCCTTCAACACGGCCCCCATCGAGCAGGTCCGCAAGGCCGCCATCGCCAACGGCATGCGCAGCCTTGTCGAGGACGGCAAGCTCAAGATCCTCAAGGGCTTCACGACGCCCGACGAGATCGCTCGCATGGCCCAGACCGACGAGGGCAAGTGAGGGTTGGGGGGAGGGGGGTGGCGGGTGGGGGGGTGGGGGGGTGGGGGGGTGGGGGGGGTGAGTTGAGCGCGAAGGCGCGAAGCAGAGATCAAGGCGGGAACGCAGAGGGACCAGAGCAACCAGAGCAGACCAGAGGGAGGCTTGGGTTTGAATCTAGAGGCCGCTCTCTGGTTTCCTCCCGCCGCTCGGCGTCTCTGCGTTCCTGTCTTCCTTCGCGACCTTCGCGACCTTCGCGTTCAACCGGTCCTGGTCCAAAGGCAAGCAGGGGCCCCCCATGACGGAGAGCCCCTGCCCGTGGCTGTGTTGCAGTTCCGCGATTCACGCCGCCAGCTTGACACTGTTCTTCTGCGGCTCGGTGTTGGTGGACACGATCGACAGCGTCCCGCCGCCGTTCATCCCGACCGGCACCGACCCGAACTGGACCGTGAAGACGTTGCTCTGCGGGCCCGTGACGGTGCCGCGCTTGGGCTGGACGATGTACTCGACCTTGTCGACGCCCACCGGCAGCCCCGTGTCGGTGAACGACTTGTTGCGGCCCTCGGAGCTGATGAGCGTGTACGGGCCGGCGCCGTTGATGCGGCGGGAGACGAGGTACTGCACGCCGCTGGTGCCGGCGGGCTGGCTGACCTTCCATTTGATGGTGAGCGAGCCGTCGGGGTTGACGCCGGCGGAGAAGGTCGTCGGCGTGCTCGGCGGCGGGAGCTGGCTGGGCTGGGCCCTTGGCGACACGCCCGCGAGGGTGTAGACCTTCGGGTTGCTCGTCGTCTCCGCGAACGACTCGATGAACCCGATGTACGCGTTGCCCAGGCCGCGGATGGCGTCGATGTTGAGCTGGAGGTTGGCGGTGGCGTCCTTGGACGCCTGCCGAGCCGCCTCGGCCGACGCGTTGGCCGCGGCCAGCGCGTCGTTGAGCTCGCCGAAAATGGCGGCCTGCTGGGTGGTCAATCCGATCGCCGCGAAGTTATCGCGCCAGAGGTCGGCGTGCACGGCGCACCAGTTGACCAGTTCCGGGATCGTCGTCGGCATGTTGCTGCCCATATGCGTTTCTCCTTATGAGAGGGGTTTGGGCGGTCGTCGCAACAGATGCCCCGGGCGCCCGGGGCCAACACCCGTGGCGATCGGTAGAGCCCGCGGGCGACTTCAACGGTTGTGATGAGTTTTCGGGTCCTGAGGCCCAAAAACCGCCGCCGTTCCTCTGAACCGGGTGACTGAACCGCCATGAACCCGGCGATCCGTGCAATCCGGACGGCTCCAGGAATCGTTTCTATGTCAATGGAAACGGTTTCCATTGCCATGGATGGAGCATCCATTGACATGGGAGGAGCTTTTGTTGCCATGGATGGAG
The DNA here is from genome assembly GCA_038214505.1 of Phycisphaerales bacterium. Lineage (GTDB taxonomy): Bacteria > Planctomycetota > Phycisphaerae > Phycisphaerales > UBA1924 > UBA4658. Next base: position 33,918 of record JBBQRT010000030.1, on the reverse strand, counting down.
CATCTGTTGCCATGGATGGAGCGTCCATGTCAATGGATGGAGCATCCGTTGCCATGGGAGGAGCTTTCGTTGCCATGGATGGAGCATCTGTGGCCATGGATGGAGCAAGCATCGCCATCGATGTTCCGTTCGTCGGCACGGATTCGGTTGGTCCTGCCCGGAATGGGTGGGCTCTGCCGGTCGGGAGGCGGGAAGAGGAGCTGCCTGCGGCGGGACAGCCTTGACACCCCCAAGCCCCCCGAGGGGTCGCAGACAAGCGAGCCGCATCCCCTCTGAATGGTATTGATGGAGCAAGTTGTCCGGATGCACACACGGAAATCGTGTCACGGTGTTAGCGCCTTCTTTACGCACCGAGCGAAAACTTGCTCATTATCGTACAGTGACCTGTTTTGGGGATTGATTTCCCGCGGGGCTTGAGGTAGTTTTTGATGAACCTTTCAGGGGAGGAACTGAACAATCCGTAGAATCTGAAAAGCGTTCGTTTCTGGGCTGGTCGTGGTCGGCGCTAGCGTCGTTGCCACGGATCCTGTGCTGGGATCACCCGTGCATCGCGGCGAGCTCCAGCAGACCGAGTGGGCGGAAGTGCAGGCGTGGTGGAACCAGTACACTGCGAGGCAAGCGGGTACCGGCGGGTCATTTAACTTCCAGTCCGCATCTCTCCGCTCGCGTTTCTTCAACCCGCGGTACGCGGGCACGGGCGTGCTGCAATCCGTGAACGTGGTGCATGATGGCACCGCGCCGCTCACGGACGTTTCCGAGCGGGCGCGTCTGATTCTCGGCGGCGAGGTGGCAACCGACATGAGCTCGAACCCCATCGGGACGCTTGAGCACATCTCGCTCGTGCTCAACACCCCGGGCGCAACTCTGACGGTCAATGGCGGCTTGGTGACAAGCCATGGGCTGCCGCTTGGGCGGGTGCAGTCCGCCCCACAGCAAGCTCAAATCAACAACATCGTGTCGCAGCAGACGCTGGCCGCTGTGAACTCGATCATCGTCAACGCGCCTGGCTGGGCACAGGCGGCGGGCGGCGTGCCAGAGTGGGAAAAGCTCGCCAACGGAGTCCCATCGACCCGCGACGACTTCAAGGCCGCTATGGAGGAGTTCCTCAGCCCGTTCCCGGTCGATCCCGTCCTCGTGATCCCCGTCGATGTGCTTGTGGAACAGTTCGCTGTCGTTCCGTTCCTCGCTGTCATCTTCAGCGACGGCTATGTCTTGGTCGATCCCTTCGCCGGGGCGGTCTCGCCTCTGTTTAAGCCCGAGTCGGCGATCGACGCCACGTCGCTGCTGGAGCCCTATGCGCATGAGGCATCGATCGACCTCAGTGGGTTGGCGTACTTCGATGCCTGGGGCAAGGAGATGGACGAGGTCCCTTTGGTCGCGGCGGGTGGGCAGATCCGCATACGTTGCAAGACCATCGTGAACATTCCCGGGAGCCCCGCTTCCCACTGCTGGGTCGAGTTCAGCCCCCCGGTTGACGACCGTGGCGAGAATCCCGACTACTGTGGTGCGCACCCCACATGCCCGACATTTCAGCAGGGGTGCCCCAGTAGTCCGCCGTTCGGATCGATCCGGACGTGCTGCGGAACGTGGCTTGCGCCCCCTGGCTGCCCGGAGCCAAACTTCCCGGACGATCCAAACGATCCTCTCCGCGGCATTCGGACCACGCTCTTGTACTGCAAGAAGGGCACCGACCTTGCCGGCGTCTTCTCGTGCATCAAGTCAGTGATGGACAAGGTCAATACCTGCAATATCCCGTACAACGTGACCGGATGCAACAGTAACTCGACTCTCAGGTACGCATTGGAGAAGTGCGCTGGCAGTTGCACATATAGGTCGCCTCCACGGGCGGCAACCCCTGCTGTCGGCTGGGAAATGAGCGAATCTTGCCGGGATCGGTTCAATGACTGCTTTGCGAACTGGTTTCCGCTGTGACAACGCGAGTGATGGCCTGCCTAGGCTTCTTGTGGGTCGCAGTACTAGCGGGTTGTGGCTCAAAAACTGCACAGGTCCAGAACGATACAGACGAGCCGTTGCGTGTGCGAGTTGTTTGGCCGGGGGCGCCATCTGTCATCACTGGGTCATACGGCGTGGGACCCGGGGCGTCCATTGCTTTGATTATGCCGGGTGGCACGGCGGATCTATCAAGCTCGCACATCGATACAACGAGCCAGTCGTCAATGTTCGGACGATGGCAGTTCCGGGCTGAAACCGAAGGGCGGCGACCGCGCTTCGCGGTGTGGTCGGTTGAGCATCTGGGCAGGAAGCGTCTGGGATTCGTCGTTTCCCTGAACGGAGACCGTCTCGACTTGAACGCAGTCTCTAGTACAGGAAACATCCGCACCGAGATCTTGAATTTCGGCCCGGTTTCGACGAATCCCTGAGCTACGGGGCCATTGATGATGTCAAAGCATGGGAGGCCTCCCAGTGATCGGGACGCCTCTTCTCCGCGCTCGTTTGATGTCTCCTCTATGCCCCTGTTGTCAAATGGATCGGAGTTACATCATCACGTGGCACGGGACGGGACCAAACGCCGCTCGTACAGGCATTGGATCGTTGGCGGCGGTACTATCGGCGCTGGGTGCGGTGCCGCCATCGGCTTGTGCACTGGGCCCGGTGCGGTGGTGACTTCGCCCACGCTCGCCATTTGTGGCGGAATCATCGGCGGCACCGCCGGTGCTATACTGGGCGATTGGCGTTGCAGAAGGAGAGCGAGGGAGATCTACGACATCGACCGAGATAGAGCCATTCGAAACTTCGTGAAGTGTCTGCGGGCTCAGGGCGTCAGATTTCAGTGAAGTTAGTATGACGCGAGCGTTTAAAATGTTCGAGCAACTTCGTCTGAGGACGAAGTTTCTCGTCTTAATTTTTGTCGCGACTTCCGTGATCGTTGGGTTGTGGTCGCTTGGTCTCGTCCATCCCGCTCTGAGACTTCCGACCTGGGCATTCGCCCCACTCGGTCTTGTCGCGATTAGCTTCCACATCATTTGGGCCTCTAGGTTCGATCGGTTCAAGCGAGAGGCGCACCGGAGACGTTGGCGACTCTGCCTGATTTGCGGGTCGGCTGTGGCGCGTCGTGGAAAGAACTACCAGTGCCCTGAGTGTGGTCGCCGGTTCTCAGCCCGCCAGCTGATTCAAGGGTGGAGATAGGCATGTGGGCTCGGTGACTTTTGATCATCCTTCTGCGGGTGGCACGTATTGCTGTTCTAGCTTTTCTGGTTACTAGTGTTCGCCTCAAACGGCTAGCGTTGCCTGAGTATCCAGGCCGCACTCGCTTTGCTGCGGCCATCGTTTTGAAGAGAGCGGTCATCCGCGTGCGATTTGTTCCGCGGGGTGGAGAGTTGTCGAGCGGAGGCTTTCCCCTCTGTGCCTTGGCGGCACACAGTCACGGGCGAACCGTGCGGGCATCCGTGCCATCCCCACATCTATAGACCTACCGATCCCGTCTTCTTCGCAGCCTTCGGTCTCCCCACCTTCGCCCCTTCGCGTTAAAACCAGTCAACCGGAAGCACAAGCCGCGCCCAAGCGCCCTCTCCTCTGTGCATGCTCCGTGTCTCTGTGTCTCTGTGGTGAAGGCTCGCGGCCCTCGATCCGGTCCGCGCAAAAGACCCAAAGACACGGGGCAATGCCCCACGCGGAGCGTGGGGGTACCCGCACACCCAGGTCGACGCCCCACGCGGAGGGTGGGGGTACCCAAAGCCGAGGCCGTGAGCAAGGCGCGGCCGGGCATCGAGCCGCTATTCTTGATCGTCCCTCGAGGCCGCACCGACCGCCCAGAGCTGCGGTCGGTGGCACGGGGGAGCCGGACCCTTACCCGTTTGTCCCGCGTATCTGTCCTCGCCCCCCGTCCCCAGACCTCCCGACCCCCTCCGACCTTCCCGGATCCCCACCCCCCATGTCCACCATCCAGATCGACCGTCTGCTCGACACCGTCGTCAAGGAAGGCGCCGCCGACCTCCACCTCACCGTGGGCCGCCCGCCGACCGTCCGTCTCCACGGGCACCTGGTCAACCTCAAGACCAAGGTCCTGGACTCCGACGACATGGTGTCCTTGATGAAGTCCATCACCCCGGAGCGGAACCAGCAGGAGCTCCAGGAGGTCGGCGGCACCGACTTCGGCTTCGCCTACGGCGACAAGGCCCGCTTTCGCGTGTCCGTCTTCCGCCAGCGTGGCGACATCGCCCTGGTCCTCCGCCAGATCCCCAACCGCCTGCTCACCTTCGAGCAGATCGGCCTGCCCGAGATGTGCCGCGAGCTCATCCGCCGCCCCCGGGGATTGTTCCTGATCACCGGCCCGACCGGATCGGGCAAGACCACCTCGCTGGCCACCATGATCGACTACATCAACACGAATATGGACCGGCACATCGTGACGATGGAAGACCCGATCGAGTATTACCACTACCACAAGAAGTCGGTGGTCAACCAGCGCGAGGTCGGCAACGACGTGCCGACCTTCGCCGAGGCCCTCCGCCGCGTGCTGCGTCAGGACCCGGACGTGATCCTGGTGGGCGAAATGCGCGACCTCGAGACCATCGAGTCGGCGGTCCGCGCCGCCGAGACGGGCCACTTGGTCCTTGCCACCCTCCACACCACGGGCGCCGCCAAGACCATCGACCGTATCGTCGACGCTTTCCCGGTTACCCAGCAGAATCAGATCCGCGTCCAGTTGTCCACCGCCCTTATCGCGATCCTCAGCCAGGTGCTGCTGAGCCGGGTGGATACCAACGGCATGGTCGCCGGATACGAGTTCCTCGTGGTGACCCCTGCGATCGCCAACCTCATCCGCGACAATAAATCCTTCCGCATCGACTCGTCCATCCAGACCGGCAAACGCTTCGGCATGCAGCTCTTGGACGATCACCTCTGGACGCTCTACATGTCCGGGAAGATCTCTCCGGAAGAGATGATCGACAAGAGCAAGAACCCCGGCGACCTCCGCGATAAGGTGCACCGCCTGGGCCGGACCATCGGCCGGACCGAGTGGGACCTGGACGACTCTGAAGTGGCCGACGACAAGAAGAAGTAGCCGGTGCCCGCCATCCCTTCGCCGATCCGGACACAGCCTGAACGTGTCTCGAAAGCTAGGTGGCGAAACGCTTGGCGTGTTTGAATTCGCGTTTGTTGGTGGAACCGGGTATGCTGACCCGGCGATATCGTCAACTGGAGATGCCCTCGGGCATCCCCCTTGCCCGAGGGCCCGTGCTGATGGCGTCCATCGATCCGGCAGAACTGAAGGGACGGAAGCTTGGTCGCGTGCTGACCAAGCTGGGTAAAGTCACGCGCGAGCAGGTTCACGAAGCCCTCGCCGTTCAGAAGAACCGTAAGGCGTTGATCGGTCAGCTCCTGGTCGAACTCGGCCACTGCACCGCGAAGGATGTCGCCGAGGCACTCGCGGGCCAGGCCGGCATGGCGTACCTGGATCTCTCCTCGTTCACCATGACCGACGAGGTCCGCGACTCCCTGGCGGCCGAGACGGTCCAGTCGTACTCGGTCATCCCCGTCGAGTACAACCCCCGGTCCAAGCGGCTCAAGATCGCGATGAAGGACGCCAACAACTATAAAGCGGTCGACGACCTCCGCCTGCTCATGGGCTTCAACGTCGACGCCGTCGTCGCCGACGCGGCCCAGATCGACGCCCTGATCAAGAAGTTTTACGCCAAGACCGAGGAGATCAGCAGCGTCGTCAACGAGCTGGCCAAGGACGAGAAGTTCAAGGGGCTGGTCGGGAAGGGGGGCGCCTCGATCGACCTCGACGCCCTGTCCGAGGCCGCCGAGGACAACAAGGTCGTCAAGCTGCTCAACCTGGTCCTCCTCCAGGCCATCAAGGACCGCGCCTCGGACATCCACTTCGAGCCCTTCGAGCGCGAGTTCAAGATGCGTTACCGCATCGACGGCGTGCTCTACGAGATGGTCCCCCCGCCCAAGCACCTTGGCCCCGCCATCACCAGCCGCATCAAGGTCATGGCCAACCTCGACATCGCCGAGCGCCGCCTGCCGCAGGACGGCCGCATCGAGCTCAACGTCGGCGGTGCCCCCGTGGACATGCGGGTGAGCGTTCTGCCCACCATGCACGGCGAGAGCGTCGTCATGCGCGTGCTCGACCGCTCGAATGTCCAGCTCAAGCTCGACCGCATCGGCATGCGTGACGACGATCTGCTCACCTTCCGCAAGCTCATCAACAAGCCCAACGGCATCGTCATCGTCACCGGCCCCACCGGCTCGGGAAAGACTACCACGCTCTACGCCGCCCTCGCCGAGCTCAACGACGTCGAGACCAAGATCCTCACCGCCGAGGATCCCGTCGAGTACGACATCGACGGCCTGTGCCAGTGCCAGGTCAACCTCGAGACCGAGACAACCTTCGCCCGCCTGCTCCGCTCGTTCCTGCGTCAGGACCCCGACGTGATCCTGGTGGGCGAGATCCGCGACCTCGAGACCGGAAACATCGCCGTCCAGGCCTCCCTCACGGGCCACCTGGTCATGACGACCCTGCACACCAACGACGCCCCCAGCTCGATCCTCCGCCTGCTCGACCTGGGCATCGAGGGCTTCCTCCTGACGGCAACCATCGAGGGCATCGTCGCCCAGCGGCTCGTGCGGACCATCTGCTCAAAGTGCAAGGAGCAATATGTCCCCCGCGAGGAGGAGCTCATGGAGCTGGGCCTCCTGCCCGAGGACATCGGCAACCGCAAGCTCTTCCGCGGCACCGGCCGCGACAAGGCCGGTCAGCCCTGCGACAACTGCCACGGCTCGGGCTATCGCGGCCGCCTCGCGATCTTCGAGATCATGGGCGTCAACGACCTGATGCGCGACCAGATCATGAACAAGGCGTCGACCAACGTCTTGCGAGACACGGCCAGGAAGCACGGCATGCGGACGCTCCGCGAGTCGGGCCTCATGGCGATCTACGACGGATTGACGACCATCGACGAGGTGGTCCGCGAAACCATCGCCGAAGAAGGATGACCGCCCGCCGCGGAGTTTGCGGCCGGCAATGACGACGTGATCAGTAGTCGCAGTTTTCCGGACCGGGTGTGATCCGCCGGGCATCCAGCCCGGCGCCTCAAAGCCCGACCCGATGCCCCGCCCATTGCCCGACCCGTTTCCCGGCCCGTTGCCCGGCTCGCCACCGCGACCGGCCGCCACCAAGGCTCACCCACTCCACGACGGAGGCCCACCCCCATGCCCACGTTCCAGTACGAGGCCCTCAACGCCGCCGGCAAGCCCCAGAAGGGCACCGTCGACGCCACCACCACCGAGGAAGCGATCCAGCGGATCAAGGGCCAGGGGTTCTTCCCGACCTCCGTCCGCGAGCAGAAAAAGAAGGACGCCGCCCAGCAGGGCGAGGCCGCCAAGCCAAAGAAGAAGAAGCAGGTCGGCTTCTCCTTCGGCGGCGTCAATGCCAAGGCGCTGACCACCTTCACTCGCCAGCTCTCCACGCTCCAAGACGCCGGCCTGCCGCTGCTCCGCTCGCTGCAGATCCTCGAGGGCCAGCTCAAGCCCGGCAAGCTCAAGAGCGTGCTGCAGGAAGTCTGCGAGGACGTCGAGGGCGGCACGAGCCTCTCCGAGTCCATGGCCAAGCACCCCCGGGCCTTCGACCGGCTGTACTCCAAGATGGTCGCCGCCGGCGAGGTCGGCGGCGTGCTGGACATCATCCTCCAGCGCCTCGCCGAGTTCATGGAGAAGAGCCAGAGCCTCAAGCGCAAGATCAAGTCGGCGATGATCTACCCCTCCGCGGTCGTCATCATCGCGGTCCTGATCGTCACGTTCATCATGTGGTTCATCATTCCCAAGTTCGAGGAGATCTTCCGCGACTTCGGCGTCCAGCTCCCCATCCTCACCCGAGTGCTCATCAACTTCTCCAACTGGGTCGCGGGCAAGAACGTCGGCCAGTGGTACTACGGCGGGCTCGTCCTGCTCGTCGCCCCCATCTTCATCTACTTCGGCTTCAAGCTCATCCGCAAGACGCCCCCCGGCCGCGCCGCCACCGACACCGCCGTGTTCTGGATCCCCGTCGTCGGGGACCTAGTCCGCAAGAGCGTCACCGCACGCTTCACCCGCACGCTGGGCACCCTCATCTCCGCCGGTGTGCCCATCCTCGAGGCCATCCTTATCACCCGCGACACCTCGGGCAACCACGTCTTCGAGAAGGCCCTGGGCAACGTCCACGACTCCATCCGCGAGGGCGAAAGCTTCGCCGGGCCTCTCCGCGAGGCCAAGGTCTGCGACGCCATCGTCGTCAACATGATCGACGTCGGCGAAGAGACCGGCGACATGGACGTCATGCTCCTCAAGGTCGCCGACAACTACGACGAGGAGGTCGACGTCGCCGTCGGCGGCCTCATCAAGCTCATCGAGCCCCTGCTCATCGTCTTCCTGGGCGTCATCGTCGGCGGCATCGTCGTCGCCATGTTCCTCCCGCTGGTCGCGATGATCGAGAGCCTCCAGGGCGGTGGCGTGTGAGAAACCCCACCACCCCTCCTATTTCCAACCTCCGATCCAGCCCCGCGCCCGCGCGGCGTTCCGCAGGCGGCTTCACGCTCATCGAGGGCTCGGTGGTGATCATCATCATCTCCCTGCTCGCCGGCATCCTGCTCACGGCCTTGGCCGGCGCCCGCCGGGCCGCCAGGGCCAACGCCGAGAAGCAGTTCATCGCGACCCTCAAGATCGGTGTGCAGCAGTTCAAGACCGACCAGGGCATCCTTCCGCCGCTAGTCGACGATAACGTCCAGCTCCGCGCCGCCGGCCCGGCGAGCGTCGTCGCCATCCGCGGCGTGCCCCCGGCCAACATCAACCCCAGCCGCGTCGTCGAATACCTCTCCTTCGCGAACGCCGCCGAGGACACGCTGCCCCGCTACAGCGAGCTGAGCCTGCCCTATTACCTTCTGGGCACGCTCAACGCCTTCGTCGACGGCGTGGACGGCCTGGGCTTCACGCAGGTCGCCCAGGACGGCCAGTTCACCCGCAAGGGCCGTGCCTTCAAGCCCCTGGTCTCCACCGAGAAGGAAGCCCACCGCTTCGGGCTTCCCCAAGGCACGCCGCCGGACCCGACCGAGCCCAACCGCCTCGCCCGGCTTTGGGACGGCTACAGCCGCAACCGCATCAACCAGCTCCCCACGCGTTACTACCGCTGGCTCCCGACGTTCTATCAGCGGAACGACGCCCCGACGCCCGCCGATGTCGGTCGCGTCAAGAGCTACAACGTGCCCTTCGCCGTCGGCGACGTCAAGCTCAGCCCCGGACTCCGCGACGCGGAGTTCGCCGTGGTGGGCACCGGTCGCGACGGGCTCTTCGGCGACGAGGCCGGACTCAGCACCTCCGACGCCGAGGCGGCCCGCGCCGACAACATCGTGGAGGTCGGCCGATGAACCCCAAGACCGCGCCCGCCCGCCTCCGCCGCGCCGCCGGCTTCACGATCGTCGAGATGCTCGTGGTCCTGGCGATCATCGTGATCCTGCTGGTCATCGCCGTGCCGAGCTTCCAGTCGATGATCGCCTCCACCGAGGAGACGCTCGCCGACGCCTCGCTCCGCGCCGCCCTCAAGGGCGGGCGCGATGCCGCCGTGCAGTCGGGCCCGGGCAACGACGCCGCCGTGGCCTTCTTCTTCGACCCCGGCCAGCGCACCCGCATGGTCGTGTGCGTTCGGGCCGCGACCGTCCGACAGGCCGCCCGCGATGGCCGCCGCGCCGAGGTCGAGATCTTCACGCCCCTGCCCGGCGTCGCACCCGTCCAGCTCCCCCGCGGCTGGATGGTCCGCGCTCCCGCCACGCTCATCGGCTCGTGGTGGTACGACTCGGGCGTGGGCGACTCGGCCCGCTACGACTTCGGTCCCACCACCGCCGGCGCCGCCGCCGCGCCCGTCAACTGGGTCTTCCCCGAGACTGATTTCTACGATCAGGAACGCCAGGACGACGGCCTGAAGCGCTCCACGTTCATCATCCGCTTCGAGGGTGGCTCCGGGCTCGTCAAGACCGCCCCCGCCTCGGACGTGCTCATCGTCGACCCTCGTGGCAGCAACCTCGGTCGTGATCCCGCCCTCGCCCGCGCCAACCCGACCCAGGAGCCTTGGAGCACCGACCTCTCCCGCTGGGCCCGCACTGTCGCGGGCTCGCTGCTGACCGACAGCGGCGGGGCCCAGTACCTCTCCCCCGCCCAGACCACCTCGCTCATGGGCCGCACAAGCTCGGACATGGTCCTGGCCCGCCCAGTCGGCGTGCTGGCTCTCTACGACGAGAGCAAGCTCGCCGCCGCACTCGGGGCCCGCTTGGACCGCGAGACCCAGAGCCTCTATGTCTCAATCGCCGATCCGGGCAACGCCCCGCCCGGCCCGCGCCTGGTCGCAGGCGCGACGGCCGAGCGGATCAACCAGTGGATCGCTGGCGACACCAACTTCAACAACCTCCGCCGCGTCGGCGACGGCGACTACCCCGAAGCCCGCGTGTACGGGATCAACCGGTTCACCGGCGCCCTCCGTTCGCTCGACATCCAGAGGGAGCAAGGCCCATGAAAAGCCCATGTAGCGCCCGCTCCAACCACGCCGCCCGCCCCGCGTTCTCGCTCATCGAGATCCTGATCGCCATCATCATCCTCTCGCTCGGCCTCCTGGGCCTCGGCGCGCTCTTCCCCGTCGTGGTCCGCCAGCAGCGCATCAGCTCCGACCAGACCCTCGGCGTGATCGTGATTGGTCAAGCAAGGGCCAAGCTGCAGCTCGCCTCCTGGTTCGCCGTTCCGGGCGTCAATGTCACGGCGTGGGAGTACGCCCTAGGCAGCAGCTCGCCATTCTTCGGCGACCGTCCGTGGACCAGCTCGGCCACCTTCTACGGCGAGTGGGAGTTCGACAACGTCCTCGCCGACGACCTCGATCCCTCGCGCCGATTGCTCCGCGGCGACGCCGTCGTCGGTCGCCTCCCCAAGGACAACAACAGCACCAATAAGGTCGGCATCCCGCTTGTCGAGCGGCTGTATCCCGCCGAGTCGCCCACGCCCCTGCTCGTGTGGGATTTCGCCTACCAGGCCGCACCGGGCGTGAGCTGGCCCGGCCCCGGCGCCGGCCGGGCCCCGATGCGGGCCGCGGTGTTCGTCCGCCGGATCGATCCTCGCGTCCGCCCACCGGTCGGCGCGACGCTCCGCCAGACGCTCCTGAACCTGCCCCCGCTCGCCAACCCCGCCGAGCAGCGGTCGCCCTTTGGCGCCGACGCCGACGGCCGGCCCACGCTCGACGGAACCGACGGCGTTGGCGGCTGGAACTACGCCGGCATCCGCTACGCCCGGGCCAACTTCGTCTTCGACCCGACCGACACCAACGGTGTCCGCTCCCGCCGCGACCGGCTTTATTTCCCAGACGCCACCGACACCGTCTTCGGCCTCATCCGTCAGCCCGGCCAGCGGCTTGTCGACAACCTCGGCAACATCTACACCGTCACCAGCTCCGGCCGCGAGTCCTCGCTGAGCGACACCCGCTATGTCAGCGTCTCCCCGCCGGTGCCGGGGGTTGTTGGCCTGCGCCAGGCGCTCAACACGCCGGCAACGGGCGTCGCCCCCGAGGAAGCCATCCGCGAAGTTATTTTCACGCCCCAGGTCCCCGTCGCCGTCGGAATCGTGGAGGTGAACAAGTGATCCGTCTACCCCGAACCCTCAGCCTTCTTCGCGCCCGCCGCCCGAAGCGCCGCCGCGCGTTCACTGTTGTCGAGATGCTCATCGCCGTGGGGGCCGTGGCCCTCATCGGCGTGGGCCTGGCGCAGCTCTTCGAGCGCACCGGCGAGACGGTGCGGATCGGCCGCCGCGTGAGCGCGATGAACGAGCACGCCGCGCTCTTCGAGCGCACCATGCGGGCCGACCTGCAGGCCATCTCCCGCAACGGCTTCATCGTGATCCGCCACCGCGAGGTCGGCGATCCCAACGGCCAAGGCATCGCCCTCTCGCCCACCGACCGCACGCCCAAGCTCGAGCAGCGCCGCCGCCGCGTCGATCAGTTCGCGTTCTTCACCGAGGGCCGCGTCTCGAGCCTCCGCGAGCCGCTCCACCCCGACAAGCACGCCGCCGGCTCCGCCGCCCGCGTCTGGTACGGCCACGGCCTCTCCCGCCCGGGCGTGAACGAGGCCTCGATCTACGACGACAACGCCGCCGCCGACACCTTCGGCGCACCGGCCTCCACCGGCGGCCCCGGCGCGGCCCAGTTCGCCGGCGACTGGATGCTCCTGCGTCAGCAGACCGTTCTGGCCCGCCCGCAGATCGGTTCCACCGCGCCCGTCGGCACCGCCTCGGCCCAGGCCGACCCCTCGATCACCACCGAGTGGGCCGACTCCGCCGTTCAGGTCGGCCTCCAGCCCGCCTCGCCCACCATCTTCCGCTCCGAGAACCTCCAAGGCTTCGGCACAGTCGGCTGGGCCCGGGTGGGCGACGCCCCGCCGAGCAGCCAGCCGCTGATCGCCTCGGGCATCATCGATGTCGCCAGCATGGACCTGTCTCAGGTCCGCACCCGCGTGCTCTCGCCCTACGGCGCGGGCGTGACCCCCGTCCGCCCCACCGACGGCAACATCGTCCCCATCTCCACCCTCGATCCCGCGCCGCTCACGTTCTACAAGTCCTTCGGCGCGCCCAACGACCCGACCTCCGCCGCGGCCTCCATGAAGAACTGGATGGCCTATTCCCTCCCCGCCGGCCCCGTCTCCGGCGTGATCGATACGGCCCTGAACGACCCGAACGCGCCCGAACAGCGCCCGCGTTACGAGCCCGCGCCCCCCGATTATCTCGGCGTCCGCCAGGGCGTCCCGAACGCCTCCTCCTGGCAGCGCTCCGACCAGCTCATGCTCTCCTCGGGCAACATGATCCCCGGCTGCACCGAGTTCATCGTCGAGTGGTCCTTCGGCCAGCGCCACCCCGACACCGACCCCACGGACCGCGGCGGCCAGCTCATCTGGCACGGCCTGCCCCGCTTCCTCGACCTCGACGGCGACGGCCTGCCCGACACGACCGACACGGCGGCTCGGGTCGCCGACGTCTACCACTTCAACCAGACCGCCACCGCCGCACAAGCCGCCGACGCCCGCTTTCTCGTCTATCCCTGGCTCGAGTTCGGCTTCGGCTTCGGCAGTGGGGGGGGTACCGGCTTTGATCTCCGTTGGGAGCCCTCGCTCCAGGTCCACCCCGTCCTCTCGTCGCTCATCCACATCCCCGCCGACGCGAGCACCCAGTCCGTCAACTGGCCCGCGGGCCAGCCGCTCTATTCCCTTTTCGGCTACGTCGATCCGACCTACTACAAGACCAGGTTTTACGCCATCGGGGCCTACATCCGCGGCGACCAGAGCACGTTCGAGGACGCCACCATCCCCGACTCGCTCCCGTGGGCCTGGCCCTCGCTGGTTCGCATTACCATGAGCCTCGTCGACCCCTCAGATCCGGACAACGAGCAGACCTACCAGTTCGTCTTCGACGTCCCCCAGCGCTCCGCCAACTGACCCCGCCGCTGTCTCCCCTTCCAGCCGAAGCCCGCCCCGAGGGCGGCCCCGGCGCGGAGCCCACACGCCATGATCACCGCCCACCACTCCCCGCGATCAAGCAGCCCGCGCCCCGGCCCCCAGCGCCGCGGCACCGTGCTGCTCATGGTCATCGGCGTCCTCGCGCTCCTGGCGATCATCGCCGTCGTCTACGCCACGCTCGGCCGCTCCGATCGCGCAACCAGCGCCGCCCTGGTCCGCGAGCGACGCATCGAGGACCGCTCGAGCGAGATCGCCCGCTATGTCCAGAGTGTCATCGCCGACGGCGTGTTCGCCACCGTCCCCCAGCGCGCCGAGAACGGTGCCGCCGTGCTCAAGCGCAAGGCCTACGACTTTCCCTGGACCGACTCCAACTTCCTCTCAGCTGGCACGACCAACCCCGCCGACCTCGGCGCCGCGATCGCCAACCTCGGCCTGCAGCCCGTGCCCCCGCTCTACGCCGGCCCCGCGGGCGCGGCGGTCCCTCTGGATCCTTTCCGCCCGACCGGCTCCGTCCGCCGCTCCTGGCCCAGCAACGTCGAGCCCGACCTCCGCGACTTCGGCACACCCTTCCTTGCCGCCAGCGAGCCCACGTTTCTTTCCCACCTCAGCGCCGGCTCGGGCACCGCGATCAACGCTCCGCTCTCACCCGGCGACCCTTTTGCCAACCGCCGCGACTGGTCCAGCATCACCACCATCGCGCCCAGCGGCAACTTCGTCAACCTCGCCAATCTCCGCAACAACTGGGACGCCGAGTCGGGCTGGGGCCTTCAGTTCACGCTCACCGACGGCACCGAGCGCCGCCGCATGAGCTCCGGGCTCACGCTCTTCCAGGGCGGCTCCGCCGCCGACGCCGGCAAGTCCTACGACCTGGGCCGCCCGGGCGCGATCGTTACCACCAACCAGCCCGTCCCCATCCGCGTGGGCCAGGCCCCGCGCGACGCCCATCCCCTCCGCCCCGCCGACTGGTCCACCAATCAGATCTGGGCCTTCCGCCCCATGATCGACGCCGAGTTTGACCCGGGTCAGTACGCCTATCTCTTCAACCAATGGGCCGACGCCGACGGCGACGGCTTCGCGGATTCCCGCTGGACCGAGCTCGTCGATGTCTCCGCCGCCTTCGGCTCAAACCCCGTGCCCCCGCGCTCCGTGCTGCCCGCAGACGGCCGTGTCCGCTACTTCATCGCCGCCCGCGTGCTCGACGCGTCGTCGATGATCAACGTCAATACCGCCTCCGACATCGCCCGCACCCCCGGACAGCTCTCCTTCACGACCAAGTTTGACCGCGACCGCGTCTACCTCCCGGGCGCTTCCCCCGCCGACATCGACATCCGCCGAACCCTCATGGGGTTGGACTTCAACTACGACTACCACCAGTACCTCACGCAGGCCCCCCGCCAAGGCCTCGGCTACCTGAACTTCCCGCGCCCCGAGAGCGCCGGCGACATCGGCGACTATACGTCCTATGACGCGCTCAACTCCCTCCGCCTGGGCTCGGCGGGCTACATGGCCCTCCAGTCGTTCCTCCTTCGCGGCTCCACCCTCGTCAGCCAGACGGGTATCACCACAACGCCGTTGGGCGACGCCTTCGGTGGAGCGGATGAGAATCTCAATCCCGTGAACACCAACGGGCTCCGCGCCGGTCCCATCCGCCGCGCCTGGACACCCCCCGGCGCCGATACCACCGGCCCCGTCCTCTCCGACCCCGACCCCATCCTCTCCGACCCCGGGCTCGACTACCGCGGCATCACCCTCACGCCAAAGCCCGCCGACCTCCGCCTCCAGTCCTATTCCCTGCTCGCCTCCCGCTCCACCCGTCAGTACGACCCCGGCTTCCCCGGCGGCTTCGGGGCGGGCACCGCCCCCATCTTCGGATCCGCCTTCGGCCTCGACGACGAGCTGGACCTCCGCAAGTTTCAAGGCGTGAACGACTCCGCCTCCAGCTCCGTCCTCGAGAGCGTTGTCGGGGGCCGCAGCCTCAACGCCCCGGCCCTCAGCCCCCTGCGCGACAACCGCCCGCGTTCTCTGGAAAACCAGGGCCGCGAGTTCGGCGGCAACCGCCCCTATCGCCACCTCTTCGGCCCGCCCGGCGACGAGCTGCCCATCAGCGCCGACGGCGTCTCCGCCCGTCGCGACCAGGTTCTGGTGGGCTACTTCGGCGACATCCGCCGCCTGCTCACCACCCACTCGGGCGCTCGTCCCATCATCGAAACCGCCGTCCGCACGCCCGCCACAAGCGTTGAAGCCGGTCCGCTTACCGCGGCAGACCTGGCCACCGATCTCACCCGCCCGCTCACGCTCCTCCGCGCCGGCGGGCCGCGGGCCGTGAACTCGTTCACCAGCCCGTACAACGACACCGACCGGCTCGATGCCCTCGCCGCGGTCGCCGACGTCTATATGCGGTCCCTGCTGCCCTTCGGCTCGTCGGACACCATCGGCACCAGCAACGTCCTCGCCTATCCGTCGCTCTGGCCCGACCTGACGGTCAACCCCGTCGGGGCCGAGGCACCTTGGGTCCAGGCCGCCGGCCTCGCCTGGGGAGGTCGGGCCGAGATCGCCGCCCGCACCAGCGTCCATTTGGCCCTCAACCTCGCCGATGCGATCGACGTCGACCGCACGTCGCTGTTCTACACCACGACCTTTAGCTCCCGCCCGGTCCGCGAAGTCCAGCCTGACGACACCCACGAGCCCACCGCCGTCACCCTGTTCATGTACGCCCAGCGCGATGCCGGAACGCCCGACGAGTTCCTCGCCGCGCTCCCCAGCGATGCACAGGGCCGTCCCCTCCGCGACTACTTCGCCTTCCCGCCCGTCTACCTCCCCGAGCGCGTCGCGCCGCTGGTCAACAACCGCACCGCCGTCATCGACAATCGCGTCGCAGGCCCCCGCGCCCTCAACATGTTCGGCGTCGAGCCCCAGCCCTTCCTCATCGAGGCCACCTCGATGTTCCTCTACACCGACGCCCCCAGCCAGGCCGGCGGCGACGTCGAGCCCCCGCAGCCCTCGCCTATTCCCGGCGGGCCCGATGTCCCCGGCCCCGTCTCCGTCGACCTCGATGCCCGGCTCAACAACCCCGATTTCCTGGGCGAAGTTTTCGCCGTCCAGATCACCAACCCCTTCGACGATCCGCTTCTCATCTACCGCGAGGCGCCCACGACCGGGCCCTGGCAGAGCGACCCCGCCGCCGCCGTGCGCTTCTACGTCCGCATCGGCGAGCGCTACTTTCTGCTCGCCGAGCAGGAGCCGGATTCGTACATCATCAGTTCCCGCACGATCACCCTGGCCCCCGGCGAGACGCGCGTGTTCTACGCCCTCAACCCCGGCACCCGCAACCAGTTCCGCGACCGCGTCCGAGCCGTCGCCAACGCCCGCGCCGGGTCCGACGACCTGGACATCCTCGACCCCTCCGCCGGCGGGGCCGACTGGTTCGCGCGCCGCATCCTTGATCGCCAGCTCGGCGCCGGCGCGATCCAGATGCCCATGATCAACCCCGAGACCCTCGATCCCATCGGCGCTGTCTTCCCGAGCGAGAACGCCACCATCACCGGCTCGCTGCTCCAGTCCGAGTACTCGGACCTCTGGAGCACCAACACGATCTCCGGAAGCCTCCCCGCCGAGTACTCCGGCGCGATCCCCGCCGGCGAGGAGGGCCGCCGCCGCGTCGTCTCCCTCTACCGCGTCATGCGTTCCACCGTCGGCCCGCGCTTCTCCACCGCCGGCGACCTTACCGGCCTCAACGATCCATACAACGACTTCCTCGTCGATCGTCTCCGCGACCCAACCGGCACTTCCGCCGGCTCCGACGGCGAGCTCTTCGCCCGCCGCCCCACCGGCTCGAGCGCGGGCAACACCGAGATTGCCGGCACCCAGGCCGGACCCGACACCACCGGCGGCACGCCGCAAGACAACACCGGCTTCAGCATGATTCTCTGGGGCACCGTCCGACGTCCCACCGCCGAGGGCTTCATCGACATATCCACCGGCCGCCCGCGGCTGGGCGTTCTGCCCCCATGGTGCATCGAGACCAAGAGCGACAACGACCCGGCTTACGGCGCCCCGCCCGTGTCCGGGCGGCGGGCCAAGTGGTCGCTCAACGCCACCGACAAGGTCGCCAACGACGGCGTGGGCAACCAAGGTGAGTATTCCACCAGCCCAACCTCCACCCCGCGCGAGCGTTTCAGCTCCATCCGCCGCATGCTCGGCCTCCCCGACACGGCCGGAAACCCGCCCCCGATCCAGCCCGGCCCGGCCAACACCGAGCTTCCGAAGGATGCCTACGCCAAGAACGGCAACCCGATTCCCCGCAACTTCGACGGCAATGCCGCCGCCACCGCTCCGGCCCGCCGTCTCTATATCGATCTCGCCCCGGAGTTCCACACCGTCGGCTTCGATGCCGGCGCGCCCGATGCCGACGGCACCCTTCGCCGCTCCAGCCGGAACGCCGGCCTCTTCTCCCGCGTGGGCGACCTCCTGCTCCCTCTGGGCGTTGGCCCGTGGATGGACCCGGTCGTCGTCGCCGGCGTTCCCACCACCGGCTCGCCCAGCAACCCCGACGTCAACGGCTGGGCCGGCGGCACACTCGAACCCCTCCTGACCCCCGAGTTCCGCTGGACCTCGCTCGCCGAGTCCCTCGCCCTCGCCACCGGCTACTACTCCCCCGCCCAAGGGCCCGGCAACGTCGCCGCCCGCAACCTCTACGCCAACTTCGGCTTCGAGCAGGACACCATCGCGTTCCCCGGCTTCAGCACGCTCAACATGGGCGCCCGCTTCGATCGCGGCCACCTCCGCCTCGATGCCTTCACGCCCTACCGCCTCCTGGCCAACGGCACACCCACCGGCAACGAACGCCGCGAGCCCATCGGCGCCGGCATCCCCTTCGCCCTCAACGTCCTCTCCAACGCCCGAATCGCCTACGGCGTGGGCACCACGCTCGACGATAATGGCTCCACCCCCACCTATCTCAGCCGCCAGTCCGCCGCCGGCTCCGGCACGGAGGCGACGCCGGGCCTTCTGAACATCAACACCGCCGTGCGCGAGACTCTCAGCTCCGTCCCGCTTCTGCGGCCAGCGCCCGACGTCGCCGTCCTCGCTCCCGGCTCGGTCGCCGCAAACATCCCCCGGGACTGGACCAGCGTCGAGCTCACGGCCCGCGAGCTGGGCCACTTCGGCGCCGCCACGCCGCTCCAGCCGGCCACGCCCCGCCTGTTTGAAACTGCCCCGCTGGGCACCACCCCGCCCGCCGTGCCGACCAGCGCGACCGACCTGCTCCGCGATTACGATGTCGCGACCACGCTCCTGGCGTATCGCGACAAGTCGGCCGTGCTCGCCCGCCCGTTCACCGCCGCCGCGGCCGGCCGCGTCGTCGATTTCTCCGTCGAGCACCCGCCCGCGAGCACAACCTTCCCCCGCCCGGCTCGCGCCGAGAACGCGGGCCTCCCGGGAATCCGCGAGGGCCTGGGCTTCCGCTCCGTCGGCGAGATCATGGCCGCCGACTACTTCCGCCCCACGGGCCCCGGCGCGGGCTACTGGCGTGCGGTGAGCATCACCCGCATGGCCGACCCGAGCACCCCCGGCCGCCAGCACCCCTCGCTCCAGGCCAGCCGCTTCTACCCCCGCGACAACACCGGCCGCGTCGACACCGTCAACTTTCTCCGCCCCGAGATCACCCAGCCTGCCCGTTCCGGCACGCTCCCCTTGGTCAACGCCGATGTCCCCACCTACGCCTCCAAGCTCGCCATCGCCAACGCCGCCCTAGGCACCATCTCCGTCCGCTCCGACGTCTTCGTTTGCTACTTCCTCGTCCACGGCTACACGCCCGAGGACGTTATCGTCAACGACGACCCTGCCAACGGCCCCGTCGAGCCCATGACCCCCAGCATCGCCAAACGCTTCGTCATGGTCCTGGACCGTTCGAACGTCGTAAGCCCCGGCGACACGCCCAAGGTCCTCATGCTCCAGGAGGTCCCGCTCGCCCGCTGATCGGTGAGGCACGGGGCCGCCGCCGGCCCCCGCGACTACGATCATCCGTCCTGCCCAGGGTGTAGCTCAGCTTGGTAGAGCGTGTGGTTTGGGTCCACAAGGCCGCAGGTTCGAATCCTGTCACCCTGATTCGCATCACCGGAGTCAGCGCTGCTCGCCAGCCCCCCAACTACGCTGCCATGCGATGGCAGCGCCCTTGGTTCAACCTCTAAGCCCCCCGCGACCCGGCGTCTCCCCCCGCGCGGCCGCCGTCGTCGGCGCGGGGCTCAATCTCGTCCTCGCCCTCGGCAAGCTGCTCGCCGGCATCGTTGGCAACTCCCACGCCCTCGTCGCGGATGCCGTTGAGTCCCTGTCCGATCTCATCGGCTCGGTGATCCTTGTCGGCGGGCTCCAGATCGCCCACCGTCCGCCCGACGAGAATCATCCCTACGGCCACGGCAAGGCCGAGGCCGTCGCGGGCCTCATCGTCTCGGGCCTCCTGCTGGGCGCGGGCGTCTGGATCGCCATCTCGTCGGTCCACGAGATCCGCACGCCCCATTCGATGCCCGAGCCATGGACCTTGATCGTTCTGGTGGTGGTCGTGCTCGTGAAGGAGGGCATGTTCCGCTGGGCCCTGCGGATCAGCCGCCGGACCGGCTCGGGGGCCGTTGAGGTCGACGCCTGGCACCACCGGGCCGACGCGATCACGTCCGTCGCCGCCTTCGTCGGTATCGCCATCGCGCTCCTAGGCCGCAAGTGGGGTCACGCCGACATCCCCTGGGAGGCGGCCGACGACTGGGCCGCCCTCTTCGCCGCGGCCATCATCATCTTCAACGCCTACACGCTCCTGCGTATCCCGCTCCACGACCTGATGGACGCCGCCTCGCCCGCGGACATGGACCGTGTCGTCGCCCCCGCCAAGGCCGTCGCCCAGAGCGTCGCGGGCGTCCGCTTGGTCGAGAAGATCCGCACCCGAAAGAGCGGGACCGGCTATTTCCTCGATATGCACGTTCAGGTCGACCCCATGATGCCCGTGAAGGACGCCCACGCCATCGGCGGCCTGGTCCGCTCCCGCGTCCGGGCCGAGGTCGACGCCGTCCGCGATGTGCTCATCCACGTCGAGCCCGCCGAGGGCGTCGACGCCAGCGGCAGTGGGGGGGTTCCGCCCACCCCCGCCGTGCGTGCCCCATGAACGAGCCCGATCCCGCCGACTGGCCGTTGTTCGTCTGCCTGATCCTAACCGACGCCTGCGGCCGCTACGTCCTCGAGCGTCGCCCCAGCACCGCCCGCGCCGCGCCGGGCAAGCTGACCTGCTTCGGCGGCAGTCGCGAGCCCGGCGAGCGTCCCGAGGCTGCCCTCGACCGCGAGCTCCGCGAGGAACTCTGCCTCTCGTGCGCCGCCGCCGGTGCCGATTGCTCCAGCGTCGTGCTCGTCCTAGTCCGCCAAGCGACCCCGCGGATCCCCCCGCACCCCCCGCACCCCCCGATCCCCCCGCAACCTCCGACCCCGATCGCCTGGTTTTATCGCGGCCATCTCCCCACAAGCGTCGAGCCCGTCTGCCGCATCCCCGGCCACGAAGTGGTGTTTATCGATCCCGACCAACTGCTGGACGCCGAGCTCGCCCCCTGGCACCGCGCCGCCCTAACGGCGTTCAGAAACGGCCAAGCCGTCGCGAATGTGCCCTGAACCCGCAAGCAATCGGGTTGCCCGAGCGTAAACACGTGTCAACCTGAAGCAGGTTGCTCGGTTGAACCGATCGAGGGTCAGCGTTGTCGGCGGGGGGCCGGGAGCGATTCGCACACGCGTAAAGGGCCACGCCATGCGGCAACGTCTCCTCTTCCCCCAGCCCCGCCCCGCCTTCTCCCTGATCGAGCTCCTGGTCACCATCGCGATCATTGCGATCCTCGTGGGCCTGCTCCTCCCGGCTCTCAAGGGTGCCCGCGAGGCGGCCCGCAAGACCGGCTGCCAGTCCGACATCCGCCAGCTCCTCACCGCCGTCAACACGTACACGCTCGACAGCAAGGACTTCATGCCCCTGCCCAACTGGGGCCCGACCGCCACGCGTCCGGGCTGGCTGTTCGACGAGACCACCGGCCCCGCCGTCGCTGCGCTCTTCAAGGCCGAGGACCGCCGCACCGGCTCGATCTATCCCTACCTCTCCGGCGATGGTGCTGGCGCAAACCCCACCGGCTCCGAAGAGACCGTCTACCGCTGTCCATCCCACAAGCCTCTCTTCGAGGGCACAGCCCTCATGACGAGCTACATCATGAACGGAGCCGTCGTCGCGTATGGCGACGCCAACCGCTCCTTCCGCATCGACCAGTTCCGCTCCGGCGATGTCGTCATGTGGGACGCCAACGAGCAGGGTGCCGTTGCCTTCAACGATGGGGCATCCTTTCCAAGCGAGATCAAGCCCGGGCACCATGGCGAGGGCATCAACGGCGGCTCTGCCGAGGGCGCTGTCGTCTATCTCGATGGCCCGACCTTCCGCCGCGAGCTTGAACACCGCCCCGGCAAGCTCTGGTGCAACCCCGTCTCGCCCAACGGCCAGTGAGCCCGAAGCCCGGTACCGACCGCCCCGCGCCGCGTATCCTCGAATCATGGCCCGAAAGCCCGCAGCCGTCCCTGAAAAAATCCTCGGCGAAGCGCCCGACACGGCGCCCGTCCATCCCGTCACTCGCCTAAATCAGGTCGTCGGCCAGGCCGGTCCCCGCGCGATGCTCGAATCCGTCATGCGTTCCGGTCGCGTCCACCACGCCTGGATCTTCCACGGCCCCCAGGGCGTGGGGAAGTTCAGCACCGCCGTCGCCTTCGGCGCCGCGATCCTCGACCCGACCCTCAGCGCGAACCTTTCGGGCGAGTTAGCCCCTGACCCAGAGAGCCGCGTGCAGTCGCTTGTCAGCGCCGGCACCCATCCCGACCTTCACGTGGTGACCAAGGAGCTCGCCGCCCACAGCCGCGTGTCGGCGACCCGCGACGGCAAGCAGATCGCTCTCGCGACCGACGTCGTCCGGGAGTTTCTGATCGAGCCCGCCCAGCGTTCCTGCGTGCTGCGTAGCCCCGGCTCGCTGGTAGGCAAGGTGTTTATCGTCGACGGGGCGGAGTTGATGAACGCTATCGGCCAGAACCTGCTGCTCAAGACGCTCGAAGAGCCGCCCGAGGGCACCGTGATCATCTTGGTGACCTCGAGCGAAGACCGCCTGCTTGCCACCATCCGCAGCCGCTGCCAGCGCGTCGGCTTCTCGCCGCTGGACGAGTCGCAGATGGCCGAGTGGATGCGGGTCGCGGGCGTGAGCGTCGGGCCGGAGGACGCCCGCTCGCTGCTTCAGTTTGCCCAGGGCTCCCCCGGCGCGGCCCGGCTGGCGCTCGAGAACGACCTGCTCTCGTGGCAGGCCGCCATCGGACCCATGCTCGACCAGCTCTGGCAGTCTCGCTTCCCGCCCGACCTGCCCTCGACGATGGACGGCCTCATCAAGGCCCGCGCCGAGGCCGCGGTCAAGGCCGCGCCCGATGCCAGCAAGGACGCGGCCAACAAGTTCTGGGCCCGGCTCATGCTCGGCTACGTCGCCGAGCACGTCCGACGGCGCCTCCGCCAAGATCCCGCCGACC
Organism: Phycisphaerales bacterium; assembly: GCA_038214505.1. GTDB lineage: Bacteria > Planctomycetota > Phycisphaerae > Phycisphaerales > UBA1924 > UBA4658. The sequence goes on along the minus strand of JBBQRT010000030.1, from coordinate 10,876 downwards.
CCGCCGTCGCCTCCCGCGGCCTCGCCATGATCGACGCGATCCAGGCCGCCGAGGTGTACCTGGCGACCAACGTCAATCTCACGCTGCTGCTTGAAAATCTCTGTGCCCAGATGGCCGCGGAGCCTACTGCGATCGTCGCTTGAGGCCCGCCCGGGCCTCGTTCAGCCCTGCACGCTCAGCGGCATCCGCGCCGCCGCGCTGGGCTGCGGCGTGATCGTCGTCACCGGCGAGGTCGTCTGCCGCTCGGCCTGGGCCGCCTGCATCGCCAGCGTCCACGTCTCGAGCTCGTACTCCAGCAGCTCGATGACCCTGTCAACCTTTACAAGGTCCTTCTCGAAGCCCGCCTCCGTCAGATGCAGGTACAGGAACGTGTACAGCCCGCTCACCTTTGCCTTGAGCTCCGGGTCGCAGTCGGGCCGGACATTCATGAGCTCCATCAGGATGTTGCGGCACTTGGTGAAGCCCGTGAAGCTCGCCTCGAAGTCCTTGCGCGCCATCCCATCCCGCCCCTGCCGGGCGAATCGGATCGCCCCCTCGAGCAGCATCTGCCGGAGCTGCTCCGGGGTTGCGGCGAGGACCTTGGTCCGGAGGTACGCGGTGGCGGTGTCGGCGGTGGTCATGGCGGGGATTTGATCGGTCCGAGAAGATCGCGACTTGAGCCGTACTCTCGACGCTTTCGCCCAAAGCGGCGACCGCCCCCCGACCCCCTGGCTGTCCCGGCGGGGTCAGGTGGGCCTAACGACTCGAAGGAAAGGAGAGATTCGACAGGCTCGACAGCGAACTCTGCTGGCTGCGGATCTTCGCCAGCGAGGTCTCCAGCGCGGCGAACTGGGCCTGATACTTGTCCCGCCGGTCGCTGAGCCGCTGGTCGAACGCGGTGATACGCGAGTTCTGCGCACCGATCAGGTCCCCCACGTTGTTGGTCCTGGCCGTGAGCAGCCCGCCGGCCGTCGCCAGGTAGCGATCCGCCAGCTGGCCAAGCCGCTCGAGCACGCCGAGCTTGGCGTATGTCGTCGACGCCGTGTTCCGCGTGGTGATGTTGGAGTTGCCCGGCAGCACCTGGACGCGATCGGGCTGGGTGTTGGCGACAAACGCGCTGAACACCTGTGCCACGCTCGACGCGTCGTTGCCCAGGGCCGAGCGCAGCCGGTTCTCGTCCAGCGAGAGCTGCCCGTCCTTGCCCACGCTCACGCCCACCTGGGCAAGCACGCGGAACTGCCCCGTGTCCCCGCTCGCGCGCCCGGTCACGATCGACTGCAGGTCCGCCCGCAGGCTCGAGCCGACCGAGTCGCCCAGCAGCACGCCCTTCCGTTCCGTGTCCTTGTTGAACCGCGTAAGCTCGTTGACGCGGTCGTACAGCGTGTTGTACGCCGACACGAACGTCTTGATGCTGCTGACCACCGAGGCGTCGTCCCGCGTGATCGAAAGCGAGACCGGCGTCGTCGAGACCGATCTGGCCTGCACGCTCACACCCTCGATCACCCCGTCGATCGTGTTGCTCGAGCGGCTCACCAGGATCGCCCGCGCCGGGTCGTCGGAGCCGAAGAACACGCGGCTGTCGTCCCCCCGCGCCGTCTGGTTCAGCCCGAGATCGGCGCCCTCCGAGTCGATGATCAGCCGGCCGGCCGACCCCGCCACCGTCGACGACAGCCGCAGCCGGAACGGCGTCGACGAAGATCCGTCGGCCAGGACGTTGGCCGTTAGCCCCGCCCGCGCCGCATTGATCTTGCTTACCGCCGAGTCGAGCGTCTCGCCCGAGCCGATCGTGATCACCCGCCGGAACGAGCCGTTGATCTTGTTGTCCGCGCCGAGGCCCGATGCCTCGCCCACCAGGTTGAGCGCACGCCCGACCGTCCCAGTGGTGTCCGACACCGAGATCTTCACCGACTCGGTCGTGACGGCCGGGTCCTTGTCCAGCTGGATCCCGTTCCCGTCGTCGTTGATCCGTGCCTTGACGCCGACGTTGGCGTTGTTGATCCGCTTGATCAGGTCGCCGACGGTGTTGATGCCGTTCTCCACGCGGATCACCGCACGCTGGCCCGCCGTCGGGCCCTGGATCGTGAACGTCCCGATCCCCACGCCCTGCCCGCTGTTGAGCTGCGACAACGGCGTCGACTCCGCCACGTACTTCCGCGCCAGCCGCGAGCCGTTGATCGTCGAGTTCTGCACGCCCGTCTCGGCGGCAATGCCCAGCGCCGTCGCCGCGTCGCCCCGAACCAGAAGGTCCTGCGACCCGCCGGTCGAATCCACCAGCGTGATCCCCGTGCCCTTGGCGTTGAGCGTCGCCGTCAGCTTCCCCGCGCTCTCGGAGTTGATCTTGGACACGAGGTCGGCGACCGACCCCGCGTCGGAGAGATCGATATCGAACGACGCCCCGTCCCGCGTCTGCCCGTAGAACCGCCCGTCGCCGATCCCCTGGCCCCCGCGGAGGTTGGAAGCCAGCGTCGAGTTGATCCCCGCCAGCAGCCGCCGACCGGAGATCGTCCCCGCGGTAGACGTTCCGACTATGCCGAGGTCCTCGGCCGCCCCGCTGATATCGATCACCTCAAGGTCCGAGCCGCCGGTGGAAGCGTCGATCAGCGTCAGCGATCGCCCGTCGCTCGACACGCCAACGCCCACCTTGTTTCCCGTCTGCTCAAGGATCCGCTGGCGGATCTGCCCCACGGTGCCCGCGGCACCGGCCGTCTTGGTCCCGTCGGATGCGAACAGCTCGCCCACATCGATCTGATAGGTCGAGCCGTCGCGCGTCTTGATCGTAAAGTCGAACGTCGCGTTGCCCGCCGCCGAGTTGAGCCGGATCCCGTTCCCATCGTTGAGCGAGCCCACGCTCGTGGAATCGCCCAGGTAGTACGCCAGCCCGCCGGTGATCTGGTTCCCGCTCACGCTCCCCACCACGCCCAGGCTCGTCGCCGTCGTGAAGCCCTCGGTGTCCTGCACGCTCAGGCTCCCGGTCCCGGTCGTCCGGTCGGTGAGCACAAACCGCCCGTCCTTAACCGAGGCACGCACGTTCACCGTCCGGTTGGAGTTGAACGCGTCCAGCACATCGTTGACCGTCACGGCCTTGGATAGGTCGATCGTCGCAGACGCCCCCGTCCGGTCGGTCACCAGCACCTTGCCCCGCTGCACCCCCGCACCGCCGTTCAGCGTCGCCAGGCTCGTGTCCGCGTCCAGCCGGGCCTTGGACGATTCGATGGTCACCGTTGAGATTCCCGCCGCCGCCGCGTTGCGGTCAACAAAGCCGCGAGACAGGAACTGCTGCGTGCTCACTACCCGGTCCACCAGGAACGAGTATGTCCCCGGCGTCGCGCCCGCCTGTGCCGTCGCACTGAGCACCGCTTCGTTGCTGCTGTTCACCGCCGCCGAGTTAAAAATGTTGCCGGTCCGCAGCGACGTCGATGCCGTCCGCAGCGCGGTCAGCTTCGCGTTCAGATCCAGCAGCGCCGCCTGCTGCCCCTGCAACTGAATCAGCCGCTGCTGCGCCAGAAGCTTGGGCTTGGAGTCTACCTGCAAGAGCTGGCTGATCAGCGCGCCCGTGTCCAGGCCGCTGATCAGACCGATGCTCGAAGAAATACCGCTCATGAGCGTCCTTTCGCCAGGTTCAGGCGGCCTTCCGCCGAGTCACCGTCCGGACTCGCCGACGCGCCGACGGCACCAGCCGCAGCGTCGGCTTGTCCCACCCCCGGCGGCGTAGCGCCAGAACGTCCATCGCCCACGAAGAAAGCACTCGGCGGTACATGGCTTGGGCGTTCATGACGGGCTCGCACTTTCGGGCCACCGGCGTATGGATCTGGATCACCGTACATGCCTCCACTGAGACGCACGGCAGGGCGATTCATCGGCCCATGCCCCGCGCGGGCTGGAAGAGTCCATCCCCCGCGATCGCTCCGTCCCTTGGTGCGTCCGTCCAAGAACTTGCTATCGACCTATCCGCCAGCCAACTTCGGCCGCAAGTCCGAGAACGGCCCCGCCAACTACACCGCCGATCTCGGGGGTGCCCAATCCAGGGGGCCATTTGGACACCGCACCAGCCCCAAGCCAACCTGTCGGTTGTCACCCATCACCCCACAGAAGGAATCCCACGCCCCCAGGCGATCCGATGAACCCCGGGGCCCGTATCCTCGTTTATCAGGGAGGACCTTCACTTTGACCACCGCCTACCGCTCTACCCGGGGGATCGACCTCACCGTGCTGCTGCTGAGCGCCTCGCTCGCCTTGAGCGTGCTGGCCATGCTCGCGCTGCACATCTGGATCGCGCCCGATCCGTTCGTCATCGCCTTTGAAGTCATCGTCCTGCTCTGCGCCGTCTTCGCCTTTCTCCTCGCCCGCGGCCGGTTCCGCCAAGGCCCCTCCCTCACCCTCGCCTGCGCCTCCGCCATCGTCGCCGCCGCCTCGCTGCTCGCGTTCGTCGCCTCGAACCAGATGCTCGCCGGCCGCTCGCTCCTGCCCTATCTGGGCCTGCGATTCGCGCTCGCCGGCGCCCTCGGGCTCATCGGCGCCTGGCTGGTGCTGCGGCGTCGGCCCCGCGAGGCCGTTGGCAGCCTCGTCCGAGGCTTGGCCGCGGGGGCGGTGCTGGTCGCCGGCGTGGTTGTCGCGCTGAGGTGGGGCGGTGGGGGGGCGATCGGGTCGATCTCTCCAGTCCTGCTCGTCCCGCTCGCCCTCGTGGCCGCGACGATCGGCTTGGGGCTTATGGCCGCAAGCGTTCACTTCATCATCCGCGCCTTCGAGTTCGGCAACGCCGCCCGGTCCGACCAGCGGTAAACGCGGTTGCTTTGCTCGTCTGTGCTCACGCAAACAAAGAAGCCCCCGCGTGCCTGTGCACGCGGGGGCTTGTCGATCCATGCTCACTCGTCCGACGCTGGCTTAGCAGCCGGCGAACCAGGCCGAGAGGAAGGCGAAGATGTCCGACACGTCACGCGTGCCGGAGTTGTCGAAGTCCGCGTTCGGGGCATTGGCGAACCAGGCCGAGAGGAACGCGAAGATGTCCGACACGTCGCGCGTGCCGGAGTTGTCGAAGTCTGCACGGCAGACGGCGGGGAGCAGGGCCAGATCGGCGGCGGTCACGGCGCCGTCGCCGTTGAGGTCGCCGGTGCTGTAGGTGATCAGCGCGGGGGCCGAGGCGATCCCGTTCTGAACGATCTGGCGGTCCGCCGCATCGACGATCCCGTCGAAGTTCAGGTCGCCCGCGGGCACGCCCAGAACAACCGTCGTGATCTCGTTGAGGTCCGCGATGCTGATGATCCCGTCGCCATTGATGTCGGCCGACAGGTCGACCTTCACCGCGTCGCCCAGCGTGGCGAACGTGGCGGTCGGGCCGCCGGTCGTCAGCGAGGTGAGCGCCACGCCGTTGTTGGCGGCGAAGAGGTTGGCGATCACGTAGTAGATGTCGTGCGTGTCAACCGCCCCGTCGGAAGTCGGGGTGTAGCCGCGGGTGTTCTGGAAGCGCTGCAGGCCCACCGCGTTGGTCCCGCTGTTGCGGGCGGCCTTGGCGATGTCGCCGCGAGCATCGCCCGCGGCGTAGGGCTTGCTGCTGGCCAGCGTCGTCGGGAAGTAGGGGAGGGTGTCGCCCGCAGCGACCGCGGCGTTGTCCACCGCAGTGAAGGCGGCCTTGCGGTCCAGCCGGCCGGTGGTCGCGTCGATGCCCAGCCCGTCGGCGAAGTAGCGCACGTCGGACGTATTGAACGAGCCGTCGGCGTTGAAGTCGCCCAGGATCTCGAACGACAGGTCGCTCGCGTTCAGCGTGTCGCTGCCCGAGGCCAAGCCCGTCAGCAGGCTGCCGCCGGGGATCGCCGGGGCCGTGTAGGTCAGGTCGTTGGTGCGGCGAGCCTTCTCGGCACGGACCAGCTCGGCCGCGTCGTTGATGTCGCGACGGCCGTCGCCGGAGAAGTCGCCCGTGACCAGGTTGCGGATGGGCAGATTGGAGGCGGGAGTCAGCGCGGAACCGTTCACGCCCCGCACGAACTGCGTCCCGTTGCCGTTGTTGTACAGGTTGTCGCTGTAGGTCGTGACGGGGTTGTTGCGCGTCGGCACCTTGCCGGCGCGGTTGTTGAGGGGCTTGGTCGGCGCCACGTTGGCGGCGAAGCCGGCAAAGTCAGCGCTCTTGTAAACCGACTGACCCAACCCGCCCTCGTACCAGCCGCGGAGGCTCGCCGAGAAGTTCGGGTTCACGAGCAGGTTGGTGGGGTTGGTGCCGTCCTGCACGCGGTCCTGGCCCGCGATCAGGATGAACCGCGTCGCGGCCCACTCGCCCGGGCTGAAAACCGTCTCGTCACCGCCGGGGAGGTTGATGAAGTTCCTGATCGAGCGGTTGATGTTGTTGATGAACGCCGCGGCCTCGGGGTTCCGCATCCGAGGATTCAGCGATGCCGGGCGAGTCTCCTGACCCTGCCAGCCAAGGCCGCCCTTGGCCGCGGGCGCCGAGGTCGGATCACCGAACGTAGAGAGCACCGCCGGCCCGCCGATGACCCAGGCATTGGGGTTCGTCGAGAGGGTGTTGCCGAGCAGGTTGGCCAGGGTGGGGCGGCTCTCGGCCGTCCCGCCGTAGGTGTCGGCGATCACGCTCGGAATCGCAAGCTGACCGTTGCTCAGCCAGCCGGCCAAGCCGCCCGACGCGCCGCCGCCGGCCACGCCGCGCTCCGGCCCGACATAGCCGACGCCGAGGCGGGTGTTGCCCAGGGCGAACTCGACACGGTCGTTGGAGCCCTTGTTGGAGGGCAGGAAAGTCGTGCCCGGGCGGCTCTGCGCGTCGGTGTTGTTGCGGGTGCCGACGTTGTCGCCTACGCCCCACGAGGGATCCTGCCCGATCGAGTTCTGGAACCCGTTGCGGGTGCCCGAGCCCGAGTCGCGGGTGACGACGATCAGGTTCTCGCCCGTCGGCAGACGGCCCGTGCCGTAGAGGTGCTGCAGCTCGGAGATCCGGATGTTCGAGTCCGACGCGCTGTTGAGCGTGCCGAAGTTCACCACCGGCGAGATCGGGGCAAAGAGGATCGAGGTATCGAACACGATGTTCTGGTTGTCGGTGCCATCGTTGGGCGAGGGGTACACGCCGGGGGCCGTGGACGACAGGACCGCCGTGCCCAGGGCCGTCAGCTTGTTGCCGCCGCCGTTGGTAAAGCTCGAGTTGGTCGCCGTGAGAGCGCCGGAGAGCTCGCGAGCAATCGCGCCGTTGTTGCCGTAGCCGGAGGCCAGCGGCGTGCCGTTGACCGCCGGGCTGCCGGCGATGGTGGCGAAGTAGGTGGTGGGAACGTCGAGGATCGCGATGTCAACGGTCATGCCGCCGATGGTCCCGCCGGGGATCCCGTCGATGCCGCCCGTGGAGGGCGTGCCGGCCGGGGCGGCCTCGCCGCGGAGCGCAAGGCGGTTGGTCATGCCCGAGGTCGTGCAGGGGAACGTGGTCGTGGTGAAGTTTGTGCGGCTACCGGTGGTGTTGCCGCCGGCGGTGAAGATCGCCCTGTAGCTCGCGTTCGATGTCGCCAGGCTGCTGGTCCAGCCGGTCAGGTCGGCGCGGAACGGGAAGCCCGCGGGATTCGCGTCGTTGAGCAGCGGGCTGGACGCGACCGGGGCGCCGTCGCCGCCCGCGTTGTCGAGCCCACCGGCGTTGATGAACCGGTAGCGATTGAAGTACGCTCGGGTGCGGAACGCCACGTGCAGGTCGGTCGTCGCCTGCGAGGCAACGGGCGAGCCGATCGCCAGCGGACCGGCCCCATCGGGGTCGTACGCGAACACGGTCACGCAGCCGCTCTGCGTCTGCGAGTTGGTCGTCGAGAACGTCCGCCCGACATTCACCAGCTCCTGGAAGCCGTTGCCCGAACCGGACACCGACTGCAGGATGCCCCAGTACGTCGCAGGGGTCCATGTCGCCGCGCCGCCGGTGGCGCCGGGCAGCTCGTACGGGGCCAGCTGCTGCAGGTTGCCGTTGAAGAACGGCGCGAGCGCAACGTTGTTGCCGTCAACGTCGATGTAATCATTGGACACGGCGCGGGACTGCACGAAGTTCTCCAGCAGCGTCGCGCCGGAGATGTGGATGAGGGTGGGCTGAGCGGAGGCGATGCCGGCAAGGCCGGCAACACCGCCGGCGGCCGCCAGCAGACGCAGCAGAGACGAACGGGTCTTCATTCTTGAGCTCCTTCAAGGAAAACGTGGATGGGGACTTCGAGGCTCGAGGGATGGCGCACCGACACACAGGCGTCGGTTCACGCTTCAACAGTCACTACACAGATCAAGGTTCAGCGAACGCGGCAGGGAGGCAATCCGCCGGGCCACCGGTATGCGGCCCAGCAGTCAGAAACATCGAAGCCCGTGCCCAAGCTCGCTCGGACACGGGGCGGCATCAACGCAGATCAGGGGGCCCAGATGGCGTTGCCGTTCGTGTCCGTGGTCCGAACGCCCGTTCCACCGCCCGAGAGCGCGTACACCCGATCGCCCCAGAGCCGGCGACGCACCGAATCCACCACGTTCATGCGCTCGACGTGCCCGTCGATGAACGAGAAGTTCGCCTTGCCGCCGTAACGCCCGGTGTTGCCGTCGTGGTGCCGACCGACCGCGTTGAGCACCGTCGCGTCGCTCGCGATCACGCCGTTGCCCAGCTGGTTGTTGGGCAGGAAGTCCCGGTCGGGGTTGGGGTAGAAGAAGCGGGGGGTGTTCCCGGCCGACACGGGCTCGTTGACCACGTTCGAGCCCGAGGAGCCGCCGATGAACGGCATCAGCGAGCGGTGGCTCTTGATCACGCTCGACCCCTCGGTGGTGTCCGTCAACGACTGCCACGAGTTCACATCGATAAACTCCGTCGCCATGATGACCTGGGAGGGGAGGTTGATCGCCGCGTCGGTCACAAGCAGGTTGCGACGGCCGAAGTTGTTGACGACGAACTTGTTCCGCGGGAAGATCGCCGCGTTGCCCGTATACGCCATCCGCTTGGCCTGGCGGTCCTTGACGCGCCCGGGCGAGCTGGGCGAGCCCGAGTTGGAGTTTGAAGCCGTCTGCCAAGACTCCCAGTCGTTCGCGCCCGGCCCCGGGTTCGTCGCCGGCGCGCCCCCCTTGCTCACCGTCGGGCACGTGAACGCCGCCTCGGGCACCTTGTCGCCATCGGCGAACAGCGCGTACGACCAGTGCTGGTACACCTGGTTCCCGCTGACCGTGCTGCCCTGCTCGCTCGCCAGCCAGGGCTGGTCGGGGTTGTCCTGATCAACATACACGTACGCCGGCGGGATGAACGAGTTGTTGCTCGAGCCGTAGATCGCGACGCCCTGGGCCACCGTGCGAGCGTTCGCCGAGCACAGCGTCGTCCGCGCCGACTCCCGCGCTTTGCCGAGGGCCGGCAGCAGGAGACCGATTAGCAGCGCGATGATTGCGATCACCACCAGCAGCTCGATCAGCGTAAAGCCGCCGAGGCGACGACCGGGGACCAACGGCGAAAAACCAGCGATTCTGCGCGTCATGCGTCAAGCTCCGAGGGGATGAATCTTCATCGCCCCGACGACTTCGACGCCGGGGCAGATGAACCGTACCCGGAGCACACCGTTTTATCGTCGCGTCTTCCGTCAAGACTCCGCGCGAGTTTCGATAAGACCATCACCGAACGCGTCCACATCCCGCCAACGCCGACCCGCCCACGCGTAAAGACGGCAACAAGATCGTGCTAGCACTTTGCACAGAACCGCCAAATCAGGGCCTGTGCTGAGCATTCCCAGGCGTCCTCAACAACGCTCTGTGTGTTGATCGCGTGAGGATTGTGCAAGCCGTACCCGATTCGGTGCCCCCGACCGCCTTCGGATATCGCGCGGTTACCGCCCCGTCCCGTGCGACTCGACAAACCACAGCTGGGCGTCCGCCCCGCGCGTGATCTGCGTACAGATGTCCGCCCCAGCCTGATCTCCAAGGCGCGACAACGCATCCACGGCCGCCCGCGCACGCTGCCCGAACACCCCAAGTCGCACGCTCACGGCCTCGACATGCTCCGCCCCCGTCGTCGCCTGGAGCGGATACTCCGGCAGCCGGCTCCGTGCCGCACTCGCCCGCGCCGTCCCCTCGGCCCGCCCACCCAGTTGCCCGATCCGCTCCGCAATCAAGTCCGCCCACGCCTCCGCATCCTCGGCGACCGAGTCAAAGAGCGTGTGCAGCTGCATGAACGTCGCCCCTCGCACCGTCCAGTGCGCCTGCTTCACCTGCGTGAAGAGGTCCACCGCATCCGCAAGCAGCGGCGAAAGCTCTTCGATCACAGCCGTGCGAACTTCCAGGCTCAGACTGTTCCGGGTCGGCAACATGACTCGCTCCTGCTCAAGGCTGTGCTGAATCGCCCTCCCAAACCCAAGCGACTTGCTCACCAAGCGTTCTATCCCGTGATATGCCTGAAGGCGGCCATTGCTTCGAGACTCCGGCCCGATCAGGGAATCTCCCGAGAGCCCGTGCAGCACGGACGTCCATTCCGGATCAGAACGCCGCAACTTTCCCAGGGTTCTCTTGGTCTTAGCGGAACCTTTGTGCAAGAGTGTGTCAGCATGCCCTCACTCAGATTGTTTTTCAATCTCCGCTCCGTAGTCTAGAGATCTCCGCGACCGCCTCGGTCCGGGGGGGCTTTTCCCACGATCGTGTCGGTCGGACCAAACCCGGCCCTCGACCGTGAAGATGGGCAAGTTCGCCAGACCGGCCGACGCGCACGCGTGCTGTCGGGCTACCGCCGCTACCTCGCCGCAACCATCGGCTCTCCGTCGGGCCCCGCCCGTTGATGTCAGCATCCGCATTCAGGGTGTCGGCCCAAGCGCCGGCACCATTCAGACCAGAACACTGCACGCAAGGAGTTTCTCAGATGAACATGAAGATCAGTCGGATCAAGGCCGCCCTGTGTATGGCCGGCGCGGTTCTCGCCGCCGCCGGTGCAGCG
>JBBQRT010000029.1:0-42149 GCA_038214505.1 Phycisphaerales bacterium | reverse complement strand
TCCAGCAGGCCAAGCGAGAGTTCCGCGTCGGCAACCTCTACCTCAACCGCGGCATCACCGGCGCACTCGTCGCCCGCCAGCCCTTCGGCGGCTTCGCCATGTCCGGCGTGGGCTCCAAGGCCGGCGGGGCCGAATATCTCTGCCAGTTCGTCGAGCCCCGGGCCTGCTGTGAAAACACCATGCGACGCGGGTTCGCGCCCGAGCTCTAAAACGGATCTCGAGAGAGTCTCGTGCGAGACCGGCGCATTCTGGGGGTTGCGGCGGTGGAGTTAGTGAGGCATGAATGTCGGCCCCGACAAGGAGGCCGACCATGGACGTGCTTGAGCGTGATGCGGGTGATTCGGCGGTGCTCGAAGAGTTGGTCGACGCGGAGCCCAGCGCCAAGCAGCGTGACCGGTACCGCGAGGCGCTCTTTGCGATCCAGGCGGAGCAGACCGAGGAGATCGTGCGGATGCTCCGGCGCAGCCGCGGCTTCGTGCAGCGCTGGGACTACGCGTATCGCGAAGGCGGAATCCAGATGCTCCTGCCCGGGAAGTCCAAGGGACGTCCGGTGCTGCTGCCATGCGAGAAGCAGGCGGAGTTCCTGGCCCGGATCGACGCGGGGCCGACCCAGGCCGACGGTGTCTGCGCGTTCACCTGCCACGACGCACGCCGCATCCTGGAAGAGGAGTTGGGGCCAAGCACACCTACGATGGCTCGCGGTGTTTCCTGCACCGGCTGGGGTACACGCCGCTGTGTCCACAGCCACGCCACGAGAACCAACACGCCGCGGCCATCGAGGGGTTCAAGCAGAGCGCCCCCCTTTGTCCAGAGCATGAAGGGGGCGTGTCCGGACAAGACCGTCCAGGTCTGGTTCCAGGACGAGGCCCGCTTCGGTCAGCAGGGCACCACGACGCGGAAGCGGGCCCGCAAGGGCTCGCGGCCCTGGGCGATCAAGCACGCCAAGTACAAATGGTTGTACCTGTACGACGCGGTGTGCCCGGAGACGGGCAACTCGGCGGCGATGATTTCGCCGTGGGTGAACATGGACGCGACGAATATGCACCTGAAGTGGATCAGCGATTCGGTGGGCCCGGAGGACCACAGCGTGCTGGTGCTGGACCGAGCGGGCTGGCACGTGAGCAAGGAGCTGGCGGTCCCGCCCAACATCACGCTCCGCTACCTGCCGCCATATTCGCCGGAGCTGAACCCCCGTGGAGAACAAGTGGGGCTGCACGCGGAGCCACTTCCTGTCCAACCGGGCTCTGGCCGACCACGACCACTTGGACGCCGCGGCCACCGACGCCTTTAACGCCATCACTGCCGAACGCAACCGTTCCGACTGCCGAGTGCCCTGGCCGACGCAAGTGGGCTAAACGGGATCGCGATGAGTTGTGAAGACGACCCCCCGCAAAAAAGCCCGAACGCTGTGCGCGGAAGCGGGAACCCGGCCGCAGCAGGGCGGAACAACGGCGACACCGATCCGAAGGTCATCGGCGGCAGTAAGCCCTTGCGGATTACGGAGTTAGGAAGCGCTGCGCGGTGTGGCGCGGCTCCCGACGAAAGTGCCCCCCGAAGGACTCGAACCTTCGACCCGCTGATTAAGAGTCAGCTGCTCTACCAACTGAGCTAGGGAGGCGTGGGGTGACGCCGGCTTGAGGCCGGTGTGTTTGTCTTGAATGAGTGTAGGCGGGAAGGGGTCTGCGTCCAGTCCAGCCTGGCTCGGGCGGTGTGAGATTGGCGTGCGCGGTTGTCGGATGCGGAGCCGGGCCGAGGCCGGTGGGTGGGGTTGGGGTGGCAGTGGTGGCGGCGGGCAGGGCGCGGCGGTGCGGAAGCGGTTTGACGCATGTTCGGAGTCGTCCTACCGTTGGGGCCGCGCGTGCCGCGGTGCTGGAGCTTTACGCATGCAACCGTCCCTTCGTCAGAGTCACGGCCGGACCCGTCGCCGTCGCTCCCACCATGCTCTCAAGCCTGTTCATCCCACGCTTTGTCCGCTGTCGGGCATGCCGAAGATGCACCATCGCGTCTGCAAGGAGTCCGGGTATGTCCGGGCCGGCCTGAAGATCAGCGTGCCCAAGCTCGGGATCGGCATCGACAAGGATTGAGGCAGCCTGAATGAGAATCGCCGTTGACGCGATGGGGGGCGATGATGCCCCCGATGCGATCGTACGGGGCGCTATCGACGCGCTCGCGGATCTGCAACCGGGCGATCAGCTCGTGCTTGTCGGTAACCAGCGCGATATTCGCGAGCTTCTTGCCGAGCGCGGGATCAAGGATGGTGATTCGCGCGTCGAGATTGTGCACACGACCGAGGTGATCGGCATGGACGAGTCGCCCGTGGACGCCGTCCGGGCCAAGAAGGACTCGTCGATCGTCGTGTCGGCCAAGCTCGGCTCGGTGCGGGTCGAGAAGCCCTGCGACGTGGTGCTCAGCGCGGGCAACACGGGCGCGTGCGTCTCGGCGGCCACGATGCAGATGAAGCGGCTCCCGGGCGTGCATCGCCCGGGTATCGCCGTCACGTTCCCGGCGTTCCACGGGCCGGTTGTACTCTGTGACGCGGGTGCAAACCCGGAGCCCCGCCCGAGCCATCTCTGGCAGTACGGCCTGATGGCCGAGACGTTTGCCAAGACGGTGGTGGGTATCCCCAACCCGCGGGTCGCGGTGATGAACATCGGGTCCGAGGAGGGGAAGGGGACGGGGTTGATTTCCGCGGTGAACGATCTATTCAAGCGGACGCCGGGGATGAACTACGTCGGGTTCATCGAAGGCCGCGACCTGTTCGACGGCGCGACGGACGTTGTCGTGGCCGACGGGTTTACGGGCAACACGATGCTGAAGATGGCCGAGGGTCTTGCGCGGAGCCTTTTCAAGGCGATCGCGCACGAGATCTTCGCCCATTCGCCGGACCTGGGGCTCCAACTGGAGCCGATCTTCAAAGAGATCTACAAGAAGAACGACTATCACGAGTATGGCGGGGCACCGCTCCTTGGTGTCAACGGGATCTACGTGATCGCCCACGGCTCGTCGGAGGCCAAGACGATCCGCAGCGCGATCCGGAACTGTCGGCAGTACGCCGCCAGCCCGATCAACCAAGCCCTCGTAAAGCGGCTGGCAGAGGTATCCTGTGTCGCGGTCCACGAGGCCAGCGCGCAGCAGGATTGATCCTCACCCGAGCCCGATCCAGGGCCGCGAGCCTTTAGGCATGAGCACCCGGCAACCCAGCAGTTTCAAGCCCGTCGGCGCGACGATTGTCGGCACAGGGTCCGCTCTGCCGCGGACGGCGCTGACGAATCAGGACCTGATGAAGGTCATGGACACGTCCGACGAGTGGATCGTGCAGCGGACGGGCGTGCGGACGCGGTTCAAGATCGATCGGGCGGCGGGCGAATCGACGTTCTCGCTCGGGGCCCGGGCCCTGCAGAACGCGATGGACTCGGCGGGGATCCGGGCCGACGAGCTCGACATGATTGTCTGCGCGACGATGACGCCCGAGATGCTCTGCCCCGCGAGCGCCTGCCGCATCGCCGACGCGGTGGGGGCGAAGAACGCCGGCGCGTTCGACCTCAACGCCGCGTGCTCGGGGTTCGTCTACGGGCTGAACGTTGCCAACGACTTCATCAAGGGCTCGGGCGGGTACAAGACGATCGGCGTGGTCGGGGCTGACTGCCTTACGACGCTGATGGACTATTCCAACGCCGGGCGTTCGACGGCCGTAATCTTCGGCGACGGCGCCGGGGCCGCGATCGTCAGGGCGACCGACGACGCCTCCAAGGGCGTGCTCGCGCAGTTCATCAAGTGCGACGGTGGGGGGTGGAAGGACATCTTCGTCCCCGAGTGTCCGCAGGACTTTCCCGAGAGCGTGCCGAAGGACCCGAGCAAGTACTGCAAGGTGCAGATGAACGGCGCGGGCGTGTTCAAGTTCGCCGTGGGCACGTTTCCCGAGCTTATCGCGCAGACGCTCGAGCGCGCGGGCCTCCAGGCGTCGGACATCGACATGTTCGTGTGCCACCAGTCCAACGCCCGGATCTTGGCGGCCGCGCGGGAGCGGTTCGGGCTGTCGGAAGAGAAGCTATACGTGAACATCGACCGTTACGGCAACACGGTGGGCGCGAGCGTGCCGCTGTGCTTGGACGAGCTCGTTCGAAGCGGCCGGCTGCAGCTCGGGGGCGGCCAGAAAGTCATGTTCGTCGCGTTCGGCGGCGGGCTCACTTGGGGGTCGAGCTTGTGGCAGTTGTAGCGTCCGCCCACGCGAATGTTCCAGGCTCCGCCCTACCCTTCCCTCCATGACCCCGAAGCTCATCCTCTGCCCCGGCCAGGGGGCCCAGACCGTCGGCATGGGCAAGGCGTGGGTCGACGCTTCGCCCGAGGCACGCGCGGTGTTTCATGCCGCCGACAAAGCGCTGGGTGATCGTCTCGGCGGTCGGCTGAGCGAGATGTGCTTCGGGGGCCCTGCCGAGAGGCTCAACCAGACGGATGTTTCGCAGCCGGCGATCTACGCGGCGTCGGTCGCGTGCTGGCGGGGCCTGCTGGCGGTGTGGGGCACCAAAGGGGCCGATGGTGGGGCGATCGCCGGGGCGAACGTGCTCGCGACCGCGGGCCTTTCGCTCGGCGAATACACGGCGCTGCACCTGGCCGGGGCGTTCAGCTTCGAGGACGGGCTCGAACTGGTGGCGCTCCGCGGGCGGGCGATGCAGGACGCGGCCGACGCGCTCCGTCTCGCGGACGGCACGCCCGGCTCGGGGATGGTCGCCCTCATCGGGGCCGATGAGGCTCAGGCCCAGCAGCTCTGCAACCAGGTCCGCGGCTCGGACGTGCTGGTGCCGGCAAACTTCAACGCCCCGGGGCAGATCGTGATCTCCGGCTCGATCGCGGCGTGCCGCCGGGCCGCGGAGGCCGCGGGGGCGATG
Organism: Phycisphaerales bacterium; assembly: GCA_038214505.1. GTDB lineage: Bacteria > Planctomycetota > Phycisphaerae > Phycisphaerales > UBA1924 > UBA4658. The sequence continues at coordinate 37,263 of JBBQRT010000029.1, read as the reverse complement.
GGGCTGCGGGCGACAGCGCTGGCGGTGGCGGGGGCATTCCATTCCCCGCTGATGCAGCCGGCGGCGGACACCCTGGCGTCGGCGCTCAAGGGGACGAAGATCCAGCCGCCGATTTGCCCGGTGGCGTCGAACGTGACCGGCGGCGTGCATGGGGTCGATGGTGAGCTCGGCGGGCTGTCGGTTGCGGACTCGATCCGCCGCCGACTTGTCGAGCAGCTCACCATGCCGGTACGCTGGGCCCAGAACTGTGAGTTTGTGACCACGACCTATCCCGCCGAGACCCACGAGCTGGCGCCCGGCAAGACTCTGGCCGGGTTGATGAGACGCATCAACAAGGCGGTGAAGGTGGAGACGCATGATGAGCCGTAACACGCGAACCCTGCTGGCCATTGCCGGCGCCGTCGCCCTGGTGTTCAACCTTGCCGGCTGCCCGAAGCCCGCGCCGCCTCCCCCGCCGCCGCCCGCGCCCGCGCCGCCGCCCCCCCCGCCGCAGGAGGTGACGCTGGACACGTTGGCGCAGGAGATCAAGCCCGACCCGCGGGTGCAGTTCGCGTCGGGCTTGGTCGTCACCGAGGATCAGCTCGAGCTGGGCAAGGCGGTCATCCGTCTGGCCGACGCGCTGGCCAAGGGCGACGACGTCGCGCTGCGGCCGATGCTCACGCGGAAGGCCCAGAAGGTCCTCGCGGACCTCAAGGGCATCGGCGCATGGGACGAGGAGACCAAGAAGATCGAGGCCGTCCGGGTGATCCTCGTCTCGGGCGGTATGGATCTCTCGGGTGTGGGCAAGAGTGTGAGCTCCGACCCGGATTCGGCGTTCGCGTCGGCTCTGGGCTCCTTGCCCGAGGCGCAGCGTGATGCGCTCAAGCCCGTGTTCGACGCGCTGCCGAAGGACGCCGCGCTGGCCGAGGCGCTCAAAGCCGCTCTGCCGGGCGCGATCGAGGCGCTCAAGGCGGCGGGCGTGAGCCAGGAGGCCATCGACGAGATGAGCAAGCAGCTCGACGGCCTGACCGGGGCCGCGGCCCAGGGCTCGGGCTCGTCGACGGGCGTGCTGATGGCGATCCAGGATTCGGCGGGCGCGTACCTGCTGGCCTGGGGGGCCGAGAGCGTCGACGGAACGTGGGTGTTTGCCAACGCTCCCTCTTCGCCGCAGCTCCGCACCCGGGCATCATCGTTTGACGGCATCGGTCAGGAAGGCTTCCGCGAGGTGACACTCGCGGCGGCCGTCTCCGAGTCTGCCGTGAGGAAGCCGGCCCCCGCCGACGCCGCCCCGGGTGGCGAAGGCTCGCCCGGCGCTTCGACACCCGCTTCGCCCGGCAGCGAGCCCGCACCGCCGCCACCCCCGCCCAGCGGGCCCGGCGGTCCGCGGTCGCCCGGCGGACCCGGCGGCGGCGGTGGGGGGTGAGTTCGGGGGGGCGGATGGTGCGCATCTGTCTGGAAGGGCCGAGCCTTGTCTGATCCTGTCTCCACTCAATCCGCCCCGGTCCGTGTTGCGCTTGTCACCGGGGCCAGCCGCGGCATCGGCCGCGCGATCGCGCTGCGGCTGGCCAAAGACGGCCGTCACGTCGTGCTGGTGTCCCGCTCCGAGGGGCCGCTGAACGAGCTCAAGGGTCAGATCGAGGCTTCGGGCGGCCGGGCGAGCGTCAAGGCGGTCGACGTCGGTGACTCGGCCGGCTTCGCCAAGGCGATCGAGGACGTTGCCTCCGAGCTCGGGCGGCTGGACATCCTGATCAACAACGCGGGCATCACGCGGGACAATCTGGTGCTCCGCATGAGCGACCAGGAATGGTCCGAGGTGCTCTCCACGAACCTGACGTCGGCCTTCGTCGCCATCCGGGCCGCGGCACGCCCCATGATGCGGGGCAAGTTCGGCCGAATCATCAACATCTCGAGCACCTCGGGCGTTGTGGGCAACGCCGGGCAGGCCAACTACGCCGCGGCCAAGGCCGGCCTGATCGGCCTGAGCAAGACCATCGCCCGCGAGCTTGGCGGCAAGAACATCACCTGCAACGTGATCGCCCCCGGCTACATCGAGACGGACATGACCTCCGGCCTGCCGCAGGAGATCAAGGACAAGATCACCGGCATGCTCGCCGTCAAGCGGCTGGGCATCGCCGAGGACATCGCGGCCGCCGCGGCGTACATGACCAGCGACGAGGCGGGCTATCTCACCGGGCAGGTGCTGTGCGTCGACGGCGGAATGACGATGGCCTAGGCGGGCCGGGCTCCCTTCTTCGCCTTCTCAGTCTCGACCGAAAACATTTCAGCCCCCACGGGCCGCCAGGAGCCGAGTGGCCTCGTCCACATCCTTGTCGCCGCGTCCCGAGAGGCAGACGGCGACGTGCCCTTCCCTGGGCAGCGTCGCGGCCAGACGCACGGCCTCGGCGATGGCGTGGGCGGTCTCCAGCGCGGGGATGATGCCCTCGGTGCGGGCCAGGAGTGTGAAGGCGTCGAGGGCCTGGTCGTCGGTCGCCGCGGTGTATTCCGCCCGGCACGAGTCCTTCCAGTACGAGTGCTCGGGCCCGACGCCCGGATAATCGAGCCCGGCCGAGCAGGAGTGGACGTCGTCGGTCTGGCCGCTGGGGTCTTGAAGGACGTAGCTGAGCGAGCCGTGCAGCACGCCCGGCGAGCCGAAGGAGAGCGGGGCGGCGTGCTGGCCCGGTTTATCCGAGCGTCCCCCGGCCTCGACGCCGATGAGCCGAACGCCGCTTCCACCCGCCCAATCGTCGACAAACGGGTAAAACATGCCCGCGGCGTTGGACCCCCCGCCGACGCAGGCGACCACGGCGTCGGGCAGGCGGCCGATCTGCTTGAGGCATTGCTCGCGGGCCTCGCGGCCGATGACGGACTGGAAGTCGCGGACGATCATCGGAAACGGGTGCGGGCCGACGACGGAGCCGATGATGTAGTGTGTGTGCTCGACGGAGCCCATCCAGTCGCGCATGGCCTCGTTGGTGGCGTCCTTAAGCGTCCGTGTGCCGGAGTCCACCTCGACGACGCGGGCCCCCATCATGCGCATGCGGACGACGTTGAGGCGCTGCCGCCGGATGTCCTCGGACCCCATGTACACGTCGCAGGAGAGCCCGAAGTGTGCCGCGGCGGTGGCGGCCGCGACGCCGTGCTGCCCGGCCCCGGTCTCGGCGATGATGCGCTTCTTACCCATGCGGAGGGTGAGCAGGGCCTGCCCGAGCGTGTTGTTGATCTTGTGGGCACCGGTGTGCGCGAGGTCCTCGCGCTTGAACCAGAGGCTCGCGCCAAGGGCGGGGCTCTTCGCGAGCTCACGCACGACGCCGGTGAGCCGCGCGGCGTAGTACAGCGGCGTGGGCCGTCCGACGTAGGTCCTCTGCAGGTCTTCGAGCTGAGCCCAGAATCCCCGGTCGTCGCGGATCGAGTGATAGACCTCGGCGAGCTGGTGGCAGGCGGCGACGAGGGTCTCGGGTACGTAAGCGCCGCCGAACGGGCCGAAGCGTCCTTCGTCGTTCGGCGCTTGGGAGAGTGGGGGGGGCAAGGCCGCTGGAGAGTGGGGGGAGAAATTTGGGGGCATAGCGGAGCGATCATACGGTGGCCGGCGCTGCGAATGCCTGCCCGCGGACGGACTCAAGCGCCCCTCCGTCCCGGTCTGAAGGCCGAAGGCACGGGTCCGAAAACCGTCAGCCGCGAATCAACCGTGCCACCGAAGTCGGCTTGCTCTGAAACAGGCCTCGGTGCGGTGTGCCCGTGTAGCAACCCTGCCCGGAACGCACCGAAGCCAATCCCAAAGCTGATCGACTTCGGTGACACGATTTTAGTGTCACACGCCGATCCACGCTCTCTCGGTTCGAACCGCTGGCCTCCCCTCCGTGTTTCAAAGGCTCGGCGTAGGCACTGCAGCAGGTGGGGAAGCGGAAGGCCCCTCCATCGCCAACTCCCCGCCGCGGCGCTCATTGATGAAGAGCGTCAGCACTAGGCCGATGACCAGGAATACCACCAGCACTACCAGCGCGGCGGGCGTGCCTAGCTTGTCTTTGGCGAGCGCGAACGGGATTGTCAGCACAGCGGCCAGCTTGAAGACCATGCCCCAGAGGCCGAAGACTTCGCCCGTGCGGCTCGGGGGGGTCAGGGCGCCAACGAACGCACGATTCGCAGAGCCGAGCGAACCCAGGCCGAAGCCGATCAGGTTGCCCAGGAGCCAGAGCGGCCACTTGGGCACGCGGTCCATCGCGCCCGTTGGCCCGGCGATCCGCTCCGCGGCCTGGGCGTAGAAGACGAACGCGAGCGCCGTCGCGATCCAGACCAGCAGCAGCAGGACGGTGGTGAGCTTGTGGCCGATCTTGTCTTGTACCAGCGTGGTCACGATCGTGCCGCCGATGCCCGAGACGGTGACGACGGCGACGAAGACGACGAGGTTGATCTCCGAGAAGCCGAAGTCGCTGGCGAGGATGCTGGCGAAGAAGATGATAACGTTCATCCCCGCGCCGTAGAAGAGGCTGGCCAGAAGGAGCATCGTCAGGTCGCGATATTCGCGGGTGGACCTGAGCGAGTCCTTGAGCCTGCTCACGCCCGCGGCGATCGGGCCCGGACGCTTCACCCCCGGGGGGGAGGGGACGACCGACGCGGGCGCGGCTGAGGATTCCTTGAGCCAGATGGCCGTGGGGATCGCCATCGCGATGAACCACAGGCCCGCGAAGACGAACAGGGGACGCCAGCGGTCGGGAGTCGCGAGCCCGAAGACGAGCATCGCGGCGGCGGTGAGGACCAGCAGCAGCAGGGCGGCGGTGTACGCCGTGCCCCAGGAGAAGCCCGAGACCTTGCCGTAGTCCGCGCGGCGTGAGACCTCGGGAAGGAAGGAGGCCAGGAAGTTCTCGCCGATGTTGAACATGAAGTTTGCGGGGATGTAGAGCAGCGCGGCGAGCCAGAGCTTGCCCGGCTGGATGAGGCCGAGCATGCAGGTGAGCACGCCGCAGGAGAAGCCCGAGACCAGGAGAAACGCCTTCTTCCACTGCCGCTCGTCGGCGATGGCCCCGGCGATGGGGGAGGCGACGACGGTCAGGAGCATGCTCGCGGTGAACATGAGCGACCAGAGCAGATCGTCCTTGGCCGGGTCCTGCACGACGACCTCTTTGAAGAAGAGGGCGAACAGCAGCGTGTTGATGAGCAGCGTGAAGGATTGATTGGCTACGTCGAAGGAGATCCACGACCAGAGCTGCCCCTGCCGCGGCAGGCCGCGGAGGGGATAGAGGGACTCGAGAGCGGGAGGAATGGGCGGCATCGCCCGACAGGATACCGGCACCGAACGCGACGCGGGCCGATGAAAAACACCGTCGGAGCGTCGATCTGGACGCCCCGCCGGTGAGGAGGTGTGTGCTTGGGTTGTCGAGCGGATCAGCTGGTCTGGCGGCTGATGAGCAGCGTGAGCTTGTCGAGCGTCGCGCTGTCGAGCCCGGCGTCGCGGGCCCGCTGGCTAGCCTGGGTCGCCGCCTCGCGATTGCCCGCGAGGTTCTGAAGAATGGCAACAGTGAACCAGCCTTGCGGCGTATTGGTTCCGTCGGCGCCGCGGCTCGCGGCGTCGAGCAGACGCTGGAAGCCGAAGGCACCGCCTACGTCGACCACGCGGACGGGGCGGTTATAGAGGTTCGGCTCGGCGGCGTAGCCGTCGACGAACGTGCGGAAGCCCTCCTGAACGTCGCCGCGGCCGATGAGCGAGAGCCCGAGGTTGCGGGCCGCCGTGCCATCGCCGTTCCAGGCCTGGAGATAGCGGCGATAGACGCGGGAGGCGTTGTCGAAGTCGGCCGATCGGAGATAGGCGTCGCCCAGCTCGCGGTCCTGGTAGCGGCCTTGGGGGTCGTCGGTGATCACCTGGGCGGGACGCTCGACAACAACGCGCGTCTGCACGACGGTCGCGGCCCGCTCGACGACCACGGGACGCTCGATGTAGACCGGCTTCTCGACCAAGACCTGCCGCTCGATCCGCACGGGCTCAACGTAAACGGGCCGCTCGATATAGACGGGCCGCTCGACGTACACGGGCCGCTCGACATAGACGGGCGCGTACACGATGGGGGGCGGGCACGGTGCGATGACCACCGGGGGCGGGCACCAGCCGGAGGAATAGCTGTAGCCGAAGCTCGAGCCGCGGCGGTTGTAGGAGCTGTAGCCGAAGCTCGAACCGCCCCAACTCGACCCGCCCCAGCCGGAATCGCAGCGGTCGTAGCCGCGGAAACCCGAGCGATAGCCGGAGCCGACGTTGATCGAAAGGTTCACGCGGGTGCGGTCGCCCCCCCCGCGGTCGTATCCGCCACGACAACCCCCGCGGCCCCGGTCGTGTTCGGCCATGGCGACCGATGACGCCGCGCCGACGCTGGCGATGGCCAGGCCGGCGAGGAGAACGATCTTCAGACCCGACGCAGCATGGACTCGGCCGGGAAACATCTTGCCGCTCCTTGGCGAGGCGGACGGATCAAACGGACCCGACGCGACCTCAGCCGTATTAAACCGCTCAGCGGTCAAAGCGTTTCGCGTCTCGCGGCCGCCGGATCCGCAATGGTTGGAGCTTGGGAACGACAATTTCCGGTGTACCCCTTGAGGCCGGGCGTCGGACCACCAGAACTGGGCATGGTGCAGATGGTGGGCGCGATGGGGGCGGTGCGGGCAGGTCTACGCGTTGATACCGAGCAACTGTCGGTTTGGTAGCCATTCGGTTGTCGCGGAAGATCGACCGGTTCGGGAAGGTTCTCGGCCGACCCGCGACGAGAGCGGCGGATTCGTCAAAGGCGACACCGGCCAGAGCGTGCGCGGCTGGCCGGGCTCGCGGACCGTGGCACCGACTTCGCCATCGGCAAACGACGCACGCCCCGGTGACGAGCCGAGGCATGCTGTTTCGTGCTTGGGTTTGTCGGTCAGATCTCGATCCGCAGAGACTCGACGTGCTCGCGTGCGGGCTTCACTTCGCAACACCGTCGCGTGCGGCCAGCGCTTTGGCGACACGCACGCCCGACTGCAGCCCGCCTTCCATGTAGCCCACGAACTTGTAGCACGTGTGCTCGCCGGCCAGGTGCAAGCGGCCTTGGTGCGAAGCGAGCGGCGCGGCCATCAGCGGCCCGAGGGTGGTGACCTGCCCGGGGGCTGGGAACGAATAGGCCGCCATGGTCCAGGGATCATTCGGCCAGTCCATGTAGCGACTGCGGACGAAGGCGTCCCTCCACTTGGGATACATGACCGAGCAGACCTTGGCAAACTCCTCGTCCCGCTGGGCCTTGTCGATCGAGAGGGCCCGGGCCGCGGCGGGGCCGCCAGAGTAGACGCAGAGCGCGGCCGGGCCGTTGTCGTCGGTGTCCTGGCCGTACTGGTTGTCGGTCTGGTCCCAAGTCATGGTGACCATGCCGTTGCCCAAGGCGTCGGGGGAGAGCTTGCCCTCCCGCCAGAAGCGGGTTTTGAGGTGGGCGAGGTACTTGGTGTTCAGGCCCATCTGCGGCCGGAGAGCCGCGGGGAGCCCGGGAGCGAACTCGATCTTCTGCCAAACGCTCGGTGGCACGGCGAGCACGACATCGTCGCACTCGATGGTCCGACCGTCCTTGCAGGTGACGACCATCGCCTTGCCCTTGAGCTCGATGCGCGTCACGGGAAGGCCCAGCACGATCCGGTCGTCGCCGACCTCTTTGGCCAGACGCATCGCGAGCAGCTGGTTGCCGCCCTTGCAGCGATAGACCTCGGTGTCGCTCCAGAACTTGTCAAGCCCGCCGCCCTTGACGGCGGTGAGCTGGCCCAGGAGGCTGGCGTTCTTGGGGTCAACGCCGTTGTCGCCGCACTGATTGATCCAGCAGGCCTGCTTGGTGAGCTCGTCGGCGTCGAGCTTGTCGATCCACTGCTGGATTGAGGTCGAGTCGAGCTCCTTGGCGTTGGGTGCCGTCCACGGCGCGTCGGGGTCCAGCGGGGCCGCGAGGGCATCCATCTGATTGAGGGCCTTGGCCATCGAATCCCAAAGCTCCGAGGCCTTCTCATACTCGAGCAGCTTGCCGTCTATGACGATGGGGTACCTGACGTCGGTGTCGGACTCGGAAATGTCAAGAAACTCGAGGTCGAACTGCTTGGCGTAGGCGACCCAGAGCGGGTGGTTGGAGCCGACAAGTTCGCCGCCGCCCTCGACGTTGCGGCCGGGGACGTACTCGGAGTTGAAGGATTTGTTGAACGAGAGCACGCGGCCGCCGAGGCGCTCGCGGGCCTCGACAACAGTGACGTCGTAGCCGATGCTCCTGAGTTCGTACGCGCATGCCAAGCCGGCGAAACCAGCGCCGATAACGACCACGCGCTTGGCCCCCGCCGCGGGACGCTGGGCGGCTTGGCGTGCGAAGGCGGAGCGGGAGAGCATGAGGGCCGCGCCCGCGGCGAGCGAGCCGGCGAGCACCTCGCGCCGGGTCACGGGGTCGGGCCGGGGACCGAAGACGCGGTTGAGATGGCGGTACAGAGAGCGGGGCATGGGTTCCTCGGGTACCCCGACACTCCGTGCCGGGCGGATTGCAGGCGAAACAAACGGAGGTTCGTGGAGGGGGACACCCGGCTCGGAGAGCCGGGGTCCCCAGGGCTGTTCACTCGTCGTTGGTCGGGCCGATCGCCACCAGCCAGAGCTTGAAGAAGTTCATCACCTGCTGGCGGGTGAGCTTGTTGGCGTTGAGCTTGTAATCGACCTTGCTCGACGTGGGCAGGTCCTGGCCGGCGAGCATCGTGTCGGTGTACACGATCCGGCCCGTCAGGCAGGGCACCGAGTTGTCTACGGCGAAGAAGGCGTCCTCGCCGGACATCTTCTCGAACGCGGCGGACTCACCACCGGCGGACTTGTTCTTCTCCTCGTTGAAGCGGACGTTGAACTCGTAGTAGCCCTTGCCGTTGGACTTGCGGTCGGGGTCCTCGACCCACTTGATCGTGCCCGTCACCACGTCCTCGAAGTCGGCCCCGTCCAAAGAGTACTTGAAGCGGATGTTGTCGGCAAAGTAGTTGCCCGTCTCGTAGTCGTAGTCCAGCCGCCCGTTAACGATCGTCCTGGGATAGATCTCCGCCGGGCCCTTGGCCAGGACGAGGTTCTCAAACCGCATCGGGTCGGACTTCTTGACGACGATCTCGACGGTCTTGTCGCCGACCAGCCGCTTATAGGTGCTGGCGGCGAGGTTCTCCTTCTTCTCGGCCTTGCCCACCAGCCGCCCGGCGAACGAGTCGGTGAACGACGGGGCCTTGCCGACGGCGTCGATCGCGATCCGTAGGGCCGAATCCTTGGACGATCCTCCGGCCAGGTCGTACACGCCCGACTGCGGGTCTACCGGCACGGTGCCGACCCAGCGGCCGACGGTCCGCTTCTGCTTGAGGTCCCTGGGGTTGAGCACCGACAGGTCGACTTTGTAGAACAGCTGGGCGTCCTGCTTGCGGCGCTGAAGTGTTTTTGTGAAGAGGTTGGGCTGGCGGGTGATCTCGCCGGCGAACTCGGTCGTCTTGGCGACATTGATGCTGAAGGTGTACTTGTCCTTGGCCCCCAGGGCGGCCGAGCCGTCCTTCAGGTCGCCAGTCGTGTCCTTTTTGACGCGGGTCTCGTAGTCGATGTTCATCGTGCCGGCGATGACATTGTCCTCGGTAATCGCCTCCGGCGCTGCGAAGGCCGTGGGGGCGAACACGGACGCGCAGGCCAAGGCCAGGCACAGGGGTGCGGCGACAACGCGGCGCGGGGACGGGAAAAACGGGGTCAGCATGGTCGGGTCTCCGGAAAATCTGTGCGAGCGGGCACTGATTCGGCGAGAGCATACCAGAGTTTCACCCGTCGTGCATCCCGCCGGTTCCGAGGGGGATCAGGCCGCGGTTCATCCAGGTAAACTCTGGGCCATGATCAAACAGACCCCGACGGCCGTCGCCAGCCCGGTGGAGCCGCCCGCCCGCCTGCTCGGGCTCGACGTGGCCCGGGGCATCGCCCTTCTGGGCATCTTCGTCGTCAACATTCAATTTTTCAGCCAGGCCTTCGGGCACTTCGCCTTCCCGGTCCCGGAATCAGGAGATTGGCTCACCCGGGCGCTCTTTTACGTTCAGGGCGTGTTCTTCACGGGACGCTTCTACCCCCTCTTCAGCATGCTCTTCGGCATGGGACTGGTGCTCATGCTGACCTCCAGCCGCCGCCGCGGCGCCGAGAACTCGTTCACGCGCACCTACTTCCGTCGACTCGGTGCGCTCTTCGTCATCGGGCTGGCGCACGGCCTCGGGCTGTGGTACGGCGACGTGCTGCTCACCTATTCCCTCTGCGGCGTCGTGATGCTGCTCTGCCGCAATTGGCCGCCGAAGGCGCTTATCCCGGTCGGCGTCGGGCTGGTGCTCGTCGGCACCGTTCTGTACTCGGGTTTGGCGAGCCTCAACGCACTGAGCATCGCCGCCCAGCGCTCCATGGCCGTTGAGCGCGCATCAGCACCGGATGCTGCGGAACCGCCCGCGTCGACGGATGAGTCGTCGGCATCGGACGATTCGAGCAGCTCGCAGGCCAAGGTACCGCCGGAGCCCGACGGACTGGATCGGCTCGCGCAGAACCACCCGTTCCTGGCCATGATCGACGGGTACAGAGACGAGCGAATTGTCGGCGGGCCGGAGGATCCTGAGTACATGCGTCTGGAAACGCTCGCCTATCGCGAAGGCCCGTGGATCGACGCGCAGCTCTTCCGCGTCATGACCTGGGCCATGTTCGTTGTCGTGACCGTCCTGAGTGTGTTCTGGCATGTGCTGGGGCTGTTCTTCATCGGAGCGGGCGTGATGAAGGTCGGCATCGTCGACGAACGCCAGCGGCCTCTCCGCTTGTGGCTGATCGGAATCGGGCTGTTGGCGGGAGTGCCGCTGAGCGTCGTGTCGGTGTGGTGCGCCGCATCTCCCGCGAACCCTCTACTGGCGGCCGCGGCGGTGCTGACGGGGTTCATCGGCGGGCCGCTGATGGCCGTTGGCTACCTGTGCCTTGCCCTGCGACTGGCGGAGGCGAGGGGCCGGGTTGTCGCGGCGCTGGCGCACACGCTGGGTGCGGCCGGGCGTATGGCGCTGAGCAACTACCTCCTGCAGACGGTCGTTTCCACGCTGGTGTTCTACCACTGGGGCCTGGGGCAGTTTGGCCTGTGGACGCGGCCGGAGAAGTGGGCGATGGTGCTGGGCGTGTTCGCGGCTCAGTGCGTGGTCAGCGTGATCTGGCTGCGGGTGTTCCGAATGGGTCCGATGGAATGGGCGTGGCGGAGCGTGACCTATTGGGCGATCCAGCCTCTACGTCGGGAAAGTGGCGGGCCGACCGTGTCAACTTCACCTTCGTGAACCAGCTTAGTGCCGCCGGATCACGTTAGGGCCGGGACTCAGTGCCGGAAGTGCCGCAGGCCAGTGGTCATGCACGTGACACCGGCCTTGTCGCAGAGCGAGAAGGTTTCGTCGTCGCGCTTGGAGCCGCCGGGGTGCACAATGACCTTGACGCCCGCATCGATGAGCAGTTTGGGGCCGTCGGGGAACGGGAAGAAGGCATCTCCAACGGCGATCGATCCCTTGGCGAGCGGGCCGGCCTTACCAAGGGCGAGCCGGCACGCCGATACGCGGTCGACCTGGCCCGAGCCGACGCCGTAGAGCCTGATGGCCCCGCTGGCGGCGTCGATACCGCCGACGACGATGGCGTTGGAGGTGACCCACCGGCACAGGGTCTCGAGCACGAGCGCCGATGCGAGTTCGTGGGTCGAGATCTTGGGGCCGGCCTTGTGTTCCCAGAGCGCGGGGTCGGTGACGCGGTTGTCGCGATCCTGCACGAGCATGCCGCCAGGCACCGAGCGGAACTCGAGCCGGCGTGTGCTCGAGGCGACGCGCTCGCCGACGCACAGCAGGCGTACGTGGGTCCAGCGGGCCCGGAGCAGCTCGAGAGCGTCGGGCGCGAACTCCGGCGCGACGATCACTTCCAGGAAGTGCTTCTCGTCGGCAATGACCTTCGCCGTCGCCAGATCGACCACCCGGTTCACGGCCAGAATGCCGCCGTACGCCGCCACCGGATCGCCCGCGATCGCCGCGAGCACGGCCTGCACCGCTGTGGGGGCGACGGCCCCGCCGCAGGGATTGGTGTGCTTGACGACCACGGCGCCGGCGGGGCCCTGAAAATCACCGTTCATCCGCGGCAGGCGTCCGAGCGCCGTGACGGCCTCGAGCGCGGCTGCGGCGTCGTTGATGTTGTTGTACGAGAGCTGCTTGCCGTGCAGTTGCCTGGCGCCGACGACCGTCGGTCCCGTGGCGGCGGGGTCGGCGTAGAGGGCCGCCTCCTGGTGCGGGTTCTCGCCGTAGCGGAGCTGGTCGACCTTCGCGTAGCGGATCTCGAGGCTGGGGGGGAACGCGGAAGAGATGGCGGAGTTCGTGAACTTGCCCCCCGCGGCAGTTGAGCCGAAGCGGGTGTGCAGGAAGCTGGCGATGGCGGCGTCGTACTCGGCGGTGCGGGAGAAGGCGATCGCGGCCAGCTCGGCCCGGGTCGAGGGAGTCACGGAGCCGTTGTTGGTGTCCATCTCGGCGATGACGCGGTCGTAGCTCGACGGGCTGACGACAACGGTGACGCCCGCGTGGTTCTTGGCCGCGGCCCGGATCATCGCGGGCCCGCCCACGTCGATGTTCTCGATGGCGGTCTCTAGCGTGACGCCCGGGTCGCTGACGGTCTGCTGGAACGGATAGAGGTTGATGCACACCAGGTCGATGGGCTCGATCTTGTGGGCCGCGAGGAAGGCCCGGTGCTCGGGGTTGTCGCGCACGGCGAGGAGGGCGGCGTGGACGCCCGGATGCAGCGTCTTGACGCGTCCATCGAGCCCCTCAGGAAAGCCGGTGATGGACTCGACCCCGACGACCTCGACGCCCGCGTCGCGTAGGGCCCGGGCTGTGCCACCGGTCGATATGATCGTGACTCCGCGTGTGGCCAGCGCACGGGCGAACGGCAGCAGGTCCCGCTTGTCTGAGACGGAGATCAACGCCCGTCGGATGGGGTGGAACATGGGGGCAGGATAGTGGCGTTCCGGCCCCGGCGGGGGCCCTCAGACCATCGTGCCAAGGGCGGCCACTTCCGCCTCCAGCCGCACGCCATCGACGCCTAGCCAGACGCGTCCGCCCGGCTCGGAATGTGCCCACTTGACCATCGCGAATCCCACGGGCGCCGCGCCCAGAAGCGGCGAGACGCACGAGCTGGTCACCGCGCCGACGACCGGCGCATCGGGCGCGTCGGAAGCGAGCACCGGCGTCCCCGTGACGGCCTGCGGCGTATACGCGGCCGCTGGGGCAGAAGCGTCGGCGACGCTCGCGTGCGGGGTGAGCGCCGCGTCTCGGATCCTCAGGGTCACCAGCCGCTGCTTGGGGTGCCCCAGCGCGTGCATGCGGGCCACGACCTCCTGGCCCAAGTAGCAGCCCTTCTTGAAACTCACGCGGTCGTTGAGCGTCGCGTCGCCCGTCTCGGCGGGAAGCGAGTCGGGACCAAAATCGGCGTAGTAGAGCACCGAGCCGGCCTCGATCCGGGCGATGTTGAGGGCTTGCCAGCCGATGCGACGGGCAAGGTCGGTGGTGGGGGCGACACCGCCGTTGTGCCGGGCCGACCAGGGCGTAGAGATTGCTGCGTAGACATCGGCGGCGTGTTCGACGGGCACGAGCAGCTCCAGCCCGATCACGCCCGCCCAGTCGTGCCGATCGACCACAACCTCCGCCCCGCCGATGCGGACCCTGGTCGCCTGACCCGGCTGGATGTCGGCAATGGGCACGCCCTCGACAGGCGTCGAGAGCCGGGCCAGCAGCGCGCCGGCGGCCGGGCCGTGGAGGCTTAGTCGGTGATGCCGGGCGGAAACATCGGCGATGGTGCAGTCTTCGGCGATGATGAAGGCTTGCAGCCCCGTCCGGGCCCGCTCGGCGGCGAACGCATCGACATCCAGCAAAACCCGGTCAGGCAGAGTGATGACGCGGAAGTCGGCGTCGATCCGCCCCTTGCGGTTGAGCCAGAAGCTGCGGAGAGAGCGCCAAGGATCCAAGCCCTTGAGATCCTGCGTCAGCATGCTGTTGAGGAACGACAGGCGGTCGGGGCCGGCGACCTCGAGCGTTGCGCGATGGGACGCATCGAAAACGGCGGCTCCCGTGCGGATGGCGGCATATTCGACGGGTACAGGGTCGAATGCCTGGACAAGGAGGATCGGCGAGGACTCCGGGCCGTAGGGGGCCAGCAGGGCCTCGCCCTCTTCGTGAACGCGCGAAAGGGGGCTGTTGGGCATGTCGCCAGATGGTAGTTCGGAGCCGGCTCGCCTTGGGCCCCAAGGAGCGCAACACTTGCGACCATCCCTTCAGATCGACCCGGAGAACTCCTCGTGCCCAAGCTCAATGTTGACCTTTTCAAGCGTTTGTGCGAGACCCCCGGCGTGCCCGGGCGCGAGGAACGCGTCCGCGATCTGATCGTCGGCGAGATCGGCCCGGCCGGCGAGGGCCTGTTCGACGAGGTGCGGACCGATGCGATGGGCAACCTGATCTGCCGTCGCGCCCCCCGCGCCAAGAAGGGGCGCAAGGAGGGCGGCGAGCGGCCGGTCCGCGTCATGCTCTTGTGCCATATGGATGAGATCGGCTTCTACGTCAAGGGCGTGGACGAGAACGGCTTTGTCCGCGTGCACAACGCCGGCGGCTTCGACACCCGCAACCTGTTCAGCCGGCGCGTGCTGGTCTGCACCGACGCGGGCGACTTCGTCGGCGTCATGAACCCCGGCGGTCGACCCATCCACATCGCGACCGAGGAGGACAAGAAGAAGATCCCTGAGGTCAAGGAGTTCTTCGTCGACCTTGGGATGAAGCCCGACAAGGTCAGGAAGACCGTCAAGGTCGGCGACTTCGTCGTCATGCACGAGCCGGCGATCGTCGTGGGCGACAAGTTCGTCTCCAAGGCGATCGACAACCGTCTGGCCTGCTGGCTGGGCATCGAGAGCGTGCGGGCCCTGGCCGAAGAGCGGACCGAGCACGCCTGCGAGGTCTATGTCGTGTTCACCGTTCAGGAGGAAGTGGGCCTCCGCGGCGCGTTCACCGCGAGCTTCGGCGTCGAGCCCGATATCGCCATCGGCATCGACACGACGCTCGCGTGCGACACGCCGGGCGTGCCCGTTGAGGAGAGCGTGACCAAGCACGGCGCGGGCGTGGGCCTGCACGTGATGGACTCGAGCTTCATCTCCGACTATCGCCTGATCAACGACTTCGAGCGTGTCGCGGTCAAGAACAAGATCCCCTTCCAGCGGACGATCCTCTCGCGCGGGGGGCAGGACGGGGCCGCCGGGCAGCAGAGCCGCTCGGGCGCCCGGGCCGCGGGCCTTGTCGTGGGCACGCGGTACATCCACACGGTCACCGAGATGTGCGACCTTGGCGACCTGCAGGCCGCTCGCGACCTGCTCGCGGCGTGGATCCCGACGGTGCGGTGATGAGTTTTGCGGGATCGGTCAACTGCGGGGCCGCGCCGAGATCGGCGCGGCCCCGTTCGTTTGAGATGCGCAAAGTTCACGATGCCTTGCGGACCATGGTGAAGTGCGCGTGGCTGGAGACAGCGCCATTCTTTATCGAGATCCATTCCTGGCGGATTCGGCCGTCGGGCAGGAAGACCAGCACCAGGTCGCCCATGCATTCCTCATCGGCGGCCGTCAGATTGCTCACCGACGCGAAGCGAAAGTGGATCCGGTCGTCCCCGGCATCGGCGGGCGGCGCGACCATCCTCGGCTGATTGCCCATGGCGCAGTAATGCGTGACTACGAGGTTCGGCCCGTCCATGTGGTAGAGATTGGTCATCTTGTAGGGTCCGCCCGGCATCATGATTTCGCGCACGACCGAGCCGTTGGAACTGACGGCGATCACCGTCCGGCTATCGGGTTCGATCCGCCCCTGTTCGTCGAGTAGGTTCCCCTCGCCGGCCAGCGCCTTGACGCGGTCCAGCAGCTTCGCCTGCTGCTCGGGCGTAGCCCTCGTGACGACCCGTGCCGCTCGGGGCGCGGGAGACGTGGCGTTGCTAGCTTCGCCACCCGAGCGACAGCCAGCCAAGGGCAAGGCGGCAAGAACGGTCAGAAACAGTGGAGCGACGCTGCGCACGTGAGAATCTCCATATTGGATGATTCCCGACAGCGTGCCTCGGCGCCTCGAATCGTGCAACTTCGGGGAATCTGTGGGCGTTGGGGCTCTCGACCTCGGAGTCGCCCGGACCGGCTAAGCCTCAACGCCGGCGCAGGGCAGCCTCGCCGAAGTTGGCTTCCATGAAGCGGGCCACGTAGTCCACGATCGACATGCACTCGGGGATCTCGGGGTTGTTGGTCGGGCCCATGGGCTCGAAGCGCATGCCCTTGAACCGCACCACGGCGTCGTCGAGCGTCAGGCCGTATTGAAGGGCGAGCGAGAACGCCCGGCAGAAGGCCTGGCACATGCCCGACATGGTCGAGCCCTCCTTAGCCATTTTGATGAAGATCTCGCCCGGGCGGCCGTCGGGGTGCAGCCCGACGGTGAGGTACCCCTCGTGCCCGTTGATCGAGAATTTGTGGGTGAGGCTCGACCGGGTTTCCGGGAGGATTTGACGTTGCGCGACCATGCGGCTGTCCTCGTGCTGGTTGGGCGATTGCGGGCGATCTTCCGGACTGCTCATGGACATACCCTACTGCCTTCCCGACCGTCGGGCCCAACAGCGCGGCCCGGAGCGTCAGACACGAGCGACGCCGCCCGGGCTGCCGACCCGGCCCGATGAGTGCGGCCATCCCTGCCCATTCACCAAGCCTTGTGGTGATCGGACGCGAATGGTCCGGTCGAGCACAATATCTTGTGCTCGACCGCGTTGCAACCCGAACGCCCCGATGAACCGATAATCCACATCCCCGGCCTATACTGAGTGTTCCGCCCAAGTTGTTGGCACGCCGCCGGCGCGTCGCCGATACTCAGGGGCCGAGCATGAAACCCAGATGATGCGCGTCGCCGCCAACTCCTCATCGCACAGCGTGTCGGGCCGAGCCCGAGGCACGGGGAGCGTCACGCTCCTGGTGCTGGTTATGCTCGCGTTGGCTTCTTCGCCGGCGATGGGCAAGGCCGCCATTGCTCAGCCGGGGACGGAGCGGACGTCCGAGACCCGCGTGTCGGTGGGTGGCGAGCTGGCGATCCGGCAGCAGCGGCAAACTCGGCGAGACCGGGCGGCCCAACGGGTTCACCCGGCGGCGATTGTCCGGCCCGATCGCACGGCCCGGACAGCACTGCTGGTCCCCCAGATCACCTTCTGCTTGACCACCGCCCCGGCGGCTGTCGCCGGGCGTGTCCGCGAGGCGCTCTTGGCTCTCCCGCCGCCGGGGTGCTGATCGAGACGATCAGTCGGTGAAGCGGCGCGGGCGCATTAAGCGTCCGCGCCCGTGTCGGCCCGCGTCGGGTCCGACCAGTACACATCCATGCCGAGAGCTCCCGCCACCGTTCCCGGTGCGTTATCAACGCCCGAGCATGGCGGGCCGTCGGCGTCTCGAACAGCAGAAGGTGTTTCACACATGGCCAAGGCCAACAACGTCCACCAGGGCATCCCGGTCATCGGGTGGTTCCTCAATAGGCTCATCGGCACGCGCAACGAACGCTTCGTCAAGCGGTACACGGTCCGCGTCCAGGCGATTAATGCCTTGGAGGATCAGACGCGGAAGCTCAGCGACCCGCAGATCGCCGGGATGATCGGCGAGTTCCGCCAGCGGTTCGACAAGGGCGAAGACCGCAACGAGATCCTGATCGAAGCCCTGGCCATTGCCCGCGAGGCGATGGACCGGGCGGTCGGAATCCGGAACGTTTTCAACCCGAAGTTCGAGGCACAGTTCGACGCCCCCCGGCTGCCCCCGGCGGCCCGGGAGACGTACGAGCGGATCAAGGCGGACGTGGCCGCGCGCCAGCCGGCGCCGCCCACGGGCGAGTTCCTGGGCTGCGCCGAGCCGGCCCACCCATACCTGTCGGTGGAGATCCCGGCGGAGTTCTACCAGGCCGTGCGCGAGATGTACACCCAGAGCAAGCCGCCGTTCCGGGCCCGCCCGTTCGACGTGCAGCTCATCGGCGGCATGGTGCTGTTTGATGGGAAGATCTCGGAGATGCGGACGGGCGAGGGCAAGACGATCGTTGGCCCGCTGGCGTGCTACCTGGCGTGCATCGAGAGCATGAAGGTGCATGTGGTGACGGTGAACGATTACCTCGTGCAGCGCGACCGGGACTGGACATTCCCGTACTTCCACGCCCTTGGCCTGACGGTCGGGGCGATCCACCCTCAGCACATGCAGCCCGAGCACGTCAAGCGGGACATGTACAAGTGCAGCGTCGTGTACGGCACGACGGCCGAGTTCGGCTTCGACTACTTGCGCGACAACATGAAGCGGTCGGTCGACCAGCAGGTGCAGAAGGCTCGGCAGTTCGCCATCGTCGACGAGGTCGACAGCGTGCTCATCGACGAGGCCCGCACACCGCTGATCATCTCGGGCGCCGCCCACGAGGATGCGCCGAGGTACGACATGGCCGACCGGCTCGCCCGGCACCTTGCCGGCAAGCAGCGGCCCTGGCAGGAGGCCGACGACGCGGTCAAGCAGTGCCAGCGGCGGATCAAGGGCCTCGAGGGCGATATCCGCAACGCGCGTGACAAGGCCAAGCTGCCCCCCATGCAGGCGCAGCTCGAGGAGGCCCGCGGGCAGCTGCCCGAGCTTGAGAAGGCACGCGGCAACTTCCCGCAGTTCTACGAGGTCGAGATGGACCGCAAGCAGGTCCACCTGACCCACGACGGCATCGCCGAGGCCCAGCGGGCCGCGGGCATGGGGTCGTTCTACGTCGGCGAGAACATGGACCTCCCGCACCTCTTGACCCAGTCGGTGCGCGCCCACGTGGTGTACCAGCTCGACAAGGACTACATCATCGCGCCCGTCGAGAACCCGCAGACCGGGCGGCAGGAGCAGGGGATCGTGATCGTGGACGTCAACACCGGCCGCCCGATGCAGGGGCGTCAGTGGTCCGAGGGCCTGCACCAGGCCGTCGAGGCCAAGGAGGGCGTGCCGATCAAGCAGGAGACGCAGACGGTCGCGACCATCACGATCCAGAACTTCTTCAAGATGTACAAGCGGCTGGCGGGCATGACCGGCACGGCGGACACCGAGGCGCAGGAGTTCTACGATATCTACAAGCTCGACGTGGTGAGCATCCCGACCAACGTGCCGGTATGCCGGCGCGACTTCGACGACCTGATGTTCCTGGTCGGGCGGGACAAGTGGGAGGCCATCACCGACGAGATCAAGGTGTTCCACGACGTCGGTCGCCCGGTGCTGGTGGGCACCACGAGCGTCGAGAAGAGCGAGATGCTCTCCAAGATGCTCGCGGGCAAGCACCAGATCAAGCACGAGGTGCTCAACGCCAAGCAGCACGACCGCGAATCGGTGATGATCGAGTCGGCCGGACAGCTGGGCGCGGTGATGATCGCGACCAACATGGCCGGGCGCGGGACCGACATCAAGCTCGGGCGGATCAGCCGCGAGACGCTGCTGGACCACTGGCTGCGCCGCGGCATTGCCTCGCGCGGGCTGACCGTCGAGTCCAGCGAGCAGGAACTGCGGGAGAACGTGTACCGCAAGGTCGCGCCACGCGAGCTCGAGATGCAGAAGCGCGAGGCCGAGGAGGCCGCGTTCCCGGAGCTCGAGCTGCGGCTGCTCCGCCACTGGGCGATCAAGTACACGTGGCTCGCGCCCAAGAAGATCGAGACCATGTCGGCCGACGAGCTGCGCCAGACCCTCGACGATCATGGCCGTTTCCTGCTGCACCGCATCCGCTGGTTCGAGACCATCGAGGACATGGGCGGCCTGCACGTGATCGGCACCGAGCGGCACGAGAGCCGGCGCATCGACAACCAGCTCCGAGGGCGCTCGGGCCGCCAGGGCGACAACGGCACGTCCCGCTTCTACGTCTCGATCGACGACGAGCTGATGAAGCTCTTCGCCGGCGACCGCACGACCAAGCTGCTGGGCGTGCTGGGCATGAAGGAGGGGGACGCGATCGAGCACCCGATGCTTTCAAAGAGCGTCGAGCGGGCCCAGCGCAAGGTCGAGGAGCGGAACTTCCAGATGCGCAAGAACATCCTCGAGTACGACGAGGTCATGGAGCACCAGCGGCAGGGGTTCTACGGCCTGCGGCAGCGTGTTCTCGAAGGACGCGATGTCCGCGGGCTGATCTTCGACTACATCTCCGCGGCCACGCGCGATGCCGCGACCGAGTATCTCTCGAAGGACTACGCCGCGACGTGCGCCAGCGAGTTCGTCAAGGCCAAGCTCGACGTCTCGATCTTCCCCGACCGTCTCAAGGGGCTCGAGGTCGACGAGATGGAGAAGCGGATCCGCCAGGACGCCAAGGAGGACATCCGCCAGACGATCAGCGTGACGCTCGGCGAGTACATCCCCGCCGAGGGAAGCGAGGTGGCGATGGACTTCGACGCCGAGGGCCTGGCCCGCTGGGCCCGGACGCACTTCGGCGTGGAGTTCAACCCCGAGCAGATCCGCGAGCTGGGCGCGAGCGGCCGCAAGGGCGTGCACGACACGCTGGTCGAGGCGGCCGAGGCGCACATAGACGGGGCCGACCTCTCGGGCCTGGTCGCCTTCGCCGACAAGGCGTACGGGGCCAAGGAGCTGTGCAAGTGGGCCGACAACAAGTTCGGCTTCCGGCTCACCCCCGAGGAGGTGAGCAAGGCGGCCGAGAGCGGCATAGAGAGCGTGCAGAAGCTCATGCTCGATCAGGCCGACCGGCTGTACCGCCAGCGCGAGGTCGAGTATCCGGTGAAGTTCGCGATGGACACGACGATGCAGCAGATGCGCATGGGCCAGGCCACCCCGCCGGTGGCGATGGGCGGGCTGGTGAACTGGGCTAACTCGCGGTACAACCTGGGCTGGACGGTCGAGCAGATCATGAAGTCCCCGCCGCAGAAGGTGCGGGACGAGCTGCTGGAGGCCAGCCGGTCGTTCGTGGAGACCGGCGAGCTGCAGCGGAAGATCACCGAGGCGATGGCGATCGCCGACCCCGAGAAGCTTGCAGAGCACTTCCGGTCGACGCTCAGGGTCGAGCCGCCCGAGGGCCTGCGGCACTTGGACGCGACGGAGCGAGAGCAGGCGGTGCGGTCGAAGATCGAGTCGTCGTTCCGCGCCGAGCTGCTGTACTTCGAGCGGACGATGATGATCGAGACGCTCGACGAGCTGTGGAAGGACCACCTCTACCAGATGGACCAGCTTCGCGACGCGATCGGCTTCCGCGCGTTCAGCCAGCAGGACCCGCGCATCGAGTACAAGCGCGAGGGTTCCAAGCTGTTCAAGTCGATGCTCGACGGCCTGCGCGACCGCGTGACGGACTATGTCTTCAAGCTCGAGCTCACGCCGCAGCTTGCGCCCGCGCAGGCGGCGTCCGCACCGCGCCCGTCGCCCATGGCCGCACCGATCGGCGTCGCCGCGCTCGGCGGCGGTGTTGTTGGCAACGGTGGCAATGGCGGGGGAGGGGGGGGCGGGGGTGCAGGCAGCGGTTCATCGACTGACCTCTACTACACGGCGCCCAAGAAGACCGGCGCCCCGGCCGCCCCGAGCACGGGCCTCGAAGTCGACTCGGCGGCCCCGCCCAGCGAGCGGGCCCAGCGCGATCTCGACGCCGCGAACCGGGCCGGGTCGGGCGATCCCGTCAAGGGCCAGCCGGTGGTGAAGCAGGCCAAGTCGCACGGACGGAATGATCCGTGCCCGATGGGCTGCGGCCGCAAGTACAAAAAGTGCTGCGATAAGCCCGACGGCTCGTGCGACGGCTCGGGCATCAATCGCGCTGCCGAGCCCGACGACGCGGAGGTCTGAACCTCGCAGGCAGCCTGGGAAGAAGTACGGGGCCCCGCTCGATCGCGAGCGGGGCCCCGTTGTCTATTGGCGGCCGAGCGAATGTCAGTTCTTGACCGGGTCGCCCGAGTCCCCGACCACCCGATCGGCCCGCGGGCCGCCGCGCTCGGGCTTGCCGAAACCGGTAACAAACCCGCGCTGGCTTGCGGCGACGAACTCCGCAACCTCGGCGACGATCTGACTGCCGCGGCCGAGCTCGCGGAGGCCGTCGACGACGATGCGTCGCTCCATCGGCTGGTAGAGGAAGGAGCGGAACGCCTGGTTCAGCGGGCCCACGTGGTCGCGGAGGCCCTTGCGCCGCAGGCCGACGAGGTTGAGCCCGCCGATGCGGTTGCGCTCGCTGACGATGAAGAACGGAGGGACGTCCTTGTTGATCGCGCAGTCGCCCGACATCATGACCATCCGCCCGATACGGCAAAACTGATGGACCACCGCGTTGCCGCCGAGCGTGACGTCGTCGCCGACCTCGCAGTGGCCGGCGAGGGCCGAGCCGTTGACCATGACCACGCGGTCGCCGAGCACGCAGTCGTGCGCGACGTGGGTGTTGACCATCATGAACACGCTATCGCCGAGGATGGTCGGTCGCTCGGCAGTGGTCGAGCAGTGCACGGTGGCCCCCTCGCGGAGGAAGCAGCCGGCACCGATCTTGACGCCGCCGCTCACGCCGTTGAACTTGTAGTCCTGGGGTTCGAAGCCGACGCAGGCGTGCGGCCAGAGCCTCGTACCGGGCCCCATCTCGACGTTCCCGCAGTCTCCCGAGACGTAGTTGGAGCCCTTGAGCTGGACTCCGCGGCCGAGCGTCACGTTGCCCGTGACGACGCAGCCGGGGCCGATGTGCACGTCGTCGGCCAGGCGCACGGACGGCTCAACAATCGCCGAGGGATGGATGGTGGGCATCGGGCCATCGTAGTCGAGTCTTGTCGTGCAAAGTTCGGCTGTTCGCCCTCTGGTCGTCGGGCAAGTGGACTCAGGCACGCTGACGGAACCTCGGGAGCGGGGCGGCGGCCGGTGCTGAATGTCGTGCCGGGGTTCGTCGGCGGTGTAGGAAATAGACAGGCGGCTGGGGCGTTCATCGGGTACGGCCGCAGATTCTGCGGGCCGCATCACACCGAGAGGACCCCATCGATGAAGCGTTCGACCTCGACTCTGGCCGCTGCCGCGATCGCGATCCCCGTGCTTGCCTTCGCGCTGATTCCCGCCGTCGCGCAGCCCGCCGGCACGCCTCCCACGCCGACCAACCCCGCTCCGCCCGGCCCCCGCGGCGAGGGTCCCAACCGCGGCCCGCGTGGCGACGGCGAGGGCAGCCCGTGGCGTGAGAAGTTCCGCACCGAGCTGCGCGAGCACCCGCGGCTGGGCCGGGCCCTGGTCGCGCTGCACGAGGCCAAGGAGTATCTCGAGAAGTCGCCCAGCAATTTCGGCGGCACCAAGGTTGCGACGCTCAAGTCGATCGATGAGTCGATCAAGCAGGTGACCGAGACGATCAAGCACGACGAGAAGCGGTCTGGTCCGAAGGGCGACGGCCCCGAGGGGAAGGGCAAGGGAAAGGGTAAGGGCAACGACGACAAGAAGGACTGACGCCGCACGGCTTCAGGGTTGATCTGCCAGGCCCGCGCGAGAGCGCGGGCCTGGCGTTTTGGTCGGCGAACATTCGGAACGTGACGGTGGAGGACATGCTCCGGGCACTCCCCGGGCAGAATGCCTCACGGCCCGCGTGCGGAACGTTCGACGGTACCATGAGAGAGTGGGGAGGGGTCGTCGACCCGGTCGTGGGTTGGTGAAGGAGTTCCCGCCGTGTTTGTGATGCGCCGCGCCAGAACGGAAGATGTTTCAACGCTGCTGAAGCTGGCGAAGATGGTGCACTTCATCAATCTGCCGGCGGACAAGGACATCATCGCCGACAAGGCGGGCTGGAGCCACGAATGTTTCTTGAAGGCTGCCGAGACCGTGCACGGCCCGGGGCGACGCTCCGCGCGAATGGGGCACGGGGAGCGGCGGCCCGGCGACCGCGGCGCGGGTCCGGTGCACGGTGGCGGGCGGGAGCTGGAATCCGGCCTGGCGGCGGAGGTCAGCCGATCGGACCTGTTCATGTTCGTTCTTGAGGATACCGAGTCGCGCGGAGTGCTGGGCACGAGCCAGATCATCAGCAAGATGGGCGGGCCGGGGCGACCAAACGTCTCGCTCAAGCTCGGCCGCCGCGAGATGTTTTCCAAGAGCCTGCAAATGGGCACCACGCACACGGTGGCAAAGCTCTGGCTCGACGAGAGCGGGCCGACGGAGATCGGCGGCCTGATCCTCCAGCCCAGCTATCGCGGACACAAGGGCAAGCTCGGGCGGTTTCTCTCGATGGTGCGGTTCCACTTCATGGGTCTGCATCCGGGGTTCTTCTCCGAGCGCGTCATCGCCGAGATGATGGCGCCGATCACGCCCGACGGGCACAACACGCTGTGGGAATATCTGGGCCGGCGGTTCATCAACCTGACCTATGCCGAGGCCGACGGGTTCTGTCAATATTCCAAGGAGTTCATCACGTCGCTGATGCCGCGGGAGGAGATCTATCTGACGCTCCTACCCCCGGAGGCACGCGCCGTGGTGGCGCAGGTAGGGCCCGAGACGGTGCCGGCCCGCAGGATGCTCGAGAAGCTTGGGTTCGCGTACCACGACCTGATCGACCCGTTCGACGGCGGGCCGACACTCGAGGCGGCGACGAGCTCGATCGTCCCCATCCAGCAGACCCGGCGGCTATCGCTTGGCACATCGGCGCTAGAGGGGGCCGCCGAGGGAATCGCGATCGTCAGCACGCTCGACGCGGACGGGGAGTTCCGAGCTGTGCAGTCGGCGTATCAGCTCGACGCGGACGGACTCCCGCGTTTGCCGGCGGCAGAGCTTGCCGCGCTAGAGGTCGGGCCGGGCGCACTGGTTGGGTTCACGCCCGTCGAGGCCGCAGCGGGCGCCGAAGGCGATCCTCAGGCGGCGGCCCATCGCATCGGATGAATCCGATCGGGCGGTCTGGCAAGCGGTTAATTCAACTCGGCGCAGTACCAGCCGGTATGAGCGCCGACCGACACGGGGGCCAGCACGTGGACGCGGACATCGGTGTCGAGCAGCCGGCGGGAACGCTTGGGCTGGTCGGTGAACACGTGCATGACCGGACGCGGAGTCCCTTGGCGAGCCCCGAGCAGCGCAGCGTGGGCCGCGGCCCACGAGGCGGCGACGAGCAGGTCGGCCAGGGCCGAGTCCTGTGTGGCCGCCGACGCGGCGTGGGCGAGCAGGTGCAGCGAGCCCGAATCGTCGACGCCGAACTCAATGGCCAGTGCGTAGGGGCATCGGATCCCGGTTCCAGCAAGGCCCGGGACGTAAGTCCAGAGGTCCGCGGGCGGTGCGGCCTGCTGAGATGCCCGAGACACTGTGACCGGCAAATGAGCGGCGACGGGGGTCCCAACGGCTTCAGCCGATGACACGTCGACTGGACGGCCCGTGTCGAGGTGTTCTGTGATCGACTCCCCTGCCGGGGCTTCCTCGCCAAGCCAGGGCATGAGCGACGCAGGGCTCGAAGCGGAGGGCTGACGGAGCGACTTTACAGGCTCGACCGCGTGCACGACCATTGGCTGGGCGATGCCCGGCTCGGGCAGCGGGATGTCGTCGAGCGCGTCCCGAGCGATTGGAGAAGTGGGGGCCGCGGCGACACTCGGCCACGACCGTTCCCACGCGACATCGATCGCCGGCGTGGAGGGCCCGGTGATGTCCGCAGTCAGCTCGGACACGCTCGCAGCGATCGGACTTGGGGATTCCGGCGTGTCGGCGAGCTCGTCAGCGTGCGCGGGCTCGGGGGTCGGGGCTGCGATCGGCGACGCGACGCTTCGAATACCCAGCACACTTTCCAGCAGCCCGACGATCGCGGGCAGTTCCTGATCCACCGCTCCGCTGAAGATCGACATCGGCGCACGGGCCGACAGGATCTTACTGGAGCACACGACCCGCTGGACCGTGCGTCCCAGGCGAGATTCCGCCGCCAGCGCCAGAGCGTGGCCCGCGGCGGTCGATTTCTCGTCCACAACGCCCATGACGGCCAGCCGGAACATCGGCCCGCCCGCCTCGGGCAAGCCGGGCCTGACGATGTCGACGGCCTGCATCGCGGCGGCCGCGGCGGCCTCGTCGGCCCCCGTCAGGACGGTAAGCACGCGGATCATCTCGCGTGTCGCCAAGTCGCGCTGCTCGGGGCCCGCGCAGCGGATGATCCACCGGTCGGTCAGCTCCGCCGCCAGACGAAGCGCGGCGGCGAGGTCGTCGACCGGGTCGATCCGCGGCGTGCCCGACTCTCCCGCCCACTCGCCGATCACGTCGAGGCTCGCGAAGCCCGCCTGCACACGCAGCACGGCAACAGGGCGGCCCGCCGCGGCGGCGATCTCGCGGACATACTGCGACGCCCAAGCAGAGGCGAGCACGGGAAGATTGCTCAATGACAGACACTCGACCACAGGCTCGCCCAAGTCGCGGTATTGGCGATGCCCACCGGCCGCAGCCGGCTCCGCCACCGGCGCGGGCTGGAGCGAGCGTTCTTCGTCCCCACCGGCCAGCCGGAGCACCGGACGAGCGGGCCCGATCGCCGCGGTCGATGATGATGGTGCGCCGACGCCGCGTGTGTCCGGAGTGCCGACGATATTCCTGCCGGACGCCACCTCGCCCATGAACAGATCGGTGAGTGCGTCGAACGAATCGTCGGTGCCCGCGGGCGGGGATTCCGGGCGGCGTCCAACCCAGGCTCGTGCAGGGCGACCGATGACCGGATCGGTCGCCGCGGGGGGCTGGGTGGGCGGATGCTGTGTGGGGGGCGTGGGGTTCATGCGATGCTCCGCACCGATGATCGCTCAGGCATGAAAGCGTCGGCTCCGATCAGGCGGCCGACGCGGGGTGAACATGGACAAAGCTGTTGAACCCGCCGAACGGGTTGGGGCAGGTCGAGGGATTGAACGGATCGGGCATCCATCGCCCATCAACCACCAGGCGGTACTGGGCGCTGCTCGCGCCCGGCGGCAGGTCGGCGATGGCCTCGAGCACGCCCGCCCGAAGGTCCAGCCGCAGCGTCGTCCGCTCGGGCGACCAGTGGTTGAAGTCGCCCGCGATCGCCACGTGCTGGCCCAGCGTCAGCGGCTGGCGAAACACCAGCGTCCGCCCGAGCACATGCACTCCGAACGCCGGAGCGGCCGCGGCGGGGAGAACCATCGGCGAGGACGCGGCCTGCGCGGCGGGCGCTACCCGGGGCAACGGCAGCGACTCGATCTGACTCGCGATCGGCACGTTCGGCACGCCCGCAGCGATGGCGGCGGCCGTCTGCAGCTTGCGGGCACGGGAAGCGATGTCCGCGGAGCGGCTCAGGGGTTCCGAGTGCGGCGTGCGGATCGGATCGGCCTCGATCACCACGGTGCGTTGAGGGCCAGAAGCCAGAGCGGCCCGGGCTGTTGCACTCTCGGGGACCAGCGCTGATGCAGCGGAAACAGGCGAAGCCGGCAGACGGGCGGAGGTGAGCGAGGAACGGGCCGGATCCAGCGATCCTGCGGGCGAAGGTGCCTGACCGTCGTCCGTCGAATCCGTCTGCGCCTCGCCCGAGAGGGCGTGCTTGACAAGATACTCCGCGAGCGCGACGTAATCGCTCGCTCCGCTCGACTCTGGGGCATACTCGATCACCGGCTGGCCAAGGCTCGCGGCCTCCTTCAGCGACTGATCGAGGCGGACGACCACGGGCAAGACCCGGCTGCCGAATCGCCGGCGGAGCTCGTCGAGCAGGTCCTGGCTCAGCACGCTTCCCGGGTCGTGCATCGTGGCAAGCAGGCGGTGAACGGGCTGAACGCCCAGCCGCTTGCCGATCGACTTGACCGCGTTCACCTGCTTGTTGGCTCCCTGCAGCGAGAAGAAGCCGGTCTCGACGGGGATGAGCACCTCGTCGGCCGCGACCAGCGCATTAAATGCCAGCAGGCCGATCGCAGGAGAGCAATCGATCAGGCACACGTCGTACTGACCATCAAGCCGGGCAAGGACCTTCTTAAGCCGTTCGTGCGCATCGGCATGGGAGGCCAGCTCGCCGCGCGGTGCTTCAAGGGCGGCCAGACGCACGGTGCTCGGAGCCAGGTCCAGGTTGCGGCTGACCCGCCAGAGCAGTCGCTGCATGTCCACGGGTTCATCACCGGCGAGCATCGCGTCGCCGATGTGCAAATCGATACGCTGCTCCGGGATCGCCAGACCCGCGGCGCAATGACCCTGCGGGTCCATGTCGACAAGAAGCGTCTTGTACCCACGCGCGGCGAAGACGCCAGCGAGATTGATCGCCGTGGTGGTCTTTCCGCAACCACCCTTTTGATTGACCACTGCGAACGTGCGCACGGTTCCCTCCTACCACCCGCAGTGTGCCGCGTGAGCTGACGCCCAAGAAGTGGCGTTCTCCAAGGCGAGTGCATTCCGAGCACTGTTATCGGGAATCGGCGGAAGTTTGCTTCAAGTTGGGCAACTTTAAGTTTCTGCTGGAGAAAACTCGCCCACAGAAGCGGGGGGGGCAGGATTCGGCGTTGTGTGATCACCCACGGCGACCGACCATCAACGTGCGTGATCGGGAAGGATCGCCCCGATCGCGTCCAGCACGCGTTCCCGCGGCGGGTCGTCGACGACCCGGCACCGGCCCACGCCGCAGGGGACGACCAGCCGGAGCCGACCGCCCGAGGACTTCTTGTCGTGCAACATCCGCGTGTAGATCTCCGCCGGCGTTGGCAGGTGATGCGCGACGACCGGCAGGCCCGTGTGCTTCAGGGTCGTGCGAAGTTCATCGGCGAACCCCCTGGGCATGAGCTGATCGAGCTCGGCGTATCGAGCGGCGCACACGAGGCCTAACGCGACCGCCTCGCCGTGGGTGAGGGGGGTGGGGGCGGCGGGGGGGGTGGGGCCGGTGGGGGGGGTGAGCGATTTGTCGGCCGCGGTTGCGGGGATGGTCTCGATCGCGTGCCCGAAGGTGTGGCCCAGGTTGAGCAAGGCCCGCCCGCCCGCGGCGGAGGGAGCCTCCTCTCTCTCGTCGTTGCCGACGAATTGGGCCTTGACGGCGATGTTGCGGGCTACAAGCTCGCTGAGGGCCTCTGGATCGCGGGCGAGGATTCGGGCGAGCGACGCACGGGTGTCGTGCATGAGCGCGGGGTCGTCGGCGTCGCCGCTGAGCAGTGCGTGCTTCACGCACTCGGCCAATCCCGAGCGGAAGTCACGCTCGGGGAGCGACGCGAGCAGCGAGACGTCGGCCAGCACGAGCGAGGGCTGCCAGAACGCGCCGACCATGTTCTTGAACAGCTCGCCCCCGGCGCGGATGTTCACCCCCGCTTTGCCTCCGACCGACGCGTCGACCATGCTCAGGAGCGTGGTCGGGAGATTGACCCAGGGGATCCCGCGTCGATATGTGGCGGCGACGAACCCGGCCATGTCGCCGACGATTCCCCCGCCCAGTGCGACGATGATGTCGCGCCGCTCAAGCTTGGCCGCCGTGACTTCGGCGAGCAGATGTTGAACGGTTTGGAGCGACTTGCCGCTCTCGGTTGGGGCCATATCGGAGCGGGTGACGGCGATGCCGGAAGTTTGCAGCGACTGGATGACTCGGTCCGCCGCGGCGGGGGGGAGGCCGGAGTCCGCGATCAAGTGTGCGGCTCGCGGCGACAGCCCGGCCTCGCGAAGTCGGGGCGCGAGGCGGTCGAGCTGGTTGGGCTCGACGAACACCGAGTAGCGACGCGAGGGGGTCGAGACCGCGATGACAGGCATGCCCGAGGATACGGCCCCGCGGGCTCGGGCCGGCGGGGTTGGCCCGGCGGGGTTGGCCCGGACGGCGAGGCCGGGTCTTCGCTTACACTAAGTTGCGGCCGCCGTCGAAGCGGATGATCTCGCCGGTGAGATAGGTCGCGTCGAGCGCCAGCCAGGCGACAACGTTTGCGCACTCCCCCGGCGTGCCCGCACGCCCGAGCGGGACGCGCTTGAGATACGCGTCCTGCACGGCCTTGTCGGTCTCGGTCCCGGAGTCGGGCCACGCGGCAACGCCCGGGGCCACGCCGTTGACGCGCACGCGTGGGGCGAGCTCCCGCGCCAGCGTCCGCACCATCTCGGCCAGCGCGGCTTTGGACATCGCGTAGGTGGCGAAGTCTTTCGACCGTGGCAGGCCGTGCTCGCCCATGGCATGGATATCGCACATGGCCACGATCGACCCGCCGCCGGGGAGCGTGGACCTCTTGAGCAACGGGGCCAGCCGAGCGCTGAGCAGGAGTGGCGCGAGGGCGTTGACTCGGTAGGCCGCCAGGGCTTGTTCGGCCGTCAATGTTGCCAGCGGCACGCGGTCGTAGGACGACGCGTTGTGGACCAGAACGTCCAGCCGGGGCAGCTCCGCCGCCAGCTTGGCCGCGGCACGCTCCACGGCCTTGGGCGAGTCGAGGTTGAGACGCACCACCCGGCACACGTCCGCCGAGGCGCCGAGCGAGATGATCTCGTCGACGGTTCGCCGGGCCTCGTCGACGCTGCTCTTGGCCGTGATGATCACGTCGCACCCGCGGCGTGCCAGCTCGATCGCGGTGGCCCGTCCGAGACGCTTGGCCGCCCCGGTCACCAGCGCCAGCGGACGACCGATCTTCACGACAGGTTTGGGCTTGCTCGTTCCTTTGCGCATCATCCCCGCCCTCCAGCGTTCCCCGGTCCACCCGGCCCGACATCCCCCGGCCCGAGGTCACCGGGGTCCAGGTCCACCGTGTCGTCGTCGCCGTGCTCGCGATCGCGATCGCCGATGCGCCGGGCCGACTCGGCCCATGCGTCGAGCCGGGCCGGCCTCCGCCGCTTCCGTTTCCGCTCGAGCATGGTCCGGCGGCGGTGCCGGGCGAGCAGGAGCATGATCGTGGCGCCGATGGTCAAGACAATGAGCACGACTACGAGCGTCAGCGTCGCCGCGTCCTTGACCGCCTGCCGCGTTTTCGGGTCCGTCCGGGGTGACCCGACCTGCGCCTGGGTCGCGGGTTGGGCGGCGGCGGAGCGGATGGTGTCTGAGGCTTGGTCCACGCGTGGAATATACGGGCCCCGGGGCTAGAGTTGGCCTGATCCAGAACCTCTCGACTTTTTCCCGCCTCTGGCCGGCGCGGCGGATCCGGAGCCCACATGCACTTTGACGCCCATCAGCCCATTATTGTCGATCTCGAGGCGCGGATCTTGACGATCCGCGACTCTCTTTAACTACGAACAGAAGCTCAAGGACATCGCCGCGCTCGAATCCCGGATGGAGAGCGCTGACTTTTGGAACACCCAGTCCCAGGCCCAGAAGATCGTCCAGGAGCTCAAGGGCCTTAAGGCTCAGGTCGACCCGCTGAAGGCGGTCATCGTCGAGTTCGAGGATGCCCGGCTCGCGTATGAGATGGCCAAGAGCGAGGGCGACAAGGACCTGCTCGCCGAGGCCGACCAGAAGCTCTTTGAGATCTACGGCGACCGCGAAAACGATGTCGCCGGCCGCATGGACAAGATCGAGCTCCAGTCGCTGCTCTCGGGAAAGCACGACCACCGCCACTGCTACCTCACGATCCAGGCCGGCGCCGGCGGCACCGAGGCCAACGACTGGGCCGACATGCTCCTGCGCATGTACATCTTTTACTGCGAGAAGATGGGCCTGCAGATGGAGGAGGTCGCCAAGACCTACGGCACGGTCGTTGGCGTCGATCAGGTCACGCTCCACATCAAGGGCCCATTCGCCTTCGGATACCTCAACTGCGAGCGCGGCACCCACCGCCTGGCCCGCGTCTCGCCGTTCAACGCCGAGGGCAAGCGGCAGACCTCCTTCGCCACGGTGGACGCCATTCCCGAGTTCGAGGAAGTCGCGCTCGAGATTCCCGAGAAGGACCTCGAGGTCACCCCCTTCGTCCGCGCCTCGGGCCCAGGCGGACAGAACGTCAACAAGGTCGCCTCGGCGATCCGCATCGTGCACAAGCCCACGGGGATCATGGTCGTCGCAAGCACCTACCGCGACCAGCCGCAGAACAAGAAGCAGGCCATGCAGGTCCTCATGGCCAAGCTCGAGCTGATCGAGGAGGAGCGGAAGGAAAAGGAGCTCGCCGCCGCCACCGGCGGTGCCGTCGAGCGCGGCTGGGGCACGCAGATCCGCTCGTACGTGTTCTACGACAACCGCGTGAAGGACCACCGGACCAACCACGAGTCGAGCGACTACGAGCGGGTGCTGCGGGGCGAGCTGCAGCCGTTCATCGATGCGGAGCTCAAGCGCCGCCGCAAGGAGAAGACCGAGGTTGCCGGCGGTAAGGCCTGAATCGGGCGATGCTCTATGGGAAACGGGCGGGCCCAGAAAGGCCCGCCCGGTCGTTGTGAGAGCATGCAATTGAGCGCCGGCTTAATCGCAGCCAGCGAACCAAAGCGAGAGGAACGCGAACAGATCGTCGACGCCCGTGGTGCCGTTGAAGTCCGTGTCCGCGGGTCCGGCGCCGCCGGCGGTGCGGAAGAAGTCACTCAGGTAAGCGAAGATGTCGTCGACGGCTCGAGTCCCGTCGAGCGTGTAGTCGGCGCGGCAGACACGCACGGTGAGCGGCAGGTCCACGCGGACGATCCGCCGCTCTCCCCCCGCGGGATAGCGCCGGGCCGAGATCTGGCCCTGCAAGTGCTCGGTGATGTACACGTCCAGAGCCTGCTGGTAGGTGATGGGGAGGATCGAGAACGGTGCGCCGTTGTAGGGGAACTGGTCGCCGCCGCGGGCGCTGAAGTCAATCGTGGCGATGTTCACGCTCGGCGCGCCGGGCACGACCTGCCCGTCGCGGACGATGACGCGACCATCGTTGAGGATGACCTCGCGGATGCGGGAACCAGAGTTCACCACCGTGAACGTCGACACGCCCGTCATCGGGTTGGTCGTGCCCGCGAGCGTCTGCCGCGAGCCCTGAGAGTTCCAGAGCACACGGAAGCCGGAGATCTGAAGGAAGCGGCCGTCGTCTGAGCCGCCGCCCGGCGTGCCCGCGACGTTGGCGACCGCATTCTCAAGAATCCGCTTGAACTGATCGGCCGGCACGTTGGGGACAACCGCGACGAGGTTGAAAAAGGCCATGACGCTGAAGGTGTCGAGTTCGGTGAACGCCCCGGGCTGGAGCACGGAGTTGTTGCGGATACCCCCGCCGTTCTGAAGGCCCACGTCCGCCACGGGCAGGCCGAACTGTGCCGCCCGCGAGTTGAGCGTGTACAGGAGCGCGTCGGCGCACAGGTTGCCCAGGTTGGTCTCGACGGAGCGGATCTGCGATCGCCGCCCCTCCAGCGCAGCCTCGCGGGTCCCGATGGGCCTGGCCGCCAGCGTCTGGAGGTGGGCTTCGATCGGGTCGCTCACCTGCAACTTGATGGTCGCCTCGGGCTGGACGGCGTCGGCGCCGATCCCCGAGACACGCACGGGCCCGGAGATCGGGTCGTTGAATGTCGTCACGTTGCCCGCGGCGTCGAAGCCCAGGACGAGTCGACCGACGTACTTGTAGTCGCCGTCGGTCGTGACCAGCGGGACCTGCCTTCCGTCGGCATCGACGATCACGCGCGGGTAGCCCGTACCCCCGATATTGGTCGTGAAGATCGCCTCGCCGCCAACACTTATCGGAACGATCGGTGTGCCGGGATTGGCCAGCAGCTCGCTCCCGCCGCCGCCGATGACCGCGTCGACGTTCCGCAGCAGGGGAATGAGCGCCGCCTCGGCCGTGAGGCCCTGCAGGTGGCTGGAGAGGATGATCTTGCTGACGCCCTGGGCCGTCAGCGTCAGCGCCTCGGCGTTGACTGCCGCCGCCACGCCGCCAACCAGCACCGCGCCCGGCGAAGAGATGAACGACAGGTTCTCCGTCGTGGCGCCGATCACGCCGATCTGCTCCGTGCCCGTCGTGGTGTTGATCGTGATCACGCGGCTCTTGAACAGGCGTGTCCCTACCAGGTCCGCCAGCGCCGGCTCGCTCGAGAAGTCCAAGTTCGCGGAGAGGAACGGCGTGGTGTTGGTGAAGCTGGTGATGAACCGGCGCAGCACCGGCGGCCCGAAATCGAACTCGTGGTTGCCCAGCGTGATCGCGTCGAAGCCGACGAGCTGAAGACCGATCGAGTCGAAGTATCGCTCCGAGGGCAGCAGCGCGAGGTTCCGGCTGAACTCCGGGCCGGCCAGGAAGTTGTCGCCCGAGGAGATCAGGATCGAGCCCTTGGCCTCCGGCCCGGGCGGATAGCCCTGCGCCTGCGAGCGCAGGTTTGCAACAACCGTCGCGAAGCGGGCGATCCCGCCGAAATCGGCCAGCCCGAGCGGGCCGGCGTTAACGATCTGGCTTTCGCCGTCGTTGGAGTGCAGCAGGTGGAGGTAGAACGTCGTTTGTGCCTGGGCCAGCCCGGCGGCGCCCGCGAGGGCGGCGAGGCCGAGCATTGTCTTGAACGTGCGCATGGTGTGCTTCTCCGTGTATGCGTGTGGGTTGGGGTTGCGCGGTCGATGGGGTTGCGCGGTCGATGTTGTCTGAGGTCGGCAGTTGTCTCAGCGCCGCCGGCGAAGGCCAGCCAGCAGGCCCGCGGAGCCGAGCAGCGCCGCGGTGCCCGGGGTGGGGATGGCAAGGGCGCTGAAGCCAGCTGCGCCGTGGGCTCCGATCATCGTCGCGGAGCCCGTGAACGTGTTGAGCGAGTACAGGCTCGAGCCGTCGGTCAGGAACGCCGCCCCGCTGACCGGGTCGATCGACATGCCGCCCACGCCCGGGGTCGTGTTGATGCCCGCGAGCCCGACGAGTGTCGCCAGGCCCGTCGCGGGGTTGATCGAGACGATGGAGTCCTGCGCGAGCCCGTTCTTGGAGTAGCCCAGCAGGCGGGAGCCGTCCCAAGCAAGGCCCGAGACGTCGTTGGCCGCCGCGCCCAGCGGACCCACGGGCGTGATCGCCCCGGTCGCCGAGTTGACGGTCGACAGCGACAGGCCGTCGATGGTGTACAGCGTCGCGCCGACGAAGGCCAGATCGCCCTCGCCGAGGATGCGGTTGGCGTCGCCGACCAACGCGGTCTGCCCGGTCCGGAGATCGACGGTGTGCAGTTCTGCCGCCGCGGTGATCGCGTACATGCGGTTGTTCGGGGCGTCGAACGCCATCCCGCTGACCTGGATCAGGCCCGTGTTGCCCACCAGGGTCGCCGCGCCCGTCGCGGGGTCGACGCGGTAGAGGCTCTGGGTGGTGAAGGGGGCGAAGGATGCAAGCCCCCACAGCACGGTTTCGGCCTGCGGGACCGTGCCCGCCTGGGCCGCTGGGCCCAAGGCCATGGTCGCCGCGACCGCCGCGGTCGCCGTCATGCTCGTCAGCACGCTTCGCATAATTGCACTCTCCTCGTAAACAGAAGCCCCGACGGCGGACCGACGCGGTCCCTCCATCCGGGTTCATGCAGTGTTGCCGACGCGGGCGACAGGTCCATGCCGCGTCCATCAAGACTGCGCAACCGTTTGCGCATCTTTGTGTAATGAAGCTCATGCCGCCTTCTTCCATCCACATCCCAATCCCCACCCTGAAGACCCCACAGCCCCCGGCAGCGCGGCCCGGGAGCCCGTGTGGTCACGCAGCATCCCGAGTCTGCCCGCGATAGGCTCTACGCATGACCGCCCCACACCGCCAGCGACCCGTGACCGACTATCTCCTGGCCGTCGTCGGCGTGCTGCTCATGGCCTTGGGCGGCTTCCTCATCTGGTCGCGCGGCGGCTCCTCCACGGGCCTGATCTTCGCCTGTTTCGGGGCCGTCATGATGCCGCTGGCCTGGGTCCGGCTGATCGGCGGCGTCGCCCTGGGCGGCGTGTGCATCTGGCTGGTCGTCTACGCGGCGGGGATGTACGACTACGCCCTCGCGGCCGTCGCGGGCATGATCGGTGTGACGAGCGTGAAGGAGGCCGCCATCCGGCTCGGCTGGTCGCGCCGCCCCCCACCCCCTGCCCTACGGCCCCGCGGCGACGAGTAACATGCCTCCCATGCCCACCGCGACCGCCCTCGACGTCCGTTCCGCCCGCCTCAAGGCCCTCCCCCCGTTCCTGTTCGACGAGATCGACCGCCAGAAGCGGGAGCGCATCGCGGCCGGGGCCGACGTGATCAATCTCGGCGTCGGCGACCCGGACAAGAACACCCCGGGCTTCATCGTCGAGGCGATGAACCGCGCGATGCGCGAGCTCTCGAACCAGCAGTATCCGGCCGTCGGCGGCGGCCTGAAGATCTTCCGCGAGGCCGTCGCCCGCTTCATGCACCGGCGTTTCGGCGTGACCATCGACCCGTTCAAGCACGTGGTGTGCACGATCGGCTCCAAGGACGGCATCGCCCACCTGCCCTGGGCCGTGACCAACCCCGGCGACGCGGTGCTCGTGCCCGACCCGGCGTACCCGGTCTACCGCATCGGCGCATCCCTGGCGGGCTGCCGCGTGCACGAGATGCCCGTCTCCGACGCCACCGGCTGGCTCCCGACCTTCGGCGACATCCCCGCCGATGTCGCCCGCGAAGCGCGGCTCTGCTGGGTGAACTACCCATCAAACCCGGCGGCGGCCGTCGCCGAGCTTCCGCTCTACGAATCGCTGCTCGAGTTCACCGGCTCGACCTGGCGCGATGCCGCCCGCGGCTGCATCGCCGCCAGCGACCTGGCCTACAGCGAGCTGTACTTCGAGCAGCCCCCGGTGTCGCTCTGGCAGTCGCCCAGCGCCGACATCGACTCGACGCCCGCCGTCGAGTTTCATTCGCTGTCCAAGACTTTCAACATGACCGGCTGGCGGATCGGCTTCGCGGTCGGCCACGCGGACATCGTCGCGGCGCTCGCGAGCGTCAAGTCGAACGTCGACTCGGGCGTGTTCAACGCGATCCAGGCCGCCGGCGCGGTCGCGCTCGATCACTACGACCACGCCGAGATCGCCGCGATGCGGGCCTTGTACCGCGAGCGTCGCGACGCGATCGTTCCCGGCCTTCTCGCCGCCGGCTGCCAGGTCGAGCCGCCCAAGGCCGGCTTCTTCGTCTGGGCCCGGACACCACTCGGCCCCGACAGCCGCCCGATCGACTCGATGGCCTACGCCTCGCGGCTCCTGCAAGAGGCCGACATCGTGGTCGTCCCCGGCGCCGGCTTCAGCCCCCGCGGCCGCGACTACATCCGCATCGCCCTGACAGTCGAGGCCGCCCGGATGCAGCAAGCCGCCCAGCGCCTGCGACGCCTGGCCTGACGCCCCCCGCCCCCCCTCAACTGATGCCCGGTGCCTGGTGCCCGGTGCCTCCTCCCCCACGTCCGTTGTAAAATCCGGCCTGGCACGCTCCCAGCCGCGATCAGGTCCGAGAATCCGGGCAGTCTGATGTTCTAGGCGGCCGCCTAGATGTTCTAGGCGGCCGCCTAGACAGTCTGGGCGGCCGGGTAGACA
>JBBQRT010000028.1:0-42304 GCA_038214505.1 Phycisphaerales bacterium | reverse complement strand
GAGGCGACGCGCGAGGCGGCGCTGGCCAGCGAGGGACGCGTGATCCACGCGTGATGTCGGTGCCGCGAACGCGCGGCCCACGCCCAACGACGCGTGCTGCCGCGGGCCATTCTGATCCGTGCTAACCCTCGCCGATTGCCTCGGCGGCGGCGCAGTCGATACCCCTCGCTCCGTCGGCGTCGGCTCGGTCTGCAATCCTTCGGGCAACACCTTCACGCCTTGCGGCCGGGCCGACTTCAACCAGAACGGCGTCCGCGGCGTCGAAGACATCTTCGGCCTCCTCTCCGCTTGGTTCGCCGACAGCCCCCCGGCCGACATCGATAGCGACGGCCGGAACGTCCAGGACATCTTCCATTTCCTGAGCCTCTGGTTGGCCTGCTGCTGAATCGACGACGCTCCAATCAGCGCATCGCGCTCCGTCCATCAATGGACGGGGCGCGGAGAGCGCAGGCCGGAATGAAACCCGCGGCTGAACGCAGACTCGTACGAATCAACGGTGAGCCTTGGGCAAGCATTCGACAGCTCAGCGAAGCAGATGAAGCCCGCCGGGGACCGGCGGGGTACCCAAGACGCCGGGGTTTCATCGTTGATTCGTATCACTGGTGCGTAGCGAAACACGGCGACCTTGTTGAGCTGACGGACCGTCCGCTCAGGGTCCCGCAGATCCCATCGACAAAACCCACGCGGCCCCCGACAACAGTCGGGGGCCGCGCTCTTCTGAAACTAGCCGAGAGCCTCGCTTGACGCACGCCGATCAGCGGCGGCGACGCGACGCCAACAATCCGGCGCCAACCAGCAGCGACAAGGCGCCGGGCGCGGGCACGGTGAAGACGGTAATGTTGCTGCTGCCGCTGTTCTCATCGCCGATGAACAGCCGCTTGCCGATCGGGTCGTAGGCCAGAGCCTCGGCGTTGCTGAACAACGAGGCGGGCAGCACGGCCGTCTCCAGCAGCGAGCCGGCGAGCGTGTACATGAACAGCCGGTTGTCGTCGCCAGCGAACTGAGCGCTTTGAGCGACCAGCAGCACGTCCTGGCCGGTGCCCGGACGCAGCAGGTCGGCCTCGACGGCGGGCAGGAACAGCAAACCCTTGTCCTGGGCATCAAGATTGAACTGGTTCGCGCCAGTGGGCAGGCCCGTGGCGGCGGCGAGGTAGGTCAGCCTGACGCCGTTGGACGTGGACTCGATGACGGCGAAACGGTCGAGCGAGCCGTCGGCGGCCGCGCCGGGGACGAATGCGATGTCGTCGTAGTTCAGCGTTGCGCCGGTCTGCACGTTGCCGACCGTGCCGCCAGTGATGGGCATGGTCGCGAGGATGCGCGTGCTGACGGGGGCGATGACGCTATCGATGCCGACGAAGGTGTTGCTGGCCGCGCCGACGCCGATGCCGCGGGTGTTGATCGTGATGCCCTCGGGCCCGTAGGCAGCGGTGGTGGCGCCGAGGGTGGCCGTCAGGCGCGTGGCGGCCGGGGCCGAACCCAGAGCGCCGCCCGCATAAGCGGCCATATATCCGTTGGCCTCGGCGGTCGTGCCGTCGCCGGTGACATAGAGCGCGCCGTTGTACCAGACCATGCCCTCGGGCTCGAGCCGACCGGCGGCGGGGCTCAGCGTCTGGCCCGAGAGATCGCCCGCGACGCGATAGATCGCGACGCTGTACGACGAGCCGAAAACGTTGTTGACGGTCGGAACGCCCAGAAGCGTGCCGGCGTTGGCGGAGCCCGCGAACGCGAGCAATGCCGCGGCGGCGGCGGGGACAAGCATCTTCATGATCTCTCTCCTCAAAAACGATTCGCGACACCGACACGGGTCGCTTGAAAGACACTCTACCGTCAACGGGGGGTATGGATCGTGAACATTGGGTCAATGCTTGACGGTGATCCCAGCCGCCTGAGCCCGTGTCTCCCTAACGATCAGCCGATTGCTCGGTCGTCTTTAGGCCAAGGGCCTGCTCGATCGTTCGCCAGTTAACGATCTTAAAGTTCTGTCCGCTCCCGCCGTTGTCGTCCTGAGCGACAAAGATTCCCCGAGGGAACCTTGGCCCCAGCGGACGGCTGATGGCGGCGATCCCGTCGGTGTGCGTCACGGGATCGATCGTGCCGTCGGACCGTTTGAACCGTACCGCGAACGAACCCACGTACTTCCCGCTGCCTCGTTCGTACACGGCGTAGCGGTCCTCTCCCTGGCAGGAGACGATCAGCCAGCCCGCGGTGCCCTCGCCCTCATAGAGCGTCACGCCCTCGACATCGCGCGCGAGCTTGTTGCCTGCGCCCGCGTTGACGCCGTCGAGCAGGACGCGGCCCGGCGCGTGCTCGTCGAGCGCCGAGGGCTCGAGCGGATAGCTCCACACGCCCACCGCCTCCTCACCGACATACAGAAGCTGCCGGGCGACGTCGACGACGCACCCTTCGACCTGGGTCCCGACGCAGAGCGACCGCACGACCGAGTGCGAAAGGCCGGAATCGTCCTGAAACAGTTCGGTAATGACAAGCGTGCCATCCTTCGAGTTGGTCACCACCCGGCAGCGACGCGATGCTGGTTCGACGTACGCGCAAAGGCCATAGACGCCCTTGACGCCCGCCGGGATCGGTTCGCCGCCGACCGCCGCGAGCCTTCCTGATGCCGGGTCGACAAAGTACGCGGCGATGGTGTCGGTATCGCGATTGCTCGCCACCACCAGATCGAATGTCTGACCGCCGACGCCCGCCACGCCTTGGACGACGTCGACATTGTTCATCCGTCCGTCCGGGAGCGACTGCACGATCGCCCCAGCCAGGTCGTACACCACCAAGCCGGCCTTCTTGTCTGTGCCGATGATCAGACTTCTGGCGGGGTCGATCGGGTGGACCCAGATCGCCGGGTCGTCGGCGGCATCGCCCTGCTTCTGAAGCGGAACGGTCTCCGCGTCGGCGTCGACGACGGGCACCGCCGAGGGCGAGCGGGCCGCAGACGGCGAAAGGAAGCCGGACGCAACCGTCGAGAATGTTAACAACCAGTGCATCATGTTTCGAGTGTAGACTCTCCGTGTGCGCCGTCTGATCTTCGCCAAATCTTGGCGCACGCTTTACACGACAACGTCTCATGTTGGCCATAATCCGGGATGCTTGCGCTCAAACAGTTTCGATCCGAGTCGGGCCATGCCGTTCGGGCGTTCACACTGATTGAGTTGCTGGTCGTGATCGCGATCATCGCGATTCTCGTCTCGCTGCTGCTGCCCGCGCTCGCCGGTGCCCGCGACCGGGCCCAGACGTTAGTGTGCGCCAGCAATCTCCGCCAGCTCGCGATCGCCGCCAACACGTATTCCGCGGACGCCCGGGGGTACTTCTCGTCGGGGGCCTGGGACAACCGCGAGCCGCGGAGCTGGGGTGCGCTCGACAAGGCCGGTTGGGTCGCCGACGCGATGATCGGCGAATACGCGATCCCTGGCAAGTTCCTCTGCCCCACATCGCAGGCGCGCGGCTCGGAGGTATGGAACCCCGCCAAAGTGAACGCCGCCGGGGCGTGGCGATCAATCGATCCCCAGGAGCAGGCCCGCCTGATCGCCGAGGGATATAACACCAACTACACGCAGTCCTGGCACATGGCCTACACCGATCCCAAGCGGACGGACATCACGATCACGCCCGACCCGTCGGGCGCGACCGAGGGATACAAGACCACCGCCAGCACCAAGGGCCCCATGCGCGACTCGGCCCTGGCCTTTGCGCCCATCAACAAGGTCGTGCTCTTCGGCGACACCAAGGCCGAGGAGCTTGATCAGAACAACTGGCTGGAGATCAACGGTCAGCGCGTCGTCGGGTCCAAGACCTGCAGCGACGGGCCCACCGGGGCAAGGCCACCGACCGGCGGCGCGGTTTCCGGGCGGCAGATCATGGTTGACTTCGGTCCCGCGCACGGGCGGAGCAACCCCGTTTCGGTCGGCCAGATCCGGCACAACCGCAACCTCGCCAACCTTGCCTTCGCAGACGCCTCTGTCGGGCTCATGGTCGACTCGGGCAAGCGCGACGGCGTGTTCGCCTCCACCGCAAGGACGCTCGCCAACGGCTGGACGATCCAGGTGTACGACGACCTCGAGGGCAAGGTCTACGGCGGCTGGCTGACCTTTTCCGGCCTCAACTGGTAAGCCGGCGCTCGGGCCCCGCTTGTCTTCCACTCTGTTGTGTTCCTGAAGGAGATTGCATGAACCGCCACCTTATCGCTCGCCTCGCCGCACTCGCCGGCCTGTCTCTCGTCGCCGGGGCCCAGGCCCAGCAGACCATCACACTCTTTGGCCTGCAGTACCGGGTCGATCGCGTCGACTACTTCCAGAATGTCTCGTGGCCGAGCCCCGTTTTCGCCGGTGACACGATTCGCTTGTTCGAGTCCGAGGGCGTCACCTGGGCCGGCAACAACAAGCTGCTCTTGACCGCCGACGACATGGCCGACATCTTCATCGGCAACCCCGACAACTGGCTCGTCGAGGTCGATGTCGTCTCCACCAACGGCCGGGTCACGGGCCTGAACTATTCCCGCACGGTCGCCACGATCGACACGGGCGCTTACGACCCCAACCCCGGCGGCATCACAATCAATCAGGGCGCATCGGGCCTGGGCGCGGGCGGCGACGCCGTCATTGCCGGCAACGCCGGCGCGCTCTTCGGCTTCGGCTATCGGCCGGGCAACTTCGGCCAGTCTATCGAGTTTCCCACCGGCTCCGGGTGCGTCGCCGCCGCGGGTCAGTGCAACCTGCCACTCGCCCCGTTCAACACCAACGCCGAGGACGCGGCGTTCGTCAACGG
The DNA here is from genome assembly GCA_038214505.1 of Phycisphaerales bacterium. GTDB lineage: Bacteria > Planctomycetota > Phycisphaerae > Phycisphaerales > UBA1924 > UBA4658. The sequence continues at coordinate 37,531 of JBBQRT010000028.1, read as the reverse complement.
CTGGGGCGGGCGACCCGACTACTTCTTCGTCATCAATCAGGACCTTGTCGCCCTCGATGAGTCGGGCGTCGAGCGCTGGACCACTGCAGGCGTCCGCGACAGCGAGTTCCCTGTCGCCCGCGGCAAGCCGGCCGACGCGAGCGGTCCCGCCATCCCCGCGATCCCCGGCGGCGTCGCCAAGGGCCTCGCGTTCGCACGCGATACCTCGAAGTTCCCTCCGGCTCTCCGCCGTCCCAACGGCGTCATTCTGGTGAGCTTCGACCGCGCGTACCCCGCTCTCCAGGCCTACGACGTCGACGGCACGCTGCTTGGCACGGAGTTTCTCTCGACCAGCGGCACCCCCCTGCCGCCGTGGCGGATCGACATGTCCGGCTGCCCCGCCAGCGGCCAGGTCTCGCGCCCCCACATCGAGTCGATCGCCATCGACCCCGGCCGCGGGCGCATCTTTTTGGTGAACCAGGGGGCGTTCGCGTCCTGCAACCTCATCTGGGTCCTCACTCCGTGCGTGGCAGACTTTGACATGAATGGCGTGCGGGACGTCAGCGACATCTTCGCGTTCCTGTCGAGCTGGTTTGCCGGGTGCGCGGGCCAGCCCGGCTCGGGGTGCAACGGCAGCAACGCCGATGTTGACGACAACGGCGTGCGGGACGTGAGCGACATCTTCGCGTTCCTCAGCGCGTGGTTTGCCGGCTGCTAGGCGTTCACCCTTTCCTCATCGACAGAGCCGCCGACAGCGACCGAGCCTCTTGGCCGGCGGCTCTGTGCCTTCCGGGCATACCTGACGCCGTCCTGCAGCCCCCCCGGGCCGGGCCGGTGGTCGGCATGGACAGTGTGATTCCCCAGGACAATTCCTGGGTCTTTGCGACCTGTCGTGGCCGCGTCCCGGCTTACTGGCCCCCTCTGCCGGTATGTGGCAATATCGTGTATACACCGGTCGTTTAAGTGCGTGGGCATCCCAACGGATGTCGGGCACCGAGCCCGGGGCGCGATGAGGCCCCGCACTTCGCGGCTCAGGAAAGGCTCGGGTTTTCCGGGCCGTGCTTCGGGACTGTTCGTATTCGGTCGGGCGTCGGGGGCCGGGGTGTGACGGTTGCGGTGAACAAGGGGATTGCATGTTGCTGTACAGGTCGAAGCGGGCGTTTGGGGCAGCCATCGGTCTTCTCGCGGCCGTCGCCGGCCTCGGGACGGGGTTTGCGGGCGTCGCCCGCGCTCAGGTCGTCGTCAGCCAAGTCAGCGGCAACGGCGGGCTCACGGGCGACACGTTCGACCGTGATTTCATCGAACTCTTCAACAAGGGCTCCGCGCCCGTCAGCCTTACCGGCTGGTCGCTGCAGGTCTGGAGCGATCTGGGCAGCTCGAGCACCCCAGCGACGCCGAACTGGACGGGCATCCCGCTCTCGGGCGTGATTCGCCCGGGGCAGTATCTGCTGGTCGTCCCGACGACCCTGCGCGGGTCGCTCGGGGCCTCTGTCAGCCTCCCGCCGCTCCCGCCCGGCGACGTTCTGGCGACGGACCTCAACGCCATCAATCTGGGCACATCGGCCAATGCCGTTGCGCTGCTGAGCAGCACCGCCGGACTCGCCGCGGGCGAGTGCCCGCTGGGCCGGGCTGATCTGGTGGACCTGTTCCGCTTCGGCCTGTCCAACGGGACATGCTTCGAGGGGGCCGCGATCGCCGTCGGACCGACCACCGGAGCCCGGACCGCGGCTCGCAACGACGCGGGATGCGCCGACAGCAACTTCAGCGCAGCCGACCTGGTGACGGGGCTCTCATCGGTGCCCAGAAACGGCGCGGTCAACGCGTTCGCGCCGGCCACGTTCTCCCCCGCAATCGCCGAGAACACCGCCCCTACGCCGGTGACGCTCTCGGTCGCCGTGGGCTCCTCCGCCCCGTGCAACCCGCTGCCGAGCCTGCTGACGGCGGCCACCGCCAATCTGTCGGCCCTGGGCGGGCCTGCGGCCGCACCGATGTCCACCTCCGGCGGCGGTCTTTTCAGCATCGCCGCCAGCGTCCCCGCGGGGCAGGCCCCGGGCACCTACGACATCCCCGTCACCGTCGCCAGCGGCGCCACGAGCATCGAGGTCTCGGCCCGTCTGGTTGTGTTCCCAGCCCCCGCCGCCAGCGACGCCTGCATCGCGGCCACCGTTCTGACCGGAAGCTCGACGCTCTTCAGCGGACGCCTGAACACCCTCCAGGCCACGTCCGACACCGATGCGGGCACCTGCAACGCCGACGACCAGACCCGCTTCAGCGTCTGGTTCAGCTACACCCCGGCCGTCACCGGCGCGCTGCGGGTCGATGAGTTCTCCAGCGAAGACATCGTCGTCTCTGTGCATCCGTCGTGCGGCGCTGCCTCGTCGGCGTGCCTGCGCAATGACCGGGGCTCGGGCATCCCCCTTGCGGCCGGCGTTCAGGTATTCATCCAGGTCGGTCAGGAGACGGGTTCGACCGTCGCGCCGCAGGTCCCGCTGGACCTCACGCTGGCCTTCGAGCCCTCGCCCGCCAACGCCGAGCCCTGCGGCGCGGTCTCGATCCCGCTCTCGGGTTCGCTGGTGGCCGCCCCCAACGCCGCGGCCTTGCCCGCGACGGTCGCGGGCGTCAACGTCACCTGCGACCAGGGCACCAACCCCCCAGAGGCACGCCGCGGGGCCTGGTACACGATCACCACCGGGGCTCAGACCGGCGCGATCGAGTTCAGCGAGCGTTCGAGCAACTTTGCCGTCATGACGGTGCTCACGGCCCCATCGTGCGCCGGCCCGTTCAGCGAGATCGCCGCCGGCTGTGTCAGCGAGTCGGCATCGCTCCCCGTCGTTGCGCTGCAGGCGAACACCACCTACTACGTCCTGGTCTCGCTCTCGCCGTTCAGCATCGTCCCGAGCCTGCCCTACGACCTGACGCTGCGGTTCATCCCCGCCCCGCCCAACGACACCTGCGCCGGCGCCACGAACCTCAACGCCGTCACATTCCCCTACAGCGAGTCCGTCCCCGCACGCGCGGCGACCGTCGACGCGGGTGTGCCGACATCCACCGGCACGGGCGCGTTCAACGCCTGCTCCACCACGCTGGGCAACCGCCCCGCGGGCGTTTGGTACGTCTACACCTCCGGGCCCGCCGAGTCGGGCAACCTCCGCGTGCAGGAGGGCTCGACGAACGACGTGTTCTACAACGTCTTCAACGTCTGCGGCGGCGCAGCCAGCCAGTGCTACGGCTCGTTCAGCGCCGACGACATCTACATCCGCATCAACCCCTCGCAAACCTACTACATCCTTGTCGGTCTCCAGAGCTCCTCCGCCACCCCCACGGTCGATTACGCCCTCACCTTCACCCGCGTTCCCTTCCCCAGCAACGACACGGCCTGCAACGCCACGCTCGTCACCGGGCCGGCCTTCGCCGACTCCGTCAACGGCCCGGGCGCCACCGCCGACATCGACGTGAGCTGCAACTACACCATCCCGGCGCAGTCGACCACCGGCTACGGCGTGTGGTACCGCTTCCAGCCGGCAACCGCCCAGGTACTCCGAGTGCAGAACACCGTGGGCGATGTGCTCGTCTACGGGCTCTTCACCGGGCCGGACTGCTCGAGCCTCTCTGAATCCCTCTGCCGCATGGGCAACAACGGCGCGCTGACCACCGACAACACCGCCTACTTCAACCTTCAGGCCGGGCAGGCCTACTGGCTGCTCACCGGCAAAATCTCGAACGGTCAGCCCTTCGGCGCCTATGCCCTGAGCTTCGGCCTCACCGACGCACCGGGGGCCTGCTGCATCGGCACCTCCTGCGCCATCGCTACCGCCGCCACCTGCGCCGGCAGCTTCCGCGGGGCCTTCACGGCCTGCGGCGACCAGCCCCAGTTCGTCGACGCGCCCAGCGCCCCGATCCCCGACGCCACCTCGGGCGCCGGGGGCACGCCGGGCGTGCTTACGCGCACCATCAACGCCTCGGGCCCGGGCACCGTGCAGGACCTCAAGCTGCTCGTCGAGCTGAGCCATGCACGCGTGGGCGACCTGATCGTCACGCTCGCTTCGCCCTCGGGCCAGAGCGTGGAGCTGCTCCGACGCATCGACGACGACGACGACGCCAACTGCCCGAACTTCAACTCCCAGGGCCGGTTGACCGACCTAGGCGCGATCTATATCTTCGACGATCAGGCCTACACCCCCGAGGGCCCCGGCTTCGCCGCCGCGGCCAAGTACTTCGACTTCACGGGCCTGGTCGTGCCCGCCGGGCGCTACCGCACGAGCATCTGCGACCTGTCAAGCCCGAGCATCAACGGCGCCCTGGCAGGCTCCCCGATCGCCGGCACCTGGACGCTGACGATCAGCGACAACCAGTCAAGCTCGATCGGCACGCTGGCCCGCTGGGGCCTGATCATCAACGGCGGATCGACCCCGCCGTGCGCCTGCCGCGCCGACTTCAACAACTCCGGCACACGCGATGTCGCCGACATCTTCGCCTTCCTGAGCGCCTGGTTCGCCAACGCCCCGGGCTCGGACTTCGATAACTCCGGCACTCGCGACGTGGCCGACATCTTCGCCTTTCTGAGCGCCTGGTTCGCCGGGTGCTAAGAGATTGAGGCTCAACCTGCGCACGCCTTGCCGAAGCCGGGCCCCGTGATCCACGGGGCCCGGCTTCGCTTTTCGGGTCCCGGCGTGGGCCGTGTCCATATCATCTCGGATGCTCTCCGCCGCCCGATCAGTCTGTGCCTTGGCGCTGCTCGCGACCCCCGCCGTACTCCTGGCCCGCCCGATCGTCGCCTGGCCGGCCGAGAGCTGGGCGAGCGCCACCAACCTCACGCCCGTCGCCGGGCCGGGGGCGAACGACTTTCAGGTCGATCTCTCGGGCGCGTTCTGGAACCCCGTCTCGCGGCGGCTCTGGCTGTGCCGCAACGGACCAACCGCCGCAACCAGCAAGGTCTGGTGCCTGAGGGAAGACGGCCTGGGCGGTTTCCTCGTCGACACCAAGCCCGGGGCCGGCTCGCCCAATGCCGGGCGGGCCGAGTGGACCGGCTTCGGCGATGCCGAGGCCATCACGCAGGCCGACCTGAGCACCGAGACCGTCTTCGTCATGGCCGAGGGAGAGGAGGTGATCCGGCAGTACACCCTCGCGGTCGGCGGGGTCGTCTCGCTTGTGCGGCAGTTCAACACCGCGCCCCACCTGCCCGTGAGCGGCGGCCAGGGAAGCGAAGGCCTCGCGTTCGTGCCCGATGGACACCTGATCAACGCCGGGTTCGTCGGCGCTTCCGGAACGCCCGTCGTCAGCCAGCGCGGCATGGGCGGGCTGTTCCTCGTCGGGCATCAGAACGGCGGCCGGGTCTACGCCTTCGATCTCTCGGCCACGAGCTCCGCGTTCACGTTCGTCGGCTCGTTCCTCACCGCCACCACCGAGCTCAAGGACCTGTTCTTCGACCGCACGCTCGGCCGCCTGTACCTCCTACACGGCAACAAGACCGTCGAAGTCGCCACGCTCGCCTCGACGCCCGTCGGGGCCGCGAGCGCCGATCGGCGGCTGGTCAGCGTCGAGCAGTACACCACCATCCCCGGCATGCCCGGCGGGGCCAACCCAGAGGGGCTGGCCATTACCAGCACCGACGACGGCGCGGGGCTCGCCGGCCGCAGGCGCTCGCTCTTTCTCACCATCGACGACGGTGGGGCCACGAGCCTCGTGCAGTTCAAGCAGTTCCCGGCGCTCTGCCGCGCCGACTACAACCGCGATCTCTCTCGCGGCGTGGACGACATCTTCAGGTTCCTATCCGATTGGTTCGCGCGGTCGCCGCGGGCCGACGCGGGTTTCTCGGGCGACATCGGCGTCGATGACATCTTCGCGTTTCTCTCGCGGTGGTTCGAGGGCTGCTAGCCCAGGGGCTCGCCGGGGCACTCGGGCTCACTTGCCCGGCAGCGCGACCAGCGAGCTGGTCTGCATCGACTCGCCCGCCGCCTTGGACCTCTGCTTGATCCCCGCGCCGTTGTACAGGTTGTACGGGAACCGCCGCCGCAGCTCGCGCAGGCGCGAGCTCTGATAGCCGGGCGTCTGCGGGTCGAAGTCCGTCAGGTCGAACACGCCCACCGTCACCATGCTCAGCTGCGGCGTGTGGTAGTAGAACGCCAGCTCGCCCTCCTGCCGCAGCTTGAACGCCGCGATCTCGGCGGCCTTGCGGGCCTCGGCCAGATCCTTCTCCGTCGCGCTCTTGAGGTCCAGCCGCCCGTACACGCCGACCTGAAGCGTGTAGATCGCCGCGTCGCCGTAGATCTCCTTCGCCCGCGACAGGTTGTACTGCGGCGAGAGGCCCTCCATCTTCCCCGCGATCGGCGGCGAGAAGAACGCCTGCTGGTACGGCCGCCCGCCGCCGAACGCGAGCGCCTGCACCCGCGCGAGCTGCTCCCGAGCCCCGGGATCATCGGGGCCCGCGAAGTCGCCCAGCGCGACGACAACCGCGTCGTTCCGCCGGACGCTGAACGCCTCGGGCAGCCCGCCCTCGTCCCGGACGCGCTGGAGCATCACACGCGACGCCGATTCGCGCTCCTGACCCCGGAACACGGCGAGCACGATCGTCCATCCCGCGGGGCCGGTGCCGCCGGTCTCGCCCTTGGGGTTGGGCTGTTCCGAATCACTCCCGCCACGCGGGCCGAAGAGCCCCGTGGCCTCCCGCCGGAGCCGCTCGCGCTCGGTCTCGGGGGCCTTCTCGACGGGGGCGGCTTCCGCGGGCTTCTTTTCCGCCGGCTTCTTCTCGGGCGGCTTCTTCTCGACGGGCCTGGGCTTGGTGGGCCAGGTGGCGTCCTGCGCGATCGCGGGGCCGGCGAGCAGGCCGGCGAGCGCGAGGGCGAGCACCCGGGATCGGCGTCCCCAGGTCCGGCGGCCCGCCGTCGGAGTTGGGAAAGTGTCGCCGCGAGGGCTGCTGCTTTGAGCGTGATCCATGATGCAAAGCTCCCCGAAACCGACGATCTTCTTCGCGCGCAGGGCCGAATAATGGCAAGCGCGACAAAGTGTGATGGGTCCAAGAAGTCGCGGACGATAAACGTAGGGTCGGCGGCGTGCAGTACACGGCCCCGGCAACTGTACCCCCGGGCATGGACGGCCCGAGGGTTCCCGCGATGGATCGCGAGAGTCTGTGACCGACCCTTCCCGCGCACGCTCGGGCCGGGGCCGCGGTTGAACCGCGCCCTTCCAAGCACCGCCGGGACCGGAGCGTTGAAACGCATGAGCGCCTCGTCCTTTATCAACTCCCTGTCCGCCCGCCCCGCCGCCGCCCAACTCCGACAGGAGGCCAGCGCCCGTCGGGCCGCCGAACAGCCCGCGTCCGCCACCCCCCCGATCATCGCACGCCAGAGCGACTCGGTCGAGCTCTCAAGCCAGGCCCAGCGCCTGAGCCTGCAGAGCACCGACGCGCCCGTGCGGCTGGACCTGGTCACCCGCGTGCGGGCCCAGATCGCCGCCGGCACCTACGAGACGCCGGCCAAGACCGAGATCGCCGCCCTGAAGCTCCGGCGGGACCTCAACCGCCTGACGGCCTGATCCCTCGATCTGGCCCGCGATCGACCGTGCCACGACCTTTCCTGCTCCGGGGATAGGTCGTGTGTCTTTTTGGCTCGATCATGCGCCGGCCCGCGCCGGCCCGCGCGGATTCACGCCGTGCCGGCCAGCCGACGGACGGTCATGTCGAAGTTGTGGACCATGCTCGCGCGGAGCCCATAGACCACCGCGATGAACACGCCCGCGCTCAGCAGCGCCCCTATGAGCATCGCCACCCGGGCCCCGTCCAGCGAGCCCGACGACTGCACGCTCTCGGCCAGGGCCGACTCGCTATAGACGCCCGCCAGCGCGACCGTCGCCGGCGACAAGCTCGTCAGCAGCGGGCCCACCAGCGTGATCTCCTTGCCCGACTGCCACGCGCACAGGCTGATGATCCCCCCCACCACGCCCACGATCCCCACCGTCCCCACCACGCTCCCGATCGAGCCCTTGCTTTTGAGCGAGCTCTGCAGGCCGACCATGCAGCAGAACGCCAGGAACGGAACGGCAACGATCGCCAGGACGATCCCGGCCTCGGGCAGCACGGCGGGCACGGCGAGCGTCGCGTTGGGCATTCCCGCGCTGGCGATCGGTGCGTTGTGCGTGACGATGCCGCCCCCGCCGCTGCGGGCGATCAGCCCGCCGGTAACGCTCCCGACGTAGAGCCCCGCCAGCAGCAATGTGCCCACGGGCACGCCCAGCAGCGGCAGGAGATAAGCGATCATGCCCCGGACCTTGCCGCCCAGGTATGCCGCGGGCGTGATGGGCGTGGTGAGCAGCAAGTCGAGCGTCCCGTCCTCGCGTTCCTTGGCGACGGCGGTGGCCGACATGTTGAGGGCAACGAGCACGACGACCATCAGCTCGCCCAGAACCGCCGAGAGCACCGCGACGCGGAACTCGTCGACGCTCATCGGGCCGAAGTGGAAGTAGAGCACCAGCGCCAGGGCCGAGAGCGCGCCCAAGCCGATGAAGCTCCACCTCGCGACCATCCGGCCCAGCGTGGCGTTGCGCGAGGCGGCCTCGCGCCACGCGATGGGGTTGTTCCATACCTGCTTCGGGGCGCGGTGCCCCGCGCCCCTGGCCGGAAGGCCCAAGATGCGGCGATACCACGGCGCCGCCCCCTCGCCCCGCCCGCCCGCGCCGCCCAGCCCCGCGATGCCCCCGGCCCGGACGGTGATGGTCGAGGCCAGCATGAGCAGAACGCTCAGACCGCCCGAGAGCAGGCACCAAGTGGTGACGGGGGCCTCGAGGAACCACGCCGCCAGGCCGCGCTGCGAGCCCTCGGGGGCCCGCGGATACTGCGAGGGGTTCAGCAGGGCCTCGAGCGCCAGGAACGGGTTGAGCGCCGTCATGTACGACACGCCCACAACCCCCCCGCCGGCCCGGGCGAACTTGTCCACGGCCCAGGTGATCGCGAGGTACGACACGACGCCGATATAGAACGCGAACACGGCCCGCTTGCCCACCAGCCGCGAGACCGAGAGCGCGATCGCCAGGGCCCCGACCAGCAGGGCCGCGCACGCCGCGATGGCGTACGAGCCGAAGATCGACGAGCCCGGCACGCCGCCGAAGTACTGCGTGAGGGCGAAGAGCGGCAGGCTTGCCAGCAGCAGGGCGATGATGAAGAACAGCCGCCCGAGCAGGTTGCCCAGCACGATCTGGCTGGCGCTCATGGGCGTGGTGAGCAGGATGTCCCAGGTCTTGGGATTGGCCTCCTGCGCGATCGCGCCGGCCATGAACACGGGCGCGAGCAGGCAGATGAGCGCGATCTGCAAGTAGGCCACGAACTGGAACGCGCCCGACGCCGCGCCCGCCATCGCGCGGTATGTCAGCGTGCCCCCGCCGGCGTTGTAGAGAAGCATGTACAGCAGCGTCAGGATGAGCGCGCCCAGATACACGGCCCGGATATAGAGGTGGCGGCGGCGACGCGAGCCCCCCTGCACCAGACGCACCGCGATCGGGTTGCTCGGGCCAAGACGCAGGAACCAGCGCAGGATGACGGGCATTTGGCGAGGACCCTCCCGGGCGCGGATCGCGCGGCGGGCCGATCCTATCGCCCCCGCCGGGGCCGCCCGAGGGGCCAAAAATACAGCCGGAGCGGATCTGCGTCCGCTCCGGCTTGTCGTGTTCCCTGCTCTTCTCCGCGACCGGAAGGGGTGTCAGGGCGGCGGGCTCTCACTCCCACCGCCCGGACGGACGAGGCGGGTGTCCGCTCCGTCCGCCGTGACATAGGAAAATCTACCTGCCCCGTGAATCTTGTGCACGGCTTCCCCAGTTTCGGCGGACCTGTCCGTGGGGGTTTGACGTCCGAAACCCGCCCATCTGCCCGGCTCGGGTGGGCTGGAATGTGGGCAATCTGGGCAGGGGCTGGGTACCGCTCGGGCATCGCCGTGCGCGGTGGCCCGCGGTTGCCGCGGTACCATCTGGACTTATGCCCCCCGCTTCGTCGGCATCCAAGCGTCGCTCGTCGGCCGCCCGCTCGGGACGGTCTTCGCATGTGGCCGTGTTCCCGGGGTCGTTCGACCCGATCACGTACGGGCATCTGGACGTGATCCGCCGCGGACGCCGGCTGTTTGACCGGCTGATCGTCGCCGTCGGGCGCAACCCCGGCAAGGACCCCTTGTTCAGCTCCGACGAGCGCGTCGAGATGGTGCGGACGCTGGTGGAGCGGATCCGGCGCGAGGAGCCCAACGAGGCCGAGGTGAGCGTCGAGCCCTTCGGCGGCCTCACGGTCGATTTCGCCTGCTCGGTCGGGGCGACGGTGCTGCTACGGGGCATCCGCAACCTGTCGGACCTGCAAAGCGAGGTGCAGCAGGCCCTGACCAACCGCCAAGTCGCGGGGCTGGAAACCGCTTTCATCGTGGCCGGGCAGGACTTCGCGTACACCTCCAGCAGCCTTATCAAGCAGATCACCGCCATGGGCAACGATCTCTCGTCGCTGGACACCATGGTCCCGCCCGAGGTCGTCAAGTCCCTGCGGGCCAAGAAGAAGGTTGGGCACCCGGCGCTCGAGCGGCTTGTGGACAAGGACGTCGAATGAGGCCCCGGCACCCATGAACCTCCGCATCATCAGCCTCGGCGCCCTCGCCGTCCATCCGCTCTGGAACGAGCCGGGCCCGGTCCGCACCGGGCACGCGACGGTCTCGCTCATCCGCGAGGGCAAGCGGACGATCCTGGTGGATCCCGGGCTGCCCGACGCGGTGCTGGCGGCCCGGCTGCGGGAGCGGTCTGGCCTGTCGCCCTCGGACGTGACGCACGTCTTTCTCACGAGCTTCAGCCGCGACTGCTGGCGCGGGATCCGGCTGTTCGAGAAGGCCACGTGGTGGATCCACGAGGCCGAGCGCGAGGCCGTGGGCGTGCCGCTGGTGGGCGTCTTGCACAAGGCCGTCGCCGACGGGGACGACGACATCAAGCAGCACATCGAGAAGGAGATCGCGGTGCTGCGGACCTGCCAGCCGGCGCCCGACCACCTGGCGCAGGGCGTGGACCTGTTCCCGCTGCCGGGGGTCACGCCCGGGCTCTGCGGGCTGCTGCTGGCGGGCCCGCGCTCCACGACGCTCATCTGCGGCGACGCCGTGCCGACCATCGAGCACCTCGAGAAGGGCATGGTGCTCGACTCTGCGGCGGACGTGACGCGGGCCCGCGAGAGCTTCGGCGAGGCGCTCGAGATCGCCGACTATCTCGTGCTCGGGCGCGACAACCTCGTCCCGAACCCGGTCCGCCGGCCCTTCTGATGTACGACGATCAGCGCCGACCGGGGCGCCGCTCGGCCTCGTCGCTGGGCTCGACGGGGATGTTGGCCTTCTCCAGGGCCTTGGACAGGCGGCGGACGGTCTTGATGAGCTCGGCGAGGCGGCGCAGGCCCGCCAGGTTGCGGGCGGACTCGGGCTGGCGCATGGCGGGGGAACCGAACCACGACTCGCCGGCGGCGATGTCGTTCATCACGCGCGAGCCGGCGCCGACCTGAGCCCCGGCCCCGATCTTCAGCCCGTCGGAAACGCCGACCTGGCCGCCGAGGATCACGCCGTCGCCCACCGTGCAGCTGCCCCCGATAGCCGAGGACCCGCAGACGAGCACGGCCCGCCCGAGGCGGACGTTGTGCCCGATCTGGCACAGGTTGTCGATCTTGACCTGGTCGCTCACGAGCGTGGCTCCGAACTTGCCGCGGTCGATGCAGGAGTTGGCCCCGATCTCGACGTCGTCGCCCAGCACGACGGCGCCGATGTGCGGGACCTTGATGTTGGTTCCCGCGGCCCGGTCGGGGATGAAGCCGAAGCCGTCGGCGCCGAGAACGACGCCGGCGTGCAGCAGGTTTCGCTTGCCCACGACGCAGCGGTCGTAGACGACCACGCCCGGGTGCAGCACCGAGCCGGCGCCGACGCGGACGTTGGCCCCCAGCGTGACGCGCGGGTGGAGCACCACGCCTTCCTCCAGAACGCTGCCTGGCCCGACGACGCACATCGCCCCGACGCGGACGCCGGGCGCGATGGTCGCCGACGCGTCGACCACCGCCGAGCCGTGGACGCCCGGGGCGGGGCGATGCTCGGGGAGTTGCTTGCTGGCCATGCCCAGGAGGGCGACGACGGCCAGGTCGGCGTTGTCGACCAGAACCAAGGCCCGCTTGGAGGGGTCGTGGCCCGGGACCTGAATGCCGCGGGTGACGATCGCGACCCCGGCCTGGCTGGCGGGCCAGCGGCACGCGAACTGCGGCGAGCGGATGAAGGTGAGCGACTCGGGGCGTGCCTGCTCGAGCCCGGCGAAGTCGGCGATGGGCAGGTCGGCCGGGCCGACCAGCTCGCCCTTCAGGATCATCGCGATCATGCCGGAGGTGTATTGCGGGGCGGTGGACTGCGTGCTCTGCGTGCTCATGCGTACGACCTCGACACAGGCGGGGCGGGATGGGCGATGAACGACAGACGCCCGCCCGGACATTCGGGGCGGGCGCCTGGATCGATCAACAGGATGTCGGCTCAGGCGACCTGGAGGATGCGCTTGGTCGCCTCGACGATGTCGTCGGCGGTAAGGTTGCACATCTTGAGCATCTCCTGGGGCGTCTTGGCGCTCTTGGGGATACGGCGAACGTACATCTGCTCGAGCGTGAAGCCCTCGCCGGAGGCCGTGAGCGCGTCGGCCATGGCCGAGCCCAGGCCGCCGCCGTAGTTGTCCTCGAGCGTGATGATGTACCCACCGTTGGCGTTGGCCAGGTCGAGCATTTTGTCGGTGTCGAAGGGGATCGAGTAGGCATCGACGAGGGTGGCGCTGATGCCGGCCTTGTCGAGGAGCTCGACGGCCTTGTTGCCCTCGTGGACCATGTATCCGGCGGCGACGAGCATGATGTCGCGGCCCTTGTTGAGCACCTCGAAGCCGCCGAGGTTGAACACCGTCTCGTCGTTGTAGAGGAACTCGGTGTCGGGGCGGAGGGTGCGGAGATAGACGCAGCCCTCGTACTCGGCCATGACGCCGGTGAGGGCGTAGGCGGCGAACGCGTCGGCGGGCTGCAGGATGTAGCAGCCGGGGTTGCCACGATGGTCGCGCATCGTCGAGAGCGAGCGGAACCAGGCGACGTCGGGCAGGCTCATCTGGCTGGGCCCGTCGGAGGCGAGGCTGATGCCCGCGTGCGAGCCGACGAGCTTGAGGTTGGCCCCTGAGTTGATGGCCATCTCGATCTGGTCGTAGCCGCGGGTGACGAACTTGGCGAAGGTGGAGCAGAACGGGATCTTCCCGCCCGCCGACAGGCCCACGGCGACGGAGAACATGTTCTGCTCGGCGATCTTGCACTCGAAGAACCGCGAGGCGCTGGCCGGGTCCTTCTTGAACATGTCGGCGAAGGTGGAGTTCGAGACGTCGGCGTCGAGCGCGACGACGCGCTCGGTGGTCTGGCCCAGGGCCCGCAGCGCGATGCCGTAGGCCCGGCGGGTGGCCATCTTGCCCGAGTGCAGGACGCTCTGCATGTCGAGCTTCTGCATCATCTGCGTGAAGCTGGGCATCTCGGTGATCCTGGGCTGCTTGTCGCTCATCTCGGCCGGGGGCTGGATCGTGAACTGATCCGAGGAGGCCAGCGTGCTGGTGAGCTCCACGCGGCGTTCATCCAGCTCCGACAGGGCCCGCTTGAGCGCGTCGCCCTCGGCGGGCTTGCCGTGCCAGGCACCGCCCTGCATGCTCGGACAGCCCCAGCCCTTGACGGTCTTGGCCACCACGGCCATCGGCTTGCCGGCGGGATCGGCGGATCGCTTCTCGAACTCGTCCATGGCGGCCTTGATCTGCGACGGGGCGTGCCCGTCGACCACGCGGACGTCGTAGCCCATCGCCTCGAGCCGGGCCTTCTGGCGGTCGAGCCCCTGCTGGGCGCTGACGCGGTCGGCCTGGCCGAAGTCGTTGCAGTTGATGATCGGCAGCACGTTGGTGAGCTTGCGGTCCATCACATAGTCGAGCGCCTCGGTGATCTGCCCCTCGCGGCTCTCGCCGTCGCCGATGATGCAGTACATCCGGCGGTCCAGCCCGTCGAGCCGGGCGGCCTCGCCCAGGCCCGCGGCCACGCTCAGACCCTGGCCCAGCGACCCCGTGGCCGCGTCGAAGAACGGAAAGCCCTCCATCGGGTTCGGGTGCCCGTCGAGATCGCTGTTCATCTCGCGCAGGGTCTTGATGTCCTCGGCCTTGAGCCGGCGACGGTTGGCTGGGTCCTTGCCGACCATGATCCCAAGCTTGATCGCGGCGCAGTACACCACCGGCACGGCGTGGCCCTCGGAGAGCACAAGCCGGTCGCTGGTCGGATAGTCCGGATAATCCGGCGAGTACCGCATCGTCGAGAACATCAGCACCGTGACGATGTGGCCAAGGCTCAGACAGGTGCTGGGGTGCCCGGCGCCCGCGGCGGCCGTCATCTCCAACGACATCTTGCCCAGCTCGATCGCCTGGGCGTGTACGGCGGCTTCATACGACATGCGGATCATCCTCCTTGCGAGAGCCCCGGCCCGCCTGGGGGCAGGGGGCATTGGGCGGTTCGGGTTCGACGGACCATAGGCGGGACCCCGTGCCACTTGCCCGGCAAGCAGGCCGCCCGAGCGGGGAATTTCTCGATTGGCACGAAGTTTGCAGCCGCCGGTTTGGGTTGCCCGCTCTCCTCACTGCGAGAGAGGACATGTTGAGCGGCGCCGAACGAGGTGAGGGTGCGAGGCGTGGGGTACGCGGTGGGTGTTGGTCAATGGGTAGCGATGTTGGTAACACGTGCCCTCACCTGCCTAGGTCTACGCGTCAAGCGGTCTTCTGGCGTGTCCGGGAAACGCGGGGGAAGAGTGCGGGAAGAGGGTTCAGGGGCCACAGTTGGCGCCGGTGGCGCTGAACCAGTTGCTCAGGAACAGGAAGATGTCGGCGACCTCGCGCTGGCCGTTGCGGTCCCAATCGGCCTTGGGGTCGCCGGCGAACCAGAGTGTGAGGAACGCGAAGATGTCCGACACGTTCACCTGCCGGTCGCGCGTCAGGTCCAGCAGGCAGACCGTGATGCAGGTCATCGGGACGGGGTTGCCCGGCGGCGATACCGGGGGTGGCGGGATCGGCGTCGGAATCGGGTCGGGTGTGGGAATGGGATCGGGGATCGGGTCCGGAACCGGGTCCGGATCCGGCATGGGCATGGGATCGGGGATCGGGTCCGGAACCGGGTCCGGATCGGGCGTGGGCATGGGATCAGGCATCGGGTCTGGAACCGGGCCCGGATCCGGCATGGGCATCGGGTCGGGCGTCGGGACCGGCGTGAAGTCGGGGTCCGGTATTGGATTCGGGGTGGGCGTCGGCGTGGGATTGGTGTCCGAGTCGGGCCCACCGGGAATTTCCGGCGATGTGCTCTGCCGGGCGGGCGTGGAGTTGCCGGGCGTGTAGATCGCCGCGATCTGGATCGCGTCGTTGGTGCCGTCGGCGTCACAATCGGGCGCGATGCGGAAGAGATACGCGCTAGCCCCCGCGTCGCCCGAGCACGTGGCCGGGAAGATGACGGGGGGCTCGCCCATGACGCCCTCGGAACGGATCGAGAGCGGGATCAGGCGGTACACGCCCGGCTCGGGCGGCGTCGCGCCGCGCGACAGTCCGAGGCTCCGCCGCGATGCCGGGCCCGCGGCTGCCGGGTACAGCACCACGTTGAACGACGAATCCGCCGGCGTCCATGTGCACGATGACGAGCCCTGCTTCTGGATCCGCACCGCGGCGGCCGGGCTCGTGACGCCCGGAGCGAGCTTGATCGGGCCATAGCAGCGGATGATCACCGGCGTGGCGGCCGGGTCGGTGAAGGCTGTCTGTACCACGCCGTCGAACGTGTCGATCCGGGCGTGGGCGGGCGTGCAGTCGTTCTGGTGCAGGCGATACGGCGCAACGCCCGCGGCCCCGCCGCCGGTGGACTGGCTGGGCATCGGATACGCGTCGGTCCAAAGCGTTTCGGCCCCGACGACGACCGGGCCCATCAGGCCCCGGGCGGCGGGCGAGCCGCCGGAGTTCATGGGGGACTGGTTGGTCTGATTCACCAGCACCTGCCCGCGCAGGCCGCCGGCGGGGAGCACGATCCGCGGCTGGCTTGCGGGGGCGACGGAATCAAGATAGCCATAGAACGAGCCCGACGAGATCCGTGCCCCCTCGGGCAGGCCGTCGGCCAGCCGCACGGCCATGGCGTTGACGCCCGAGGCCCGGACGAGGCCACCGGTCGCGGCGCTGATGGGCAGCAGGGTTGGCGTGGTGATCGAGCCGCGCAGGCCGCCGGCGGTCGCCTCGACGCGGCGGATCCCCTCGGAGGCGACGATGTCGTTGCGGACGTTTCGGCCGACGATGGCGTCGATCACGCGGGCGGAGATCGCCGTGGCGGTGTAGTTCTCCGGCGGCGCAGTGCTGGGGCGAGCCCCGCCGATGTCGCCGGCGGTGGACTCGACGCGGCCGATCACGCCGCGGACAGAGTTGCCGGGCACCGCGGCGAGCGGCGCGACGCTGATGGGCGACATGATGTCGCCGGTGGCGCTCACCAGCGCGATGCCACCGCCCTCGGAGCGGATCGCCGTGGGCCAGGCGGTGTCGTTGAGCAGGTCGGTGATCGCCCCGCCGGCGGCGACGGCGTAGAGCGGCTGGGTATCGCTCTGGTGCCAGATGATGCTTTGCGCGATGTCGCGCCCGGCGTCGAGCCGGACAATATTGCGAGCCTGCACGAAAGCCCGCGGGCCGATGTCGCGATTCACGCGGGCCTGGAGCGTGACGACGGCGTCGCCCGGCACGAGCCCGCCGAGCCAGTCCTGGGCGCCGGCGCCGCGGAGACGGGCCAGAGAGTTGACGTCGGTATCGGTCGCGCCGCCGACCAGGATGGTGATCTCGACGCCCGGCGCGGCGCCCGCGACACGGATGAAGTTGAGGCTCTCGGAGGTCGGGTCGGCGACGCGGACGCGGTACGTGCCGGCGACCGGGGCCGTCAGCGTCGCGTCGTACGCGGTGCCGGGACGGACGACCATGTCGGCGGCGCGGGTGATCCAAGCGGCGGTCGGCCCTGCGCGATGCTCGATGATCACGCCGGCCTGCGCGGGCGAAGCGAGGCCGAGCGCGGCGCCGGCGCAGAGATGGCAGGCAAGGGCCCGGGAGGGGAGTGAGGGGTTGGGCATCTTCGGCGTCTCCGAGTGGCGATGGTCGCGCCGCAGAGGCAGCCGACCAGGAACCCGCCACTCGGATCGGGAATCGCCGAGGCCAACCTGAGCCCGATGTACGAGGTTTCCCCCGCGGCCAGCGAGGCGCCCACGCCGCCGATGGTGTCTAGAAGCAGGGGGTTGAGGAAGGGGTCGAAGGCCGAGGAACCGGCGTAGAGCCGATAAAGACGGTCCTGCGGATCGTCCACGTCCTCAAGCCACTCCGAAGCGCCGCCCGAGGCATCGAGCAAGCCCCACGGCGAACGCGTTGTGGAGTATCCCCCCAGCACCAGCGACGAGGCCGGAGCGCTTGCCAGACCGGCGTTGGTTTGCGCCCCGGGCGTGCCGATGAGCCCGGCGACCAGCGGCGTGTCGGAGCCGTTGGGCTGCGTGCGCCACGAGCCCGCGCCGATGGGGCCCGGGATGATGGCGGGCTGGAAGTAGACGGCCTTCATCCACTCGTCGAGGGTCGGGATGAAGTACCTAGCGCCCGGCGAGCGCGTCAGCGCGTCGGTCCGGCCGCCGGGGGGTGTGGTCGAAGGGCCGAAAGTGGAGGTGTCGTAGGCCCCGCCGGCCAGGGCGCTCAGCGACGGCGAGGCCATGCCCTTGTCGTTGTGGAGCCAGTTGCAGTATCGCGCGGCGTTGAGCCAGGAGATGCCGTAGACGGGCAGTTGTGCGGCGCTGCTGACGCTCGACAGGCGGTATCGCCGCCCCGGGCCGGCATACGTCGGATCCGGCTCATACCCGCCCACGGGCCCATCGCCGATCCGGAACGGTTCGTTTAGAGCGCCGGCAAAGTTGGCGAACTCGAGCCACTGAGCCGTGGAGACCTCCAGCGTGGAGATGCGGAACTCGGCGGCGACCGAGCCGCGGCCGGTGGCGATGCCGCCGGCACTGGGCCCGGTGTACGCCGCGTTGCCCGGAGCGCCGATCGTGGCCCATTGAAAGTCCGTGCCCGTCGCCGGCTGAGCAACGGCGGCGACCGTCAGCCCGAGCACCCCAGCGACGGCTCCGGCGGGTTCCCAACCGCCCCGACCGAGCACCGTCATCCGGCAGGTACGAACGAACGAACGGACGTATTGGTACATCGTCGGCTCCCGAATTGGGCCAGACCTGGCCATCCCTGGGCAGAAGCCCTGCGGCTGACCTGAGCCTTGGCGTGAGAGAGGTGCAGTCTATGCGGAACAGTCCGGAAACTCGGGTCACGGCGGGGTGGCGGGCAGGGAAATATCTTTGCGCTAGCTCAACAAACGGGTGCCTTGCCGCGAATGGATGCACGGAGTATCTCCGTGGGACACCTTGTGGTCCTGGGATCAAAGGAGTGCTCCCCATCGCCACGGTCCCCGGACGATCGTCTCGGGGTGTGGCGGGTGCTTTTCCGGGTCCGGTGACGGTCTGTCGCCGGGGCTGGCGGGGCTTGCCGCGTTTGAACAGGTTTTCGCACCATGGAGTTGTGCATATGAGCCATCGTGTCCGCGTGAGCGTTCGGGCTCTCACCGTCCCGGCGATCGTCGTGCTGTGCTCGGGCTGGGCGGCGGGGGCTTCCCTTGCCGCGACGCTCGTCGTGCCCGGCCAGGCACCGTTCAACCAGCCGATCTGCTGCACGCCCCGGGCGGCGTTGCCCGGCGAGTCGGGGGGGCCCGATCGCGTAGCCGCCGCCCTGGCGACGGCGGAAGATCTCATCCAGAGGTCGGCGTTCTCGATGCTGCGTCCCGAGCATCAGGCTCGCTTGGCGAGCGCCGGCGTCCTCTTGGTCGGGCTGACGTCGAACGCCGAGGTTGGCAACTCGGGCCCCGGCCCGCTTGCAAGGATGAGGGCAGGAGAGGGAGCGACGGCGTCCCTTTCGCCTCTCGGGGATGAGGAGTATGCGGTGGTGCGCCGGATCGTCCGGCGCGAGGTGTTCGACGGCATGCTCCCGGTGCACCAGCGGGCCCTGGTCCGGATCATGGAAGACCACGCCGTCGACGAGCCGGTGCCGGCCTTCTGCTTCTCGCCCACCACCGACGGCAACGTGGTCGAGGCGTTCCAGCGGGCCGCCAACGGGCCGTTCAACGAGCGGTTCCAGCAGGGCGGCCGGTGGTCAACCACCGCGACCAACACGACGCCTACGGGTCAGGGCGACCGCGTCACGCTGACGTATTCCTTCGTGCCCGACGGCACGTCGGTGCCCAACCTGAATGCCAGCGCCGCGACCTCGGGAGCGACGAGCAACCTCTTCGCGTTCCTCAACGGGCTCTACGGCTCGCCGGCGGTCTGGCAGGCTCTTTATCAGCAGGTCTTCACCCGCTGGAACGGGCTCATCGGCGTCGACTACGTGCTGGAAACCAACGACGACGGCGTCGCCATCGCCGGCGGCAGCGCGGGCGTCATCGGCGTCCGCGGTGACCTCCGCCTCGCGGGCACTCTGCTCGACGGCCCCAGCAACGTGCTGGCGTTCAACTACTTTCCCGGCGCGGGCGTCGGCGGTGACATGGTCATCGACACCGGCGACACGTTCTACAACAACCTCGGGAGCAGCTCGGTGCGGCTCCGCAACGTTCTGGCCCACGAGCACGGGCACGGGCTGGGCATGGCCCACGTCTGCCCGGTCAACAGCACCAAGCTCATGGAGCCGTTCATCTCCACCGCCTACGACGGGCCCCAGTTCGACGATATCCTCAACGGGCAGCGGCACTACGGCGACTCGCTGGAGCCCAGCGACACCATTGCCTCGGCCGTCGCGATCGCGACGCTCGACGGCACCCTGCGGCAGGTCGCCCCGCTGCTGAGCATCGACGACGCCGCCGACACCGACGTGTTCCGCTTCGAGGTGGCCAGCGCAGGCGTGCTGACGGTCATCGCCTCGCCCCAGGGCTCAACGTATCTCGACGGGCCGCAGAACAGCAATGGCTCGTGCTCGGCGGGCGTCGCCTTCGACGCCCTGCGCGTGAGCACGCTCTCGGTCGCGGGCCTGAACTCGGCGGGAGCAACGCTGCAGAGCGCCTCGGCGACCGGACCCGGGTCGGCCGCCGTGCTCTCGCTGGTGTGCCCGATCCCGGGCACGTACTACGCCCGCGTCAGCGGCGGGCTGGTCAGCAACATCCAGGCCTACCGCCTGAGCTACTCGCTCGCGACCATCCCCGCGATCACCATCACGGCGACCCCGCCCGCGCTTGTGAGCCCCAGCGGGCCCACGAGCTTCAACGTGCAGATCCAGGTCGTCAACGACACCCTTGCGCCAGCAACGGCCAGGCTCTTCTACCGCTCCACCCTCGGGGCCTTTCAGCCCGCGGACCTCGTCGCCGTGCCCGGCACGCCCGGCTCATTCATCGCGACGCTCCCTTCGTTCCCCTGCGGCTCGTCGCCCGCGTTCTACGTCTCCGCGTCAACGACGACAAACGTGACCGCCAGCTTCCCCGCCGCCGGGGCCGCCTCGCCCCGCACGGCGAATGTCGGCGACCCGAACGGCGTCTTCAGCGACGACTTCGAGACCGACCGCGGCTGGACCTTCGGCGTGGCCGGCGACACCGCCACGACCGGCCTCTGGCTCCGCGCCGTGCCCGTGGGCACCTCCGCCCAGCCCGGCACGACCCCCAGCGGGACCCGCTGCGCCGTGACGGGCAACGCCACGGCGGGGGCCGCCGTGGGCACCAACGACGTCGACACCGGGTTCACCACGCTGCTCTCGCCGCGATTCGACCTCGCCGGGGCCCTGACGGCCCGAGTGTCGTACGCCCGTTGGTATACCAACAACCTGGGCAGCGCCCCGAACACGAAAGTCTTCGCCGTGGACATCTCCAGCGACGACGGGGCGACCTGGACGCGGGCCGAGACCGTCGGCCCGGCGAGCCCGGCTCCCGCGTGGATCACCAGCGGGTTCGACGTGCCCGGCTCGGTGGGCTTCACGGCCAACATGCGCGTCCGGTTCATCGCCGACGACACGGGCGCGGGCTCGGTCGTCGAGGCGGGCGTCGATGACTTCAGCGTGACGGCGGTTCGGTGTGTGAGCGTCCCGCCGCCGTGCCCGGCCGACTTTGACTCGAGCGGCGTGCGCGACGTGTCGGACATCTTCGCGTTCCTGAGCGCCTGGTTCGCCGGCGGCCCCGGTTCGGACTTCGACACCTCGGGCACGCGCGACGTGTCGGACATCTTCGCGTTCCTGTCGGCGTGGTTTGCGGGCTGCTAGGCCGCGGCCCGCCGGATCCAGTGGTGGCTGATGCCGGCCCGGGGCACCATTGCCCCGGGCCTGTTCGTGCGGCGGGGTAGGTTGTGCACAGGCCGTCCACTGGCGAGACCCCCAAGGGGTCGTGCTGGGGGTTCTTGGGTGCCCCAACAGGCCGGGAGACCCCAGTTCGGGTATACTTGGGGCGCTCGGACAACGCCGTGTTTGCGGGGTTGTCGTGGGCATAGTGGAGGCTTGTTTGCTATGAAGGTCATTTGCGATCGCGGCGCGTTGATGGACGCCGTCAACCTCGTCGCGGCGGTCGTGCCGGCCCGTTCGCCCACGCCCGCGCTCTCGTGCGTGAAGCTGACGGCCCGGAAGGTCGGGGCCGCGGGCGAACTGACGCTCTCGGGCACCGACGCCGAGACGAGCCTGCACGTGACGCTCACGCAGGTGGATGTGCAGCGCGCCGGCGAGGTGGCGATCCCGGCCGACAAGCTGCGGGCGATCGTGTCGGCCGAGGACAACGAGCCGACGCTGACCATCGAGGTCGATGGCGCGGCGAGCGAGCAGTGCCACATCCGCGGAACCAACGCGCACTTCCGCGTCTTCGCCTACCCCGCCAAGGACTTCCCGCCAATGCCCGACTTTGTCGGCGCGATCAACGGCTCGGGTCCCGACGCGGCCAAGAGCGTGTTCTCGCACACCGCCGGCGGGCTGATGGACCTGGTGAGCCGGACGGTCTTCGCGACGGCCCGGGAGACCAGCCGCTACGCGATCAACGGCGTGCTGATGAAGCGCGACGGCAAGAAGCTCGAAATGGTGGCGACCGACGGGCGGCGCCTGGCCGTCAGCCGGAGCCAGATCGCCGGGGGCAAAGGGGCCGCGGGCTCCGGGGGCGAGAGCATCACGTGCATCGTGCCCACCAAGGCGCTGAACATCCTGACGAAGCTTGCCCGCGACCCGGACGAGACGGTGCGCGTGGCGATCTCCGACGCGCGGATCTTCTTCGCCTTCGAGACCACGCTCCCCGGCGGCGGCAAGGACCCCGACAAGCATCCGGCGCCGCGGGCGATCCTGTCCTCGACGCTGGTGGAGGGCTCGTTCCCGCCCTACGAGGACGTGATCCCCAAGGACCAGGACAAGCGGATCACGGCGATGCGCGATGATCTGGGGGCCGCCGTGCGCAAGGCGAGCGTGCTGACGAACGAAGAGTCGCGCGGGGTGCGGATGGCGTTCTCGAGCAAGGACAAGCGTCTGACGCTCTCGAGCCGCGCGCCGGAGATGGGCGAGAGCGAGATCTCGATCGAGCTCTCGGACTATCAGGGCGACGACATCGAGATCAGCTTCAACCCGAGCTTCATCACCGATGTCTTGCGGGTGGTGCCGCAGCAGCAGATCATCGTGGAGCTCAAGGCCCCGAACAAGCCGGGGCTGATCCGCTCGGAGACGAACGATTTTCTGTACGTGGTGATGCCGGTGAACCTGCCGGGGTGAGGCCTAGTTCTCGCCGGGTCCAACGGGATTCGGCGCGGCCAGTGCCCCGCGGAGCACGCCCTCGTGCGTGTCCCGCACGCGCATCACAAACTCGTCGCGGCCCATCTGCATGGTCCGCGAGAGCAGTTGCCGCTCCAGGAACGGCAGGCCCGACTCTTCCAGCACCGCGCTCGTCGCGGCGCGGAACACGCGGACGACGGCGTCTTCGCTTGGGACACTGACAACAAACGCGGCCTGCTGGCGTAGCGGCGCGGGCAGCGCCGTCGCGCCGCGGAGCGAGCGGCCGCTGGCGCTGACGGCGACGAGCGCTACAAGGGCATCGCTGTTGTCTTCGAGCCTGCGCCGCAGCCGCGGCTCGGGGATCTGGGCGGCGAGGTCCTTGACCATGCCGGCCGCGCCGCCCTGGATGCTGGTGATCTCGGGAGGCGTCTCGCCCGCCTCGGTAACGATGATGACGCCGCGCGGTGCCTTCTGGTCGCCCGCGGCGGCGCTCCCGCCCAAGCTTCGAACGAGGCCGGCGACCTCGTCGGCCGAGCCGGCGCTGCGGGCGTAGATCCACACGCTCCCGCCGTCGCGGATCGGGCGGCCGCCGATGTCCTGGGGCCAGTCGGGCGGGCCGTAATGCGTGCAGGCCCCGAGCGTTGCGAACACAAGCAGGGCCAGCAGGCGGAGGGGGGCGGCGAGTGTCCGGATCATGATGGGGGGGCCCCGGGCTTACTTTCGGCAGACGTAGACAAAGGCCGGGGGCAGGTTGGCCCACACGCTCTTGGTCGTATGCACGGTGGAGAACAGTCGCTTGATCTCGCGCCGGAAGTGCCCGGCGTGGGGCATGACCAGGCCGAGGTGATATCCGAAGGTCCGGAACTCGGCCCCCGGACGGAGCATGCGGTGGGTGGCTTCGAGCATGCGTGTGCAGAGCCCCGGCTCGAAGCCGACCCAGCCCAGGCCGCTGATGATCAGGTCCAGCTCGCCGGGGGCGATCCCGTGGCGGGCGCAGATGGCCTCGACGCGCTCGGCCGATTCGTTCTCGACGCAGACGGTCGGGAAGCTCTCCTTGACGAAGCGGGCGAGCTCGGGGTTGAACTCGACGGCAACGAACGCGCGACCATCGAGGCCCGGGCGGTCGGTGCAGCCGCTCAGCCAGCCGTCGGGGAGACGCTCGAGCACGGCCCGCGTGAACACGCCCGTGCCCGGGCCGTACTCGACGATCGAACGCATCGGGGCAAGGTCGAGGCCCGAGAGCATCCGCTCGGCCAGCCGCGGCGAGCTGGGGGCGATGGCGGCGGTGCGGTTCGGATTCTTCAGAAACTCGCGGAGAAAGGCCAGGCCGCGCGAGCCGCGGCGGCCTGGGCGCTCTTGAACGCCGAGGGCGGCGGGCCGGAGCTCCTGGACCGGACGCGGCTGGGGCTGGGCGGTGGTGCGTGTCATTCGGTCGCGCAGCTTGGAAAGGCGTGGGATCGGGGGATCGAGGGGTCGAAGAATCGACGGACCAAGAGGCAAAGCAGGTATTCAGCGTATCCCCGCGTCGGTGCCGATGCGTTCGAGCGGGCCCGGTCCGGACTAGCGCCCGCGCAGCGGGTCGGGGATGATGAGCTTGGTCGCCGAGGTCGCGCTCGGGTCCATCGCCCGGGTCTGCTCGGCGGGCAGGAGGACGGAGAACGTCGCGCCGGGGGTGCGCTCGGGGTGGGAATCGACGATGACCCGGCCGCGGTGCTCCTCGACGATGCGCCGGGTGACGGGGAGGCCAAGGCCCGTGCCCTTCAGGCCCTTGGTGGTGTGGAAGGGCTCGAAGATCTGGGCCTGCTTCTCGGCGGGCACGCCCGGGCCGTTGTCGATCACGTCGATCCGCACCACGGGCTTGCCGGGCGAGGTCGCCAGCGCGTTCATCCGGTCCGGGACGGGGATGTAAGTTGCCCGGACGGTGACGGCCCCGGTGCGGGCCTCGACGGCCTCGACGGCGTTCACCATCACGTTGACCATGGCCTGATGCATGAGGTGGGGGTCGAGCATGATCGGGGGCATCTCGGCCTCGGCGTCGACGATGAGCGCAACCTGGCGGGCGGCGCACTGGTCGCTCATGAGCGCGGCGCACTCCTCGAGCAGGGCCCCGACGCGGGTGAGCTCGTACTCGGGCGTGCGGGGGCGGGAGTAGGCGAGCATGTTGAGCGTGAGGGCCATGATGCGGTCGAGGTTGCGCTTGAGGATCGTCCACCCGCCGCGGGAGATCTTCAGGTCGTCCTTCTTCAGCCCCATCTCGACCACGTCGGCCCCGCCGCGGAGACCCTGGAGGATGTTCTTTATGGAGTGGGAGAGGATGGCGGTGGTCTCGCCGATGGCGGCCAGTCGCTCGTGCTGGAGCTTCTTGGCGTACGCCTCGGCGTTGGCCATGGCCAGGCCGGTGTGGCGGCCGATGGCGTTGAGCAGGGCGAGCTGCTCGGGAGTGAAGGTGTAGTTGGCGATGGAGGAATCCACGTAGATGGCCCCGAAGCGCCGGTCGCCGAACTCGATGGGCGAGCAGACGGCCGAGCGGATGGCGAACTGCTGCACGCTGTCGCCCTTCGCGAAGCGGGGATCGATCATGGCGTTGGAGCTGAGCACGCCCTCGCCCTGCTTGAGCACGTGGCTGAGGATGGTTCGGGAGACGTGGATCCGCGCGTCCTTCTTGTCGGTCGGCGGCGTGCGGTGCTTCACGACCGCGGCGTGCCAGCCCGGGCCCGCCCCGCCGCCCCCGCCCACGGCGCTGGCGGGGTCGATCAAGGCGTCGGTGAGGACGATGAAGCCTCGCTCGGGCTTGAACTCGTTGAACACCAGCTCCATGACGGCGCGGAGCAGGTCGTCCTTGTTGGTCTGGGTGGTGGTGAGGGCCGTGAGGCGGTAGATGACCTGCAGGTGGTGGGTCGCCGCGGCCTTGGGCTCGGGCTCGGAGAGCACGACCGAGTCGTCGTTGCTGGCCAGGGTGCGCTCGATGCTCGAGTCGATCTGGTCGGAGCGCAGAACACGAACGAGGTCGAGTTCGTCGGGATCGCCGCGCGAGCCGAAGACAAACAGCGTCGCGCCGGTGCGGACCTGATCGCCGGGCTTGAGGGTGGTGCGTTCGGCGATCCGGACGCCGTTGACCCAGGTGCCGTTCTGGCTGTTGAGGTCGCGGATCCACCACTTCCCGTCGTCGGGCGTGAGCTCGGCGTGGCGGCGCGACACGGTGGTGTCGCTGATCGGCAGGGCCTCGCTGGACCGCCCGATGAGCTGCGGCAGGCCGCTGGTGAGCTCGAACGTGCGTCCCTTGTCGGGGCCCTGAATCACAGAAAGAATGAGCATGCTCACCAGCTAAGGGGATTGCAGATGGTCCTGGAGATGATACACTCCGCCAATCTCGGCGGTCGTTTATGCAACCCCGCCATCAAGCCTGCATCATTCCAGCCCTTTTGTGCTTGTCTCTAGCCTGTCGCGGGGTATACGCGCAAGCGACGGGCGACTTCAACAGTAACGGCGTTATTGATGCGACGGAATTCATTCAAGCTCTTCAGTGCATCGGCGAACCCGGTGTGCCATCGTGATCATCATGCCAAGCAGTCTTTGACATCTCCGGAACAGGCTCCGTCACTGTCTCGCAGCTGATGGGTTTGCAGAGGGGTTTGGGACCGCATCCAATTCCTGACCAATGCACGCAGAGACACCACTATGCCCTGGTCCGGACGTATCCGAATGAAGGGACTTTGAGCTTTCCGCCCCGCCCATTCCGAGGTGCCACAGTCGGTATTAGTAATCATCGTCCAATTCTCTGTGGCTTAGAGACCATTTCATAACCGCAGCTGAGTCGACTTGATCCTTGAGCAGACGAGCATCGCGGCGGCGAGGTCGTGGAAGGCCTGGGAGTGTTCATCCCGGCGTTCGTAGCACAGCCGGAGGCGTCGGAAGTGGCTGAAGCACGCGAGGGTTCGTTCGATGACGTGCCGCAGCACCCCCAAGCCGCTGCCGTGCGTGTCGTTGGCACGCGGGGCCAGCAGACTGTCGATACGCATCGCCTCAACCAACGCGATCATCTCTTTGGTCCCGTAGGCACGATCGCCGATGATCGCCTCCGGGTTGCGGCGTGGACGCCCGCGCGGCCCTTGCACCGCCGGACGGGTGTCGAGCAGCGCGGGCAGTTGTTCCTGATCGGGGACGTTGGCGGGCGTGGTCTGCACGACCAGCGGGTTGCCTTCGGCATCGCTCAGCACATGGCGTTTGCAGCCCTGTTTGCCGCGGTCCGTCGGGTTCGGGCCGGTGTGGTCCCCCCTTTTACCGCACGCACCGACTGCGAATCCACGACCATGTGCTGGAGGTCGATCCCGCCTGCCTTCCCGAGGCGATTGAGCAAGCGGCGATGCACCTCGGGCCAAACACCCGCGGCGGTCCACTCGTTGAAGCGCCGCCAGCACGAGCTGCCGCTGACCCCGAAGGCGTCGGTGGGCACCGCCTGCCACGGCACCCCGAAGCGGAGCACGAAGATGATGCCCCGCAGCGCCCTCTTGTTGTCCACCGGCGGCCGCCCCGTCTCGGCCCGCGACGGCGGCGGCAACAACGGCTCGATCTCTTCCCACAACGCTTCCGGGAGCAGCTCCGCTGCCATATTTGTGCCTCCTTGCACTTGTGCTGATAGCTATGCTCATCGCTCGATGCTCACGTTCTGAAACAGTCTTTTAGAACTTCTTCCGCAGCCGCGCCGAGGGGATGCCCAGCTGGTCGCGATACTTCGCCACCGTCCGTCGCGCGATCTCCACGCCCCGCTTCTTGAGCTCCTCGGCCAAGGCGTCGTCGGACAGCGGGCTCGCCTTGTCCTCGGCGTCGATGACGTCCTTGAGGCCCGCCTTGATCGCGTCCCAGCTCACGTCCTCGCCCGTGTCGGTCTGCGTGCCGCCGCTGAAGAACCCACGGAGGGCGACGACGCCGCGGGGCGTCAGCACGTGCTTGTCCGACACCGCGCGGCTGACCGTTGCCACGTGCACGCCCAGCTGCTGGGCCACCAGCGTCATGGGCAGGGGCTTGAGGGCCTGGGGCCCATAGTCGAAATATTCGCGCTGGGCGTCGACGACGACGTTGATGACCCGCAGGAGCGTGCGCCGCCGCTGCTCGAGCGCGTCGATGAGCCAGGCCGCGTTGGAGAGGTTCTTCTTGAGAAACTCCTTGGTGGGCTTGGGCGCTTCCTTGGAGCGGGCCAGGCGTGCGTATTCCTGGTTGATGCGGAGGTTGGGCAGGCGGGTGTCGTTGAGATAGGCGATGTAGCGGTCCTGGTCCGTGTCGTACTCGATGATCGCGTCGGGCAGGATCGCGCCGGGGCGCTCGCTGACGAGCTGGCGGGCCGGCGCGAGCTGCAGGTGCCGCATCCGCTCCATCGCCGCGTTGATCTGCACGAGGCTCAGGCCCGACTTCTCGGCCACGCGGGGCAGGCGGTTCTGCGCCAGGTCATCGAGGTGGTCGGCCACGAGGCGACGCACGACTGCCCAGCCCTCGCGCTCGCCGGGGCCGCGGGCCTCGTTCGCACGGGCATCGATCTGCAGGAGCAGGCACTCCCGCGTGTCGCGGGCCGCGATGCCCGCGGGCTCGAGCAGCAGCTGCACGGCCCGCAGGGCCCGGTCCATCTGCTCGCACGCGGGCCGGGCCTCGGCGCCGCCGGGCATGCGGTCGACGATGGTGTCCAGCGGCGTGCGGAGATAGCCGTCGCCGTCGATGTACGCGATGATCTGCTCGCCCAGGGCCTTCATCGCCGGCTCGACGTCGCTCAGGCCCCACTGCTCCCGCAGCTGCTCGGTCAGGCCCTCGGGACGCGACGCCGTGTTGGCCATCGCCTCGCTCTTGGCGTCGGGCTCGCCCTCGAGCCTGGCGGCGGCCCGGCGGTCCATCAGCTCGTAATCGCTGGCCCGCTCGGCGCTGTCGGAGTACTCGTTGTCCTTGAGGTCGGGCACGTCGTGCTCGAAGGAGTCGAGCCGCGCGAAGTCGTCGGTCGCGTTGGGTTCGTCGAGGTTGAGCTCGCCTTCGTCGCCGCCCTTGGCCTCGCTGTCGCTGCCGACGAAGCCGTCGTCGCCGGTGTCGGGCGTCTCGTCGCTCTCGCCGCCGTCCTCGCCGTCGCCGCGGGTCTCGGACGGGCCATCAAGATCGGGGTCGTTGGGGGCGGCGCTGTCGCCGTTGCCGACCAGACCGTCGAGCGGGCCGTCGGCGCCGGCGTCGTTCCCGCCCTCGTCGGCCTCCAGCGTGACGTTGCTCTCGAGCTCCTGAGCGATCCGCTCCTCCAGCTGGAGCAGCGGCATCTGCAGGATCTCCATCGACTGGATCATCCTGGGGGCCAGCTTCATGTGCTGGCCCATGCTCATGTGTTGTGAGGCGTCGAATCGCATGGGTGGGTCGGGCGGCGGCGGACGGGTCCGGGGGTTGAGAGGGTGTGGACTACTCGGGTCCTTCATCGGCCCGATGGGCGGGGCGACTGCGGACGGGCTACAGGCTATCGCGTCCCGGCGCGGCTCCGGCCGCCGAATCCCTTCATCGCGATCAATCGAATGCTGCGATCAGTGCACCGCCGCGATCAATCCACGGCCCGGCGCTCGAGGATCGCCTCCGAGAGCACCGCCTTGTTGGCAAACTCCAGCGGCGAGCCCGCTGGCAGCCCCCGGGCCAGCCGCGTCACGCGGACCCGCCGCCCGCCGAGCGCGTCGGCCAGGTACAGCCCCGTGCCGTCGCCCTCGAGCGTGGGGTTGAGGGCCAAGATGACCTCCGTCACCGGCACACCCCCCGCGTTGGCCCTGGGCTCGTCGATGCGGTGCAGCAGGTCGCCGATGGTCAGGTCGCCCGGGCCCACGCCCTCCAGGGGCGAGATCCGCCCCATCAGCACGTGATAGAGGCCCTTGTACGCGCCCGTCTGCTCCAGCGAGATCAGGTCCTTGGGCTGCTCGACGATCATGACTAGAGAACGCTCGCGCCGATCGTCGCCGCAGACGGAGCACAGGCCCGACGTTGCGCCCGCCGCCGGGGACGCCACCGTGCCTGCCCGACCTGCGTTCTGGCCCCAGTCGGTCAGGTTGTAGCAGACCGTGCACGGCCGAACGAACTGCTTGACATCCGCGACGGCCCGGCTGAGCGCCAACGCGTCGACCTTCGGAGACTTGAGAATGTGGAACGCCAGCCGCTCGGCGCTCCGGCGGCCGATGCCCGGCAGCTTCGCCAACTGATCGATAAGCTCGGTGACGGTCGCCGGATAGGCCGAGGCCGCCGCCGACGAGCGAACACGAGCCTGCGGCGGCGTCGCTTGCGGCCCTGTCGCCCCGCCCCGATCGCGCTTGCCCGGGCTCGCCACCCCGATCTCGGGCCCGCTCCGCGTCCCTGCCTGGGGGTCACTATTCATGCCCGAATGGTATGCGAATGGCCCTTGTTTTGCCGGTGATTCCCGCAGAGCAAGCACTTTGCCGGGGTTGGCCGAAGCGGGGCGACCCGCCGGCGGCGCTACGCTGGAAGCTCATGCAGAATCGCCCGACCAATCGACTCTCCGGCGTCGCGATCGCCCTCGTGGCGCTGGTTGCGCTTCTGGGCGTTACGTATCGCTACGGCGTCCACCCCGACCTCTTGCCCAAGAACTTCTCGGTCGTCGACCCCGGCAAGATCTACCGCTCCGGCGAGCTCACGCCCGCCTCGACCGAGCGCGTCGTCCGCGAACGCGGCATCAAGACCATCATCGACCTCGGGGCCTATGACAAGGATCCCATCGGCGAGATGCTTGCGTTCCGCACGGCCAAGGCGCTGAGCGTCGACCGCCGCGTGTTCCGGCTCGAGGGCGACGGCCGCGGCAACCCGCAGGCCTATGTCGAGGCCCTGCGGATCATGACCGATCCGGCGAGCCAGCCGGTCCTGGTCCACTGCTCCGCCGGGGCCCAGCGGACCAGCGCGTGCGTCCTGCTCTACCGCGAGATCGTTCAAGGATGGACCCGCGATCGGGCGATGCCCGAGGCCTTCGCCCACGATCACAACCCGCGCGAAAACCCATACCTGACGCCGTATCTCGACGATCACGAGCGAGAGATCGCCGAGGCGCTCAGGGCCGGGCCGGAGGCGCTGATCCCCGGGCGTGAGAAGGCCGAAGTCCGGTCGCCCGCCGCCGGGCCGGAATGATCGGGGACTGAACCCGTGCCCCGACCCGTGCCCGACCCGTGCCACGACCTTCGTCGCCTTGGACCAAGGTCGTGCGGCCTGCGAACCCGATCATGCAGACAAGGACACACGACCTTTCCTCAGACCAGGAAAGGTCGTCGCACGGATCAAGCACAGATCGCGCGACTCTCAGCAAGGCTCAATCCGCGAGCGTCTCGAGTTCCTTCTCCACGGCCTCGACGATGCCCGCCACCGTCTTCTCGCCGAAATCAAACCGCAGCCCCGCGGCCTCGAACAGCTCCGGCAGCGGCTTGCTCCCGCCCAGGCTCAGGGCACGCACATACGCGTCCACCGCCGCCCTTTCGCCCTGCTGCCGGCTCTTGAGCCACAGGCCAAGGGCCCCAAGCTGCGCGATGCCGTACTCGATGTAATACAGCGCGTGGCTGAAAAGATGGCCCTGCTTCTGCCAGGTGCTGGCCCGGCTGTCCTCGAGCCCGGCCCAGCTCAAGGCGTGGCCGAACTTCGCGTCAAGCTCCAGCCAGTGCGCATCGCGCTGGGCCCGCGTGTGCGTCGGGTGCTCGTACATCCAGTGCTGGAACGCGTCGATGGTCGCGATCCACGCCAGAATCACTACCGAGTCCTGCAGGTGGTCGTGCCGGGCCCGGCGGAGGTCGCCCGCGCTCGGGTAGAAGCCGCCCGCGGCGCCCCAGTGCGGCATCGTCAGGTGCTCCATGCTCATACTCGCCACCTCGGCGAACTCGATCGGGCTGTGCCGATACTCGACCAGCTCGTCGCCCTCGCAGAGCATCGAGTGGAACGCGTGCCCGGCCTCGTGCACCATCGTCATCACGTCCCGCTGCATGCCCGCCGCGTTCATGAAGATGAACGGCTTGCGCGAGAAATCGCGGACATACTGGTACCCGCCCGGGCGCTTGCCGCGGCGTGAATCGAGGTCGAGACAGTCGGTCACCATCGCCCCGCCGCCGCCATTCTCGGCGTTGCCCGCGTCGCCCAGGCGGCGCGTCAGGGCCCCCAGCCGCGGGTCCAGCGCGTCCATGACAGCCTGCGTCTTCCGCATCAGGTCGCGGCCGCCGTCGAAGGGCTTCAGGCCCGGGCGGCCCTTGGGGTCCACGTTCAGATCCCAGGGGCGCAGCTCGGCTACGCCCAGGGCCTTCTGCCGCCGCGCATCGAGCCGGCGGACCAGCGGCACAACGTGCTTCTCGGCGGCGAGCCAGAAGTCGCGACAATGCTTGGGCGTGTAGTCGAACCGCTGCTTGTCCCTAAACGCGTACTCGACATAGCCGGCGCACCCGGCGTTCTTCGCCATCGCGTCGCGGCGCCGGACCATCTGGTCCATGAGCGCATCGAGACTCTCGCGGTCGGCCAGGCGGCGCTGCGCGATCCCGCGCCAGGCTCCCTCGCGGCGGGCACGGTCGGTCTCTTCGAGATATCGCGACATCTGCGGCAGGGTCTTCTCGCCGCCGTCGAACTGCACGGTCTGCGCGCCGGTGATCTTGCCGAACTCCTGGCTGAGCTTGGCCAGCTCGGTCTGGATCGGCACGTTCTCTTCGCGGAAGAGCTCGACGCTGGCCCGCTTGGAGCGTTCGAGGACCAGGTAGCGGGAGCGGTCCAGCGGGAACCGCTCGCCAAGCTCGACCTGGCGTCGATCGAGCTCGAACGAAGCGACCTCGAGCCTGGGGGCGATGTTCTCCAGGTACGCCGTGTAGGCCTCGGCGATCGGCTTGTCGTCGGTGTTGCAGCTGCTGGCGATGTAGAGGCTGGCCCGCGCCTCGGAGCAGGCGGCGTCGAGATCGGAGCGGTCGACCAGCCAGGAGGCCAGCTCGCGGGTCGTGGAGACCGGGCGGGCCTTGAGGTCGGCGATCAGGGGCTCGATGCTCTCCCAGCGTGTTCCGTCGAAGCCCGTCGGAACGAACGAAGCGCGGTCCATCGTGGTGCTCATGGCGTGCAGGATAGGCCCGGGATGAGCAAAAACGACGGGCCCCGCGCGTCGCGCGGGGCCCGCGGAAACTCGGGATTTCTAGCGGCCGTTCAGGGCAGGGCGGCGAGGCGCTTGAGCTCCTCGTCCTGAGCCTCGAACCACTCGGGAGAGAGCTCAATGCCCAAGTGGAACTGGAAGTTGGGGTTGAGCTTGACGAAACGCTTGATCTCCTCTAGCGCCCTGCGGGCGATAGAGATTTGCTGCCCGCGACGCTGCTTGTCCTGCAGCTGCGCCGCCAGGCCACGGGCGTTGGTGTAGCGATCAAACGTCTCACGATTGCGGCGCTCGACCTTATCGTTCTCGCGAATGTTATCATCGAGAAACTTGGTGACGTTCTCGGCGACCCACTCGACTTCCTGGAGCTTGAGCGCTTTGACCAGCTCCTCCTTGTTGGCCGCGATGCCCTCGCCGAAGCCGAACCGAACGGCATCGGAGGCGTTCATGGTGTAGACGTTCGAGTGCCGGTTGAGAACAAACTGCCCCAGCTCGTCCTGACGCCAGACGACGTTGCCCGAGCTGTCGTAGTCGACGCTCAGAGCCTCCATGATCTGCATCGAACGCATGATCTTGCGGTCGTGCTTGCCGAGCTCGCTGGCCCGCTCCATCTTCGCCAGAATCATCTCCAGCCGGGCGCCCTTGGACGCGACCATCCCGCCCGACCACTCCGTGCACCCGCCGATGGACCCGTCGGGAAAGAAGTAGAACTCTTCGAGCACCCACGGGCTCATCGCGGCCGCGGAGATGGCCGATTGCACCCAGGCGACGGTGCGGAAGTTGGGCTTGTACTGCTTCTCGAAGATCTCCTCGAAGCGGTCCCGCTCGAGCGTGTAGCCGCCGCCGGAGTTGATCCGGATGACAACCACGTCCACCTTCTCCTTCTTGAGCATGGGAACGGCAGCCGCGAAGGCGCTGGCGGAGATCTGCACACCGACCATGTCGCCGGCCGAGCCCAGCCATTCGTTGGGCGGGCCGAAGTTCAGGATCGCCACACGCGTCGCCCCGGTGTGCCGCCCGGCGGCCTTCTTGTCCGTCTCGGCCTTGCGGTCGGCCTCCTCCTTGGCCTTGAGCGACTCGTCGTCCTTGGGCGTCTGGTCGTCCTGCTCAATCTTGAGGATCTGGTCGCGGGAGAACATCTGTTCCTGAGAGATCGACCCGACCTTGATCCGGAAGAACACGAACTCCTTGCCCTCGCGAACGACGGTGCCCTCGAGCACCCGGCCGTCCTTGAGGTGGAGCTTGTCGGCCAGCGCCGATGCGGAGCAGGTCAGAACGACCGCGGCAACCAGCACCGTCGTTGCCATCGAACGCAGAATATTGAGCAGCCGGCTAGGCATGGTTTCTGTCCTTCAATCTATGAGTGAGCGGGTGGTGATCTCAAACGAAGGGGCACGTGAAGTTCGAGCCGAAGGTCGGGCCGACCGGGCCCGGCCTCACGGAGCATCCGGGCGGTCCAGCCGCTGCTCCTGGTCGATGCGGTTGATAATGATGTTCATCTGCGAGATGAGCCCGTCCACATCGCCCACGGCCCGGGGGTTGATGGCCTCCCGGTAGCGATCGGCGACGGACTGGATCTGGCGGAGAAGAGCCTTGCGCTGCGAACGGGCCGCTGTGCGCTCCTTGAATCCGCCCGGTTCCTTGACCTCCACGGCCTGGTACTGACGGATGAGCCGACGCACGTCGGTCTCGGCACGCTGGACCTCCCGCGACCACTTCGAGAGGATCTTCGGTGCGGGCGAACGAACGACGGCGTAGTTGCGGGTGACGCCCAGAAGGGCCATCAGGTCGTCGAGCGTGTCGACCGTTCCGCGGGAAAAGCCGATGTCGAATGCGGCCTTGGCGTTGAGCGTCATGTAGTCGTTGCCGCGCATCCGGATGACGTCCTGGAGAATATCGGTGCGGTCCCGATTCACCGGACCGTCGTCCTTGAGGAGGATCTCGTCGGGGCTCTCGGGCATGCGCTCGAGAAACTCGACCTTCCCATTGACCATGCGGTAGCTGAGGATGTACTCGCCGCGGGTCATGGCGCGGATGATCCGCCCGTCGTGCCCGCCCTTCTCGGCCAGGCCGATGGCCCGCCCGAGCACGATGCCGCGCATCTTCTCCTGCACGACCAGGTCCCCCATTTTGCGGAAGCTCTCCAGCCCGCCGATGCCGCCCATGTTGGCGTCGGAGGTGAAATAGATCTCGGGGAACGTGAAGGGCAGGAAGGCGGCCGTGCCCATGGCCTTCTTGATCCACGCGACCATCCGGGGCCGCTTGTTCTTCAGGGCCGGATCATCCCGCAGGCGATTGCTGAGCAGCGTGTCGAGCTCGCGGGCCTTGTCGAGCATCGCGAAGGCCTGGTCGGCGTCCTCCACGAAGTCGGGATTTTCTTGGCCGTAGAGCGAGAAGCTGTGGTTGAACTGCACAACCACGATGTCGGGCTGGGCCGCCACCATGTCGTCCACGATCTCCTTGAGCGGCGTCTGCGAGAGGTCTCGACCGAACTCGCCGGCAAAGGTCACGAAGTAGACCTTCAGAGCGTCCGCCGGAATCGGCTTACCCTTGAGGTCTACCGTGCCGGGCGCGGCGTCGCCAACGGGCTGGTCGCCCGTCTTCTCCTCGCCCGCCTTCTTCTCGCCCGCGTCCTTGTCGTCCGTCTTGGCCTCATCGGCCTTGAACGCGTCTTTCTTGATCTCGAGGATGTCGCTCTTGGCGTATGTCGCCTCGCTCTTGAGCGTACCGACGATCACCAGGAACTTGAGCTCCGTGGGCGTCTCGCCGAGGATCACGCCCTCGATCTGCCGCCCGGAACGGAAGATCACCAAGTCTTTCTTGACCGCCTTGGCGATGTCCACCTTCCCCGGCTCGCCCTGCTTGGGCTGGTCGCCCTGCTTGCCCGCGTCGGGCTTGCCGCTCTGCGCGAGCGTCGGGGCTGACAGGGCTAGCCCCACCCCCAAAGCGGCGGCCAGCGCCAGGTTCTTGATTGTCGTCCGCATGAAACGCTTCCTTTCGTGCTGCACGGGCCCGGCCGCTCGTTCACCGATCGACCGCCGACCCACGGGGTTGCCTGCCTGCTCCGGCCCGAGCTTGCCGGCTCGTTCCGATGTTCCTGCCTCATCGCCGCGGCCGACGCCCGACCATGAATACGCGTCGTCGACGACCCGCCACCCACCCGGACCCAAGTGGTTAGACGCACTTGGCCCGAGCAAGTTCCAACGCCGCCGCTTTGCTCGCCACCACCCCCTCAAGCTGGGCGTCGTACGCCGCGTCCAAGGCAGCTTTGAACGCAGGTCCCGGCGTTATCCCTATACGTACCAGATCATCGCCCGTCACGAACGGGGGCGGACCCAAACCAATGCCGTCCTTCGCCAACTCATCAACGGCTTGGGCAATCGACTCACGGGCGGCGGGCGACCAGCCCCGGACGATGGAGAGGGCTTGGCCGAACGTCCCACTCGTCGCCCAGCGCTTCCGCCTCGCCACGCCCGCGGCGTTCCATCCCGTCGCCAGATGCCGCACCAGCCGGAGCGTCTGATCCAGCGTCTCGCTTTCGTCATTACTCAAACACAGCGCCGCCCGAACGCGGCTCACTTGCCCCTGCGGCCCGCCCCGCTTGCGGATTGTATCGATCCAGACAGGTTGCTCGGCCACCTCGGGCCAGGATCGATCTAACAGCCACGCGGCGACCGCCGTTATTGCGTCGGCCTCTGAGGGCAGCGCACCGAGCAGTCGCAAGGTCGATCGCGAGGGCGCGTCGTCGAGCACGGGGGCGTCGAGGGCGAGCTCTTGCAGCAGCCCAACGCCGTGCCGCCGCGCAGGGTGGGCGAGCATGCGACGGAGTTCTTCGCCGATGCGTTCGCGGCTGACGCCCCGGAGCTGCGAGGCATGCCGCCGGATCGCGTCGGCCGTGGCGGCGTCGATGGTGAAGCCCAGCCTCGCCGCGAACCGCACGGCCCGCAGGGCCCGCAGGTGGTCCTCGCTCAACCGCTGATCCGCATCGCCCACGGCCCGGATCACCCGCCGCTGAAGGTCCGCCGCGCCCCCGACGTGGTCGATGAGCACGCCATCCAGGCCGCCGGCGCTTCCCGGGGCAAGCGGATCCACGAAGAGCGCGTTGATCGTGAAGTCACGCCGCTGCGCATCCTCCACAGGCCCCGCGAAATGTACACTGTCGGGCCGCCGTGCGTCGGAGTACGGCCCGTCGCTGCGGAAAGTCGCCACCTCGACATCCACCCGCGCCGCCTCCGCCCCCGCCGCCCCCCCCAATCCCACGTCCCGCGGCACATGCACGATCACGACGCCGAAGCTAGCCCCGACATGGTCGGACCGCGGGAACATCCGGCGGACACGGTCGGGCGTGGCGTCGGTGGCCACGTCGTAGTCGGTCGGGCGCAGCCCGAGCAGAGCATCGCGGACGCACCCGCCGGCGAAGTACGCGACATGCCCCACCCCACGCAGGGTCTTGACCACCCACGTGGCGCCGGCAAGGGCACGGACTGGATCAGAGACGCGGGCCATGGGGGAAGTGTAATGCGGCCGGCCGGGGTGCCTCATGCCTCCTGGGTACCCCGGCTCTCCGAACCGGGCTTCACGTCTAGACGGCCCTCCCCCGCCACGCTCAGCGGCTCGCCACTTCCGCGGTCACTCCCGATC